>CAYTGX010000024.1:0-55667 GCA_964437385.1 uncultured Spirochaetaceae bacterium
CAACCTGGATTCGTCAAAGAAAGAATACTGCTGCTGGTAGCGCAGCATCTTGAGGACGGGTTCTCCGAGAACGGTGAAATAGAGCGCGGGCTTCTTCAGCGTCGCATTCGCGAAAACGATTTGATGTGCCAGCGTTGTCTTGCCGGCACCAGGCGCGCCTCCAACGATGTTGAAGGAGAATTCCGGGATCCCGCCGCCCAGGATTTCATCCAGCCCGCGCACGCCGGTGGGAAGCTGATGTATCGTCACTACGCCTGGTTTGCGTGCGCTTTTCTTTGGCAAGGCGAGTTTGTCCGCGCTATCCTTTTTTTTCATTCGCACCCCTTTCACTGAAATCCAACTCGTCTCGCGGAACTTCCGGCCACACCTCGTGCACCAGGAGCGTCGTCAAGTTTTCTCCTATGAAGGCTTCCAGCAATCCGAGCAACTTGGCCAGCAGAACAACCCGGGCCTCCAGGAACTTGTCCGGTTCAAGGTGCGAGTGAGGTTCGTTCCCCTCTTCCAACGACCCATCCTCATTCATATGCACTGCGCTCAGCCAGGGAAGCTCCGCGATAGCCAGCACGCGTGCGCGCCAAAGAAGTGCCCGAAAGCCCCCTTGGCCAATCAGCGCCGCAAGATGTCGATGCAACTTCTCATTAACGGGAAAGGAAGAAGGAGTATTTCCCGCCGGACGCCTGGTTGCCTTCGCCTCAACAGCAATGAGACGCGTGGCGAAGTTGTGCAATCGTGGCATGACGCTGCTCATTGGAAAATGCGCTTCCTGAGGTTGCCGCTCAGACAGCCCCGCCTCGGTAAGCGACTGGAAGTTTTATATGATTGGCATACACTTTTGTGACTTCGCATTCTACGGAAACCCTGCTCAACGACGCAGTGACTAATGTACTCCCGCCCCGCGGCGTCGTCAAATGAGATCACGCAGCCGCCCTGCCGCGGTCCAAGGAACGCTCTCGTCCCTCCCGCAAATAGTCCCTTCCTCCAATAGGCGTTTTTCCCGATACTCCGCACGGGCCCGGCCGTATATGCTCCGCGGAGAAAAGGAGACGCATCGATGTCGCATTCCTGTCGGCTCCGCCTGATGCCGGTCGCCCTGGTGATGATGCTCGCCGCGCCAGGAGGCGCCGTTGCCCAGGACGCTGGCACCACCATCCTGAGCGCCGGATTCGAAAGCGGTACGACGGAAGGCTGGACGCCCCGCGGCGCTGAAACCGTGGACGTTTCTGCCGATGTCAAGAGGTCGGGGGAGTACAGCCTCAGGGTCTCGCACCGGACCTTGACGTGGAATGGGGCCTTGCACGCGCTTCCCGAGCCGCCTGTACGCGGGCTGAGGTATCGCATCAGCGCATGGGTTACGTACGCGCAGGGCCTGGAATCCAGACCCATCATGCTGTCCGTGGAGAAGTCCTACGACGACCCGGCGATTCCCCACACCTACGAGAATGTGAAGTCGGTCGTCGTGAACAAAGGCGAGTGGACTCTCCTTCAGGCGGACTACACTATCCCGGGCGATGGAGGGCTCAAGAGGATCGACGTGTACTTCGAGACACCCTACAAGCAGGACAACCGGGTCACGCCGGATGACATCCACGACATCTATATTGACGACGTGAGCATTGTCAGACTATCCGCCGCGAACACCGTGACAATTCAGCAGGACATTCCTGATCTTCATTCAGTCCTGGACCCGTACTTTCCCGTTGGGGCAGCCGTGCCGCCGAAGTTCGTGGTTCCCGAGGACATTCATTCCCGCCTGCTTCTGAAGCATTTCACAGCGCTGGTGGCGAGCAACGCCATGAAACCGGACGCGCTGCAGCCCGTGGAAGGCGCCTTCAGTTGGACCAACGCTGACAGGATTGTCAGGTTCGGCAATTCAGCCGGTATGAAAGTCCGCGGGCACACCCTCGTCTGGCACAACCAGATCCCCGCATGGTTCTTTACTGACCCGAAAGACCCTCTGAAGCCGGCGTCGAGAGAGCTCCTCCTGTCCAGAATGAAGACCCATATCCAGACGGTCATGGAGCATTTCAAGGGAGACATCGATTCGTGGGACGTGGTCAACGAGGTGCTTTCAGACCGCAAGGGGCTCCGGGGAGAGGATGAGGGGTCCCGATGGCTCGGCATCGCGGGGCCGGACTATATCGACAAGGCGTTCCAGTATGCCCGCGAGGCAGACCCGAAGGCGAAGCTCGTGATCAACGACTACAACCTGGAATCCGATTCGCGGAAGCGGGAAGAGATGGCCAGCCTGGTGAAAGCCCTGCGGGCAAGGAAGGTCCCCGTGGATGCCGTGGGCATGCAGATGCATATCTCCGTGACCTCCCCCTCCGTTGCGGAAATCCGGCGCGCAATCGAGATGTTCGGCTCCCTCGGGGTCAAGGTACAGATTACAGAGATGGATGTGTCCATCTACTCGGGTGCCTCGGAGACCGTGAAGAGCCCCGATGCGCAATTGCTTCTTGCGCAAGGCAGAAGGTACGAGGAGCTTTTCGATTTGTTCAGGGAGGAAGCAGGGAAAGGCATCCTCGGCCTGGTGGTCATGTGGGGTGCCGCGGATGACGACACGTGGCTGGATAATTTCCCCGTGCCGGGGAGGCCTGATGCGCCTCTTCTGTTCGACAGGAACCTGCAGGCCAAGCCTGCCTACTGGGCCATTGTCAATCCTGCGAGAATGCGATAGCGATCCGGGGCTACACAACCGCCTTTGCGGCAGCCCTGCCGGCGGACCGTCCGGAGAAGATGCAGCCTCCCAGGAACGTGCCTTCCAGGGCCCGGTATCCGTGCACGCCTCCTCCCCCGAACCCGGCAACCTCCCCCGCTGCATAGAGCCCGGCAATGGGCTTCCCATCCCGGCCAAGGACGCGCGAATCCAGGTCGGTTTCAACACCGCCCAGAGTCTTGCGCGTGACGACCCGAAGGCGCACGGCGATCAGGGGACCGGCACCAGGATCGAGCAGCCGATGCGGCCGCGCCACGCGGATGAGCCGGTCCCCAACGTAGGCTCGCGCTCCGCGGATGGCCGTCATTTGCGCGTCTTTGCCGAAACGATTTTCGATCTCGCCATCCCGAGCCCGCGTCTCCTTTTCCAATACTTTGAGATCGATGAGATCCTCACCCGAGATCTCGTTCATGCGCCGCACGAGCTCGGCCAGGGTTGGCCGGACGACGAAATCTTCACCCTTTTCCTTGAAGGCCTCCACTGGAGGCGGAGCCCCGCGGCCGCGCCGGGATCGTGCCACCTGTATCAGGCTGCCGCTTGCCAGGTCGGGGTTCTGCTCCGAACCTGACAGCGCGAACTCTTTCCTGATGATGCGCTGGTTGAGCATGAACCAGGAGTAGTCGTGGCCCGCAGAAGTGATGCAGCGCAGGGCTCCGAGGCTGTCAAATCCCGGAAACAGCGGAGAGGGAAGGCGGCGGCCCGTGGCGTCGAGCCACAGCGGCGAGGGCCTCAGGCGTTGGGCCCCCGCAGCGCTGCAGCTCGCGCCGCCCGGAGAGCCTTCAGCGCGGCTGAATATGTCGGCAAGCCGGGCAATCAGGATCGCGCGGTATTTCGAGCCGGTCGAAGCTCATTTGCAGGCCGTCGAACATCAGGAGCGTTCCGGTGAGCAGCCTCCCGAGGCCGGAGAGCAGCTTGATTGCCTCGACGGCCTGGAGCAGGCCGATCACGCCGGGGGTCACACCGATGACCGGGGTGACCCCGGTGGTGACGCGTCCGCTGTACAGGCACATCAGACACGGCGTCACGCCGGGCACGATCGTCATCACCTGGCCAAAAAAGCCGAGCGCCGCGCCGTGAATTACCGGCACACCCAGGGAGAGCGCCGCCTGGTTGACCGCATACCGGGTCGGAAGGTTGTCCAGGGCATCGATGACTGCATCGCATCCTGAGATGAGCGAAGGCAGGTTTCCCTCATCCATGCGCACTCGATGGTGCTCGACCTCAATGCCCTCATTCAGCCCTTCGAGCCGCCGCCCTATCGCTTCCACCTTGGGGATGCCGATATCCTGCTCCGAATATGCGACCTGCCGATTCAGGTTGCTCAACTCTACCACACCATCGTCGACGATGCGCAGATGCCCCACTCCCGCCGCGGCGAGATACAGGGAGACACTGCACCCCAGACCGCCCGCGCCGGCGACGAGCACGGCGGCTCTGGCGAGCTTCTCCTGTTGCGGCTCCCCGAAGCCGTCCATGCTCAGTTGCCGCACGTACCGTTCCTTTTCGACTTCACTCAGCATAATGCACCATCCTTGCATTACTGGCGCAGCCAGCGCAAGGTCTGGTACAATATCTCGCCTGAACGTGGTGTTCGATGCCGGCCCCACTTTGCGCGTCTGGTCGTGCATTCGATCGGCACGTGGTCGAAGAGTCGGGCTGTGACAAGATCAGCCACGGATGGGACTGCTGGAGGGTGGTGAAAGTTATAGATAGAAATGAAACGCCGATTTGCTCAAAGCGCTCCGTCGCTCTTGTTCCTGATCGTGATGTCGTCATGCGCGTCTTTTCAGGTTCCCAAGGATTATGTGCCGGACAATAAGGTCGTTTATCTTACTCAAAATACCGGGTTCGGCCCGATAGCCTACAAACCGGCCTCAGCGGACCCTTATGTTTTTCAGCCAGACCAGGCACCGGTGAGCGCCGAAAAGCCTTTATTTCTCCATAGCGCCAGCTGGGATGTTCTTTTGAGAGCGGATTTTCAGGCTGACAGCCGTCTTTATCGCGAAGTCGAGTCCCATTTCTCCTACATTATGGCGCTGCCAGTCATCAAGGAGCTTCGGGCCGACTTGGACGCAGCGGCCATCGAGACGACACCTGCTCTGTCCCCAGACAAGGGGGACAAGGTCAAAGAGTATTCCAACGGGGCTGTTTTTGCATATCCGGGCGTTGAAGGAGCACAGATTACCATCCTCGATGGCGGCTACTACGAGATCATCTTTCCGGACAAGGGATATTTCCGACATCAGGCGGACGGCACGTACGAGCGTGTCGACGGGGCCGGCCAGGTGGTCTTTGCGTATTATCCCAGGCAATCGCAGATCATTTCCACAAAGGACGGAATAACGTACACCTCGATGCCAGGCAGCCGCGCGTTGAAGGGCCCCAATGGGAGCATGACCTATGCCGACAAGCCCGAACCGCAGTATCGATTCACCCCGCCCGACGACCCCGCTGCGCCGTCCTATGTTCTTTTCACGGACGAGCAGAAGGCTGTGAAAGAAATCATGATCCAGCTGAAGAACGGGCTGCGTTTCGACTACTATCCCAAACAGACCGGGGAACAGCAGGTGGGCGTGCTGGTGACCAACGGCGATCAAGCAATCAGCATCGATCAGCAGTTTCGGAAAATCCACCGACGCTTCAACACGGTCGAACGGAAGGCGACCGACCTGCTTTCAGCCTATCTGCCCGAAGGCATCCGTCTCACCAATTTTGCAAGCACCGATCCGGCATACGGTGAGGTAAATCCCGCGTGGCCCGAGCACTACAAGACAAGGGCGTTCGGCCCCTTTGACGTGCTGTACACTGCCAAGGATGAGACCCTCGTGAGCAGGTTCCGATCCGAGCGCCTGACGGCCATTGAGGCCGGCGATCGCGCACTTGCCGGCTTGTCCGCGCTTCAGCGGCGCACCATCATCATTCCACCCGATCTGGATTCCTATAGAAAGCTTTATGTTTCCCGGCAGGGAGAGATCCTCAACTGGTACCCGTCGGGCTTCGAGACCAAGGACATGATCGTGATGTGGCCCGTCTCGGTCCCCCGCTACAGCGCCCCCGCCGGCCAGGACTACTTCTTCGACAAAGAGTTCTACGAGATCCTGACGCACGAATACGTGCATGTCCTCGTAGGGGAGAATACCGGCATTGAAAGTCCCGTCCCGGTGTGGTTGAACGAGGGACTTGCCGTCTTTGTCGAAAGTCATTTTTCCACGGAAGTCAAGAACTACTGGGATCTGACCTTCGATGTCTCGCGAGGACAAAAGCGTCTCCTGGACTGGGACCTGATAACGACCACAGGAACAGGGGCATTGAGGATCGCGGAAGCGCGAGTGCACTACGCCCAGTCATATGCCCTGGTAAGCGCACTGGAACAGAAGTACGGAGCCGCGAAGGTTGCCGAATATGTCAAGTCGTTCCGGATAAATCCGCTGGACATCGAGAAAGTGGACCTCAAGTCAGTCTACAAGGTTCATTTCAAGCAGGTTTTCGGCATCACCTTCAGCGAAGCCCTGAAGCTCATAAATCCGCCGGCAAGCTGAGAGACCGCCTGCTGAGGAGCCCGGCCGCGATCCGCAGCCTTAGTTTCCGGCCCGATCCTGTCGCACACGCCAGATGTCCAGCACTCCATTTGTCAGATGCGAGTTCGCATTCCCCTCGGGCAGCGCAATGCGGCCGTCCGCAACAATCGGGCTGTTCCAGTGACCGGCGCCGCACGGCAGCGCAGCGATCGGCCGCCCGGATGTCGCCTCGTAGATTCGCAATCCGCCGCGCGGGTCGTACACGAAGAGCATTCCGTCGGCGACCACGGGACTCGTTCCCGCGTTGTCTGTCCGCCACCTCGGCTTGAGGGAAGCACCAGCCAGCGTCCACGCCGAAGTGGCCCCGCTGTCAGCTGCGAACAACCATGTGGTGTTGCCTGCACGCAAAAGGGCAGGGGCAGTGAAAAGACGGTTCCCGGAAGGCGTGGGGACCTTGCTCGCTTCGCCGCCGCGATGCGGAGTGGTCCCGAGCATCGTGCGCCAGTCGAGCACGCGAATGATGCGGTCCTTTCCCCCCTGCGCCACCAGGCCGTTGCCCAGGAGGACCGGCGACGTGGAGCCAAGATCCGCGTCTTCGTCATTGAGCTCCTCGGTGTTGACGGGCGTGTAGTTTCCCAGGATGCGCGTGGCATCCGAGTCCAGCTCAATGACGGCGTCGCCCCAGTTGACCGCGCCGTCCCACGTGCCGTTGCCGGTTGCGATGTACAGGTTGCCGGTTGTGGAGTCGATGACCACGCCGGCGCGCCCCCAGATTCCCGAATCGCTCTGTGGGACGGATGAAGGGGCGAGCAGCTCGTGACGGTCGCTGGACAGCGAGTTCCACACATGCAGGAGGGAGCCCGTGGCGGCGTCCAGAATCGCCACATGCCCCTGGTAGGGCGGCCTGTCGCCAATGTAGCCGTCAGTTGCCGCAATCACCCTGCCGCGAAAAAAGGACAGCGGCGATGCAATCTTCTCGCGCCCGGCAAGCCTGGTGATTGCCGTTGCCCACACTACCCGGCCATCCGCCACCGACAGCTTCCTGATCATCCCATCCGGGGCGGCGGAATAGATGAACTTCCGATCATCATCGGCAACAGGTGTTGCGTTCGTGATTCGATAGGTTGCTTTCAGGCTCTCATAGCTCGCCGGGGTGTACTCCCAGAGCAAAGCGCCGCTGTCAGCGTCTAGTGCGAGAGCTTTCCCGTACGTGGTCGTGACGAAAAAAGCATCATGAGAGGACCCGCCTACGGTCGCCCCACGCAGATAGATGGCAGACCCGTCCACGGTTCCGTCAAGTGCCACCTGTTGCAGTGAGAGTGAGCGGATTCTATCCGCGCTGAGGCCCATTCCCATTTCTGGCGCGCTGGAGCGGCCGACATCCCATCCAAAAGTCGGCCAGTCCTGCGCCTCCACGAAAGGGCAGATCCAGGCAAGCAGAAGGACTGCGATGAAAAGAAGTTTTCGCACGGTTGATCCTCGCAACAGAGAAAAGATCGAGTATTCCAGCGTCATCGACAAGGTCACGCGTGTGCGTGAGCTGCGACGAGGATGGTGCGACCGAACCTCTGGAGTCTATTCCAGGGATTTGGGCGCCAGGTCACCAAGAGAGGACTCCAGGGAATCCTGCTTCTTGGCCCCCTCTTTTCTCCCCGGAAGCGGCGTTTCGTACTGAAAGCCGGGATCTTCCTGTTGTTTCTTCCACGTCAGCCTCATCTCTCTCCATGCTCCTATCAGGGTTCGCGGCCGCGGCGTGTCGTCGGCCAAAGCCCTGGAGAGCTGCGTGAGATTGTAGCAGGGCACCGCGGCGAACATGTGATGCTCGAGATGCCAGTTCATGCGCCAGTAGAGAAACTGGCTGAAGGGATCCAGGGTGATCGACCTGACGCACAGCCTGAAGTCGTCGACGTTGTCCTTCAATCCCGTGTGCATGGGAACACCCACGAAGTACCTCAGCCAGTTCGCAATGAAAGACGCGAATGTGACAAGGAGGGGGAGGGGCCAAAGCTTGAATACGACTGACACCACGACAACGGCAAGATGAAACAGCAGGATCAACCGCGCCCAGTTGATCGATTTCCTTCTTGCCTCTTCCTGGTCCGCGTACACCGCCTCCAGCCATTCCTTCCGGAATCTCCCCGAGAACGCCAGCTTCACCGTTGCGGCGATGGTCTGAACCATCGGCCAGGAATAGGGTTCGCGGCGCGCGCCCACTATGTTGAGTGTCAGAAGTTGCAGCAAAAAAAGCGGATGCAGGGACGGATTGTTCGGCAGCACGACTTCCCTGTCGCCGCGGGGATGGAGCGTGTACAGGTGATGATACGTGTGACTCATTTTGTAATCATGGAAGTTGAACCATGAGATGAGACTCAGGATGCGCACGAACAGGCTGTTGAGCCATTTCGTCCTGAAGACGGTGCCATGAGCAAGTTCGTGGGTAGCAAGGCCTGCGAAAAACGAGTACATCGTGCCATGGGCGAACAGCGCCAGGGCGAACCCGATCCAGATCCTATGGTCGAAGAAATACCAGGTCGCTGCCGCAGTGATGGCGATCAGAATGATGTGCCCGAGGGTCTGGAACCATCCGCGCAGATCGCTTCGGCGGGTGAGTTCCTTCAGCCTGGCCGGCTCGATCGGGGATCGATACCAGCGGACCTGGAAGTTCCTGCGAACCTCCTGCAAGGGTTCATACTTTGTTGTCATTCCTCGCCCCCGGGATCACATCATATCCCTGACGCCGCGCAGCGCAAGGGACAGTGCGGGTCGGCGCCCTCGATCCAGTACCCATCTATGGACTTGAGTGAAGGCAGTGCACGCTCTTGCGGACGACAAGCTCTCCGCCGACCGATACCTTGAGCGTCGGGGGGCCGCGCCGATTGCCGACCCGGTTCACCAGGAGCTCCATGGCGATCTCGCCGATCTGCTGCTTGGACACCCTCATCGTGGTCAGCGGCGGATCGAGCATTTCGCACATGGGGAGATTGTCGAATCCGACGATCGACACATCCTCCGGTACCCGAATGCCCGACTCTTTGAAAGCCTTCATGCACGCAGATGCAATCAGGTCGTTCGCCGAAAAGAGCGCAGTCGGCAGCTTTGAGCCTTTTTTCAGGTACTGCAGGACGCCCTGGTACGCCTCGTTGAACGTGGAATCGACGTTGATGATGTTCCGCGGATTGTACGGCAGGCCGTAGAACTTGAGGGCTTGCTCGAAATTGAGGCGCCGCAGCTCGAAATTCCTCGCTTCCACATCCTCGCTCCAGATCATGCCGATCTCCCGATGATTGTTCTCCATGAGGTGCCGCACGATCTGGAACAGTGCTTCCCCGTTGTTCATATCGACAAAGTCCAGCTTGATGAAGTCGTACGTGGTATCGATCACGACGATCGGCACATTCACGGTCTCGAAGGCCAGGATGTCAGCGGCGTTCAGCTCGGTTCCGAGAATGATGAGGCCTTTGCTCGATGAGCTGTTCAAATGACTGATGAAGTCCCCGATCTGGTCGATCGTGATGTGCGTGATCTCCAGGTTGTATCCATGTTTCCGCGCTTCCTTGTCCATCCCTTCGACATAGGCAGCGATGAACACGTCGTGGTCCCTGTTGACGATGTGGCCGTGCTTGACGATTTTCAGAAACCGCACGGAACCCTTGATGAGAGACGTGAAAGGCTGGGTTCCGTTCGTCTTCATCAGGTCATCCGCGATCGCAAGAATCCGGGCCCGTGTGGAAGGGCTGACGCCCGGCTTGTTGTTCAAAGCCAGTGACACTGTGGCAGGGGAAACCCGGGCAATCTCGGCTATCTGTCTTATTCTTGCTGCCATTTAGCGGAGATCCTCTCGTCTCGTGATTTCACGGCGATAAGATACACTATCGTTTAAAGATTGTACAGAATGTTTTAAAGAAAATATTTAGAAGATCGATATCTTAATATCATGAGGTTGGCCAGAATCGGCTCATATTTAATTATAATGAAATAACTTAACTAAAAAACCATTCAATGTGCCGTCTTTAAACATCTCATGGTTGATAAAAATTTGTTGACAAATAAACAAACCTGTGTTTAGAATGCTCTAAAGTCGTTTACTTATCCTACTTATCCATGAGAGGAGTACGGGATGTCGAAAAAAATCAAGCTCGGAGTGGGCCTCTGGTGCGTGAGTTTCGCTTCAGATCGATTCGTGACCGGTGGCTATCGGCCCCTGCCTAGTCTCCAGGATCAGATCAAGATGGTTGCGCGGATCAAGGGGGCTGAGTCCTTCGATCTCCATACGTCCGACTTTGCGGGAATATCGGCCAAGGAAGTCGCGAAAATGGCCACTGACAATGGCCTGACCATCAACGCGGTCAACCCCAATATCTTCGGCGACCCGGTCTTCAAGTATGGCGCATTCAGCAATACGGACGAGAAGATCCGACGCAAGGCCATCGACCTGGTGAAGGAGAGCTTTGACACTGCCCGCGAGCTCAAGGCCAAGGTCTCCTCGCTCTGGCCCGGCCAGGACGGCTTCGACTACTACTTCCAGTGCAACTACGATGAGCTCTGGCGCACCACCATTTCATCCCTCCAGGAGATCGTGGACTACGCGCCGGACCTGAAGGTCTGCTACGAGTTCAAGCCGAAGGAGCCCCGGCAGTTCTCCCTGGCCGGCACGGCGGCAAAGGCGCTCCTCATCGTCAACGAGGTCAACCGCAAGAACTTCGGGTGCGTCCTGGACTATGGGCATGCCCTGGCCGCGCATGAGAATCCCTCGGAGTCCCTCCGCCTGTTCGACAGGGCGGGGAAGCTGTTCAACATTCATTTCAACGACGCGTATGGGAACGAGGATGACGATCTCATCGCGGGGTCCGTCAATATCTGGGCCAACCTCGAGTTCTTCTGGCACCTCAAACAGTCCACGTACGACGGGTACGTGACGCTGGACATGTTCCCCTTCCGCGAGGATCCGTTCGAGGCGTGCAACGTGGCGCTGCGGATGATCGAGTCATTCGAGCAGATCGCGGAGAACCTCGATATCGCGACGATCCGCCAGTTCCAGTGCAAGAACGATGCCGCCGGGGTGATGGAATACCTGCGGAAGAAGGTCCTGGCGCGATAGCGCAAGCGAACTATGGACGAAGTCCTGAGGGTAGAGGAGCTGACGAAAAAATTCCCCGGCGTGCTGGCTGTCGATCGGCTGAGCTTCAGCCTGGGAACGGGCGAGCTGCTCGCGGTGCTGGGAGAGAACGGCGCCGGGAAATCCACGCTCACAAAAATGATCAGCGGCGTCATTCCGCCGGATTCGGGAAGGATCGTCCTGGACGGCAGGGAATGCGTGTCCAACTCGGCGCATGACGCGATCAAGGTCGGGATCTCCATGGTGTACCAGGAGCTCTCCATGGTCGGCAGCATGTCCATCGCGGAGAACATCTTCGCTAATCGTCAGCCGATCAACGCCATCGGGCTCATCCAGGTCGGAAAACTGTACAAGGACGCCAGCGAGCTGATGGAGAAGTTCAACCTGCGGATCAACCCGCGGACCCTCGTGAAGCACCTCTCCATGGGACAGCAGCAGCTCATCGAGATCCTCAAGGCGATCTCCCAGAACCCGAAGGTGCTGATCCTGGACGAGCCGACGAGCTCTCTCACGGAAACCGAGGTGGCCCTGCTGTTCGGGATCATCGAGAAACTGAAGCACGAGGGGCTCTCGTTCATCTACATCACGCACAAGCTGTCCGAGGTTTTCAAGCTGGCGGACCGGGTCCTGGTCATGCGGGACGGGAAATACATCGCAACGAAGAGGCCGGATGAAGTCACCACGATGGACCTCATTACCCTCATGGTGGGACGGGAGATCGTGGACCTGTACTCCGGGGCTCAGAACCAGGGCAAGGTCGGGGAGACGTATTTCCACGTGAAGGCATTGTCGTCACCGGGAGCATTCCGGGACGTGAGCTTCTCCCTCCGGCGGGGGGAAATCCTAGGCGTCGCGGGCCTGGTCGGCGCGGGGCGGACGGAGATGGCGCGGGGAATCGCCGGCCTGGAGAAGCTTTCCCGGGGGAGCGTTGAGCTGGACGGGGAGATCCTGAAGATCCGCAGCGTGACGGACGCCATCCAGAAGGGGATCGCCTACATTACCGAGGACCGGAAGACCCTCGGGCTGTATCTCAACTTCCCCATCACGTTCAACCTCATTGCCCCCTCCCTGGACAGGTTCTGCCGCGCAGGGTTGATGCTGGTCAAATCCATCGACAGGTTCGCCCGGGACCAGGTCCGGCGCTTCAATATCAAGGCGACATCGCTCAACCAGAAAATGATGAGCCTCTCCGGCGGCAACCAGCAGAAGTGCCTCCTGTCGATGTGGATGGGGACCACGCCGAAAGTTCTCATATTCGACGAACCCACCCGCGGTGTGGACGTGGGGGCGCGGTCGGAGATCTACGAAAAGATCCGGGAGTACACGCTGGGTGGGGGCGGTGCAATCGTCGTGTCCTCGGACCTGCCGGAGCTTCTGGGCATCTGCGATCGGATCATCGTCATGTATCGCGGCAAGGTCCGCAAGGAATTGTCAAAGGAAGAGTTCTCAGAGGAAAGGATCCTGGCGTTTGCGTCCGGGCTCAACTGAGAGCCCCGCACTCTATGAACGGGAGATGGTGATTCAATGGAAGCATCTGGCCTGCGGAAGACCGACATGAGACTCGTGTTTCGATCCCTCACCTCGATGAGGGAATCGATCCTCGTTATCGTCATTGCCGTGCTGTTCGTCGTGATGTCCTTTGCATCACCTTACTTTCTCTCGCCGCAGAACCTGGAGTCAATGTTCCTGGGTCTTTCCGTTGAAGGGATCATCTGCATCGGAATGGTCATCCTGCTGGTCTCGGGAGGGCTCGACCTGAGCGTGGGCTCGAACCTCGCGTTCACCGGGGTCGTGGTTGGGATCGCCATGACCAACGGCATACCTGTCCTTCTTTCCATCATCATTGCCCTGATTGCGGCTTTCCTGTGCGGCTTCCTGAACGGCATCCTGGTGGCCCGGATGAATCTCAACCCCTTCATCACCACGCTCGGCATGCAGATGTTCCTGAAGGGAGCCATGCTGCTGGCGGCAAACGGCAAGTCAATCCTCGGTCTCCCCGTCTCCTTCGACCAGATCGGGCAGGGAAGGCTGGTGGGAATACAGTACCCGGTCTTCATCCTGATCTTCCTGGTCATCGTTTTCGAAATCGTGCTGCGCCGCTCCCGCATCCTGCGCACCAGCTACTATGTCGGGGGGAACGAGAACGCGGCCCGGCTGAGCGGCATCAAGGTGAACCGGGTCAAGATCGCCATCTATTCGCTCACGGGAGTCATGGCAGGCCTGGCGGGAATCATCATCACGGCGCGCTTCGGTTCCTCCTCCGTGACCATCGGCCCTGGCGTGGAACTGAGGGTCCTGGCCGCCTGCATTATCGGCGGGGCGAGCCTGAGCGGCGGCGAGGGGACCGTCCTGGGAGCCTTCCTGGGGGCGTTTTTCATGCAGCTCCTGTCCACCTCCCTCAACCTGCTGGACGTGAATGTCTACGTCCAGACCCTCGCAACGGGAGCGATCCTGATCCTGGCCATCATGATCGACCAGCTGAACGAAAAGCGCAAAGCGTCCCGCAGTATCGCCAATGCAGAGAAGGCGATGGGGTAGGGATTCACCAGTCGCCTGCAGGGAGCTCCGCAGACGACTTTGCCATATGCTCAGCCAGGTAGGGTTGATGGCTGAGAAAAACTGATAACCCGATGACACAGCAACGAGGAGGAACGGGAAATGAGCAGGGCAAAGAAATGGTTTGTAGCGATGGCAGGGTGCGCCCTTGTCGTCATGATGCTCGCGGGCTGCGCGCAGCAGGGAACTTCCGCGAAGGCCGCGGCGGGGGCAGCGGCCGGCGGGTCGGGGACGCTTCAGTCCATGATCGACCCGAACAAAGAGTACGTGGTGGTCAACTGCATCAACACCATCGAGTACTGGAACGCCCACAAGTACGCGTGGAAGAAGGCCGGCACGCTCTTCAACGTCAAGACGTCGTGGGTCGGCGCTGACAATGACGACACCAGCCAGATGGTGAGCAACCTGGAATCAGTCATCGCGAAGAAGCCGGGCGGAATCGTGGTCCTCGGCTGGGACGAGGGACTGGCTCCTTCCATCAACAAGGCGGTGGACCTGGGAATCCCGGTCGTCACATTCTCCGGTGACGTCGTGACGAGCAACAGGGACACCTGGGTGGGGACAAACCAGCACGACCTGGGATACGTCGGCGGAAAGAAATATGCGGAGAGCGTGGGCGGAAAAGGCAAGGTTGCGATTCTCACCTACCCTGGCAAGAACCTTTTCGACGGCAGGCAGAAGGGCTTTGAAGACGCCTTCAAAGAGTATCCCGGCATCAAGGTTGTCGCGATCGGGAACACGAAAACTGACCCGATGGTCGCCATCCAGGCGGCAAAGGACATCCTGGTGCGCGTGCCTGACCTGACGGGTTTCGTCTGCACGGACGCAACGGGGGCCATGGGCGCGGTGACAGCGGTTGACGAGGCGAAGATGAACGGAAAGGTCGACATCATCGGCCTGGACCGTGACTCCAACACGCTGGACATGATCAAGCAGGGAAAGATCAGGGGAACGATCATCCAGGACGACGCGACGATGCTGTACTGGGCAATGTTCGACCTGATCAGCGCCAACTACTACACAAGGACCGCGCTCCTGTCGACTGACAACAAGGCGGCCGGCGCCAAGCTGACGCCCAACCGGATCGAGACCGCGATCAATTATGTGGACAAGAACAACGTGGACCTGTACCTCGCGGCAAACAAGATCTACGTCCAGAAATAGTTCGAACTGAGCAAAGGCCTGGGCCTTGTCGGGCGATTACGCCCGGCCGGGCCGGGCCTCATTCACTGTACGCACGCGTCACGGAAGGGGAAGAGCCATGCTGGAAACGCTTTTTTCACAGTGCAGAATTGGAAAGATGGAAATCAAGAACCGACTGGCAGTGTCGCCGATGGTGTGCAACTACTGTGAAAAAGACGGGAAAGCGACAGAGCGATTCATGGCCTATCATGAAGAGAAAGCCCGGGGGGGCTGGGGACTCATCATCACGGAGAACTATTCGGTCACACCGGAAGCTCGGGGATTCACCCACGTGGCCGGTCTCTATGAAGATGCCCAGATCGCGGGCCATACGGATCTCACGCGCAGGGTGCACCGGCACGGCGCAAAAATAGTGGCGCAGTTGGTTCATGCCGGCCGGCAGACCAACCATAAAATGAACACCGGCGTCCAGCCAGTCGCGCCGTCCCCGATTCCCTGCCCGGAAAACCAGGAAATTCCCCACGAGATGACCATTGCGGAGATCAGGGTCATGGTCTCCCGGTTCGGAGACGCGGCCCTGCGCGCAAAGAAGGCCGGCTTCGACGGCGTCGAATTGAACGGCGGCCACGGCTATCTCATCGCCGAGTTCCTCTCCTCGTACACCAACAAGCGCGTGGACGAATACGGCGGGACGCTTTTCAACAGGCTGCGGTTCGTGAAAGACATCATCCAGGACCTCCGCTCGAAAGTGGGAGCGGATTTCCCGCTTCTGTTCAGGATCTCCTCCCACGAAGGCATGCCCGGCGGGCGGAAGCTGCATGACACGCGGGCAATCGCCATGACGCTGGAGGAATGGGGGGTCGATGCAATCGACATCACCTCCGGCACGTACGGAGACGGCCTCACCGTCCCGTCCATGGCGGAGTCTCATGCGTGGAACGCCGATTCGGCCGCAGCGGTCAAGAAGGCCGTGTCGATACCCGTGATCATCGTCGGCCGGATCAACGAGCCGATCCTGGCCGAAAGCATCCTGAAATCGGGCATGGCCGACATCATTGCCATGGGCAGGGGGTCTCTTGCGGATCCTCACCTCCCGGAAAAGGCGCAGAAGGGACAGTTCGAGCGGATCCGCCAGTGCATCGGCTGCATGCAGGGGTGCATAGGGAATCTCGGGATCGACGGCCCCATTTCCTGCCTCGTGAATCCCGAGCTGGGGTTCGAAGGGGAGCTCGCCGCGCACGCTCCTCCACGGAAAAAGAAGGTCGTGGTCGTGGGCGGCGGACCTGCGGGCCTTGAGGCCGCCCGCGCGGCTGCCACGCGGGGACACTCGGTGACCATGTACGAGTCCCAGTCCTACCTCGGAGGACAATTCACCGCTGCCTCGTTCCCTCCCTACAAGGGTGAGCTTGCCAGCTACGTGTCCTGGGCGCGGAACGAGCTCAACCTCCTGGGTGTGAATGTTCAGCTGAACACGACGTTCACCCGGCAGATGGCAGAAGGGCTGAAAGCTGATTCGATCGTCGTCGCGGCCGGGTCCACGCCCATGATCCTGGACATCCCCGGCATCCACGGGGCGAACGTCGTCCTGGCTCAGGACGTCCTGATGGGGAAATGCGAACCGGCGAAGTCCATTGCGGTCCTGGGCGGCGGGCTGGTCGGACTGGAAACCGCGGTCCACCTGGGGTGGCTGGGGCGGAAGGTCACGATCTTCGAAAAAGTGGACAGGCTCGCCCCTGACGTCGTGAGCGGCGTGCTGCCTGCGCTTCTCCACCTCCTGGATGTCTACGGCATTGAGAGGGTTCTCAACGCGGAAGTCCTGGAGATCTCCGACACGGGCGTCGTGGTGAAGGTAAATGGTGAAAGGAAACAGTACGCGAGCGAAATGGTCGTCCTCGCGCTGGGAATGAATCGCGAGAACAGCCTGGTGGAGGAGCTTAAAGGCTCCGCAGGGGAGGTGCTGGTGGCAGGGGATGCGATAAAGCCACGGCAGGCCCTCCAGGCCACCCGGGAAGGATTCGAGGCGGGGTTGAGGATCTGAGCCGCGAGAGGGGAGCAATGAAATGAAATCGAGGATGCAGGCGGCAGTTTTCGAGAGCGTCGGGAAGCTGGTCGTCAAAGAAGTCGACTCCCCGAAGATCAGGAACGGGGACGACGTGATATGCGAGGTCGAGGTCTGCTCGGTGTGCGGGACGGACGTGCACATCATGGAGGTCCCGCCGGGATACATTGCCACGCCGGGCACGATCCTGGGCCACGAGCTGGTCGGCAGGATCATCTCCGTGGGACAGGACGTGAAAACCCTGAAGCCGGGCCAGCGCGTGGTGGTCAATCCGAACAACTACTGCGGCGTCTGCAGGTACTGCAGGCTGAATCTTCCCAACGAGTGCGAGAACATCATCCCGATGGGAATCGGGGCGGACGGAGGCTTTGCCGAGTACGTACGGATGTCCGAACGGGTTGCGCACCGGGTATCGGATAGGCTGAAGTCGGAGATCGCGGCGTTCGCCGAGCCGCTTGCCTGTGCGGTCAACGGGATGAACAAGATCCGGGCCAACCCCGGTGACAGCGTCGTCATCATCGGCGGGGGACCAATTGCCCTCATGTTCGTGAAGCTCATGAAGGCCTCCGGCGCCTCTCCGATCATTGTCTCCGAACCGGTGGAGCTGCGGCGTCGAATCGCACAAACGTGCGGCGCAGACTACGTGGTCAATCCGCTTGTTGAAGATCTGAAGACAGTGGTGCAGGAGGTCACGGGAATCGGGGCGGATATCGCGATCGAGGTGGTCGGCTCGCAGATGGCCGCGGCCCTTGATGTCATCCGGAAAGGCGGCAAGGTGCTCCTCTTCGGCATCAATATGAAGGCCCAGACCGCCATCTCACCTTCCGCCATCACGGTCAAGGAAGCACAGATCCTGGGAACCTGGCTGGCCAACGCCTCATTCCCGCGCGCCGTCGAGATACTAGAGAAGGGAATCATCGACCTCGAGCCCCTGATCACGCACAGGTTTGCCCTGGCAAAGACCGCGGAGGCAATCGAGGTGCTTCGCAAGGGCGAGGGAGTGAAGGTGTTCATCGACCCACAAGGAGGGAAGGCATGATCGTTTTTACGGCCACTGTGAAGGCAAAGGCGGGAAGTGAAAAGAAGGTTGAGGACATCCTCAAGGGAATGATCCCCCCCGTGCAGAACGAAAAGGGAACGGTGAAGTATATCCTCCACCGGTCGAAGGCGGAGCCTTCCGTGTTCATGTTCTACGAGGCATATACCGATCAGGCTGCCCTGGATTTCCACAACGCCACCGCGTACTTCAAGCAGCTGGGCAAGGATCTGGGCGGGCTGCTGGACGGCGAGCCGAAGCAAGTGTTCTACGAGACAGTCGCGGCAATCACGCGCTGACCAGACCAGGAAACTCAAGAATCGCTTCCCCGGAAGAAGCGCGAGACTCGAGACGGTGCGGGTCCGGGCGGTGTGTGACCCCTGGGTCGAGTACGACCGAAGAGTCGAGTACGACTGAAGGGTCGAGTACGACCGAAGGCCCGCATGGAGGTGGACGCATGAAGAAGAGATACTGCTTTGTCATCGAAATCAATCCCGACCAGATGGACGACTATGTGGCGCTCCACAAGGACCCCTGGAAAGACACCCTCGAGCTGCTGAAGAAGGCAGGCGCGGAGGATCTCCTGATCTACCGCTACCAGAACTTCTCCATCCTCTTCTGGGTGGCCGAGGACTTGAACGAGGTGTACAGGAAATGGGGCCAGACGGAGACATGCAAGAAGTGGAACCTGCGCCTTGCCAAGGCCTACAAGGTGTCACCCAGCATCGACGGCTCCGCTGACGTGGAGACGCTGGAGAAGATCTTCGATCTCCGCCAGCAGCTCAACGGGAAGCTCGAGCAGTACTAGGCATGGCGCGGAGCAGGTCATGACCAGGTATCCGCGGGTTCACCTCACGATGGACAACTCGTTCGCCACAAAGAGGTGGACCGCGCCGGGTGAATGGACGCGCATCATCCGGGACCTCGGGATCTCCTGCATCGAAGCAAGCGCAGATACGGAAGCGGATCCATTCTACTGCGGGGCGGAGTACCTCGATGAGTGGATCGAGCAGGTGCGCGCGGCGTCCAGTGCGAACGGCGTACGGGTCGTGAACTTCTACACTGGCTACACAACCTACCGCACCCTCGGGCTGGCTCATCCGGACGCTCGTGTGCGCCGCCGCGTGGTGGAAGGCTGGCTGCAGGTCATGGCAGGGCTCGCCGCCCGGATCCAGGCGGGCCTTGGCTTCTATCTTCATGCGTTCCCCGAGAGCGTTCTGCAGGACACTGCTGCGTACGCCGGGACGAAGGAGCTCCTGTTCGACACCCTTGCCGAGGTAGGGCGATTCGCCGGCGCGGCAGGGCCTGTTCCGATCATTGTCGAACAGATGTACACGCCGCACCAGATACCGTGGACCATCGACGGAACGGTGGAGCTCATTTCCGAAGTGTCCCGGCGGAGCGCGTTTCCCGCCTACGTGACCGTGGACACTGGCCACCAGACCGGTCAGCATCGCTTTCTGCGGCCCTCCGCGGATGAGCTTCTGCGCGGCCTGAATGGTGACGCGGCGGTTCCCTACCTGGGTCCGGACTCTGCCTACGCCGTCTATGAAGAGGCGGCCGGGCGCGGCAGCGCCGGGGTCCGGGATGCAGTGATAAGCATCCAGAAAGAGATGGACAGGTGCCCGCACCTTTTCTCTTCTGCCCGGGACTGCGACCTGTACGGCTGGCTGGAGGAAGTGGGCTGCTATTCACCCATTGTGCACCTTCAGCAGACCGACGGGGTTTCATCGCGGCACCTTCCCTTCATTCCCGCCCACAACAGGGTCGGGATCGTTCACCCGCAGAAAGTGCTGCAGGCTCTTGCCCGGTCGTATGACCGGCCGCCGCTTCCCGGGATGCCGCCCCGATGCGAAGACATCTACCTTACGTTCGAGATATTTCCGCACACAACGGACAGCAGGCGGGACATTCTGCCGGTCCTTGCGGAATCCGTACACTACTGGCGGCAGTGGGTTCCGCAGGACGGGAAGAGCCTGGAATCATTGATCGGAGCATCGAAATGAATGAACGGTTTGCCGGTAAAGTGGCCATCGTCACGGGCGCAGCCCGGGGCATGGGCCTTGCCACCGCCCTGGAGATGGCGCAAAACGGTGCGGCGGTCGTGATGACCGATATCGACGCGGCGGGTCTCGTCGAGGCTGCAGCCGAGGTACAGTCAGCAGGCACGGTGAAGGCAGCGGGCGGCACAGTGATGACCATCCCGTGCGATATCCAGGACCGACGCCAGGTGGATGGGCTGATTCAACGCGCTCACGCGGACCTGGGCCGCGTGGACATCCTGGTGAACAACGCCGGGCTGCTCCTGCCGGGGACGATAGAGGAAACCACGGACGATATCATCGACCGGACCCTGAACATCAACGTGAAAGGAATCCTGTACGCCATCCGGACCGTGACGCCGATCATGAAGGCCCAGAAGTACGGCCGCATCGTGAATGTGTCCTCGATCACCGGCAAAAACGGTGACAACTCCACCGTGTTCGTCTATGGCGCGAGCAAGGGGGCCGTGATCAGCCTTACCCGCTCGGTGGCCCGGCAGCTCGGTCCGTTTGGAGTCACCTGCAACGGGGTGGCCCCGCACGCCGTGATGACGGAGATGATGAAGTATTGGACGGATGAAAAGAAGAAAAAGGCCGCGGATGCCATTCCGGTTCGCAGGCTCGGCACGGTGGAGGACATTGCCCACCTCATCTGCTTCCTGGCCTCCGACGATTCCGCGTTCATCAACGGGGAGACGGTCAACATAAACGGCGGCTACTACATGGATTGACCCGGCCGGGTGACCGAGTCATGCATGGGGTGACTGCGTCACAAGACGGGGTCACCGCTGCTTCTCCACCTTCCACCTGAGCCCGGAGGCAAGGCGGGCCGCGTCGTACACCCCGAGCAAATGGTCATTGACCGTCACCGAATGGGTGCCCACGGCGCCGGAAAAACGAATCAGCATTTCTCTTCCCGTCCACGCGTCGGCAGGATCCACCAGTATCCGCACGCTGCCTCTTTCGACATGGACCGCCTTCAGGAGGCAGGCATTTATCCCCAGGCCCCAGGAACCCGCCAGGTCGACATACAGGTCTCCCAGGTCTTCCGCGATGATCTCCACTGCGGCCAGGGTAGTGCCCGCCCCCCAGAGAAGACTCGAATCGTATTGCAGTCCTTCGAACCCCCAGTGAGCCCAGTTCTCGTACGGGGCAACAGGAAACCCTGCGCGCACCGCGGAAATGGCCCGTTCGAGGTACTCGCGTTTCCCTGTCTCCAGGTAGTACCAGTAGAGAACGACGCCGCAGATGCCTCCCCGGGCGTCGCTCCATTCCGAGTCGGTGTTCTGCGTCGTGAAGCCCCCGAAAACGTTCACCGTGAGAAGAGGGTGATCCCATACCTGCTGGGTGAGCAGAAGGTAGTCAAGGACTTTCGTTCCAAGCTCCAGGTCTCCGGCGGATCTGCGTATCTCGAAGCGCTTCAGATACGCGAGCGCGGCGAAGATCGTGGACAGGTTGTTCTGCGGGTATTGGGCGGTGTATCCGTCATAGAAATCGAACGGCTTGCGGGCGCATGAAATGAAGGTTTCGTAGTCATACCACCGTTGCCGCGGGAGCACCTTGTCCGTAATGAAATCGAGCGCCCTGGCTCCTTTCTCCAGCCAGACAGGGTCCGAAGTGATTTCCCCGAGCTCCAGCAGAAAAAGCGCGGAGATGCTCGTTTCCGCGTTGAAATCGCGGAACGCTTCCCGGGAAGGATTGCCGTCGGCATCGAACCAGGCAGGAATGCAGCCGTCCTCGCGCTGGCGGCCCGCAAGAAACCCGGCGTAGCCCGTGCAGAATCCCAGGATGTCAGGCATTCGATCCGGGAATAACCGTCTGCCCCACATCAGCAGCAGCCAGGCAGTCCATGACATCTGCACGGCGTGAAACTCTTCCTTATAACCGGCCCATCCGTCATCACGGAGCCACGTGTCGGAGCCGTCTTTCTCGTGGTAACAGACAATCGGAAAGGCTCCCTTGCTCCTCGGGGCGGTCAGGATGAAATCCAGGATGGTCTCCGCGCGGTTTTTCCACTCCGGCAGGTTGTGGCTGCGGCCGTAGAGGAAAAGGCCCCACCCGATCCAGAGCTCCTGAAGCCAGCAGCTGAACCACGCGTCCTGTTTCGTCCCCGTGCGGCTGTCCTTGTCGCCCTGCCGCCCTGCGGCGATGCTCCCGACAGCCACTCCGCCACGCGCGTAGCTGAAGTATCTTCCGGCGGCTTCCCCGTCCCAGATCTCCCTTCGCCAGTCTTCGAAGAGCTCGACACCCGGGTATCGATCACACTTCTGAATGTCGCGGGACTGAAGAAGCCCGGCGCAGCCATACCGCTTCCACAGGTAGCGCTGGATCGACCTGTATCCTTCACGCCGAGGCGCGAGAGAAACACAGAGGGTGTAGCGGTAATAGATCGACTCGCCCTTTTTCAGGTTGATGGTCCGATAGGCGTCATAGGCGCCGCGCACGAAGACCGAGTGCCCCGGCTCGCATGGCATGTTGGGGAGCACGGGCAGGGAGGCTATTGCACCCACTGACATCCACGGGTGCGCCTCATCACGGACATTCAGGTCAAAACCAAGCGGTGTCTTTTCGACATACGAGGCGTCCGCCTGCTCGAGCCCGGCCACGATGGCCGCGAAAAACTCGCCCTGCTGCATCATGACCGTCGGACATTTGAAGCAGTAATGCGGGATAAAGCTGGTTTCGAATCTCTTGATGTGCTGGCTCCAGACGAAATCCAGCGGCCCGGATTCGATTCCTTCATCGCTCCGTACCGCGCGCATGAAAAGGAACTTGTCCTCCACCGCGCTGAGCCGCAGCTCCGCCCCGGCGGAGAAGGTCACGGATACATGAACGAGATCCTCGTTTTCCTTGTCGAGGGTGACTGTTCGGCGGACACTGTGCCGCTCATCGTCGATGACCGTTTCGAATCCATCGGCCAGATCCCTGATCGTCACCCTCGGCGGAGCACGGTAGAAGGAAGGACGTGAGTCCTCGCGCGGGACTGTTGCGTAGGGGACAGACTCCAGTACGTCAGCCCATTCGCCGTCCCTGCGGACCCGGTACTGTTCGCGATATCCCGCATCGGCTGCCGCGGTCACCTGTATTCGAGGGCCTTCTTTCCTGTATTCGCTCAAGCGTTTTTCCTCGTCAGACCGTACTGTCGCGCAGGAGAAAATCGAACTCTCCCGAACCCGTGTGGAGCACAAGGCCCGCCTCTTCGAGTGCGACGTCCGTGATGCCGTCCACGGGGTGCACTCCCGTGCGGCTGTCGAAAAGGAGCCTGCCGCTTTCACTCAGCTCGGGCCGGTGCGGCGCGTCGGCATGTCCTCCGTCGAATGGCACATGGACCTCCGCGGAGGTGTTGAATGGGACTGTCACCGAAAGATGGAGCTCAGTGCCGGTCTTCCGCCAGCTGACCCGAACCTCTCCCCGCACCGTGAGCAACGAAATCTGCGCATGCGTCAATCCCCGCGGAATCGAGGGCGCAACGATGAATCTGTCGAACCCCGCCGCGTCATCCGCGGGCCGGACTCCGCCGATGCACTTGTAGAACCACGTGCAGACCGAGCCGTGCATCGGCTGGTTGCGGGAGTTCATGATATTGTTGGACCTGTCCGCCTCCCAGCGCTCCCAGATCGTGGTGGCCCCTTTCTCCATCATGTACCCGAAGCTCGGATAGGTTGTCTGCGTCATGACCCGCAAGGCGGTATCCTGCCGTCCATAGCGGGATAATGCCTCCATCATATGCTTGGTAGCCTGGCTGCCGGTGCTGAGATGGTAGTCCCGGGCCACGATGTCCGCCTGGATGTTGTCCACGACCTTCTGTGCCTGGCCCGGCGGGACAAGACCGAGATTGACCGACAGGGCGTTGCTGCCCTGGCTCCCCGTATGATATTGGCAGGTTTCCGCATTGTAGAACGTCTGGTTGTAGGCTTCGCGTATCTTGTCTGCCAATCCTGTGAAGTACTCGACGTCTTCGTCTTTTCCCAGGAGAGCGGCGATCCGGGTCATCTGCACCGCGTCCAGATAGAAATACGCGGTGGACACGAGAGCCCCCGGGGTATGGCGCGAAACCGCGCCCGCACCATCCTTTTCCGGGTAGCATTCCCCCGCCGGACTTGCCCATTCTCCCCACCGTGAACGGTAAATCACATATCCCTGTGATTCCCCCTGGAGTGCGGCGATGTAGCGCTTCTGGGCGTCGTAGGAGAGCTCCAGGACGCGCCGGTTCCCATAGACGCGGTACAGGAGCAATGGCAGGCAGATGGGCGTGTTGACGTGCGGATCGCAGGGATTGAAGCCCCACCGGTGGGGGGCCGTATCCGCAATGTAACCGGCCGGGCTCTGGGTGTCGAAAATGTCACGCAGCCATTTCTCATAGAACCGGGAGACGTCGAAATGGTACGAAGAGCCCTCGACCCGGACAGTTGCGTCGTTCACCCAGCCCTGCCGCTCGTCCCTCTGGCAGCAGTCCGTCGGAATGCTGTACATGTTGTTGGCATCCGTGAGCCACATCATCTCCGCCAGGCGGTTCAAAAACGGATCGCTGCAGGAGAACTGGACGTTCCTGCGGACCATGCTGCGCGCCACCTGCACGGTGAGCCGGACAATCTTCACGCGCCCGCTGGTTTCCAGTCTGAAGTATCTGAATCCGTGGTAGGTGAATCGAGGCGCATATTCTTCTCCCGCGCCGAGTCCCCGAAGAATATAAGTGTCCGCGGCACGCGCAAGACGAAGATTGTCCGTATCAAGGGTGCCATCGTCATGAAGCACCTCGGCGAACTTCAGCGACACCTTTGCGCCGCGCTCTCCGAGGACTTTCATCCTGACCCATCCGGCAATGTTCACGCCTGCGTCATAGATCGCCGACCCATCCGGAAGGGTGTGCAGGAGCTTCGGATCGAGCTCATCCGTCACGCCGATGGGCTCCATTATTTCCGACACCATGCGGCCGCCGGGATTTTCCACTATCGTTGCCAGAATCCATCCGCCCGGACGCTGGTGCACCGATGCAAAATCGTATTCCGGCGAGTCCCACCCGTCCTTTTCCCGGCGGGCGTCGTAGTCCTCACCGTCGTAGAGGCTGTTGTAGACGATGGGTGACTCCGCCACGTACCAGCCATCCCCCCAGTCCGTGTGGATCTCTCCCGTGCCGCCGTCCGCATACTCGAAGTTCAGCTGGAGAAGCAGGCGGGGCGAGCCGTACCAGCCGTTCCCGAGGATTGCGCCGACCACGTTGCTTCCTTCCCGCAGGTGCTCGGTCACATCGTAGGAGGAATACAGGATTGTCCTGCTGTAGTCCGTGGCGCCGGGATCCAGAAGCTTGTCTCCGACCCGCTTTCCATTCAAGTGAAGCTCGTAGTAGCCCAGGCCGGAGACGTACGCGCGGGCCCGGGCCGGTTTTTTCGGGCAGGTAAACGCCCTCCTCATGAGAATGCCCTGCCCGTGAAGTCCGCCCAGAAAGCCCATCCATCTGCCTTTCCAGTCGGAGGGGCTCAGGAGACCCATCTCGAAAAAGGCGGCGCTGCTGTAGCCCTCCGTCCTGCCGTTTTCATCCCATATCTGGACCTTCCAGTACACCCGCTGGCTGCTTGTGAGCGGCGCACCGGCCCAGGGAACGCCTGAACACTGCGCCGCGGTATTCCGCGCATTTTCCGTGCCATCGATCTTTCCACTGTTCCAAAGCTCACCCTCTCCCAGGCGAAGGGTCTCTTCTGACGCCGAGGCGAGCACCTGCCACGCGCTCTGGCGTCCTCCCCGGCGGCTGGACCTGCAGCGCCAGCCAAGCAGCGGCGCGCGCGAATCCACGCCGACGGGATTCTGCGCGAACTCACACGTCAGATCAAACGGCGGACAGTCAGCCACGCGGCTCCTCCTGTTCTCCGGCGCTGCAAATTTCCACAGCACCATAGACGGGCAGATCGTGAATGCGGATCCGGGCGATTCCCCGCGGCGCCCTGAGCAGCTCATACTGCAGTGGGCGCCCTTCAATCGTACAGGTGCGGATCTCTCCGACATCCCCCATCTTCAGGTCCATGGTGACCTCCTGGGGACGCACGCGGTCCGCGGCCTTGTCATAGGCGTAGTTCACGAGGTGAATGACCACGCTTTTCTCCAGCCGCGCGATCTGGAAGTGGATGTCCTTGTTGTCGGATTTCGCCTGCCAGATTTCGTCATAGACGGGCTGGAACAGCGTCCGGAACCGGCGAATCGACTCGCCCGGGTTCCTGATATCCTTTACGCAGAACACCGTGCGGGAGCCGGTGACCGAGTCGAGCCATCCGTCCACGTTCTCCGCGGCGCGTCCAAATATGAACAGCCGCCCGCCTTTCCTGACGTGGTCCTCGAGCACTTTCGTCTGCCCTTTCGTGAGAACCTGGCAATCCGGGACAATGATCGCGTCATACTGCGCAACCTGCTCGACGTCGAGGTCATCCGCCACCATGTCTCCGTCTCCCGTGACCTTTACGTCGAAGTTCACCTGCAGATTGCACAAAAGCTGGGTGATCTCGAAGAAGGGCATCCGGGAGGCGCGATCGTCGTAGACCGCCTCGTAGGTCAGCAGGTCGTCCTCGTCGGCGTACCGCAGCGTTTCTCCGAAGCCGCTCTGCCAGTCGCGGAGGTTGTAGGACGGGAAGCTGTACAGGACGAGGACGTTCGCCCCTGACCGCTTCTGGAACAATCGATCGTTTTCATACAGGAAATCCTGGACCTGGCCGCCGACCACGGGCGGCGCGCTGAATGAGTCGAAGGTCTTGTTGCCCATCCATGCGCCGTAGGGAAAAGCCATGCTGCACCCGTGCATTGCCGCTTCCATGATGAACAGCTTGTACAGGTCGAATGACTTTCCCTTTTTGAGCAGCTCCACGAACTTCGGCATGAATCCGTCATACGGACTCTCGGCGACAATGACCGGCTTGTCCCGCGTGTATCCGACGGCCAGCCGATACCAGTTGTGACGCCGGAAGAGCGTGCGCCGCAGCTCCGTGATGCAGAAGTCGAGCTTGTCGAGGACGGGGAGGTACATGAGGTGCATGTTGGTCATGTTCCCGCTGACCCGTATCTCTTTTCCCCTGCGGCGGCCGTACTCTTTCGCATAGTCGAGCAGCTCCGCAAAATGCCTGTTCGTGGCATGCAGCTGGAAATCCCAGTAGAGATCGAACAGGGGCA
Organism: uncultured Spirochaetaceae bacterium; assembly: GCA_964437385.1. Taxonomy (GTDB): domain Bacteria; phylum Spirochaetota; class Spirochaetia; order SZUA-6; family Fen-1364; genus Fen-1364. The sequence continues at coordinate 27,339 of CAYTGX010000024.1, forward strand.
CGTTCAGTGCGTTGGACGGCCACGGGATGCCGCGCTCGCGCAGGTAGCGCCCATAGTTGAACCCCTTCAGCTCGACATCGGCGAGCTCGGACGGCCGGCTGCCTGCGTTCCTGCCGGCGCCCAGGTATTCGGCGAACTGCTTCATGCAGTCCTTGCAGAAGCAACCCCCGAAGGAAAGCGAGCAGAGAGGAGACTCGCTTTCGTCCAGCTGGATCCCCACGGCCCCGGCATCGATCTGGATCTCGATGATCTTCTTCAGATAGGCTCTCCAGACAGGATTGTTCCGGCAGGTGTTGTGACAGGTGTGCGTAAGCCCCTCGACTTCAACCCACCCGGTGTGAGCCGCCTTTCCGTTGTAGTCCCGGGCCGCGCACTCCTCCCAGAGATCCGTCACACGCTCCCCGTCGCTGTTGCGGATTCCATCCGGGAAGTAGTCCTCGAAGCGCTTTCCAAAGACTTTCCAGTGCTCGTTCCGGGTGAACTCCCTGAGCCCGTACCAGCCCTGGTCCCCTTTCGAACGCAGGATGTTGATCTCCCGCACCTGCGTGTCTTCCGCGTTGAAGACCGCCGGGAACTCCCAGCCCTGGGCCTCGTAGACCACCGCAAACGGCAGGATGCCTCTTCTCAGGCATTCCTCGTTGAACTCCTTCTCATTGATGAACCCGTGGAATCGAAGCTGCGGGGAGACTTCGCCATGGATCTGGCGCTCGAGAAAGGGAAGAGAAATGGCCCCGCTTCCCATCATGCTCCACGCGAGCACCGTGCCGTGGGCCTTCTCCAGCTCATCCACCATCCCCATGTTCTTCATGGAATGGGTGGGATGACAATTCGGCCGATTCGCAAGCCAGCCGTAACAGTAGACTGCTCTCTCCATGGCTGATTCCACTCCTGTTGAAAAAGGCTTCGTTCCCCCTCAGCCCTTGATGGCCCCCATTGTGAGTCCCCGGATGAAGGTCTTCGAGCAGGCGAGGTACACGGCGATGAGGGGGAGGGTGCCGATTGAAAGGGCCGTGATGCGGGCGGCGAGATCGGTTCGGTACGCTGAATTGAGCGTGATGATGCCGATCGGGATTGTGTAGGTATGCACATTGTTCAGCACGATGAGGGGAACGAGAAAGCTGTTCCAATTCGCGGCGAACATCATCAACCCGAGGGCGAACACGGCGGGCATGATGCAGGGCAGTGAAATACTGACGAGGATTCGCGGCTCGGATGCGCCGTCAATCCGCGCGCTCTCCAGCAGCTCGCCTGGAAGGGAGCCGCCAATGTAGTTTTTCATCCAGTAGACTCCGAATCCGGTTGCGGCCGGCGGAATGATGAGCGGAAGGAACGTGTTCATCCAGCCGAGCACCTTCATCTCCACTACAAATGCCACCAGGCCAAGCTGCGCCGGCACCATCATGGTGATGAGGATGAAAGAGAACAACTGCCTGCTGTAGCGGAACTTGTACATTGAGAAGGCGTAGCCGGTCAGCGTGCTGACGGCAACGGCAAGGAGGGTGGCGCCGGTCGACACAATGAGGCTGTTGATGTAGTAGTTCTGAAACCTGGCCGCGAAAACCGTTTCTATGTTCTTCAGCAGGTAGCCCCCCGGCAGGAGGGGGATGCCCTTGAAAAGGTTCTCATTGACGTGGGTGCTCATCATGATCATCGAATAGAACGGTATGATGAAAATGACCGCCACGAGCGCCATGACGACGGTGGCGAAAGCCATCTTTCCGCGGGTTCTGATCATGGCCTGCGGCCTCCCCGCTCGGCCTGGCCCTTCATGATCCGGTACCCGATGAAAGAGAAGGCGACTATGAAGAGGAACAGACCGTATGCGATAGACGCACCCTTGCCATACTGCATCTGGGTGCCGAAGGTGGTGTCATACAGGTTCCAGATCGCGGTGAGAGCGCTCCGCTTGGGGCCGCCCACGGCCCCGGGGGCCGATCCGGAAATCCATCCCGAGAAGAGCGCCATCGGCTCGTCGAAGAGCTGGAAGCCCCAGATGATGTTCATGATGATCAGAAACTCTGTGATCGGACGCAGCAGGGGCACGGTGATCTTTCTGAACTTTTGAACGGCCGAAGCGCCGTCCACGTCCGCGGCCTCGTAGAGCTCCACCGGAATCCCCACGATCCCGGCGCTGAAGAAGATCATGTGGTAACCGAGGTATTTCCACACGATCATCAGGCAGACCACGCCCCGCGCAAGCCACGGATCACCCAGCCAGTTGACCCCCTGGGCGCTCACGCCCAGCGCGACAAGGACCCGGTTGAGGATGCCGGAGTTCCAGTCGAAAATCAGGCCGAAAATGATGCTGATGGCCACCGGCACCGTCAGGTAGGGCGCGAACACGGCCAGGCGAAACGTGGTTGAAAATCGGATCATCTGGCTGTTGAAAATCGAGGCGAACACTATTCCGCCGACGATGAGCAGCGGAGTATTGATGGCCATGAAGATCATCGTGTTGCCGATGGATCTGAGGAAGTACGGGTCGGTTGTGAAGATGCTGATGTAATTCTTGAATCCGGCGTAACTCATCTTCCCGAATCCATTCCAGGTCGTGAGGCTGATCAGGAAAGAATAGATGATGGGAAGGATGCCGAATGCCAGGTAGACCAGGAAGAATGGCAGCACGAACAGGTAGGGCCATGATCGCGCGCTGTCACGGCGTCGTTGGCCTTTGCTCACTGACAAGCTTGATGACGGGGTACCAATCACACCTGGGTCCTTTCCACGAAAGAGGCCGCTGCCGCTGTTGTGCGCGGATGAAAAAGAAGGGGAGTTCCCTCGCCCGCGTCCGTCACTGGAAGACGGGGCGGCACCGCGATCCGAACTCCCCCCTGGAAATACACGGAGGTTCCCCTACGGGACGGGGTTCACTTTACCTCCGGTGCCTTGTTCCTGAACTCGGATTCCCACATCGCCAGGGCGCCCTTCAGATCCAGATTGCGGTCGCTGTTCAAGGCTTCCGTGACCAGGTTCCAGACATCGGCGATTGCCACGTCATAGGAGGACACCGGTCTCGGTGTGAGCTTCTTCACCGCTTCACCGAAGAAAATCGCCCCCAGGTTCTGCGTGCCGAAGTTCTTGTCGAAGAACTTCAGGATCTCGGGATCCTTGTAGGCCTCGGCGTTCGCCATATTGTAGCCCAGAAGCTGTCTCTGGGCGATGGCGCCTTCCTTCGTGACGAGCCAGTTTGCCAGCGTGAAGGCAGTCGTCTTGTGCTTGGCCTTTGTCGGGATCATGTGAGCGGTTCCGCCCCAGCTGAAGGAGCCTCCAGGAGGAACCATCAGGCCCCACTTGCCTTCTCCCGTGGGATCGTTGCGATCGATCACGTACGTCGGTGACCAGGAAGCGGCAGGGTAGAAAATGTACTTGTTGCTCGCGTAGGAGGCGTTGTAGGCGGGGGAGGTTGCGCTGATGTTGCCCACAACGTTGTTGTCCCTGAAGCGGATCATGATGTCGAGGGTCGGCTTCACCGAGCCCTGCAGATCCAGCTTCCCGTTCTTGACGATGGGAGTGGGATTCTGCCCGTCCGCGATGATCCTGACGTCGTTCAGGCTCGCGAACATGAAGTTCTGGCCCTTGCTCGACGTGTAGACCTCTTTGCCCTTTTTCAGAACGTCGTTCCAGGTCGGGAACATGGCCTGGAGCGCCTTGTTGTCATCCGTGCCGAAATACTTGGAGGCAAGCGGCCGCCGGTATGCCATGGCCGCCGAGGTCACGTCCCAGGGCGTGCACACGATCTGGCCCTTCTCGTTCGTGATAAGAGGAATCAGGTACGGAAAGATCAGCCTTGTGTCGAAATTGTACGGCGCAGCCCCGAGATTTTCCCAGATATCGAGCTGCATCATCGTTCCTCTCTGCCCGATTTCACTGGGGACCAGATCCGGCAGCTCCAGCCCTGCAGAAACCGTTGTCTGGAGCTTCTGGAAGGCTTCGGCCTGCTGGACCGTCACGTAGTTGAGATCGATCGCGGGATGTGTCTTGGAGTATGCCCCGACGATCTTCTCGATGTCCCCGGGATTCCACCCCCACATGGTCAAGGGCAGCCCCCCGGAGTCGGCGGCGTAGGCGCTCATGCCTGCCGCGACGAGAATCGCCAGAGTCACGACCACGATTGCGTTTCGTCTGATCATACCATCTCCCCCTTTTCACGAAGTGTAGTGGCAGAAATCGTAGCACCGGCCATGCGGGCCGTATATCATGAAAAAATATAGATTTTGTATAAAAACTATAGTTGGCCGCGGGATTCCGGGGCCGCGGCATCCGATCTGATCGATTGGTATCCGCGCAGGCAATGGTATACTCGCATCATGGCAGCCGGAGAACACCCGTGAGCAAGAGCATCAAGTCCAGGGTCATGTTCAGGATCTACCTCCTGGTCATGGTGCTTCTGGCAGCCACGGGGTTCGCCATGTATTATGTCTTTTCCAAGATCGTGCTGCAGAAGGCGCTCGAAGATGCCGGCGCGCGGATAGAGAAGCTCACGACGAGCCTCGAAGGCACCATCGACGATGTCTTCCGCTTTACCCAGTACCTCTCCGTGAGCCCCGAGATCAGGAAGTTCCTTGCCCAGGAAAGCTACCGCACTCCGAGGGAGAGGATCCACGCGATAGAGAACGTTGTCGTGTATCTCCAGAACCTCATCTTCCTGAAGGAATACATTCACAGTCTCGCGCTGATCACCAACACGGGGCACGTGTTCTGGACGGTGTCTCCTTACGACGACTATTTCGCCCAGCTGCTCGAACGGGAGAATCTGAAGAACGTCACGAAGTTTGGTGTCACGGGCTTCTCGCGCGTCTACAGCCTGCCGGTCAAGTTCAACATGACCCAGCAGGCGGACATCATCAGCTATTTTTCCGATATCTATGAGGTGCGGAAGAAACAGGCGATCGGCAGAATGGTCCTGAATCTCGATCTGCAGATTCTGCTGAAAGATGCACACGCATTCGAGCAGGGTTTTGACAACCTGCTCATCCTCGATGAGAGCGGCGTTCCCCTGTTTTCAATGAAGTGGCTGACGGAACCGCTGCCGCGTGATCCCCCCTCAGCGCAGCTCACGACAACCCGGACGCCGGGCGGCTACTATTTTTCGAAGAATGTCGCTGCCACCGGCTGGAAGATCGTCGGCGCCATTGACGGCCGCAAGATCCTTTTCAGCATGAACTACACGGTCTTTGCCATCCTCGCATTGTCCCTCCTGTTCAGCTACGTGCTCTCCGGGTTCCTTGTCCTGCCGATTCTCCTGACCACGATGCAGCAGATCGTCACTCTCAACAACGGGATGAAAGCTGTCGCCGCAGGGGATTTCAAGACCCGCATCAACCTCGCCGGTACGAGCGAGCTGGAGGAGGTCGCGGACGTGTTTCACCGGATGACGCAGGACCTCGAACGCTCCATGAGCGAGGCCGTAGAAAACCTTCGCGCCAAACAACGGATCTCCTTCGAGCTCCTGCTTGCCGAGGTCAATCCTCATTTCATCTACAATACGCTGAACTCCGTCGTGTACCTCGCGCGCAAGAAGAAGCATCGTGAGATCATCAGCATGATGGAGGCCTTCATCTCCCTTCTTCAGGACACGATCCGTCTCGGAGACAACATGATCCTCGTGCGGGTGGCCCAGGAAGTCGAGGTGGTCAAGAAATACATCACGATACAGGAATACCGCTACTCGGACCGTTTCACGGTGTCCATCTCCGCGGACCCCCAGTGCAGCGACGTGCTTATTCCGAAAGCGATTCTCCAGCCCCTCGTGGAGAATGCCATTCTTCACGGGATCTGTCCCAAGGCCGGCAGGGGACGCATCGAGATCCTCGTCGGCCCCGCGGAAACGGGCAGCATATCGATTAGCGTGAGAGATGACGGCGTAGGCATCGATTCGGAAACCCTGGCGCGCATCCTCAGCCGTGGAGAGCCGCCCCGCGAGTCAGGGCAGAGCGGGCTGCGGCCGATCGGGATCGCAAATGTCATTGGCAAGCTGGACTACGTCTACAAGAAGGACTACCGCTTCGGCATTGAGAGCCGGTCAGGCTGCGGCACAGTCGTCACGATCGTAGTCCCCGTCAGCCCGCCTCGCGAGCTCTCTGAATCGGGGACCGCAGCCGGCACCCGGACTCGCTAGCGCGTACCGCCCGAAGGGCGGTATTCGTAGGGCGGCAGGCGCGCTTGCGCGCCGGGAGCCCACGCTCGGGCCCGACTGTCTTGTGCGTGCCATCGCCCTCCACGCTCCTAGGACTCGACGCTGCTGCCTTCCCGTTCCATGTACGCGTGGGGCGTCATGGTCGTTGCTTCCTTGAAGATCCTGCTGAAGTACTGGCTGTTGGCGTAGCCGACTTTTTCCGCGATCTCGTACACCTTGTATTTTCCCGTGTGAAGCATCGCCTTTGCCTTTTCTATCCTGTAGTGGGTGAGATAGTGCAGGAATGTCTTCCCGGTCTCTTTCTTGAACTTCTGTCCCAGGTACGTGCCGTTCATGCCCAGGGTGCCCGCAATCTCGTTCAGGCACGCTGCCGGGCGATGGTAGTTGTCGTGAAGATACTCCACGGTCTGACGAACGAGCGCGGAGCATCCGGCCAGCCCGTCATAGATCGATCGAACCGTTGCCAGCTCGGCCACGAGCCAGTCCCTGACCGCCTGCGCGCTGAAAAAGGTTTCGAACTGTGCCTTCCATCGATCGAGGAACATTTCGTCGCTGTAATGGAGCTTCTCGCGATACAGGGAAATCAGGAACGCAACCATCCGCGTGCAGACAGCCCTGAGCTCGTGGACGTTCCGAGAGGACACGGTCTCATCGAGAACTCCGGCCGCCATGGATGCCAGGTCCTGGAAGCCTGATGTAAAGGCGGCCATCGTGATTCCATTCAGGTGATTGACGTTCACGGCAGGCCCCGGGAGAGCAGGGGTCAGCGCGTCCACCGCGATGACGGCGTCCTTGCCGTCGAAGATCCGGCCTGCCAGGGACTCCTTCAGAATCGCATATCCCTTCCTTAATTCCGAGACGCTGACGGAGAAGTCCAGGTACGCGGCGGAGTATGTCGCTTTCCAGCTCGAGCGTATCTTTCTCTGGACGGCGCACGCGAGCCGTTTCATGCCGGGGGCGAGCTCGGCCTTCGCCATCGGCTGCCCGGAGGCCAGAATCACCAGGAAAGCCTCCCCTCCCAGGTGAATGACGTCGAACAGTTTCATTCCCCGCGGGATGAGCCTCTCATCAACCGGCAGGTCACCGCGTTGAGCCGCGGGGGGATCCTCATCCATGGTGAGCATGGGAAACGGCCTGTCCTCTTCCATGTACAGGAGGGCCAGGGGGGTGTCCTGCTCGATACCGTGCTTTCGCAGTTTTTTCAGGGGAACGTTCAGCGGTCTGTCGGGCGCCCCGAGAATCTCCTGAATGAGCTCCCGGCGCATGATGCGGCCCTGCAGCTCATCCTTCATGATTGATTCCCTTGTCTTTCTCAGAACCGCAAGAAGGCTTTGCTCGTTCAATGTGTGCTTGAGGAGGTAGCTGAGGGCGCCGACCTCCAGCGCCTGCCGTGCGTAGTCGAAGTCCCGGTATGCTGAGAGGATGAGAATCTTCGTGTTTCCTTTTATCGCGAGGATTCTCCGCGAAAGCTCGAGGCCGTCGATTCTTGGCAGGCGTATGTCGATGAGACAGATATCCGGCAGGTGAACCCGGAAGGATTCGAGAGCACTGTGGCCGTCGTTTGCCCAGGCGACAATCGTGTATCCGTTTTTCCTCCAGTCGATGAGCGTCCGCAGGTCTTCGATAACGATTGTTTCATCATCAACGATCATGACGGTAAGGTTGTTCATGACGCCTGCCAATGCTACACTGCGGTTCAACTCCGAATCAAGACAATCTGCGGGAGGGATCGTGAAACAAGGGATGAGTCAATCTGGCATGCGGGCTGTCATATTTCCGGGGAACTCGCGCGCCGAGGTCACGCACATGCCTCTGCCGCTCCTGAAGCCGGGAGAAGTCCTGCTGAGAATCGGCGCTTCTGCCATCTGCGGCAGCGAGATGAGCAGCTACCGATCACCGGAAAGGCTCGCCGACGTGCCCGGGCATGAGATGGCAGGCACGGTGGCGGACAACCCGAACGATTTCGGGCCCCGGGTCGGTTCCCGTGTGGCAGTCAACATCATCTCGGGCTGCGGGCGCTGCACGTACTGCCTGAGGGGAGACCGGCGTTTCTGCAGGGAACAGGGCTTTATCAACGGCGGACACGCCGAGTTTGCCGCAGTGCCCGCATATTCCTGCATGCCGCTCCCGGATGACGTCCCGTTCGACCTCGGCGCGCTGCTCGGCGGCGACACGATCGGGGTCGCTTTCCATGCCTTCCGCAAGGTCACCCCGCACCCTCGGGATAGCGTGGTTCTCATCGGCGCCGGCCCGGTCGGCTCCGGTTTCGTGACGATGCTGCGCTACCTGGGCATTCGGACGATCGTCGTTGAAGTGAGCCCGTATCGCCGGGCGCTTGCGCAGAAACTCGGCATCGAGCACGTCATCGATCCGACAACGACCGATGCGCTGGGGGCCATCCGTGAGCTCACCGGCGGGCGGGGGGCCGATCTGGCCATCGACGCGAGCGGGCAGGACGAAGGGGTGAACCTGGGACTCAATGCAACGCGGGCAGAGGGTGCCTTCATCTTTGCCGGGGCCGGGCACCGTGCAACGATTCGCCCATGGGAACAGTTCCTGGCCAGGGAGATCACGGCGTATGGAGTATGGTATTTCACCGACTCGGACTATTTCGGCATCCTTGATGCCTGGCGCAGCGGGCTGAAGGTGGAAGGGCTTCTCACCCATCACTTCCATCTGGAGGACGCCCCCAGGGCGTATGACCTGTTCTCTCACGCTCAAACAGGCAAGGTCGTCTTTGTTCCGGCCGATCGTGGAGAGGCTCAGTCATGATAGAGATCGGCGCCTCGACCCTGGGCTACCGGCATGACTCGCTTGACGTCGCACTCAGCGAAATCAGCGCCCTCGGCTTTCGCAGGTGCGACATTGCCATGATTTCCGGCTATTGCCCGCACTTCAACCCGGTGACTGCATCAGGGCGGGAGAAGGCCTGGTTGAAGGCCCGGCTGGAGGACCTGCGCCTGCGTGTTGCGACACTGAACGTCGGAGATGGCCTGCTGGGGGACCCGGCGCGGCACGAAGGCATGCTGAAGTGGGCAGTCGCCTCATTGGAGCTCGCCAGAGAGCTTGGCGCGTACGCGATCACCGTCCCGTCCGGCGTGGAGCCTGGGCCGGGGCAATGGCTCGAGCTGGCTCGGGCGCTGGCTCCGGATTTGCGCATGCTGTGCGAGCGCGCGGACAGGCTTGGACTGGACCTGACGGTGGAGCTGCACAAGACCATGCTGATGGCGAACTGCCAGGAAGCCCTCGACTTGATGGGGCTGGTCGACCACCCCCGGGCCGGGGTGACCCTGGATCCCAGCCATACTACCTACGCCGGCGAAAATGCCGCGGATGTTGCGCTGCGGCTGGGCAGCCTCGTGAAGCACGTGCACCTGCGTGACGGCGCGGGAAAGAACATCGACGTGGTGCCTGGCGACGGAACCGTGGATTTCAGCGCGCTCGCCGCCGCGCTGAAAAAGAACGGCTACAGTCGCGTGGCCGTCATCGAGCTCGAGTATGAATCCATGCGCGCCGAAGGGGTGAGACCCGACATGGTGCGGTCCAGGAGCCTGCTGGAGCGCGCATTCACGGCGTAAGTGCTCCTGGGGTCAGGTTTTGCATAAGCGCGCCACCGCACCGAAATTGCACGGGCTTTTCCGTATCATTTAAAAATGAAAAGAGTTTGTGGATGGTGCCGGAAACCATTGAATAGCGAGCCCGACGGTGGAAAACCGGTGAGTCATGGAATCTGCGATCGATGCTTCAAGAATGTCCTCATGAAGATGACGGTTCTCAGCAGTCTGCACGGCGTGGTCAATTTCCCGCCCCCGGAAAACCTGCGGAGCAATCTCGGCGATCAACCCGGCAGTTCCCCCGCATAGAAGAGTCAGCACGCATTCGAGAGACGCGGCCGGCGCAGATTGCCGACGGGCTCGTGTGGATGATGTCGTACGTCAAAACCGCTCCATGTGCGCCACCGCACGGAAATGGGTTGGATTCGATGCCAAATTATTGCTGTCAGGCATTCACGTGTAAGGCGGCAGGATGGAAAGCGGGTGAAGGCGATGAGCGACAGTCCCTCTCTCACCGCCCAACCCGCACCATCATATGGAGAGGGAATGAGGCCGGTTTCGGGGCATTTGATTTCGTCTTTCTTGATACGACGGGATACATTTCGTTTCCCGATTACGCACTACAAGGAGTGGATCATGAAAAAGGGCTTTTTGAAATTTGCGATGGTGGCCGGTGTGCTCGCTGTCGCGCTCCTCGGCTGTCAGACCACAAAGCCGGTCACAGGTGAGAACGCGATCCAGACCGAGCAGACAGGTCTTGCTCCGAACGGAGACACGCTGCATCAGACAATCGACTTCGCGCTTTCCTTCAACGACCCGCACGCGATCAAGGGCTGGACGGTGGAGATGGTGACGGATCGCGGTACGGTGAAATCCTGGCGCGGCACGGCGAATGACCTGCCCTCAGCGCTCACGTGGAACGGACGCAATGACGAGGGGGCCCCGGCGGTTGAAGGCACCTATGTCGCGAAGCTCACTATCGAATACCTCAAGCTAGTCCCCGTTGTGGTTCAGAGCCAGAGCTTCATTCTCGACATCTCGCCCCCGACCGGGTCGCTTATTTTCAGCCCGGCCCTGTTTACGACGGACACCACCGGGGCGGTGCTGCCAGTGACTGTTTCCATCACAGGAAGCTCCGTGACTTCCAGGATAGATAGCTGGTCCATGGACATTTTTGACCAGGATGGAAAGGCTTTCCGCAGCTTCGACGGAAAGTGGTTGAACCCGGAAATCAAGTGGGACGGAAAGTCCAGCGCCGGCAACTGGGTGGATGTCGCTCGATTCTACTCGGTCCAGGTCACCTTGCGGGACGAGTTCGGCAACGTCGGCCAGGTGTGGAAGTCGATCAACGTAAGTGATGTGACGAAGGCTGCCGAGCCTGGAGCGGCAGAAGGGACCGTCGCGGTCATACCGAGATCCGACGGATTCTCTCCCAACGCCGACAAGATCATGGATACAATGACGTTCGGTCTGTCCTATGGCGCGGCGAAGTCGGCACGCTCCTGGAAGCTGGAGATCCTTGACTCCAGCCAGAACGTACAGAGAACTCTCCGCCAGGACGGACCGAATCTTCCCAGGACCGTGAGCTGGGACGGGAAGAGCGACGCGGGGAATCTTGTGCCGGAGGCGGCATACACAGCAAGGCTCTCTGTTGACTACGGCAGCGCCTTCAAGCCGGGCTCCGCGACGAGCCGTTCGTTCGTGCTCGTCACGACTCCCCCGACGGGTTTCGTTACACTCTCTGATGCGCTGTTCTCCCCGATGGAGGGATCGTCCAATATTACGCTGAACGTCAATGCGAGCTCCCCCCGGGCAAAGATCGACAGCTGGAGAATGGAAATCTACGATCCGGAGTACCATCTCTTCCAGGCCTTTACGGAGAAGTGGCCGGTCAAGAGTGAGGTCTGGAACGGAAAGGGCTTCAAGGGAGACCTTGTTCTGTCCGCGGAGGACTATCCGGTGTCCGTCAAGGTGCGGGACGAGTACGGCAACGTGGGCGTGCTGAGCACGGTGGTCCCCGTGGATATCCTGGTGGAGAAAGTTCCCGCCGGATTCCGCATCCTGAGCTCCCGCATCTTCTTCAAGCCGTTCACGGCCGACTACCAGGACGTGAAGCCCGAGCTCGCCAAACAGAACATGGCGCGTCTCGATGCCCTGGCCGAGAAGCTGAGGAAATTCCCCAGCTACAAGATCAATCTCGTGGGGCATGCGGTGAAGGTGTACTGGGACAACAAGGCGGTCGGCGACGTCGAGCAGAGAGACGTGCTGCTGCCGCTTTCGAAAGACCGCGCTGACGCGGTGAAGAAAGCCCTGGTTGCCAGGGGGTTGAACCCTCTCATGTTTACCACGGAGGGGGTCGGCGCCTCGGATCAACTTGTGCCCGACAGCGACCTCGCAGACCATTGGCAGAACCGCAGGGTCGCGTTCTTCATCACGAAGTAAGGCCCGCTTCTCATGTCATGAAAGGGCCGCCCTTTCGCCGTATTGGCGGGAGGGCGGCCCTTCTCTTTGCGGCGGCATGGATATCCTTGCAAGCAGGACGGCGGAGCAACCTGTCGGCACCCTTACGGCTCGACCAGGTGGCCTCGGATGGCGAGCTTTGCCAGGTCGATGACGCTCTGCGCGCGCATCTTGCGCATCAGCCGGTATTTGTATGTTTCCACGGTCTTGGGGCTCAAGCCCAGGTCGAACGCCGCTTCCTTGACGGTACGGCCGTTGGCGAGCATCACGAAAATCTCCTTCTCCCGCCTGCTCAATTTCTGGAATTCATCATGATCCGAAGATGCAGGTGCCTCTTCCAACGCGTGCGGGCCGGCACCCGGAGGGAAGGGCGGAAATCGGCTGCCGCCGTCCCGTACCTCGCGCAGCGCGGAGATGAGGCTGGCCAGAGGCTCTCCCTTGAGCACGCATGCTGCCGCGCCTATCTTCTTCATGCTCGCCAGCCATCCCCGTTCCTCGTGCATGGTGTAGAAGACGATCCGGGTCCGCATCGCGGTGGATCGGATGATGTCCGCAGCCGTGTCGATCCCATCCCGATCCGGAAGCGAGATGTCGAGAATGACGATTGACGGACTCTTTTCCTTGACGAGCGCGAGCGCCTGCGCCGCGTTGGCGGCTTCTCCGACCACGACGAACTCCGCGGAGTCCCGGAAGGCGAACTTGATGCCCGTACGTATGGCATCATGATCGTCCACGATCATGATGCTCGTCTTCTTTGGGCGGCGGTCGGATGAACTGGGAACTCCCACGACCGGGGACTATAGCATGTCAGACGAGAGATCGGAAGGTGCCGGCGCCTGTCGAGCAGGTACCGGACTATCGCGACATGTTGATGCCCATCTGCTGCGGGTGAGCGTTCACGTCGGTGAGCAGGCGATGGAACTCCTGTCTGACCACGTCGTAGCACTCGCATACACGCTTTTCCAGGCCCGGTCGGTCCAGCACGGTGATGCGGCCCCGGTCATGCTGGATCAGCCCGGCACGCTGGAGCTTCCCGGCTGCCTCGGTCACCCCCTCTCGCCGTACGCCCAGCATGTTGGCGATCAGTTCCTGCGTCATGTTCACCTGGTTCGAGGCCAGCCGGTCCAGACTGAGCAGCAGCCAGCGGCAGAGCTGCTGGTCCACTGTATGATGCCGGTTGCAGACGGCGGTCTGTGCCATCTGCGTCAGCATGGCAAGAGTGTAGCGCAGCAGGAGAAGCTGCAGCGCCCCGCCTTTGTTGAACTCCTCCTTGAGCACCCGTGCCGGCAGCCGGTAGGCGCTTCCCTCACTCTGTACCACGGCCCGGTTGGGCATGGTATCCCCCCCCATGAAAAGTGCGATGCCTACAACGCCCTCGTTGCCGACGATTGCGATTTCTGCGGATGCACCGCTTTCCAGCTCGTAGAGCAGGGACACGATGCAGGTGGTGGGGAAATAGGCGTGATTCATGCTGTCCCCGGACTCTGCCAGGGTCTTGCCGAGGGGCAGCTGGACCAGTTCCATGCGGGAAAGCAGGCGCTGAGATTCGGACCTTACGAGGGCGGAGATGAGGTGGTTGTGTTGAGGTTTCGCAGAGGTCATGGGAGAAAGAAGAACGGACATATCGACCTCCTGAAATGAGCATAAGAATTCGAGACTCTCACGTGGTGATGTTACTCCAATCATATGGAGAATGCGTGTCAGGAAAAACCTTTCAACCCGCGGCCGGCGCGGGAGCCAGGGCGCGGAGAATCTGCACCAGGAGCCTCGGTGCGACCGACTTGGACACGTACTCGATCGCTCCCGACTCTTTCATGGCCGCGGCTGTCCCGGCCGCATCGAGCATGGAGAGACCTATGATGCGGATCCCGGGATATCGTGCATGGATGGCCCTGGTTGCATCAATCCCGTTCATGCCCGGCATGCTTACATCCATCACGATTATGTCGGGCTCCAGCTCCCCTGCGAGGCGGACGGCGGCCTTTCCACTGCTGCACTCACCCACCACGCGGAACCCCGCCTCTTTCGACAGCAGCAGGACGAGCCCTTCCCGTGTGACCTTGTGGTCATCCACCACCACGATGCGGACAGACCGCCGCTTCTGCGGACGGCGGACTGCAGGCTTCCGGCCGGGGCCGGCCTTTCGCGCGGCCCGGCGCGTCGAGGCCGGCCTCCCGCTGCCCGAGCGCAGCGCTGCAAGCGGCACTACCAGCGTGAAGCCGCTGCCGCGCCCGGGCTCGCTCCACGTTTCCATCCCGCCCCCCACCAGGCTGAGACGTTCGCGAATGCTGAAGAGTCCGAAGCTGTCGACGCCTGACGTGCGCTCCGCTTTTGCAGTGTCAAATCCTTTTCCTTTGTCCGATACCGTGATGCGGAGGTGATCGCTGTCCGTTTCCAGCGTGAGGTCCGCCGCGTTCACTCCGGCATGTTTTACCACATTGAACAGGAGCTCCTGGACCGAGCGAAAGAGCAGGATCGCGGTCTCCTCCGACGCGGGATCGATTGCTCCTCGAGCCGTCATCCTGACCGTGAGCGAGTGCTTTTCACGCATCGATCGGACGAGCCATTCGAACGCGGCCAGAAGTCCGGAGCCAAGGCGGATGGGAGGGCTGATCTCCGTCGCCAGGGACCGGGATACCGCTATGGATTGAGCGAGAAGACCGACGACATCCTGAACCTTTGGAGCGAGTTCCTTCGCGCTTTCCGCGACGAGCATGTCCAACCTGATCTGGGCGCCCACGAGGAGCTGCTGCAGCTCCTCGTGCAGAATCGATGCAAGCCGGCGGCGCTCGCGCTCTTCAGCCCTGGCAAGCTCTCCTGCCAGGCTTCGGAGCTTCATCGCGCTCTTTTGCAGCTCTGCATTGGATCGGCGAAGTCCTGCGGCGGACGCCTCCAGCTCCGAGAGGTCCGCCGCCACGATGCAGACGCACGGCACCTCCTGGGAGGGCAGGAAGCTCGCGGAGACCTGGGACAGGACAATCCCGGAAGCGCCGTGAAGCCTGATCCGAGCCCTGATGGGCTTCGATTCAGAGACCTGGAGGACCGAGGCGAGCTGCGTGCGATCTTCGGCGTCCACGAAATCTTCGAGCTTCCGCCCGATAAGGGTTTCCATGGGGGCACCGAGCATGGCGCCGAACTGGGCGTTGCAGAAGAGAATCCTGCCGTCCCGCGACGCGGTGAGCGCCGCTTCCTGCATCGATTCCACGATGAGCCGGTAGACGGAATCCGACCCTGCCAGCGAGAAAACCTGCTGGCCCCTTTTCCCCGAAACGACAATGGCGTCCACTTCCCCGTCTCGGATGGCGGAAAGCGCCTCTTCCGCCTCGCGCAGACGCGTCGTGAGATTGGTGACCTTGTTCTGGAGCCCCCGGCGGGACGGGGGCATGCTCACAACAGGGGTCTCAAGTCGAGTCCCATGAGGACTTTGTCCTGGTTCGCCATGCTTCCGATCAGTCTTTTCAAAGGCAAGGGAAACTTCCTGATGAGAGTGGGCGCCGCTATGATTTGCGCTCCCTGCAGCATCACGGGCGCCTGGTGGATGTCAATGATTTCAAGCTTGTAGCGCCCCTTCAGGTGCTTGTCACAGATCTCCGTGATATTCCTGATGGCTTCCGCTGATTTTCGGTTTGCTCCCGCGACGTACAGCTTCAGAACGTATTTTTGAGAGCGCTTCTTCAAAATCTCCGCACGGCGAACGCGCCCGGCGGATGTGTCTTTTTTCACCGTCATAATGCTCTCCTTCGATGCTACCTCTCGCGAAGGTCCAGCCCGATGAGCACCCGCTCCGTGTCAGAAAGATCCCCGATGATTCTTCGTACCGGCGTGGGAAGTTTCCGCACGAGGGTGGGAACCGCGACGATCTGGTCCCCACGAGCCAGCTTTGGCGCCTTCAGCAGGTCGATGACGACAAGGCGATACTGGCCTGAGAGGTGCTCTTTGCAGATCCGTTCGAGGTTCTCCAGGGCTTTCACGGCGCGGGGGGTCTGGCCTGCCACGTAGAGGCGGAGATCATACGCGTATTTTTTCACGGGCCCGCGCGGCTTTCGGGCCTTCGGGCTCCTCGCTGAAGGCTTCTTCTTCTCCATCACCGTACCCTAATCCGCCTTCCTGGCGACCCGCATGCGACTGCGCTCCTGGCTCAGCCGGGACTGTTTGAGCTCTTCTCTGCTGAGAGAGGCCTTCATCTCGCCTGTCAGGCTCTTCAGACGGAGCCGCATGACGTCGATCCTGGCCTCCAACGAACGACGCTGCGCCTGCGTCTCGTTCTGATGCTGCTCGAAGGCCTGCATCTCTTCGATTGCCTGCTCCTTCTCCTTCGCTTCCTGCGCTTCACGGGCAGAACCCATTAGAACCTCTCCGGCCCCGATGTAGGGGTCGCAAAGCTCCACGCCGGTATCAGAGAGGAGGAATTCCTTGACCTGGTTGGAGTGCGCCATTCCACGGCTTTTGACCACCACGAGCCCCCTGGCTCGCTCTCCCTGGAATTCGATGTTGCGGAGGTGCAGCCAGGTGTCCATAAGGGAGGAGATGCTCACCTCGCTCGTCTCCCAGCCAGGTCCCCCTTTCGAGAGGCTGGTAAAGAAGGCGGTGATCCCTCTGCTTTTCAGGAGGTCGACGATGCGGGTCAGCATGGCCAGGATCTCGCTGCTTTCCCCCTCCTGGGACAAGCCGGTGGTGGGGTCTATGACCACCGCGAAGGGAGAAAACTCGTCCACCCAGGACTGAAGGTTCACGAGGTGATTCTCCAGGCCGAACGCGCTTACACGCTGGCTTCGGAACTGCAAAAGCCGTTTGTCCACCCAGTGCTGGAGGTCGAATCCGACAGATGACATGTTCCTGATGAGCTGCGCGGGAGATTCCTCGAAGGAAAGGTAGAGGCACTTTTGCCTGCTGCGGCAGACCCTGTCTGCAAATGCCGCGGCGAAGCTCGTCTTTCCTGTCCCCGCGCTTCCCGACACAAGGATGCTGCTTCCACGGATATATCCACGTCCGCCGAGCATGGAATCCAACCGCTTGATGCCCGTGGAAACGCGCACCTTGCTGACAGGGTAGTCCAGCCCGAGCGAGCTGAGTGGCATTACGCTCAGGCCATGGCTGCCGATCATTGTCGGGTACTCGTTTGGCTGGTGCATACTGCCCCGGTACTTGACAATCCGCACCCGCCGCGTGGCGATCTGGTTCTCCACCCGATGGTCGAGCAGAATGACGCAGTCACTGACGTATTCCTCGAGACCGTTGCGCGTCAACGTGCCTTCCCCCCGCTCGGCGGTGACGATCGAAGTGACCCCCTTGGCCTTCAACCAGTGGAACAGCCGGCGGAGCTCGGCCCTGACGATTGCGTCGTTGGAAAGCCCGGCGAACAGGGACTCAATGGTGTCCAGTGCCACGCGTTTTGCCTTGACCTGGTCTATGAGGCTCCCGATGCGGACGAACAACCCCTCCAGGTCATACTCCCCGGTCTCTTCGATTTCGCTTTTCTCGATCCGCACCTGGTCCATGGCGAGGAGACCGCGGCGGCTCAGGCCGCGAAGGTCGAATCCGAGAGACGAGACATTATCAGTCAGCTCTTCTGTGGACTCTTCGAAGGAAATGAACACGCCCGGCTCTCCATATTCGAGGATCCCGCGCGCAATGTACTCGACGGCGAGAAGCGTCTTGCCGCATCCGGGTCCCCCGCACACGAGGGTCGTCCTGCCGCGCGGCAACCCTCCCATCGTGATCTCGTCCAGCCCCCGGATGCCCGTGGGGGATTTGCGGATGCCCGGAGGTTTCGGTCTTGCAGATCGTGATTTCAACATGGTTTTGCCCTCGGCGTGAGTATATTCCGAAGGGGCCTGCTGTCAATATCGGCGTGCACCGGTGCATGGATCCGCTGCATGGGCTGCGCTATTTGTCATACAGGGAGAGGAGGGCGCGGCTCCCCTTCCTGGGAACGTTCGCCAGGGAGTTGTCGACCAGAAATATCCTCTGCGGTTCCAGCGTCCCCTGACGGAGAAAATACTCCTTCACGGTTCTGGCCCGGTTGGCGGCAAGAAGCTGAAGATCACCGGTATCCTTGTCTGCGTCCACGGAGCCCTCGACATTGAGAGTGAACTCCGGCCAGCGCTTCAGGCCCTGGAGAATCGTATCCAGCTTTCCGGTTTCCTGCGGGTCGAGCTCCGCGCTCCCGGAGGAAAACACCTGGAATCCGAGCTCCTGGCCTCCGCCCCCCAGTTGGGCGCCTAGCGCCGCGAACGGGGACGTGGCGATCTTCTTGAAAGGACTCAGCACGGCTTCGATGATCTGTTTCTGGGGCTCGAACTTGGGATCGTCCAGCGCGATCTCAATTGGAACTTTCAGCGTGATTTTTCCGTCAAAATCCTTCAGGAGGGCGATGATAAGATGCACCGGGAGCTTCGTGGCGTCCTTGCTCTCCGTCTTCCCGCCCAACGTCAGGCGATCAATTACTATCTGAGTCAGGGCGTTGAGCTTCCTGCCCTCAATCAGGAACCTGGTGTCCAGACTGATCTCCCCTTTTGCCAGCTCGTAGCCGAGATACTTTGCCGTGTACGGGCTGAGCGGGACGAGACTGACGTTTTGAAGGAGCCCGCGAAAGTTCGTTTCTCCCTGCGCCCGGATCGGATTGCTCTCCCCTGAGATCTGAAGCGGGGCGGCGTCGCCGATCTCGGCGCTGACAGCCACACGGGCCAATGCGGGAATCTCTGACGAGAACCCTCCCATGCTGATTTCCAGATGAGTCAAGGCCATGCGCACGGGCGGTACGAGGGAGGGATCAGTGAAAATCAGCCTCCCATCCCGGAGCGTGACCGCGGCTACGGAAGCGGCGGGAGGATTCATCCGGAATGCCGGCTTGGAGATCCGGAGCTCCTTCCATATCACGGTTTCGCTGCCAAAGATGTTGTTCACCTCCGCGGCGAAGTCCGCCAGGCGGATTTCCCCAACGGCCGCGTTCCAGTTCACGGAAGGCGCCGTCGTGGCGGCCGAAGGAGTCTGCGCGGGGCTTTTCAGATGCTGGAAGTTGAACGAGTTGTCTGAAAGACGCCTGAGAACGGCAGATCCGCCGGTGATGTCGATTGAGGCTACTTCGATCGTCTTTCGCAGCAGATCAACCTGCGCGCCGGCAACGGCGAGCTCCGCGAAGCCAAAAAAGGGCTTTGTGCCTGCCTTCTCATAGGCCCTCAAAGAGTGCGCGGTGATGGTACCGTCGTGCAGGAGTACCGTGACGTGGTCCCGGGCAAGATCCAGATCGTACGCCGCATGTGCCGTGAGAGTTCCATCTGCGATCGTGAAATTGAAGAGCTTGGCCAGATACGGGGTGTATCTGTTTATCAACAGTTTCTCCGCGACGATCTCTCCGCGCGAGCCAATTGGCTGCAGGCGAACAGACCCGTTGCAGGAGAACGTCTCTCCTGCTTCTGATACGGCGCTCACCGCAAATGAGCTTTCGTGGTATGCGCCGCTCGTCGTCGAGAAGTCATTCACATTGGCCGTGAGCCGGCTGATGGTCATGGAAAATCCTCCGGGGACGGCCTCATCGCGAAATACGACATTTCCATCCAGGAGATGAAAATGGCCGATGCGGACCCGGGTTCCTTTTGGCCAGTCAAGGAGGAGCAGGTCGGCAAAATTCAGCGAGCCCCCGGCATTCCGAACGATGTGCGCATGCAGTCCCATGAGACCTGCCTCTTTGATCATCCAGGTGCGATGAAAGAGCGAGGACAGGGGCGCGAAAGTGGCGTACAAGCTGTCCAGGGAGAGGGTTGCGCCGCCTTTTGGCTCGTCGAGCTGGAAGCTTCGGATAGTGACTGACATGGCGTAAGGGTTGAAATCGATTTTCCGGATCGTGACAGTACGCCCGAAGAATTTTGTCAACTCCTGGACGGCAACTTTCTGGAGGATTGCGGGGAAGAGCAGGAACCCTATGGCCGAGTAAAGGAGGATGATTGCTGCCGCAGCCGCAGTGAGCAAACGGAGCCTGGTGGCGAAAAGCTTCATGATGTTCCTGGTAATATATGCCACATATGACGCACACCTCACGTGCGCTACCGCACAGAAAGTAGCAGGGCCTCGTGCCTATTCTTGCCCACAGACACCCTGGGAAGGGTGAAAAGCCATGACCGATGGACAAATCGGTCAAGAAGGAAGCGAGGTTTCATATGCGGAAGTTGGTTTTGATTCTTCTTGTTCTGGCGGTGCTGCCAGCCGCGATCTTTGCCGAAGAGGCCGCTGCAACGGGTCTCCAGTGGGGTATCGGTGGAGCCGCGTTCTACAAATCTCCGTACTTGATGGGCGCGAAGGTCGACACGGAGAACCTGAACGCCAATCAGTTCAGCTTCGGAGGGGATATGCGGCTGAAGCTGGGCTGGTTCCAGGCAGAGGCTCTCGTGCTCTATTCAGCCGGGGATGTCAACAGCCTCAACACGTATCTGGACGCGGGCTTGGGTTTGGACATCACGATTCTGCGTCTTTCTCTCGGGGTCGGCCCCAATTTCACCTACAGTTTCGGCAGCAACTCAGGGGCGCAGGTGGGACTTAATGCCAAGATAGGCGCTGATCTCGTCTTCGGACCGATCTCGTTCGGCTTGTCGTACATCATGGCTATGAATCTTGCCAGCGGTGTCCACGTTGCGACCACCACCGGGCTCCTCGGTGCCCAGATCATATTCTGGCTGTAAAAAAGGCGAAGCCGGAATTCATCTGAAAGTCGGTTGTGTTTCATGAAGGTAGTGTGCCGGCCCGGGCGTGGGCCTCCAAATGACCCACCCGGGCGGCTCTAATAAAAGAACAAGGAGACAGAAATGGGTATACTGGCAATTCTCGGCATCGTTCTGATTGTCATTATCGTCATCGCGATAATATAGGGGCGGGCTGAAAGGAGAATACGTTGTGAGAATGCTCAGGCGAAGAGAAGGCAACGTGCTGCTGGTCATAGGCATCGTGCTGCTGGCGCTGTGGCTTCTCGGACTCGGCAATTCGTACTATCTGGGCGGTTTCATCTACGTGGCGCTCGTGATCGGGCTCATCCTCGTGGTTGTCTCGCTCGCCACCCGTTATCGAAGGCGCGGCTGAGCGACGGCACTCTTGCCTTTGCCATGTGTTCACGAAGGGAGTAGAATCCAGCATGTTTCAACCAATTGGCATTCTCTGGGGAATTGTGACGCTTATCTTTGGCATTCTTGTCCTGGTGTACCCCAGGTTTTTGCGCTATTCCGTCGGCATTTATCTGATTATCGTGGGTGTGTGGGCCATCATTCCAAGATTGCGTTTCTAACCTGCATCTCACAAACCGTACAGTCATAGGCCGGCTTCTCATCAGCGGGTCGGGATTCATGCGCTGTCGTTGGCCCTGCCCATCACGGCGCAAGGAGCCTCAGTGATCGAACTGCAGTCCGTCAGCAAGAGCTTCGGCCAGGTCAAGGCGGTGCGCGATATTTCCTTCGCGACCAGGGAAGGGGAGATCTTCGGGCTCCTCGGCCCCAACGGAGCGGGGAAGTCGACAACGATCAAGATGATCATGGGCATCCTCGCCCCTGATTCCGGGTCCATCCTCTTCAACGGAAGGCTCCTCCGTGAGGCGGACAAGGACCGCATCGGCTACCTCCCTGAAGAGCGCGGGCTCTACCGAAAGGTCAAGATCAGCGAGATGCTTCTCTACCTTGCCAGCCTCAAGAACGCGGACCGCTCTACAGCGGAGAAAAGGCTCGATGAATGGCTGGCGAGATTCGACCTCGCGCCATGGAAAACCCGAACGCCTGAAGCTCTCTCCAAGGGCATGGCGCAGAAAGTCCAGTTCATTGCCTCGGTTCTCCACGACCCCGAGTTTCTTTTCCTTGACGAGCCGTTTTCAGGCCTCGACCCTGTCAGCACCGACGTGCTGCGGGAGGCCATCCTCGAGCTCGGCAGCAGGGGGACAACTATTCTTTTCTCCACGCACAACATGGAAGTTGCGGAGAGGCTCTGTTCGCGCATCCTCATCATCGATCACGGCCGTGAGGTGATATCCGGCTCGCTTGCCGACATAAAGTCGCGCTTCGGTCGCAATGCGGTCGTCGTCGAGTTCGACGGAGCGATCGATTTTGCGTCCCTTTCCACGATGGTGCGAAACGTGTCCCGCTTCCCCCGGTGGGTGGAGATGGATCTTGTGGAGGGGGCGAGTCCTCAGACCCTCCTGAAGCGCCTCGTCGGCCAGGTGTCCGTGCGCAGGTTCGAAGTGGTCTCTCCCTCGCTGCACAAGATCTTTGTGGAGCTGATGGGCGGGTCCGGGAAGGGCGGTGAGGAAAGGATGACCGGGTAGAATGGGCAAGCTCGCAAAGATCATCCGGATGGAGTTCCGCCTCACAGTCGCGAACACGGTATTCATCGTGCTCACGGTCCTCGGGCCGTTCCTCATTGCGACGGTCGCGATCCTGCCCGGTCTCCTTTCGAAGTCGGGAGGGGCCATGGGCAGCCCGATCACGAGGATCGCGCTGGTCGGGGCCGATCCGCGTTTTGCGCAGGCGGTTTCTCCCGTATTCCAGCAGGCACGGATCGAAGTCAGCGCGATTCAGGGATCCGCACAATCGCTGGACCCGCAGGTTCTTGCCGGGACATATGATGGGTACGTGGTGATGCCGGTTGATCTTTCAGGTGTCACGCGGCTGGAGTACGTGTCCAGGAATGCCGCCGACTTTCGCGTGATGGGCGTGCTCCAGGGCGTGATCGGGCAGGCCATTCTCACGCAGAAGTTGATGAAGGCGGGCGTCTCCAGCGCGCAGGCCGCCTCCCTCATGCAGTCTCCCGCCTTCGAGATGCGGCAGCTCACCCAGGACGGGGAAAAAAAGAAGAGCTCGGATTTCGTCACGATCCTCATGACGGGGCTCACGCTGGCCATGCTTCTCTACATGACCGTGCTTCTGTATGGACAGGTCATCGGGAGGTCGGTGCTGACGGAGAAAACCAGCAAAACCGTGGAGATAATGCTGTCCTCGGTACGGCCCATGGATCTTCTGTTCGGAAAAATACTGGGCAAGGCGCTTGCGAGCCTCCTGCAGTACGGGATCTGGGTCACGGTCAGCGCGGCGGTTCTGAAGCTGATCGGCCCGCGGCTCGGCATCTCCATAGGCGCCGGGCTTTCGATGCATACCCTCGTCTACCTGGTGGTTTTTTTCATCCTGGCATTCTTTCTCTATTGTTCGCTCTACGCGGCTCTGGGCGCGGCCTCCGAGGATGAGCAGCACCTCGGCCAGCTCGCCTGGCCCGTGATCATCTTTCTCATCATTCCCATGGTCCTGATCTCCTCAGTCATCACCACACCGCGGGCGCCGATGATCGTCGGGTTGTCCCTTTTCCCGCTCACCGCGCCCATTGTCATGTTCCTTCGCATCATGGTAGGCGCCGCAGAGCCCTGGGAGATCCTCGTCTCCATCGCACTGATCATCGCCACAACCGCCGCGGTGATCTGGCTCTCATCCAGGATTTTCCGTGTGGGGATCCTCATGACGGGAAAACGCTTCAAGTTCCTCGAGGTGCTGCGGCTGGTCCGCCACCGGTAGTCACCGTTTCCCGGTGCCGCCGGTGGTGCCCTGAGGGAGCTGCTCGCGGGATCTGTTTTTCTGCCTGGCTCCCACGATATACCCGCCGAGCGCGGAAAGGACGGCAGCCAGGCATATCGGGAAGAGGTTCCAACCGGGGTTCGTTGCCGGCACCACGAGGTTCACCAGGGCGGCGAAGATCACCCCGATCACAAGCCCGACACCACCGGCGAGTACGGCCCGAAACAACGAAAGAGTTCTCATGCACACAATGAGCGCCTCAAATCAGAATCATTTCAGTTCGATAGCGCACATTCGCGGGGGCTCCCATGATCCGCGGCGTGCGTGCGCTACCGTACCGAAAAAAGACGGGATTTTGTTTATTCCTATTCTACGCTCGTTTCACGCACACACGACAGATTCGAGCCGTCGGAAAGGAAGTCGTCATGATGGTCCTGTTGATGGTGGGAGTTCTTGCTGTATTCTTCGCGGTCGCGACATACACGGGCAGCACGTGGTTGATGCGTCAGCGAAGGGAGAATATCGAGACCGTGAGGGGCTGCCCGGTCAGCGATGCGCACTCGTCGAGGGGAGGAAAAGGAAGGTTCGCAGGATGAACCGTCCATGCACGCCTGAGGGGCGCCCCTGATGCCGTGGGAACGCCTGGACCTTCCTCTCAAGATCAGCCTGACCAACGCGGGGGTGGAGTGGTTTGCAAAAAACCACAAGATGCTGAAGCGGCTGCAAATGGCAGACAACTGGCTGACATACGGGATAGCGGTGGACACCGTCCCCGCCTCCTCTCTTCGCAAGATGATCAATGTCGACTACATCGCATCCGTGGAGCTGGCGCGGTCGGAGTTTTCGTCGAAGAGCAGCGAAATAATCGATCTCACGAAGCTCATTATCCACAGAATCCTGTTCAAGAAATTCGAAAACGAAACCTTCCGCGTCCTGGTGAGCTCTGCGCTGATTACGCGGTGGAACAGCCAGAATCCGGGCAGGCGCATCGACATGGACACCCAGTACAACCAGTCCCAGATCGACACGTTGTTTGCGAGCGCCGCTGCTGAGATCAGTGCCGTATCCCGCGACATCCAGGCACCTCTCCTCCATAAGCACGTGTCAAATGAGGCGCTGAGCGATGAAGACCGCAGACTGCGCGTCCATCTGAGCGACGGCTTCGCCCGCAGCGCCTCACGGCTTCTCTGGTGCGTCCTGACAAAATCCCGCGGCCAGCCGGAGTACGGATCCCTGATATTGCAGCTGCGAGTCATGCTGGAGCACTATATCGAGAAAGCCCTTGTCTCCGAATACCTCGCCCTCATGGTTGTCGAGCTTCTGGAGTTTGCGGAGGTAAGCCATTACCAGCAGATTGCATGGCTGCTGCGCGGCCGCAGGAATGCGCAGATGGCCGACGAGCCGATGCGGGCGGAAGTACGACGCCACATGCAGGCCAAGGGGGACACCTTCTCCTTGACGTACCATCCGGGGAGCAGAGGAGCATCGATAGGCGCGGACCACAGGCTCCGTGTGACCATCCAGGAGCAGGGATACCAGATCGTCAAGGCACAGCTCGAGGCACTTATGGCAATTGACGCCAAAGAGCATTCTCTTCCCCGATTGCCACGGCAAAAGACCGGGCATCACTCCCGTTCGGAGCTCGGCCTTCACAACCTCTCGTTTCTACGGAAGGAATGTCAGAAAAAGGACGTGGGCGTCGAGATCTCCCTGAACACGATTCCCCGAACGGATCTTACTCTGCTCAACCTCGCCTTCCAGCTCTGAGACCCGCGGAGAGCGGAGCCAACGCCCGCTTCTCTCTGACTGGGGGAGAATATAGAAAGAGCGCCCGACCTGGGCGCTCTCGTTTTCTTTGCTGTTTTTTCCCTGCGCCGCCGCGCTGCGGACCCGTCCGGGGCCTTATCTGAACAGCGCCGTCTGTCTCTGGTAGTCATCCACAAAGGCGTGCGTTTTCCCAAGGATATCGATGAAATCCTGGGTGTCTTTCTTGTTGAGCAGGAGAATGTCATTACCGCCGTACGCCGTGAACTGCACCACCGTATATGATGCCTCGTATCCGTCGGTCATGAAGGAGACGATGACGAGTGCGGCACTGTCAGTGGAGAAAAACCCGACCGGCCGCCGGTAGGAGATCGTGGTTTTGTTGGCAACGGCAATATCGATCTTTCCTGCCGCCGTCCGAATGAGGTCCAGCAGCTTGTCTCTCTCTGAGAACAGGAGCTGATAGCTGGAGTTGGCTGTCAGCCACATTCTCCCTTTTTCGGCCGGGTTGACGACAACAGTGACTGCGATGTTCTTGTGGTCGAACCCGCCCTCCGCGTTCGCGATTGCAACTGTTGTCTTTGGCTCGATGGCGAATACACTCGATGCTGCCGCGCATGCAAGGACAAGAATGAGCAATTTCTTCATGACCGGGACCTCCCCAGGGCGCCAAATGTGAGAACCAGTCCGACGACAGCCGACGCGATGCCGCCGATGACATAGAACAGCGTATGCTGCGTGAGGGTGCCCCGGAATGTGCTGCTCAGGCTGTTGGCCAGTGAACGGGATTCCACCACACCGATGATTATCAAAACGACTCCTGCAATCAGCAGGACCATACCAAGAACCCGGGCCATACTCATCCTTGGCACCTCCTTTGGTAAGAATAGTGACGAGATCCGGCGTGTTCTGTACGCTGGCGCACATCGACGCTTTTCACGCGCGCCAGTCTTGACAGATTCTTTCCGGTTTCGCATATTTTGCTGAGACTACTTCAGGAGGCTTTGGGGCCCGACTATGGCCGTCACACCGCACGCACCAATTCCGCCGCACGCGGGACAGAACCGGCTGGTCGCCGTTCTGCCTGAATCCGAATCGGCGCGCTTGGTTCCCCGCATGGAGTTCGTCAAGCTGCCGCTCGGCAAGGCCCTGTACGAGTCCGGGGATCAGTTGCATCACGTCTATTTCCCCACAACCGCCATCGTGTCCCTTCTCTATGAGCTGGAAAATGGCAATTCCGCTGAGATTGCCGTGGTCGGCTTCGAGGGCATCGTGGGAATCGCCCTGTTCATGGGCGGTGATACAATGCCGAACCGGGCAGTGGTGCAGAGCGCGGGCCACGCCTATCGGTTGAATGGAAAAATGCTCCAGCAGGAGTTCAGCCGCGCAGGGGAGTTCCAGCACCTCCTGCTGCGCTACACCCTCGCTCTGTTGTCCCAGATGGCGCAGACTGCCGTGTGCAATCGTCACCATTCGGTGGACCAGCAGCTCTGCCGCTGGCTGCTGCTCAGCCTGGACCGGCTGCCGGCGAATGAGCTGAGCATGACGCAGGAGCTGATCGCCAACATGCTGGGCGTGCGGCGGGAGGGCGTGACGGAGGCCGCTGGAAAACTGCAGAATGCCGGGCTCATCAAATACAGCCGCGGCCGCATTATTGTGCTGGATCGACCAGGCCTGGAAAAACGTGTCTGTGAATGCTATGAAGTAGTCAGACGGGAGTTCAGCCGTCTTCTGCCGGACGTGATCGCCACTTAACCCGTCCTCACTACAGATCTCCATCCGCATGCAACCCTGGCGCCCGGCTGGCTATGTGCACTTCCGCACAGAACAACGCCGGATTTATGCATACCGTATGAAGCGTGCATTGAGCGGTCCCGGCACGTCGAGTGAAAAACAGCGGGTCCTTGGATGAAAGGAATTGAAGCATGACCATTTTGTTGATCCTGGCGATAGTGTTGTTCGTCTTGTGGCTGCTGGGTTTCAGCACCCGTTTCATTGCAAGCGGGCTTATCCACATCGTGCTTGTCATTGCGGTCGTTCTATTCATTTTCTGGGTGCTCCGCGTGGCCGTACGAGCCTTCTAGGCAATCGTGTCTGATGGAAGCTCCCCCATGGAGTTCAAACAGGCGACCCTGGAGGGTGCATGACTTCGTATTCAAATCGACCAGATGTCCCGCATCCGACACAGAACCGGCTGCTCGCCGCCCTGCCCGAGTCAGAAACGGGGCGCCTGTTTCCCCACCTTGACTTGGTCACGCTGCCTGCCGGCGAGCACTTGTACGAATCCGGGGACCGCATGATTTGCGCCTATTTCCCTACGACTGCCATCGTGTCCCTGATGTATGTCTCGGGGAATGGCGGATCCGCTGAAATGGTCGGCAATGAAGGCCTCCTGGGCATCGCACTGTTCATGGGTGGGGAAACCGTGTCGAACCAGGCTGTTGTGCATCATCAGGGCAACGCCTATTTGCTGAACGGACCTCTGCTCAAAGATGAGTTCAATCGTGGCGGGGTACTGCGCAATCTGTTGCTGCGCTATGTCCAGGCCCGGCTGACAGGGTTGATGCAGTCCGTCGTCTGCGTTCGGCACCATTCAGCGGACCAGCAGCTCTGTCGCTGGCTGCTGATGGGCCTGGACCGGCTGGCCGCGGTCGACGAGTGCATGAACCAGGGACTGATCGAAGCCGCGGTGGCGTCACCCCGGGAGGCAATGATCGGGATGGTCGACGAATTGCAGCGCGCAGGGTTGATTCGGCGCGGCTCTGACTGCATAGCCGTGGCGAATCGACGGGGCCTGGAAACGCGAGTGTGCGAGTGCTATAAAGTCGTCCGGAAAGAGTTCCACCGTCTGTTTCCCGACTCTTTTCGGCTGTAAAATTGCCCA
>CAYTGX010000025.1:0-17719 GCA_964437385.1 uncultured Spirochaetaceae bacterium
ATTCAGGACATCCGCATCAATGGAAGGGACGTCTCTTTTTCGGTGACCCTCACCACGCCCGCCTGCCCCCTGAAGGACCAGATCAAGGACGAAAGTGAAAAGGCCATAAGGGATCTCGTTCCCGGCGTGCAGCGGATCGACATCGCCTTCAACGCCCGTGTCCGTGCTGACAAGCGGATACAGGACAAGATCAATCTCCCCATCAAGACCATCGTTGCAGTGGGAAGCGGGAAAGGCGGCGTGGGCAAGTCGACGGTCAGCGTCAATCTCGCGGTGGGGCTCGCCCAGTACGGTGCAAAGGTTGGATTGCTGGACGCCGACATTTACGGACCCAATATTCCGACCCTCATGGGGGTCCAGGAGCTTCCCCCGCCGGACGGGGAAAAGATGGTGCCGGTCCTCGCCTACGGCGTGCGCGTCATGAGCATGGGGTTCCTCGTCGGTGCGGAAGAAGCCCTGGTCTGGCGTGGTCCCATGATCCACAGCGCGCTGCGCCAGCTTCTCACGGAAGTGGTGTGGGGCGAGCTTGATTACCTGATTGTCGACCTTCCCCCGGGCACAGGGGACGCACAGCTCAGCGTGGCGCAGCTCGTGCCTCTCACCGGCGGCATTGTGGTCACGACACCGCAGCTTCTCTCGGTGAGCGACGCCCGTCGAGGGGTCACCGCGTTCAGGAAGCTGGGAGTCCCCGTGCTGGGCATCGTGGAGAACATGAGCGGGGACATTTTTGGCAGGGGCGGCGGCGAGCGCGCAGCGGCCGAAATGGGCGTGCCTTTTCTTGCCCGCATCCCGCTCGATGCCCGGGTCTCTGAGCTGGGAGACGAGGGCCGTCCGCCTGTCACCGTGGAGGAAGAGCTCGAATCGAAGCTGGCTTTCCTCGGCCTTGCCCGCAGCGTTGCCGCTGCAATCAGTGTGCACCAGTTCCAGGAGGACGGAAAAGGGCGATGAAACTACTCGTCGACGTCAAGCGCTTCGACCCCAAATCCGGAACGCCCTTCTATCAGCAGCAGTACGAGGTGGAGGCGGAGCCAACGGACAGGCTCCTGGACGTGCTGCTGCGGATCAAGAGCCTGCAGGATGCCTCACTCTCCTTCCGCTACAGCTGCGCCCACGGCGTGTGCGGCTCCGACGCCATGCGCATCAACGGCAAGGAACGCCTTGCATGCAAGACCCTCGTGCGCGATGTGGCCGCTGCGGGTGAGGGCAACGGACAGGCGGCCGAGCCGGTGCGCGTCCAGATAGAGCCCCTTCGCCACCTGCCGGTTCTTCGGGACCTGATCGTGGACCAGGCGGAGTTCTTCCAGCGCAGCCTTACGGTCACGCCGTTTCTCCTGCCGGCCGCCACGGCCTCGGATCGGGAAATGCTGCAGGCGCCGCAGCAACAGCAGCAGTTCGAGGATGCGACAAAATGCATCAACTGCGCGGCCTGCTTCTCGGCATGCCCTGTGCTTGAAAAGAACCCCCGATTTCTTGGGCCAGCGGCAATCGTGCAGGCCGCGCGGTTCGTTGAGGACAGCCGGGATTGGGGACTGGCGCCGCGCCTGGATGCCCTGGACACCCCGGACGGCATCTGGGGGTGCGAGAATCACTTCGAATGTACACGGGTGTGTCCGCGCGAGATCAAAGTGACAAAATTGATTAATCTCATGAAACGCCGGGTGACACAGGAACGTGAAAAACGGGGTGAGACGGTCCACGATTCGGCGGGAAAGGGCGCATAGGAGTGTGGAGGGCGATGGCAAGCAAAGGACCGTCGGGCCCGCCCGCGGATACCGCCCTTCGGGCGGTGCGGGATAGACATGTCTGACGTGCGGGCTTCGCGGCGAAAGCCTGACTGGCTCAAGATCCGGCTCAATACCACGGAGAGCTATGTCGCCGTCAAGAACGTCGTGCGCGCGGAAGAGCTGCATACCGTCTGCCAGGAAGCACGCTGTCCCAATCTGCACGAGTGCTGGGGCACGCACCGCACGGCGAGCTTCATGATCCTGGGAGACATCTGCACGAGGCGCTGCCGCTTCTGCGCCGTAGGCACGGGGCTTCCGGGAGAGGTGGACAAGCTGGAGCCCCTGCGTGTGGCTGCAGCCGTCATGCGCATGGGGCTGAAGCACGCGCATGTCACCATGGTGAACAGGGACGATCTGGACGACGGCGGCGCGTTCATGATGGCAGCCACTGTCCGCGCGATCCGCGCGCGAGTTCCGGCCTGCTCCATCGAAGTGCTCACGTCTGATTTCATGGGCTCCCGGGAGGCTATACGCGCGGTCGTGGAGAGCGAAGCCGACGTGGTGAGCCACAACGTGGAAACGGTGCGCAGGCTCACCCCCCTGGTGCGCTCGCGCTCCAACTACGACAGGTCCCTCGAGTTCCTCCGCATCGCGCGGGACCTCGACCCGGACTGCGTCACTAAGTCCAGCATCATGCTCGGGCTGGGTGAAACACGGGACGAGGTGATCTCAACCCTGGAGGACCTTCGGACGGCGCGCGTGGACATCGTCAATATCGGGCAGTACCTCCAGCCCACACGCAACAACCTCCCGGTGGACCGGTACTGGCATCCCGACGAGTTCGCGGAGCTGAAAGAGATCGCCATGGAAAAAGGCTTCCTCTACTGCGAGGCAGGGCCGCTGGTACGATCCTCCTACCATGCAGGGGAGCAGTATGAGGGTTTTCGCGAGCACCTCGCGCGCATTCGCGCCGCTAAAAGCGGATTCCGCGCCGCCGCAGGCGGATTTCATGCCGCGCGTAGTCTGTCGACGCGGGAGAACGACTCGCAGACATGATCGAAGCGTCGCAGTATTCGGCGGATTCTGCATCGCCGTACTCGGCGGATTCTGCATCGCCGCGCCGCCCTGTTGCGGCCCCCCGGGCGGCAGTCATCCATCGGGTCCTTCACGTCCGTGACATCAGCAAGAGCGCTTTTGTGCTGCGTTTCTCGCGGGAAGGCCTTGTCTTCCGGGCCGGCCAATGGGTGAATCTCGGCCTGCCGCGAAGCAGGGACCAGCGGGAGTACTCGCTGTATTCCTCACCCGCGGATTCCTTCCTGGAGGTGCTCGTCAAGGAAATCCCCGATGGAACAGTATCCCGCGCGCTGCGCCGCTGCCGCCCGGGAGACGCGCTGGAGGTGGACGGGCCCCACGGCTCCTTCTCCCTTGTCGAAGGCACGCGCGCCTCCGCCAGGTTCCTCTTCGTCGCCACCGGAACGGGCGTCTCCCCGTTTCACT
This sequence comes from uncultured Spirochaetaceae bacterium, assembly GCA_964437385.1. GTDB lineage: Bacteria > Spirochaetota > Spirochaetia > SZUA-6 > Fen-1364 > Fen-1364. Next base: position 3,222 of record CAYTGX010000025.1, read on the forward strand.
GCTTTGCGCGGGATGATCCCGGCCTGGACTATCTGCTTTTGCACGGGGTCAGGGACCCCGCCGAGCTGTATGACAGCGGCACCTTCGCTCAGGACCGATTCGTCCCCTGCATCAGCAGGGGAGGTTACGTCGAATCCGCGGGGAATGCCTATGCCGGCCGCGTCACCTCCTGGCTGTCAGAGCAGCCAGTGGAAGCTTCCCTCTACTGTTACCTCTGCGGCAACAGCGACATGATTTATGAAGCCTACGCGCTGCTGAGGAAGAGCGGTGTTCCCCATTCGCAGATCTTCGCCGAGGTGTATTTCTAGATCGTTTCAGCGCAGCGCGGGCAGCCAATTCCCGTGCGCCTCGATAAGGTCATCGCACAGGGAGACGATGTCGTCGAGGGAAAGCTCGGCGGCCGTATGCGGATCGAGCATCGCCGCCTGGTACACGGTGTCCTTCTTTCGCGTCACGGCTGCTTCCACGGTGAGCAGCTGGACGTTGATGTTGGTCATGTTGAGCGCTGCAAGCTGGACCGGCAGCGCCCCGACATGACAGGGTGTCACGCCGGCGCAGTCCACCAGGCAGGGCACCTCGACGCAGGCGTCCTCGGGAAGATTGTCGATCAGGTGCGCATTTTGAACATTGCCTCCGATCTTGAACGGCCTGTCCGTCTCCATGGCGTCCATGATGAACGAGGCGTATTCTTCCGTCCGCGCGTGGCCGAGCTCGCGATTCATGGTCAGGGCCGTGCGCATGGCGGCCCAATCATTGATCTGCTTCATGCAGCGCCGGGGGTATTCGTCCAGGGGAATGTTGAAGCGCTCAATGAGAGCGGGATAGCGGGACTTGATGAACCAGGCGTTGTACTCTGCGCTGTGCTCGCTGGATTCGGTCACGTAATAGCCGAACCGCCGCATAATCTCGTATCGCACCATGTCGTCGTGAGGCGCGACGCGCTCGGCAGCCCTCTTTTTTATCTCCGGGTACAGGTCGACCCCGCCCCTTTTCACCTCCAGCAGCCATGCCATGTGATTGATGCCGGCGATCCTCCCGCGCACACCGGCAGAGTCCATGCCCAGTCCCTTCAGAAGGTGGGGAACACAGACCTGCACGGAATGGCAGAGCCCGACCGTCTTCACGGCGGAATGGCGGAGCAACGCACCGGTCACCATCGCCATCGGGTTCACATAGTTGAGAAACCATGCATCAGGGCACACCGCCTCCATGTCGCGCGCGAACTCCAGCACGACCGGGATTGTGCGCAGGGCCCGGAAAATACCGCCGATGCCCAGTGTGTCGCCAATGGTCTGCCGCAGACCATACTTCTTCGGGATCTCGAAATCGGTGACAGTGCAGGGCTCGTACCCTCCCACCTGGATTGCGTTCACCACGTAGGCGGATCCGGCAAGGGCTTTACGGCGGTCGTCGTAGGCGATCACCCGTGCCCTGGACCCGTTCATGTTGCGATTGAGTGTCTCCAGCATCATGGCCGAATCCTTCAAACGCACCGGATCGATGTCGAAAAGGGCGAACTCCGCCTGCGCAAGAGACGGGGTGAGCAGGCAGTCGCCGAGCACGTTTTTCGCGAACACGGTGCTCCCCGCCCCCAGAAAGGTGATTTTCCTGGTTTCCATTACCGTACGCGCCCTCCTTGACAGGAAGTGAGGAGATTACCAGCATGGCGTGTGTGTGTCATACCGATCGAGCATATCGTATAAGACATCAGGGAGACCAGTTGATGCGTCGCTTCACGCACCTCGTTATTGCGGCGGCCGCGCTCTGCGGTGTCCCCGTGTGCGCCGAAGAAGGCGTGCTGCGTTACGTCCAGGCCCATGGAAACGGGTCCTCCACAATAATGGTTGAAGTTTCGCGCAGCGCCGATGGGATGAAGGTAAAGTCGGAGGCTGCGGGGAGGACGGAAGAGTCCCTTTGGGTTCCGGGCAAGGGAATCGTCTCCTGGCGGCTGACTGATCCCGCAGCGGCCTCGGACCTCCGTGCCGAGCGGACCAGAGACCGGATCCGGATCACGGGCACGTTGAAGGGCAGGGAGGTCACCCGTGAGCTTCGGGTCGACGCGGCGCCCTGGTACCAGATCTTCGGCCCGGGTATCGCTGACCTGCTCTCTCCCGAATCCGCGCGGATGGAATTCTGGGTTGTCAATCCGGACGACCTGGCGACGCACAAGATGCTCGCCCGGCAGGCCGGCGCGGAGCGCCGGGAGATCGCCGGCGTGCAGGTGGATACGTTCAAGATCCATTTCTCTCCCGCGGGAGCGCTTGCCCCATTCTGGGGCGCGGACTTCTGGTACAGGCCGTCGGACTCCGCCTGGCTGTTCTCCCGGCTGCCGGAGAACGGCGGGTTGACCACAACCACGATTATCTGGTGAGGGCCTCCGCAGATTTTTGCGCCGCGGGAAACATCACCCTGAATACCGTTCCCTTGCCTGCTTCGCTGGTGACCCTCATGCAGCCATGATGACCCAGGACAATGCCGTGTACTGCGGCAAGTCCCAGACCGCGTCCAACGAACTTTGTGCTGAAAAACGGATCGAATATCCTCTCCCGGGTTGCGGCATCCATTCCGCAGCCGGTGTCCTGGACCTCCAGGTGCGCGTACATGCCGGGAGGAAGACCACGGCCCAGGATGGTCCGCTCCAGCGCCGCGGAATCGAGATCCTCCTGTCCGGTGCGGAGGACGATCCTGCCCCCCTCTGCCGCCAGTGACTCGGATGCGTTGATGAGCAGGTTCATAATCACCTGCCGGATCAGGGCGGGGTCCATGTCAACCGCGGGGGTCTCTTCAGCCAGCTCATAGACCAGCGACCCCTTGCCGCGCAGTGAGACTTCGATGATCGGGCTCATTTCGCGAACAACGGTGGACAAATCCAGCTTCGTCACCCGCAGGGGCTCCCTGCCCGCGTACACCAGGATCTGGCGCGTCAGCTCCGCTCCCTGGCGTGCCGCCTTGCCGATGTTCTGCAGGCTTTCGCGCAGCGCGGCGGGCAGGGAACGGTCAGTGAGCACGAGATCCAGGTTGCCAAGGACGACCATGAGCAGATTGTTGAAATCGTGCGCGATACCCCCTGCAAGGATTCCGAGGCTCTCGAGCTTCTGCACATGCTGGACCTGGCTCTCCATTGCCCGCCGCTCCCTTTCCCCGCGCACGCGGTCAGTGATGTCCAGAGCGGTGAAGATCACGTCACCCTGCAGGTTGTCACGCACGATCGGAGAGGAGCTGAGGAGGATGTCTATCGGGGTGCCGTCCTTGCGGACCCAGCGTGTCTCGATGGTTCCGGTTCCTTCGCGCTCGATGGTCCGGCTCTGCTCCCGGCCGACCCTCTCATACTCATCCTGGTCAGCATAGAGAAAGCGCGCGCTGCGTCCCAGCATCTCGTCGGGCGCGTACCCGGTGGTCCGGCACAAACGGTCGTTCACTTCCGTCAGCACGCGATCGATCACCGTGCCGATGCCGCTCGGGGCCGTGCGGAAGAGGCCGTCCATCTTGGCCTGCCGGCGTGCGAGCTCCTCCACCGCTTTTTCCCGGCCGATATGCGCACCCACCATCTCGGCCGCGGTCAGCAGGAGGCGCACATCTTCTCCCGACCACGTGCGGGGGCTCTCCGTATCGTCAAATCCGATGAATCCGTACCAGGCCCCGGTGACGGAGACCGGGATATTGAGGATGGACAGGATACCTTGCGGAGCAAGCACGCCCCGGGTGTCCTCATCCAGCTCGTCGACTATTCCCCAGAAGGGCTTTCCCTGAGACAGCATCCGCCGGGCCGGTTCGTACGCAGATGCGTATCGCAGATGCTGGAGAAGAGGATTGTCGATCTGGGGTTCGACGCCCGGCGCGCACGCTTCGTGGGTCTGGCGCATGCACAGGCCGTCCTGCGGGTCGTCGAAGTTCTCGAACAGGTACACGCGGCTGGCCGCGGCCGCGGCGCGCAGGTGCTCCAGGGCATCGTCGATTGCCCGAGGGCCACCCGCAATCAGGCTGCGGGAGCAGGAAGCAAGCCCCTCCTCGTAGCGCAGGCGCTCGGCAAGCTTCTCGGAGTCTCCGCGGTTCAGGCTCATGTGAAGGAGATGTGCGGCACCCAGAGGTATTTGTTCATGTCGATCCTGCCGTCCTCCTTGACCGCGACCCCCTCCGCTTCCAGCAGGGCCTTCTGTTCTTCGAACCCGGCTCCCCTGGGGAGGGAGATCGATCCGCGGCTGTTGATGACGCGCTGCCAGGGCAGGCGCTCAGCGCGTGAAAGACTGTGCAGCACGCGGACAACCTGCCGGGCGGCAAGAGGGCTGCCCGCGACAGCGGCCACCTGTGCATAGGTGGCAACCTTGCCGCGCGGGATTGCATGCATGATCTCTATGGTACGGGCCGTGAAAGGCGCATAGCGGGCATCCCGGGTCGTTACTCCATGAACCTTCACAGTTTTATTGAAACAGATGATCCCTCAGGCTGTCAACGGAACTGGACCGGCGCTCATCCGCACAAATGGGGGGTCAGTGCACCCGTGAAGGAAGGATCGAACGGGAAAGGAAGTCGAGCGTCCGACTTCGCAGCGGCTCGGCGAGATCTGTCCTCACCTCGGCCATGACCGCCTCCTCTGTACGCTCGATAGTCGACATGATGATCGACGGTGAATCACCCTCCGTGTCGAAAAGGATGCACTTCGGAGCGCCCGGGGCGTTTTCCCACGGCTTCCACTCCGCAGCTTCCGCGCCGGAATCCGCAGCCTGAACGTTGGGATTGCCGGTGCGCGCGAAGCGCGCCACGTATTCCATCATGGCCCCTGAAAGCGCTTTTCGGCCCGGCCCATTCTGTCCTGTAAAGAGGAGTAGATGCATGACGCCGTTCAGCGTGTCGCGCCCGAGGAAGAAGGGAACGTCAAGAGAATGGAAAGCTCCGAGCTTGCGGCCCCAGTTGCCGGGCAGCGGGCTGTTTCCGCGCGCGTCGGCAGCCCCCCAATCAAACCGGTAGGCATAGACAGGGGGCTGATCGGGATGTGTGGAAAGCCTGCGCGCCACCTCGTCAACACCGGCCGCCTTCCACAGATCGCTGCCGTATTTTGCCGCGGCCTCGTACAATTCGCTTCGCCAGGGAATAGCACCGGAAAAGAGGAGGAAAAGCTTCACCTCTTCCTTGTTTGACCCGAGGATCAGCGGGACCTTGCCCGGATAGTCACCTGTGGACAGGACGTCGAAACCCGCCTCGGGGATTACCGCGCCGTCCCGCAGGATCGCCGGATTGTCGATCATTCCAAGAGCCCAGGTCGTGTAGCAGAGCAGGATTTCCCTGTCGTCTCTCGACTTGAGATATGCGCGGATGGCCTGGCTGGTCATAGCCGCAGCAAGGACCTCACCGTTGGGATGAGTCAGCACTTTCCTGTTGCGGGCGATGAGCCGTGCCAGGAGCTCCCGGGACTTTGCGTCCGCTTCATCCATGCCGCGGGTAATCGCCGCGCCGCTCTCCGATATCGCCCGCTGAAAAAGGCCTTTGGCCGGCGGCGAGATCAGGAGAGAGAGCACGTTGAAGCCGCCTGCCGACTCTCCCGCAATCGTCACATTCTCCGGATTTCCTCCGAATGCCTCTATGTTCTGCCGTATCCACTTCAGGGACTGTATGATGTCGAGTGTGCCATAGTTGCCGGAAGCGTCCTCTGGTGAGGCGCCCTCACGCAGTGCAGGGTTCGAAAACCACCCGAAAGGTCCGAGGCGGTAATTGATCGAGACGAACACCATGTGGGAGCGGGAGGCGACGCTGCTTCCGTAGTACTCGGAGGTCGTTGTGGCTGACCCGATGGAGTTCCCTCCCCCGTGGATCCAGACATAGACAGGAAGTCCTTCGTCCTCGCTCTTCGGTCTCCAGATATTCAGATAGAGGCAGTCTTCCGTGCCGAAAATCACGCCGGGCAAAACGGCGCTGTATTGGGTGCACGCTGTGCTGAACGAGGCGGGATTGCGTACTCCCGTCCACGGCAGAGGCTCGCGCGGCGCGCGCCAGCGAAGGTCACCAACAGGCGGCCGCGCAAATGGGACGGCCTTCCAGACCCAGGTATGGTCGGCATCGTCCCTTGCGCCAACCATGCCGAAGCGCGTGGTCACAAGGGGAGATCCGGTCCATGTCCCGGGCTCCTGGAGAGCCGGCCCCGGCCCGGCCACGCAGGAGACAAAGTATGCCGCCAGGAAAACGCACAGAAAAGGAAAGAGGGAGCGCGCAGGTCTCGTCACACATTCCTCCGCGTATCACTGCCGGGCGAGCAGGCCATCGATCTGCGCACTATCGGCAGGGCTCAACTGCCAGTCGGCTGCTGCCGCTGTCTCTGCCACCTGCCCGGGTCTTCGACCGCCCACTATGGCTGCTGTCACCTCGGGCCTCCGCAGCACCCACGCCACAGCGAGCTCCGCAAGGCTTCTGCCGTTTTTTTTCGCCAGGGGACGCAGCTCTTCGACCAGGGCGAGGTTGCGGCTGAGCGCAGGCTCGGTGAAAAAGGCATTGCGGGCGCGGACGTCGTCCGCGGGCAGTAAGGCCGCCCTTTCCCTGGTAAATGCCCCGGTCAGCAGCCCCATCTGCATCGGACTGTAGCAGATCACTCCGATGCCGTTGGCCGCGCAAAAAGGAAGCACCTCTTTTTCCACGTCCCTGCGCAGCATGCTGTACGGGGGCTGCAGGGAAGCGATGGGATGAATCTTCTGAATGCGGCTCATCTGCTCGGGATTGAAGTTGGAGACCCCGGCATACCGGACCTTCCCTTCCCTGACCGCTTTTGCGATTTCCTCCCAGCCTTCCTCGATGTCAGGATCGGGATCGGGCCAGTGGATCTGGTACAGATCGATGTAATCCGTCTTGAGCCTTCGGAGACTCGCCTCGAGCTCTCTGCGCACGCTTGCGGCCTTGAGCCGGCTGACGATCGTGGTGCTCCCCGGCTCCGTCATGCGTCCGCACTTCGTCGCGATGATGAGCCTGTCGCGCCTGCCCGCCACGGCGCGGCCGACGATCTCCTCCGCGTGTCCCAACCCGTAGACCGCCGCCGTGTCGATCCAGTTGATGCCGAGGTCAAGGGCTTCGCGCACCGTGGCAATGGAGTCCCGATCATCCTGGCTTCCCCACCCGAACTGCCAGTCGGCCCCGCCGATTGCCCAGGTTCCCAGCCCGATGCGTGTGAGCACGAGCCCGCTCTTCCCAAGCTCCTTTGTCTTCATGAGGCGCTCCCCACGACAATGGCGGCCCCTGTATCCGCGGCTTCCCTGCTGCGCAGGGCGAGCTCGCTCACGGTGAATGCATCCTCCGCGGTAATCCGCATCCCGGCACCCTCCTGTATATGGCGAATGAACTCCTGAAAGAGCGACAGCTGGTCTTCCTTTTCCAGTCTTCGCGGCGGCGCATCATGGGTGAACAGTGTTGCCTCCCCCCCGGTCACTTCCAGGACTCCCTTTTCTCCGGCGACCCGCACCCTGTCGTCTCCGTGCGTCTGCGCGGAACCGGGCCGGAAGTAGTCAAAGCTGAGGGTGGCGCAGCCGGAGTTCGCCAGGCGGAACAGGCACGCCCCGGAGCTTTCCATCTCGCCGTGACCGCGGTTTCCCGCGGACGTGTGAGAGGCGGCAATCTGCGTGATGCCCCCGCCGGTGAACCAGTGGATCCAGTCGATGCCGTGCACGGCAACCCACGGGATGGTGCCGCCATAGGTGGCGCGGTGCGTATACATGGCGTGGCGCGTGCCGAGCTTGTAGGACTTCTGCGCCGTGATCAGGATCGGCTCGCCGATCAGACCCTCCTTCAGCGCGCGCCACGCCGCGTGGAACGCAGGGTGGTAGCGGTAGAAGAGCATGGGACAGAGATCCGCTTTCCCGAGGGCATGGGCACGGCGCAGCCGCTCGAGCTGATCCATTGACACGGCCATGGGCTTCTCGACAAAAACGTGCATCCCTCGCTCCAGGCACTCGCAGGCAATTCGCGATTGCAGGAAAAAAAAGGGCGCCACGACGACCACCTCCGGCTTCTCCCTGTCCAGCATGCGGTGATAGTCCTCGTAGAAGGGAATGAGCGAGGGCTCCAGCTGGTCGACGTAAAACTCCCGCGCGTTTTCGTCCGCCGATCCGGGGGCGATCCCGACAAAGTTCAATTGCGGAAGGCGGTCGCGCACCTCGAGAGCGAGGTCGATGTGACCGCTGGTGCCGATGATCGCTGCCTTCACGGAAGTCCTCTGCGTCCTACTATAGCAGAGCAGGGGCTGTGAGAGAAACCCCGATGCGATGAGCTCCGCGCCCGCTCTGCGGCCCTCCTGGCTCTTTGAGGCCCCCGTGCATCGTGCCGGCCTTCTTGCCCCTCCCGCCGAAAACGAATACTGTTGGACACCACCATGAGAGAATCCGGGTCCCGACATCCGCTGCGCGCTCCGGGCGTGCTCGCAATTGTTGTCGTGTGCTTTGTGCTCCTGCTTTCGGTTACCCTCAGTCACTCCGACGACCTTGTCCTGACAAGAGTGCGCATCCTTGTACCACAGTCCACCGCTGCTCTGCCCTTTCTTCTGATGGCCCGCGAGCGCTCGATCCCGGGCGTCGACCTCCAGGTCGACTTCTTCCTCAATCACGCGCAGGCGCTGGCCCTTCTGCTGCGCGGAGAGACGGATTTTCTTCTCAGCGGCACGAGCCAGGGATGGGAGAACAGGCTGGACGGCAGCCCCATCGTGATGATCGACACCGGCGTGTGGGGGATTTCGTCCCTGGTAGGCAGGGATGCATCCCTGGGCAGTTTTGCCCGCCTGAAGGGAAAGCGTCTCGCCCTGCCGTTCCCCGGCTCCCCCCTGGATTTCCAGAGCCGTGCGCTTCTGGCATTCGACAAGATCGATCCAGACAGGGACCTCACGATCAGCTATGGTCCCTTCCCGCAGAGCGTGCAAAGGCTGCTCGCCGGGCAGCTGGATGCCGTGGCCCTGCCCGAGCCCCTTGCCACTGCGGTCGTGAAGAAGAATGGCCTCACGAGGCTCTTTCAGTACACCCGCGCCTGGGCCCGGCTGACCGGAGGGGATGGCAGGTCGCCGCAGGTGAGCCTTTTCGGAACGGAGGGCTTTTCCCGGGATCACGCACAGACAATCGGCGCGATCGTAACCGCCTGGTCCGAGGCCAGCAGAACGGTGACGGCTGAACCATCTGATGCCGCCTCGCGGTTCTCCGCGGCCCTCGGCGCGGATCAGGGGATTCTTGAAGAGGCAGCGCGCAATACGCTCCTGGACGTCCCCTCCATGGCGGAGAACCGCACGCGAGTGCTGGCCTACTATCAGATGGTCGTACGGTATCTGCCGGCAGGCCAGCGGCCGCTGGACGAGCAGTTTTTCCTCACGCACTGACGATGCCTGCCAGGCCAACGCGCACGGCGTCTCTGCGGCTCAGGTTTCTCAGCGCAGGGGGAGTCGCGATAATCCTCGCAGGCTGGGCGTTTGCCAGCCTTGCTGCAGGGTCTTATTTCGTCCCTGCACCATGGACCACGCTTGCGGACACAGCCCTCCTTCTTGCGCGCCGGTTCACCTGGACTCAGATCCTCATCACCTTCCTTCGCGTGTGTGCGGGCTTTCTAGGCGGTTTTGCGACCGGGGCCGCGGCAGGCATGGCGATGGGGGCACATCGTGACCTGGACGCCCTCTTCAAGCCGCTCGTTCTCTTCTTTCAGGGCATGCCTCCCCTGTTGTGGGCAATTCCCCTGGTTGCCCTGATGGGCATCGGCCACCTGCCCACGATCATTGTGATCGGCCTCATCACGTTCCCGCTTGTGGCCGTCACAGTAGGGGAAGGCATGTCGACGCTTCCCCGCGCGTATGGAGAAATGCTTGCCCTCTTCGCCCCCGGCTTCGTTCCGCGCATGCGTGAGCTCGTCCTGCCACACCTCGCCCCCTTCCTCGCGGCCGGTGTGAAGGCAGGTCTTGTGCTTGCCGTGAAGGCATCCGTGACCGCCGAGTATTTCGGAGCAAATGACGGCATCGGGTTTCAGATCCAGGCGGCATACATGTCAATGCGGATACGATCGCTTTTCTCCTGGGCGGCAGTGCTCATCCTCATCATCCTCGTTTTCAATCACCTGCTGCCGAGGATCCGGTTGGCCGGACCCGTCGTCAGCGCCCTGATCGTCCGCCGGAGTCCGACACGCTATGAGCCGCAGGATATTTCGGAGCTGGAACGGACCTTCACCTCCCGGGCGGGCGCTTCGCGCATCGCGCTGAAGGAGGTGAGCTTTGCCTATCGAAAGAAGAGCGAGATTCTCCACGGCGTAGACCTGGAGATTGCCCCGAATGAAATTGCCGTTGTCACCGGAGAATCCGGGATTGGAAAGACGACACTCCTGAAAGTCACCGCGTCACTGCTGAAGCCCACGGAAGGCAGTGTCTCGTGTCCGCCGCGGGTCGGTTTCGTATTTCAGGACGACAGGCTCCTCCCGTGGCGGTCCATTGCACAGAATACCGCCCTTCCCCTGCTCTACCAGGGGTTTGAGAGGAGACGTGCGATGGGCTTTGCGCGCTACCTCCTGGCGGAGGCCGGCCTCGCAGGAGAGGAAGAGAAAAGGCCGGACGAGCTCTCCGGCGGCATGAAGAAGCGCGCCGCGCTGGCCCGATGTTTTGCGCGCCTGCCGGACGCGATATTCCTGGACGAACCATTCAGCGGCCTGCACGCCGAGGCGCGCGGGCTCCTCTGGGACATGTTCCTGCGGCTTTTCACCCTGCACCCGGTCCCCGCGCTGATTGTCACCCATTACCCGCGGGAGATATCCTCCCTGGCGTCCTGCACCATGTACGTCCTGGAGGGAAAACCGGGAAGGTTGAGGACGGTGCAGAGGTGAGCCTGGCTGAGCTGAAGCAGGTCTCCCTGCGCGTTGTGGCCGCCGCTCTTTCAGCCGCGGATCCCGGCGCGGCCGTCAGGAGAAGTCTCGTTGCAGCCGGTCAGGGGTTCACGGTGTGCGGCAGGGAGTACAGGCCAGGGGGCATCCTCACACTTGCCGCTGTCGGCAAGGCTGCATCGGGCATGGCGGACGCTGCGATCGAAATCCTGGGCTCGCGGGTGTCGAGAGGGATCGTTGTGCTGCCGCAGGGCTACCCCTGCACCCGTCACCGGGGCCTGGAGGTTCTGGAGGCCGGCCACCCTGTGCCCAATGAGGGGGGCCGTGCCGCCGCAGGGCGCGTGTGGGACCTGGCCGCACAGATGCAGGAGAGCGACATTCTCCTGCTCCTCCTTTCCGGCGGCGGCTCGAGCCTTCTCCCGCTGCCGTATCCGCCGCTCAGTCTCGACGATAAGATAGAATGCACAAACCTGCTTCTCAGGAGCGGAGCCTCGATTCGTGAGATCAACACGGTGCGCAAGCATCTGAGCGCCATCAAGGGGGGGCGTCTCGCCGCAAGGACCCGTGGGACAATCATCACCCTTGCAATCTCCGATGTGGTGGGAGACCAGCTCGGGTTCATCTCATCTGGGCCTGCTGTTCCTGACCCCACGACTTTCGCCGATGCAGCCGGCGTGCTCGCTCGTTATGATCTGCTGGAAAGTGTGCCGGCAGCGGTACGCTCGCTCATTGAGGAAGGGGTTGCCGGCAGGGTCCCTGAGACGCCAAAAGCCCTTCCCGGGCGTTTCACGGCTGAGGTCATCGCCTCCAGCGGCATTGCAGTAGAGGCAGCAGCGGAAGAAGCACAGCGCCAGGGCTTTCCCGGGATCGTGCTTACGACATTCCTGGAAGGCGAAGCTCGCGAAGCGGGGCGGCTCATGGCGTCGGTCGCGCGGGAAGTGCAGCTGCACGGAAGACCGGCAGCCCCGCCGGTGTGCATTTTTGCAGCCGGGGAGACAACCGTGACGGTGAAGGGAAGCGGCAAAGGGGGAAGAAACCAGGAGATTGCGCTTGCCGCGGGCATCGAGCTCAGCGGAGAAGCGGGATTGATTCTCGCCTCTTTTGCCACCGACGGCCGTGACGGAAACACGGACGCGGCAGGCGGGTTTGCCTCAGGTGAAACGGTTGCCGCGGGGCGCCGGAAAGGGCTCGATCCGCGCGCGTGCCTTGCTGCCAACAACACGCACGCCTTCCTCTCCGCGACCGGTGATCTTATTGTCACGGGTCCCACGGGCACCAACGTCAATGACATCACCTTCGTGCTGGTTGAGAACCGATGAGCTCTGCGGACGCCCATTTCGACCAGATCTACAGCGCTCGTGCGCATGACTATCATGAGCTTGTCAGCCGCGAAGACATGCAAGGGAACCTTCCGCGCGCTCTGCAGGAGACCGCTGATTTCAGCGGAAAGACAGTGATCGAGCTGGGGGCGGGAACAGGAAGAGTCACGAGGATTCTTGCTCCGCTGGCCGGGCGCGTCCTGGCATTCGACCGGTCCCCCCATATGCTGCAACAGGCCCGCGCCTACCTGTCGGAAGAGATCCGGCGCAATGTGCAGCTGGCCGAAGCGGACAACCTCGCGGTGCCGCTGCCGGATTCATCAGCGGAAATCCTCGTGGAAGGGTGGAGCTTCGGCCACAGCGTGTCGCGGGAAAGCGGGAATTGGAAAAGGGCGGCGGCGGAAGTCCTCGTGGAGGGCCTTCGTCTCGTGAAGCCGGGCGGCGCTCTGATCCTCATCGAGACGCTGGGCACCGGGCACCGTACGCCGCATCCCCCCGGGCCATCCCTGCCGCATTTCTTTTCCTGGCTCCAGAATGAACGCGGCTTTGCCCTGAAATGGATCCGCACGGACTTTCTGTTCGAGTCCCTGGAAAAGGCGCGGGAGCTGGTGGAGTTCTTCTTTGGACAAATGGTGGAGCATGAGGTGCTCGCCTCCGGAAAGGTCGTCGTACCGGAATGCACCGGGATCTGGTGGAAGCAGAAATAGTTGAAAGACCCCTTCGGGGGGCGAAAGGAAGAATGTATGGGGCGCGCAATCGAACAGGAAAACTCCTTCATGCAGGTGCTGCTGAAGCTCATCCCCAGTGAGGTAATCGCCGTTTTCATTTTCATCCAGGGTGTCATGCCGCGCGTGCTGCTTCCTCACCTGGTGATCGCGCTGCTCCTTGTCTGCATCACGCCCGTGTACCTCTACTGGGCAGGAGGCGTGCGCTCACGGCAGCAGCTCGTGATTTCCACCCTTTCACTGGTGGTCTGGGTCTATGCAATGGGCGTGGGTCCGTTCCGATTCGTCAAGCCTCCCTGGTACGAGCCCTGGCATGGCGCAGTGGCGCTTGCTCTCTGGACGCTGATCCCCCCGATGTTCCTTTCACGCGCCAGGGAGCGCGGCCATGCCTCCCCGGGAAAAAAGGGCGCGGGGGTCAGCTCGGGCGGAAAGCGCGCACCAATCGCTCCGCTGCATCGGCAAGGACCGCGCGGGGGCACGCGACATTGAGACGCTGAAATCCTTCCCCTCCCCGGCCGAACTTGCGGCCTTCGTCCAGCCAGAGCCGGGCATCGCCCTGGAGCTTCGCCTTGATCTGGTCGTCCGACAGCATCAGCGCCCGCATGTCAAGCCAGGCAAGATAGGTTCCTTCCAGGGGAGCCAGGGTCACCTGGGGCAGGCTTTCACCGAGAAAGCCTGCAAGAAACCGGATGTTGGCCTGCAGGTAGGCAAGAAGCTCTTCCAGCCATGGCTCTCCGTGCCTCCATGCAGCCTCGGCAGCGGCCGCGGCAAACACGTTTGCCGGGCCGGCCGCGATGGCGTGCTGCACCGCGTCAAAACGCGCGCGCAGGCCGGCATCAGGTATGACGGTAAGAGAGCCTCCCAGACCCGCCAGATTGAAGCTCTTGGTCGCAGAGACCAGGGTCAGTGAATGCGCGGCGGCTTCGTTCGAAAGAGAAGCAAAGGGAATGTGGCGGGACCCGGGCATCACGAGATCGTTGTGGATTTCGTCACTGACGACCACGATGCCCCTGCGAAGACAGAAATCAGCCAGACCCTGCAGGGAAGCCCTGTCCCATACCCTGCACACGGGATTGTGCGGGCTGCAAAGGATCAACATCCGTGTCCGATCGTCGACAACTTTTTCCAGGCCTTCCAGATCCATTTCCCACCGGCTGCCGCTGAGCTTCAGCGGGTTCTCCACCACGCGTCTTCCGTTCGCACCGACGCGCAGGGGAAACGGATAATAGACGGGCGGCTGGATGATGATCCCGTCACCCGGTTCGGTGAGTCCCAGTATGGCAAACACCAGGGAGGGTATGACGCCCGGAGACGGCAGCATCCATTCACGGCGCACCTCCCAGCCGTGCCGGCGCTGGAGCCAGCCGGCCGCGGCGTCGAACCAGGAGTCGGGTTCCAATGTGTATCCGAAGATGCCGTGCGCAGCCCTGGCGTGAAGCGCCTGGACGATCTCGGCGGGTGCCTCGAAGTCCATGTCTGCCACCCATAGGGGAGTAAGCCCGGACCTGCCGGCAAGCCGCTCCGCGAAATCCCACTTCAAAGAGCTCGTTCCCCGGCGATCGATCACCCGGTCGAAATCATATGCCCGGTTTCTGTTCACGCAGATTCTCCCCTCGCTCCCTTGCGCGACCTTGCGCAGTTGCGC
>CAYTGX010000025.1:17819-54307 GCA_964437385.1 uncultured Spirochaetaceae bacterium
TTGCGCGACCTTGCGCAGTTGCGCAAATTTGCGGTCTCGTACGAATGGAGTGTATAATATGGCGGGCGTTTCGCAAGTCGATTGCGAAGATCGCACGCCCGCGAAAGTACGCGCACCGCAAAACAGGAGGTGACAGATGTTCGTCGAAGACACGTTTCCCCCCGCCCCGCTTGCGCTGAAGGTGACCTTCATCGGACACGCGACCCTTGTGTTGACCTACGGGGATACGGTGATCCATGTGGACCCTGTCAGCGAAAAGGCGGACTATACGGCGCTCCCCAGGGCCGACATCGTGCTTGTAACCCACGAGCACTCCGATCACCTCGATCCCGCGGCTATCGCGAGCGTGCGCACTCCTGACACCGTGGTTGTCCTGGCAGCCAAATGCGCCGGAAAAGTGCCCGGGGCGATCGTCCTCCAGAATGGGGATTCGCGCGCAGTCAAAGGGATCCGCATCGAAGCGGTCCCCGCGTACAATGTCGTGCACATGCGCGCACCGGGGGCGCCGTTTCATCCCAAGGGTGAGGGCAACGGGTACGTGCTCACGCTGGGAACGCGCAAGGTATACGTGGCCGGCGACACGGAGAATACGCGCGAGATGAAGTCACTCAAAAGGATCGACGTGGCGTTTCTTCCGATGAACCTGCCCTACACTATGACGCCGGAGATGGTTGCAGACGCGGCCCTGGCATTCCGGCCGAAAGTGCTGTACCCGTATCATTTCGGGGATTCGGACACGAAGCGGATTCAAGACCTGCTGGCTTCTGCCAAGGACATCGAGGTGCGCATACGCCCGATGAGCTGAGGGAGCGGATCGGCGCGCGCCGCTCACTTCACCTGAAGGCACCTGACCATGTAGAGCTCGATGTACCTCATCAGGATGTCCTTCTTCTTGATTTTCACGAGGCTCTTGCTTGCCGAGAGCTGCTCCGCGAGGGCGTGGATTCTCTTCAGATCGGGCGGGCGCGTAAGGAAGCTGCGCCGGACGGGGCGAAGGAAGTCGCGGACCAGGGAGTTGACGTCCTCGACGAGATTCTGTTTCTGCTCGGAGGCGTATAAGGGGTTCCATTTCTCGGAAAGCTCGGACAGGGTGGCTTCGACCGTCCGACCCTTGGGAACATATTGCGACAGGAGGGCCTGAATGCTCCGCCGGTAGGCCAGGAGATCGCTTTTCGTATGCGTGCTCTTCACGGCTTCTGCCGGCGCGGCCTGCGCGACATTTGCTGTTTCCCCCTGTGCCGGCCGTGCCGCCGCGGGTTTCTTGTCGGGTTCCGCTTTGCGCTCCGCTTTTCCTCCGCGCGACAGTCTGCGGAAAATCCTGAGTACTCCGCTCAGGACTGGCATCGTCATCCAGAACGGAAGATACATGCGGGCGTTCTTCAGCAGGAACGCGCGGGACAAACCCAGCAGCTCGTCGAACGGCCGCAGGATGTTTTCCACGGCGAAGCATTTGCCGAGCTCCGCCTTCGCCGAGTCCGTGACCTTGGTTACCTCACCCGCGGCGAAAAGCAGGTTGCCGTTTGAAAGTGCGGTCAAAAGCGGATACCCCTGCTTCACCCGCATCTCGGCGTCCCTGCGGAACGAGGCATCGTTTTTCGTGACGGCAGGCGTGCGGTCCTGGCGCAGCTCGTCTGTCCATTCCTGCACGTAGGCGGTTCGAATTTCCTCCGCCGCTTCCCCCAGCTTTTTCAGGAAAACCGGGACGATGAAGTCCCTTTGAATGAAGTAATCCTTCTTCTGCGCGGCCGCGTGCACACGCACCAGGAAGGGAACGGCCTCCTCCCCGGCCTGTCTGGTCTTTTCCTTCAGGAAGGCATGGATGAAATCCTGCCCGTGCTTCTTGACATAGGTGACGCCTTTTTCGTCTTTCAGATCGTAAAGGTCCTGGAACCCGAAGACAAAAGGCGCCTTGCGCACCTGCTGTTCGAGGTTCTTTCTGTCTGCCGTCCACTCCTGTTCGCGCTGGATCGTGCCCTTTTTGTGAAAAACGGTATACCCGAGGAGGTATGCCGCCTGGCAGGCGCCATGGTCCAGGTCCGTCTTGTCCGCCTTTGCGCGGATATCCTGAAGGATGACGTTGGAGAGGTGCGTCCAGAACCGGAAGCTGAAATCAGAAGGGGAGAGGACCGAGTTTGCCGCCTTCTTAGGCCGGGTGACGAGGTCCTCCATGGACTGGTGAACCAGCGGCGCGTTTCCCCGCATCAGACCGGAAAGCTTCGATTCCGAATACGAGGCGTTCTTCCCTTCCTGGAGATAGCGGCTGACCTTCGCAACAGCGACGTCGATGAGGTCAGTGCCCACGCATTCCTGGGGCACGATGAGTGAGTCCACCCCCTCGGGAAACTCGATCTTGACAATGCCTTTCATGTCGGGACCGCTCGTGTCCAGCAGGGCGCCGAGCTGGCTCTTCACATCCGCCCTGATGAGCTGCCCTGCGGGGACCGGCACGGGCGCCGTCTCCTCCTTCGGGAACGGATGCGCGGCATCCATGGAAAGCTGCCGATAGGCGTCCACCAGCGCGGTGACGTGAAAATCCGACAAGGACACGATGCGTGGCTTCCCGTCCTCCGCAGAGACGACGAGTGCCGACTTCTCCGCAAGCTCGGCCACCGCGGCATCGACCTCTGCCGGCTGCGCCTGGCCCTTGGGCATTGCGGCAAGGAATTGGTGGAGATCGACCGTTGCGCTCCTGTTCCGCAGCGCGAAAGTCCGCAGGAGCACGAGAAGTTCCTGAGCGAGCATGATGCCCTATTAGTGTAGTGAATCCCCTGCGGGCATGCAAGTTCGCGCATCCGCGGCGTCGTGCGCGAACGTGCGCATATGCCGGTTCGTTCTTTCAGGACGGCGCTTGCGCGCACGGGATCGGTTGACCTTGGGCCGGCCCGAAGATACTGTCGGATGGTGCAGACGAACCCCCCGCAGGATATTACCTGGACAGACACATTCAGCGTGCGGGTCTTCGAAACCGGCGCGAATGGGACGCTGGCGCTGCGAAGCCTCTGCGATTTCCTCCAGGAGGCTGCAGGCAACCACGCGCGGGCTCTCGGTGTTTCGGTCCAGGACCTGCTGCAAAGGCAGCTGACGTGGGTGCTTTCCCGGTTGCGCGTGCAGATACACCGTCTCCCTGCCAACGGGGAACAGGTGACAGTCCGCACATGGCCTTCTGGAATCGACAGGCTGTTCGCCTTGAGGGACTTCACCGTGCGGGATGCGCAGGACGCAATTCTTGCCTCCGCGGTCAGCGCGTGGCTCATCCTGGACACCCGCTCCCGACGCCCCGTTCGGATCCAGGGCATCTTCGATCCACCAGATACGAGTGCCGTGCCGCGGGCCTTTGCCGCGGACCTGGAGAAGCTGGCGCAATGCGCCTCCCCGGAAAGCGAGAGTACGATCACCGTGCGCTGGAGCGATCTTGACGTCAACCAGCACGTGAACAACAGCAGGTACGCCGAGTGGGTGGTGGAAGGGGTTGCCGCCCGGAGCCTGGGGATCCTCACGAGCCTCGACATGGACTTTCTTGCGGAAACACAGCACCCCGGCTCGGTTGTGGTGCGGACTCGGACCGAGGACCCGATCCGGAAGGCTCACGCCATTGTGCGGGCCGGGGACGGCGTGGAAGTGGCGCGCGCGCGTACCGGCTGGAGACTCGGATGAGACGGCAAAGGTGCGTGCGCGTGTTGTTGTTCGGTGTGTGTGCGGGCCTCGCGCTGGCCCAGCGCGCACACCGTACCCGGTGTGATTCATCCCTTCAGTGCGCCCGCCAGGGTGCCCTTCAAAACCCACCGGTGCCCGATGGCGTAGAGAATGACAGTCGGCGCTGCGGAGATGATGGCCGCCGCAGAGTACCTCGGCATGTTGTCCACGCCGTACGCGTTGAGGAACTGGGCAACACGGAGCTGCATAGTGAAGTTGGACTGGCTGTTGATCATGATCAGGCTCAGGAGATAGTCGCTCCATGCGCCGATGAAGACGAGCAGAAAGGCGAGCACCGTGGCAGGACCGGCAAGGGGCAGCATGATCCGGAAGAACGTGCCGGGATGCCCGGCACCGTCGATCCGTGAAGCCTCCGCGAGCTCGCTGGGAAGGCTGCGGAAGAACGAGCGGTAGATCATAGTCCAGAAAGAGATGCCGAAAGCAGCCATCGGCAGAAAGAGCCCGGGTAGGGTATCTGCCATGTGAAATGAAACGCTCATCTTGTAGAGCGGGAGCAGGACCATCTGGATGGGCACGAAGTAGCCTGCAAGTATGATATAGAAGAAAACCTCCGTGACCTTGCTCCTGTACCGGGCGAAAATGTAGCCCGCCATTGCCGCGGGAGGCACTGTGCAGGCGATGGCGCCCAGGCAGACAATAACCGTATTGAGCATGCCGCGGCCGATCTGCACGGTTTTCCATGCCTGTATGAAATTGTCCCAGCGGATGGCTTTCGGGAGGCTCCAGGGATTGTACGAATATTCCAGGCGCGTTTTGAAGACGAAGAAAAAGGGAAGGATGAGCGGCACGATGACAGCGAGCGCAAAGCCGACCAGGACGATAGTGATGATGATGCCGCCTATGTCCACCCGGGGACCACGGAGCTGTCTCATTCCACGTCCCCCCTGCCCTGCCAGGAGAACTGGGCAATGGTGAAAACCAGGGAGCAGAGAAATATCACTACGCCGACTGCCGCGGCGCTCCCATACTGCCAGTTCACGAACCCCTGATTGTAGAGAATGATTCCCAGCGTCTTGGTGGCGTCCCCCGGACCTCCCCTGGTCATGAGGTAGGGAAGGTCGAAGAGCTTCAGGCTGCCGATTGTCATGAGGACCGCGAGGATGCGCAGCGGGTAGGCCACCATGGGAAGAATGATATGCCACGCGTAGCGCCAGCCCCGCGCGCCCTCGAGTTCCGCTGCCTCGCGAATCTCCATGGGAATCTGTTCCATCCGCGCCATGAGATAGACGATGGGAAACCCGGTATAGGTCCAGGTTGCTACGATGAATATCGCCCAGAAGGCGAGGGAGGGGTCGCCGATGAAGTCGATCTTGCCGAGCCACGTCCAGTTGATCTTGCGGGCAAAGGCCGCAAGCACCCCATTGGTGTTGGAGAAGACGAACAGGCCGATCATCGCTGTAATGGCGGACGGCATGATGTTGGCAAGGAAATAGATTGCCCGCAGGGGCTGCGTGACCTTGTTCCTGTAGGCAATGAGTGAAAACGCCACGAAGAAAGACAGGGGCAGCTGGATCAGAACGCTCCAGAAAGCCCAGAGGAACACGTGCAGAAGCCCGGCGCGGAACTCGTCATTACCGAAGAGGAACTTGTAGTTCTCCAGGCCGTTGAAGGCAGCCTCTCCGAGACCGGCCGAACGCATGAACGAAAGGTGAAAAGTCTGCTCGATGGGGTAATACATGTAGACGCCGAGCGCGGCAATGGCAGGTAAAAGCATGAGGGCGATGAAGACCACGCGCCCGACGTCGCGTTTCTGTCTGCGCTTCACGCGCTGCAACACGACTCCGGCCCTGGCAAGGTCCGCCATCGCTCTCACCTCCGCTGTCTCATTTGATCAGTCTTCGCTTGAATGAGAAAGGGGCGAAAACCGGTTCCGGCCTTCGCCCCTGAAACCCTCACTGCGTGATTTCTCTACTTCACGGCGCCCATGTTCTGGGTCGCAAGACTCTCGAACTTCGTGAGGGAGGACCTTACGTCCGTGTCGGCCAGGAAGAAAGTCTGGATCGTGTCGTTCAATGGCGTAGTCACCGCGGGCGGGAGATTCTGATCCCACCAGAACTGGACCATTTTCGCCTTGCTGAACACTGCCGAAGCCATGGTCGTAAGAGGTGAAGGAGCCTTGACGCCGGGGACGGCGCTGATACGGCCGGGTTCGGCGGCGGCGGCATCCTGGCTCATGGCGTACTTCATGAAGCGCACGATTGCCGCCTTCTTGCTTTCCCCTGCCTTTGTTGCGGCAAATCCGATGTCGGTCATTCCCATGACGTCGGTCACTTTGCCCATCCCGCCCTTCAGCTCAGGGAAGGCGTAGAATCCGAGTGTCTGATCGGTAAAGTCCTTGCTCGAATACTGGGCGCACATCCATGAACCGGTGATGTGCATGGCGGCCTTTCCGGTGGCCATGAGCTGCTGTGCGTCGCCGTACTTTTCTCCCAGGGGCTTGTCACCGAAGTAGCCCTTTTTCACCCAGTTCTGGTAAAGCTGTGCGGCCTTGACGAACGCCTCATTGTCGAACCGTGCCTTGCGCGCCGCGGCCAGGGAGAAAATATCTCCGCCGTACCGGTTGGTCAGATACATGTACAGTGCGAGACCTGGCCACTTGTCCGCTTCCCCGCACGCGAAGGGCTGGATGCCCTTGGCCTTGAGCGTGTCTGCCACCTTCTCGAACTGGTCCACGGTAGTCGGCACGGAAAGCCCATTCGCTTTAAAAATGCCTTCGTTGACGAAGATTCCGGCGATGGCAAAGAAGGGGGCAACGCCATAGAGCTTGCCTTTCCAGGTCATGGCGCCGCTGGCCGCGGCGCTGCCGGGTATCGACTTCAGCTCGCTGGAGAGATTCAGAAGCCTTCCCGCGTCGGCATAGCCGCCCATGGTGGATCCGCCCCAGGTCTGGAAGATATCGGGGAGGCCGCTACCGGCCGCCATTGTGATCTTTGTCTTGTCCGCAAGCCCGGGGTCTCCCAGAGCGATATAGTCCAGCTGGATATCCTTATTGCCCGCCTGGAAGCCTGCCAGGAGCGCCTTCACGTATGCGTGCGCGGGGTCGTCATCCGGAAGGTCCCGGCCCCAGATGGTCAGCTTGACATTCTGCGCCATGACGGGAGCCGCGACCGCGAGACAGCAGACGACGGCGATCAGAGCAACGAAAACACGTTTCCTCATACAACTCCTCCTGTTCCTCATTCGAATACGGCGCGCCGGACAAGCCGCCATTGACGCGCCGGTCCGGCAAGCCTACCGCATGGGCAGTGTGTCAAAAATCGGACAAAGTTCGAATTCCGGGATAGGAACTATTACCTATCCCGGCTCTGGACCCACTTGACGGCGAATCTTCGCAGGTCCCCCGCGCCGTCGATACGCAGCTTTTCCTTGATGTGGTCTCGGTACGCGTTCACCGTCTTGACGGAGAGGTTGAGCATCTTTGCGATTTCCGCGGCCCCGTAGCCCTGCCCCATAAGCTCCAGGACCTCCAGCTCCCGATCGCTGAGCCGTTCCACCGAATGCGAATCGGCTTCGTCACGCGCGCTGAACATGGTCTCAAGGAGCCTGTCGCGCATGGTAGCGGAGACGTAGATTTTTCCCGAGAGGACGGTCTTGATCGCATCAAGCATGACGGAGGCAGCCTCCTGCTTCATCACGTAGCCCCGGGCCCCTGCTTTCAGCGCCCGCTCCGCGTAGATCACCTCGTCATGCATGGAGATGATAAGCACGAGTATCTCAGGGTGGGCGGCCTTGAGCGTCTTCACGAGATCCAGGCCGTTCTGGCCGACGAGGGAGATATCGATCAGCGCAATGTCCGGCACCGCGCGCTCCAGTGCCGTCAGAGTCTCCGCGGCCGTGCCGGCCTCCGCGCACACCTCGTAGCGGTCGTCGCTTCGGATGAGTGCGACGAGCCCCTGCCGGAAGACAGGGTGATCGTCCACGACGAGAAATGTGAGGGGCTTCGTCATGACTGTTCTCCCTGTCCGCCGCTGATTCTGCAGGTGACCCGGGTCCCCGGATTGAGCCTTTCGACGAGAAGCTCCGCGCCCGCGGTTTCCGCGCGGTAGCGCATGATGCGCAGCCCCATGCCCTCTCCGGTCGTCGACTTCGGCAGTCCGTCCCCGTAGTCGGTCACCTCGGCCACGAGCATCGGCGCGCGTTCACTTTCTCCGCGCCTCCCGTTCGCCGCCGCTTGTTCTTCGCGGTACAATTGAACCTCGATCCGGGCCGATCGTGCGTGCTTGAGCGCGTTGGACAAAGCTTCCTGGATGATGCGGTACACGTGGAGAGCCCGGTCCGTGCCGGGGAGGCGAAAGTCCGGTGACGCGCGAAAATCTATTACCGCCGGATAGTTGCGCCGCGCAGCCTCCACAAGCTCCTCAACGGCAGCGACGATCCCATGTTCCTCCAGCCCGGCAGGATACAAGCCCCGCGCGATCTGCTTGGCGCGCGTAATCGAATCGGCAAGCAGGGTGCCGATGTTCTCGATGGAGGCCACGGCCGCGGAATCGGAGCCGGAGAGCGCGCCCCGCAGCACGGAGACGAGCATCGCGATGCCGGCCAGATGCTGGCACAGGTCATCGTGAAGGTCCTGGCCGATGCGCTGCATCGTGCGGTTGGAGATCTGGATGACCTCCTGTTCCAGGCGCATCCGCCGTTCGATCTCCTGGGTGAGCTCCTTGTTTGTCCGGGTGAGCTCCGCTGTACGGCGCGCCACCTCCACCTGCAGGCGCCGCTCATGCGTGAGAACCTGCTCGAGAAGCAGGGCCCCTTTGAGCGCGCTGGCAACCTGCTCCCGCAGCGTGGCGTAAACGGCGGGCTCGGCTGCTCCGCCCGGGAGGAGGATGTAGCCAAGGGGTTCCTTCTGGAACACGAGCGGCTCCAGGACCCAGAGCCCCTCTCTCCATGACTGCCCAATTCGCGGCGGCACGAGATCAATGGTGTGAAAGCGGATACCGGCTGCCGGAAGGTCCCCGGCCCCCGCATCGCGCGGAGCCATCACAAGGCGCGACCACTCTGAAATCGGGTCTCTCTGCTCGAAAAGGGCGATGTAACCGCCGCCAATTTCCAGCTCGACAAGCCCGGCCTCCAGCCGCGCCAGCATCACCGGCATCTCGAAAGCCCCGGCCAGCGACGCGCTGATTGCCCGTAAGGTCGCCAGCCTTTCCTCGGCAGCAATCCTTCGCGCTGCCTGGATCCTGCTTTCGGATTCTCCGATGAGAACGCGCGCAAACTCGAACAGACCGGGAGGAGTACGGTCGCCCCCCTGCCCCTGGGTCTCTACCAGGTGCTGGATGGCCGAGAGATAGCCGTTCCATTTTCCCGGCTTTCCTCCTGCCAGGGTGGTGGCGGCAAGCGCGCCGTTGAATTGCGCGATAAAGCCGTCTGCATCGCCGCTGCTCGCAGCCGCCACCATCTCCGCGATTGCGCGCCGCTCTTCACTCGTGGCAGTGGGAGGCGGCTCGGTGAGGTCGGCGTCGTAGTTCCGCTTTGGCGAACAACCACAGGACTGGCGAATCACGGGAGTGCACGTCAGAACGCGGCCCAGCGGCCTGCCCCCCTCTATGCGCTCGAGCAGCGCGTCCACAGCGGAGGAGCCGAGCTCATCCAGTGGCTGCACAACAGTGGTGAGGGGAGGTGTGGCATACCGACCTTCCTCGATCCCGTCAAAACCGACCACTGCTACATCGCCGGGCACAGCGACCCCGGCCTGCCGCAGCACACCCATGGCGGCGAGGGCCATCCGATCATTCATGCAGACAACAGCATCGAACGGCAGGCCGAGGCGCAGGAGCTGGCGGGCGGCGTCGCTCCCTGAATCTCGCAGGAATGTTCCCTTCACGGCGAGCCGCTCGTCGAACGGAATGGCGAGCTCGCGCAGAGTGGCGCGAAAAGCCCGTTCCCTCTCCTCGGCCTCGGGGTGACCGGAGGGCCCGCCGATCAGGCAGAAACGCGAAAGCTGATGGTCCTTCGCGAGGTGCCTGACAAGGACGCTTACACCGTTGGACCCGTCGGCGGTGACACTGGGCACTCCGCTGATGCCGAGCCCGATCGATACCCGGGGCAGATCCGGCTGGGAGGCGAACATTGTGCCTACCTGGTCGAGAAAAGTTGAGATTGCTGAAGAGACGACGACCAGCCCGTCCACGTTCCGTCCGTCGGCGATCCGGTAGGCCACATTCGCCGCCGCTTCCGAGGCAATCGGCGAGTCGACCCTGTGACCCACGAAGCAGACAACGCCGACCCCGCGCTGCCGGGCGCGGGATTCAATCCCGCGCCAGACGGCAATCTGGTAGGCATCGTCAAGCTGGGCGGTAAAGACGCCTATCACCCTGTGGGAGGGGGCCTCCGCGCTGGTCGGGCTCACACTCGCGCTCCTCATGAATGGTCCGAGGGTATCCCTTTTCCACGAGCGGGGGAACCGGCGGAAGGTCGGTTCACACGTTCGGCCTCGGCACCGTGCCGCCATAGGTCAAATGCCTGATGGCCGCTCGATCAATACGCGAGCTCCCGGCGCGTTCCCGCAACTTCGAACTCGGCGCACAGCACGGCTGTACCGGTGAGCGATTGGCTCCGCGCGTCCGGCTGACGTCCGCCGACACACACCCGGAATCCGCCTGGTTCGAGGATTCGCCGTCCTTCCTCGTCGATCAGGGACATCTGTTTTGCCTCGATCCTGAACGCGACGGCCCGGGTCTGTCCCGGCTCGAGGTGCACCCGCGCGAACCCGACGAGCTGCCGGAGCGGCACCCGAACCGATGCCTCCAGGTCAGTGAGGTACACCTGGACTATCTCGTCACTGCCGCGCGTTCCCTCATTCCTCACCTCCACGGTCAGTCCGACCGCCTCGCCTGCCGGCACGGCGGTCTTCTCCAGCTTCAGCCCTGAATAGCGAAAGGCGGTATAGCTGAGCCCGAACCCGAACGGGTACAGCGGCTCCGCTTCCATGAAACGGTAGGTTCTTCCCGTCATTGCGTAGTCTGTGAACGGCGGAAGCTGGTCAACGGACTCCACGAACGTAACGGGAAGCCTTCCCGAGGGGGCGTGATCGCCGAACAGAACATCGGCTACCGCGGCCCCGCCTTCCTCACCGGGGTACCATGCCAGGAGGACAGCACGGGAGACCGAGTTCTCCCGCGGAATTGCCAGCGCGCTGCCGCTGAGGAGCACGAGCACAATCGGTTTGCCTTTCGCTGCAACCGCTTCGAAGAGCTGGCGCTGGAGGGCCGGCAGCTCGATGGTGACCCTGTCACCGCTCCACTCGGAACTCGCCGCAGAGCCCTCTTCTCCCTCCACGCGATTGTTCAGGCCCAGCGCCATCACCACGACGTCGGCGCTCTCCGCCGCGGCCATGGCCTCGCCGAATCCATCGTCCGGCTTATCCCCCCATGGCGAGTCGGCTCCTTTCATGACGTCCGAGCCGCGTGCATAGAGGACACGGGTCTTTGGCGAAACGATCCGTCGGATTCCCTCCAGGATCGTCACCGAGACTGACGGAAAGCCGTTGTAGTTGCCCAGCAGGACCTCCCGGTCATCCGCGTTGGGGCCGATCACGGCGATGCAGCCCAGGTCCTTGCGGAGGGGAAGGAATGCTTCCTCGTTCTTCAACAGCACGATCGAAGCCCGTGCGGCTTCCCGTGCGAGCTCCCGGTGCGCGGTGGAATCCACGGTTCCATACGGAATCTTCGTATAGGGGACGCTCTCCGATGGATCGAACATGCCGAGCCTGAACCTGGCCCGCATGAGACGGGCCACCGCACGATCGATTTCGGCCTCGGCGATCAGGCCCTGCCGGCATGCCTCCACGAGCCTGGAAAAGACGTGCCCGCATTCCAGGTCACAGCCGTTGCGCACGGCCATGGCCGCTGACTGCTCGGGGGTCTTCGTAATGGCGTGGTGGGCGTGGAAGTCGTCGATTGCGCCACAGTCGGACACGACATAGCCCCGGAAACCCCACTCCTCGCGCAGGATCCTGGAAAGGAGTGTGATGCTTCCGCTGCAGGGCTCGCCGTTGGTACGGTTGTACGCGGCCATCACGGACTCCGCTCCCCCGTCCATCACGCAGTCGCGAAATGCAGGCAGATATGTCTCCCGCATGTCCTTGGGGCTCACCCGCGCGTCAAATTGATGCCGCAGCGCCTCGGGACCGCTGTGCACGGCGAAGTGTTTTGGGGTTGCCACCAGCTTGAGGTATTTCGAATCCCCGCCCTGCAGTCCTTTCACGAAGGCCACACCCATGCGGCCGGTGAGAAAGGGGTCCTCTCCGTAGGTTTCCTGGCCCCTGCCCCAGCGCGGGTCCCGGAAGATATTGACATTCGGGCTCCAGAACGTGAGCCCCTGGTACTGGCGGCGGTAGCCCTGCCGGGCGAACTCATGGTGTTTCGCGCGCGCCTCGTCCGAGGTTGCACCCGCGATCCTGTGCACCAGGTCGGGGTCGAACGTGGCAGCAAGCCCGATTGCCTGCGGGAAGACGGTGGCCACCCCCGAGCGGCCGACTCCATGCAGGCCTTCGTTCCACCAGTTGTACGCGGGGATCTCAAGCCGGGGAATGGCCTTGGATTCGTGCGCCATCTGGGAGACCTTTTCCTCGAGACTGAGCCGCGCCATGAGGTCCTGCACGCGGTCTTCCAGGGCCAGGCCGGGATCTTGAAAGGGATACTGAGGCATCGGTTTCTCCTTGGGAGGGAATCCCTTGCACTATATATCAGATGAGGAACCGAGCGTGCAATGTCTCGCTATCGGTCTCGGCCGAGCTCGCCGTCCAACTCCGCGAAACTGCGCGGGGTGCCGTGCAGGGTACAGCGGAAGGTCTACGGGCTCGCTCTCGTCCGTACGGGAGTACC
Source organism: uncultured Spirochaetaceae bacterium (assembly GCA_964437385.1). Lineage (GTDB taxonomy): Bacteria > Spirochaetota > Spirochaetia > SZUA-6 > Fen-1364 > Fen-1364. The sequence goes on from CAYTGX010000025.1 coordinate 30,356, forward strand.
CGTTCGGCGCGAACGCCGTCCCTGGACTGGGTGCCTACAGCGGACGAAGTCCGCTCCAAGCGACCAGAGCGGTACTCCGCACTCGCTCGCCCTCGACATCCATGTCTACGCCTCGCGGCTGTAGCGGGCGTTGTGGCGAAAAAGCTCTCGCAGGATGGTCGTGAGCTCCGCTCTTGGCATGCGCTCTTTCTCGACAAAATACCTGCCGATGGGCTTGTGCCGCGCCCGCTGCAGGCGGAGGATCTTCGCCACCTCTTCGGTGGTCAGGAGCCGCAGCCGCCGCGCAGTCTCCCCGGTTTGTTCGTGGCGTCGCTTGGATCCGAGAATCTTCGTCAAATCCTGCCGCGTGATCGCCCGAAGCTCCTTGGCAAGCTCGCCGAACTTGGGCCGGGCGGAGCGCTGCCAGACAATCGCGCTGATGAGGCTCTGCCAGGAAACACGGCCTGTATAGTAGAGAAACTCTGCGAGCCGAAGCCGGCGGCGCGGCAGGGCGCCATGGTAGTGGAGCGGACTGCTTTCGGTCCTCGCCGAGCTGCCGGTACTCGCGCGTCCCGGACCTTTGGCGGTCTTTTCTCCCGGGGGCCGGGCGGCGGACGGCGTCGGCCGGGGCCTTGCTGTGTGTGGGCCCGCAGGGGCTGCCCGCAGACCTGCGCCCTGGGCGAGCAGGTACCCCATGAGCAGCTCGTACGCGCGCGACGCCTCGATGAAGCGCTTCCCGTCCACGCTGCCCGGCTTGGCGCCGGCCCGCGTGGCTGCATCAGGATGAGTCATGACCGCGAGCCGGCGATAAGCCCTCCGGATGACCGAAATGTCCAGCTGGTGAAGCGGAATCTGTGCCCCCCGGCGGGGCGGCGCTCCCAGAAGGGTAGCGTACGCATCAATCAGATATCTGTTCATTCCCCCTCATTATCGGAGCGCAGGGACAACGATACAGCCCTCTTCTCTCGTTTTCAAGCGCTTCAAGGACTTTGCGAAGGGGGCCGGAAGCTTCCGGGTATAGCGACGGCACCAGTGGACGGCTCAGCGGCTGAGGCGCGACGCTTCGTATTCCAGCTTCAAAACAAGATGGTCCAGGGCGTCCAGTTTCTTTGTTCTGGCCTTTTCTCTTATGCTTTCCAGGGTGGGTAAGACTGTTTGAGAGTACCGCCGTACCGCCGCACGCGCTTTTTCTACCATCGAAAGCTCTGAGGCTTCGTTCACGTACACGACGATCAGCCTCTTGCTCGTAGGTGGGAGCTCGGATTTGTTCAAGTGTTCGATAATCGCGAATACAGCGAGAAGGAAGGCCATTTCACGCACTTGTTTTTCCAGGCAAATTCTACCCGGCCTCTTCCGGCATGTCAAGAAAGCACGCTCCGGGCAGTTGCGCGGACGTCTTGGAGCGCTTCGTGGCCGTTTTGCTGCCCCTCGCGGTCATATTGCTGCCCCTCGCGGTTGTATTGCGACCCCGCGTTGTCGCTCTGCGACCCATAATTATCTTGACTCGCTTCGGGTAATCCGATATGATTCTCGTTGTATTCCGGTCGCACTTGGGATGGTTTCGTTGAAACAGGACTGACAGGCGCAGGAATATCGCGTTCCCGAAGGATTGGCGCGCGGAGAGAAGATCTGGCACACGCGGGATCGCATCCGTTTTGGTGGATACCGCCCAGGGGTGAATCTGGAAGAATCTCGAGTGGTTGAATTACTGCCCCATAAAGTAATCCTTTCCCTTCGAATCCATTCTCTTTCCCCCAAATCGACACGTTGGATAAACGGCCCAGACTCCCCGCACTCCGCTACGATGGGAGCGTGGTGAGCCTGTCGTCGGCAGGCTCTGGGCACATCTGGACAGCGGGCAAGGCCCGCGCAAAAGGGGGATCGACATGGCGAAGAAAATCTATGTCGGCAACATGAGCTATAACACGAGCGAGGACACGCTGAGGCAGCTCTTCGCCCAGTACGGCGAGGTGGTGTCCGTGAACGTGATCACCGATCGCTACACCGGGCGCGCAAAAGGCTTCGGTTTTGTCGAGATGGCATCCGACGACGCCGCCCGGGCGGCTATGGGGGCCCTGAACGGAAGGGAAGTGGACGGCCGGCAGCTCAAGGTAAACGAGGCAAATGACAAGCCGCGTGACAGCAACCGCGGCGGTGGCGGCGGCGGAAGCAAGAGCCGCTACTACTAGGCGACACTGCAATCGAGGGGAGGCGCCGGTCCGGTCATCTGCCCGGGCCGGGCCTCCCTTTTCGATTCCGCCCCTCTCTCAATCGAGTTCGCCCGCGCCGGGACCTTCGGGTCGGTTGCGGTACATGTGGAGGAGGACCTCGTGGGCAGATCGCCATACCAAAGCGAGAAGCGGCGCAAAGAGATCGCGCGGCTGAAGAAGCAGGAAGAAAAAAGGCAGCGCCGGTTCAACAAGAAGCATGAGGGTGAAACTCCTGAAGGCCAGACCGAAGGAACGGCCGTCGAAGGCGGGATAGACGCTGGCGATCATCCCGTCGAAAGCGCGCGGGAGGATTCTGCGCCCGTGGGGCGGGCTGAACCCGACGCTCCGGATGGAGAGAAAGGGACCCCGTCCTGAGTTGCGCTGCCCTACATTGATAAATACTGGGAGAAGCCGCATACCTTGAATCAGCTGGTTGCGGCCTCCTCCATGCAGCTTTTCAAGACCGACCTTCCGTTCAGCCGAGAACCCGTTACGCTCCCTCTGCACTTTTTCGTTCGATTCTGGCCCAGGTATCTTTCAGGGAAACGGTGCGGTTGAATACCGGCTTTCCGGGGCTCGAATCAGGGTCAGTATAGAAATACCCGAGCCTCTCGAACTGAAACCTGTCACCGGGCGCGGCGGTAGCGAGCCCCGGCTCGACGCGCGCATCCGGGACAACCTCGAGGGAACCGGCGTTGATGGTGTCTTTCCAGTCCACCCCCTCCGGCACTTCCTGCGGGTACTCGGCGCTGAAGAGATGATCGTAGAGGCGGGCCTCCGCTGTCAGCGCGTGGCGGGCAGATACCCAGTGGATCGTCGCTTTCACTTTTCGGTTGTCCGGCGCGTTGCCTCCGCGGGTTGCCGGGTCGTACGTGGCAAGTATCTCCTGCACCGCTCCTGTGGAAGGGTCCTTCCGGAGGCCCGTGCACGTGATAATGTACGCGTAGCGCAGGCGCACCTGCTGGCCCGGGGAGAGCCGGTAGTATTTTGGCGGCGGGACCTCGCGAAAATCGTCCTGTTCGATATAAAGAACACCGGAGAAGGGGACTTTTCGAGTCCCCGCTGCAAGATCCTCGGGATTATTGACTGCCTCCATATCCTCCACCAGGTCCTGCGGCCAGTTTTCGATGACGAGCTTGACGGGGTGCAGAACAGCCATCGCCCTGCGGCATCGACGGTTGAGATCTTCCCTCAGGCAATGCTCGAGCAGCTCGATCTCGGCGGTGCTGTTCGTCTTGGCCATACCCACCCGTGACACGAAGTCCCGAATGGCTTCGGGAGTGTAGCCCCGCCTGCGCAGCCCTCTGAGGGTCGGCATGCGCGGATCATCCCACCCGCGTACCCTGCCTTCCTTTACCAGTTCCAGGAGCCACCGTTTGCTCAGGACGGTATGAGTGATGTTCAGCCGGGCAAACTCGATCTGCCTGCTGTGGAAGATGCCTATGTTCTCCAGAAACCAGTCATACAGCGGCCTGTGAATCTCGTACTCCTGACTGCACAAAGAGTGAGTGACCCCTTCAATGGAGTCGGAGAGGGGATGCTGGTAGTCGTACATGGGGTAGATGCACCACGTGTCGCCGGTCCGATGGTGCGTGGCGTGGCGTATGCGATACATGACAGGGTCACGCATATGGAGATTGGGATGCGCCATGTCGATTTTCGCCCGCAGAGTGCGCGCACTGTCGGGGTACTCCCCGGCGCGCATGCGACGGAACCGGTCCAGGTTCTCCTCGACGGACCGGTCCCGATACGGGCTGTTCCGCCCCGGCGGAGTGACAGTGATGGGGCCCTTGTCCGCGACATCCGTGCCCCGGAACTCGCGGATTTCCTGCTCGCTCAGGTCGCACACATATGCCTTGCCGGCCGTGATGAGCTGTTCGGCCCACGTGTAGAGCTGTTCGAAATAGTCTGAAGCAAAAAACTCGCGCTCCCCCCACTCAAAGCCGAGCCACCTCGTGTCGGCCTTGATGGCGTCCACGTACTCCTGCTCCTCTCTTGTAGGGTTGGTATCGTCGAACCTGAAATTACATGCCCCGCCGAATTCCGCCGCAATCCCGAAGTCCGTGCAGATTGCCTTGGCATGGCCGATGTGCAGGTACCCGTTCGGCTCGGGCGGCCAACGCGTACGGACATAGGAGAAGCGCCCGTTTTCCAGATCCTTCGCAACTGCCCCGCGTATGAAATCTGACGGGGGAGCGCCGGGGCCGGCCTCCCCCGCGCTCCCCTCCGGTGGCAGCCCTTTGGAAGCCTTTTGAGGGGTCGGACCGCGAGACATCGGATCTGTCACTTGATTCTCCTTCTCACCGCGCTTCAGGGGCGCGATAGGCCCACTGTGATCCGGCGGGCGGAAGGGTGTCAAGAGTTCCGGTGCCCGCTCAGTCCATCAGCCGCTGCTGTCCCTTCAATGACTGGATGCGGCTGATCTTTTGAGAACATTCGAGACAGCCGAGGTACGCGCCGGATGGATCGCGGAGGGCGAAGTACTGGATGAGGATCTTCTCGGGTTGCGGGGCGTCCCCCAGCTTCATATCGATCCAAAACTCGGCGGATTCGCGAGTCCCTTTCTTCATCTCCGAAATGATGGCTTCCACCTTCGCGAGGCTCTTGCCCGGGTGACAAGCGCGCACGTCGCGCCCCAGCACGTTGTCCGTTCGGCGGAACACGCGTGTCTCATGCCGGTTCCACGCGAGCACCTTGTCGTTCGCGTCGACAATGGAGAACTCCAGAGGCAGCGTCTCCAGAAGCGAAGCAAGGACAGCGTCAGGCAGCTTTCCCTTGAACATGAAGGACCTCCCTCTCTCGGAAGGGGCCCAGTGTAACACTCGTGCGGGGCCTGATCAAGAATGAACCTGAGCTCATGTCAGGCAGCGAGGGCGTTGACCGGGCCTCGTGGGAGAGCGGTACTCCGCAATCCGTGACTTGCCGGGCCACAGGTGCTTACCTGTCACTCTATCAGCGCGCAGAGCTGGTCCCATCGCAGGATGACTGCGTGCTCCCCGATGCTTTCGGGAATGGCCGCGCGCGGCTTGAACGCGACGGGGAAGATCCCCGCGCTGCGGGCACCGACAGTGTCGTAGCCTACATTGTCCCCTGCGAACCATGCCGAGGCCGCCTCGAGGCCGAGCCTTGCGAGGGCAACTTCAAAGATGATCGGGTCGGGCTTGCGGATGCCGTAATCGGCACTGGAGATCACGAACTCGAAATACCGGAGTATCCCGTGCCTCTGCAGCTCTCTCTCCAATGTGCATCCGGCGAATGAGGAGTTGCTTATCACCCCCATGCGGATCCCGCGGGACTGGAGGTGGACGAGAAGCTCAGGCACGCCGTCGATAAGGCGCACGTCCAGCGCTGCGTCCCAGAAATCCCACTCGGTTTCTTCTATGGAGTTTCGAAATCGGAGGTCGAGTGAGTCTCCAATGATACGCAGGAGAGAGGCTTGCGAGAACTCGAGTGCCGACTGATCTTCGCGGGTACCCAGGGCGGCCATCACATGGTTTCCCAGCTCCTGGACCTGTTCAAGGGTAACGCCGTGGGGGTTGTCGCAGGTCTTCAGCACGGCGGCATTCCCGAGCCCCGGGTCAAAACCCTCGGAGCTGATAAGAGTTCCCCACAAATCGAAAAGGACGGCCTCGGGCCTCTGCATGCATGCGTTCTCCTCTCCTCCGGTCGTGCTGGCTGCAGTATATCCGTGCGCCGGACCACGGTCACCGGCGCGTGCCTTGTCGTCTGGCCGCGTGCCCGCTATGATCTGTCCGGAATGGAAGGGCAGCCGAAAAACTACCTTATCGACATGGACGGGGTTCTCGTGCGGGGCACGCGGATCATCGCGGGTGCGGATGCATTCATCGGCAAGCTGAATGAGGGCCATCGCGAGTTCCTGGTGCTCACCAACAACCCCCAGTACACGCAGAAAGACCTCTCCTACCGCCTCGCCGGTATCGGGCTCAAGATAGAATCCCGGCGGATATTTACCTCTGCAATGGCGACAGTGAGCTTCCTGAAGTCACAGAAAAGCCCGGGAACGGTTTTCGTTGTCGGAGAAAGCGGGCTCACCGAACCTCTGCACGACGCGGGTTTTGTCATTACCGACAACGAGCCGTACTATGTCGTGCTGGGAGAGACACACGCGTACAACATCCAGCAGATCACTACCGCCATCCGCCTGATCGGGCGGGGCGCGCGATTCATCGCCACCAACCCCGATCCGTCAGGACCGGGTGACGGCGGGATCGTGCCGGCCTGCGGCGCCATGGCGGCGCTCATAGAGAAGGCGACCGGCTTGAGCCCGTTCTTCATCGGCAAGCCCAATCCGCTCATGATGCGCACCGCACTCAACTATCTTGGCGTCCACTCGGAACAGACCGTCATGATCGGCGACCGTATGGATACCGACATGGTGGCGGGGGTGGAAAGCGGCATGGAGACCGTGCTGGTCCTGAGCGGGGTCACCCGGCGGGAGGATGTCAGCCGCTTCCCCTACCAGCCCAACAGGATCGTCGAGTCAGTTGCAGATATTGATCCGTGATAGACGTGCCGCAGCCTGCAGCCCGTACGGGCCCGGGCGCTACTTGGACGTTCTGTGGAACACTCCATCCCAGTCCTTGCCCGGGGGATCTTTCTTGAACGCCGTAACCCGTTCGAGAAAAATCTCGCTCGGTTCGTCCCTGTACTCGTCGGCGAGCGACGCGAATCCTTTCTCTGCCTCGTCCCATTTCTGCCTGCGATAGTGGGCCAGGGATTCCTCAAAACGCCTCTTGATCGTAGTGAGCTTCTCCGCCGCGGTCTTGGTCTCCTGCACGAGCTCGTAGATCCTCACGGGCTGGGTCTTGCCCTTGACGGTCAAGAGGTCGATCTCCCGACAGACGTACTTGTCCTTCACCTTTTCATACACCGACTCGGTGATCAGGGTCTTTGTCCCGTATTCCTTGTTCGTGCCTTCCAGGCGCGCGGCAAGGTTGACCGTATCCCCGATGCTCGTGAAGTCCATTCTGTCCTTTGCGCCCACGCTTCCGAAGACCACTTGCCCGGAGTTGATTCCAATGCCGATGGAGATGACGTTTCTCTTTTCAAGCTCTGCCAGCTCCTTTTCCTGGGCCATGGTCTTTCTGATCTCCAGGCTCGCCTTGCAGGCATTCAGCTCCTTGCTCGGGCCCTCGAACATGGCCATGATCTCGTCCCCCACGAACTTGTCCACCTCTCCGCCGCAGTCGCGAATGACGGAAGACTGAAGCTCGAGGTAGTGGTTGAGCATTTCCACGACCTTGTCGGGGGTCATGCTCTCGCTGATCGTGGTGAATCCCCGTATGTCGGTGAAGAGGAACGTGAGATTCTTCCGCTCCGTCATTGGTGTCTCCCTCTCCGCATGCTTCAGGGTGGAGGCGGAGATGTAGGGAATGACTCCCCGGATCACCGTGGCCATATTCCCCACCTCGTTGGAGAGGAGCTTGATCTCATCCCGGGTGTTCACCCTGTCCTTGTACTGAAGGAGATCCGAAGAAATTCGCACCTTGCCCTTGATCATGCTGTTCAGAGTCGTGGCGATCCCGTTCACGCTCATCCGCAGGAACAGGATGGGGAACACGATGGCCCTGCCGAACAGGTAGATGAGAAAGATCGACACGTACATGAAAATTGCCGCGATCACAAAGACCTTTACCTGCGTGCGGAAGTACGGCTCGAATATCACATCGCGCGCGTAGTCGACCATGACGTAGCCGATGGAGATGTTGCTCAACGTGACGGGTGCCAGGAACTCATAGGTCTGCGCGCCGGGATTGTAGCGGCTTGTGATTCCGGTCAAAGCGGTTTCCGGCTGCGTGATGCGCTGATCGATCTTCTTTCTATCCGTGCTCGACCAGATCTGGAAACCGCCTCCTTTGACGTCGCGCCGATAGTAGGAGAGCGTATTGAATCGGAAGGAGGCGTTCTGTCCCACCGCGCCTGAGTTCTTCTTCGACTCTGCGCCGAAATAGTCGTCCAGGGAAATCCTGTCTGTCGGATTCGCCTTGACAACACTTGCCGTCCTGTCCGCCAGCCCTTCGCCGTTCGCATAGACGGCGGAGAGAATCGTACTGCTGAAGTTGCGCAGGAGGGAAAATGCAAGGATAGAAATGATCGCGATGATGAGCGGCACAAAGGTGAGCAGCATTTTCCGCTGGATACCCTGCCGCTGCAGGGCAGAGATTACCCCGCGCCCTCCGCTGTCCTCGCCGGCACGCCGAAACTCCAGATACTCCAGGTAGGTGGAGTCCCGTGTGCTCAGCCACATGATGAGCATGACGATGAAATAGCCGTTGTATCCTATGGAAAGTCCGGCGACGATGTAGGTAGCCGGCGGAAACGCGGCAAAGTAGCTCCCGCTGGCGGCGAGGGTCACCAGGTGCATGACCACCAGCGCGATCACAAACCCCGAGGAGAGAATGTTCAGGAGGATGGGAAGGGGCCTTTCAGGGTCCGCCAGGAACGGAGTCTGTTCGCTCAGAAAGAAAGAGGCGATCTTCCACAGGCAGATGAGCGGAATGAGGTAGGAAAGGGCAGTGACGAGTATCCACCCGCCGATCTGCGAGGGAGGAGAGCCATAAAGGGTTCCGGCAAGCTCACGGGGGTCAAAACTGCCGATCTCCCTGCTGATGAACGGAAGAACGTACCAGAGGATGACGATGACAGCATAGGCCGCCTCCGTGACGAGCAAAGCAAATTTCGGCCTTGGGGTCACATTCATCAGGTGCTCCTCCTCGTGGTGGTTAGTACTGGTCTACAAGTTTCTGCTTTGCGCGCGCCTTGTCGAGGTAGTCTCCCGCCTGCTCGTAGTCCACCTGAACGCCGACAACAGTCTGGAGGACCTCGATTGCGGTCTTGAAGTCTTCGTCCCGATACGCCTGCACCCCGCGGTCATACAGGTCTTTGAGACTGGCGACTATTTTCTGGTTCCTATCGTCGAGCATCTGCTGCTTCGATTGATCGTTGGTGACTTTCCAAAGAGCGTCAATCTTGCGATGAGCAGCCACGAGGTCCCCGGCGCTGATCAGCCTGTCAATGTCCTGCAGGGTTGTGTCGAATGATGCGCCGGAATCTGCCTTGGCGCGAAGGTCTGTCAGCTTCCGCTTGAAGGAAGAGGCCTCTTCGGTCCGGGACACGGCCAGGGCTGCATCCGTCCTCGCTTCGGCAGTGGAATACTCTTTCTTGGCGTACAGTGACTTTGCCCAGGCAAAGTTCAGCTCGTAGGCCGCTTTCTTCACGTCCGCCTCGAAATCATTGTCCAGCTTGCGATTCAGGTCATTCAGTGCGGCGAGCTGGGTCCGCCCGTCCGTATAGCTGCCCGCAGCAATCAGCTTCTCCAGCGCAGCGACCCGGCGTGTGACGGACTTGGCAAGCTCCCCCTTCGTGCTGGTCAGCATGGCCTGCGCGGCCGAGCTCAGCGGATCCACATCCACGGCCTTGTTTGCGTTCTGGAAAGCCTCTATGTACTGCTTTTCACGTACGGCGTCGGTGCTCTTGTCGTCGAGCTTGGCCAGTGCCGCCTTGGCCCGTGCCAGATAGGTATCGACCAGCTTCGCCCGATCCTGGGTTGTGTCGCTGAGCAGCTTGCGCACTTCGGGATCGGCGGGATCGAGACGCGCCGCTGTCTGCAGGGAAACGAACAGTGCGTAGTTGTCGTCGTCCGTGCGCTTCGGCTTGGCAAGGTTGCGGTTGGCGTCCTTCAGATTGGCCTGCAGCAGCTTCTTCTTGTAATTGTCGATCAGCGTGAGATACTGCTGCGCCTGGGCGTTGCCGGGATCGAAGGTCAGGGCGACGTTGAAGTAGTCCTTGATGCGTGGAATCTGGTCGAACTCCTGCCTCTTCACAACGTACAGGTCATATTCTTCGACACCCGCCATGACCAGGGCCGAGGCTTTGCTCTGACTGTCGAGCTTCTGAACCAGGAAGGAGTCCGCCGGGGAAACGGAAGCGCAGCCTATGATGACTACCGGCAAAAGGCAGAATAAGAGAAATAGTCTCGTCATTATAGGCCCCTGTGTAGTTGAGTATATAGTGAAGCAGTGGAGCCGACAAGCGAAATGCGCGCTGTGCACGCTGTTACGACGTGCCCTCGAGCTTTCCGGCCCGTTCTGCGGCGATGTAGTTCATGCAGAACTGGTCTTTCCCTGAAAGTGCCTCGGCGGCAAAAATGTGGGCCATGAGGTGCGTGTCCAGCGGATCGATGATCGCGGAGTCCAGCCCCCTGGCAATTGCCATGGCCAGGAAGACCTGATTGACGAGCCTGCGTCGAGGAAGACCGTAGGAAACATTCGAAAGGCCGCATGTCTTATGCACATCAGGGTGGGCGAGTGAGATCCTTTCTATCAACCGCAGAGCCCCGTTACCATATTCACCGTTTGTACTGACCGGCCGGATCAGGGGATCCACGAATATGTGGTCGGGGAGAACTCCATCGTCCTCCAGGCGCTTGATGAGCCGGTCCGCCACATCCCAGACCTTTCCCATGTCGTCCGTCATGCCGCCATCATCCATGCTCAGGGCAATCACCCGGGTGCGGAACTTCTTCACGAGGGGAATGAGGGTGCTGTATCGCTCGGACTCGGCGGAAATGGAGTTGAGGAGGGGCTCCGCACCAGCCACGGAGAGCCCGGCCTCCACGGCAACAGGACGGGGTGAGTCGATGGAAAGGGGCGCTTCAGTGACTTCCCGAATGACGGAGATCAGCCAGAGAAGCTTTTCCACCTCGTCGTTCGGGAATGCTCCGGCGTTCACGTCGATCCAGTTTGCGCCGGCATCAACCTGCTTTTTCGTCAGACCCTGTATATATGCCGCGTCCTTTTCTTCGATTGCTTTACGGATCTGTTTCCGCGTGGAGTTGATGAGCTCTCCAATGATGAGCACGAGGCACCTCTCTGATTATGGGCGGGTTACGATCGGGACGGACGCATGATAAGCGCGAACCGCTCGATGGTCAACGCAATGCCCGGGCGCTTTTCGTGAGGGGAGCCGGTACTGCCTCCCATTGACCACTCCTCGATCTTTCCCTACACTCCACGGGTACACTCACGTCATAAAATCTCACGGACTACCGTGGCGTTGTGGGGGTCTCACCGTGGAAAACTTCGTCTTTCAGAACGCGACAAAGATCATTTTCGGCAAGGGAGTCGAAATCGAGACGGGCAGGGAATGCGCCAGATTTGCCAGGAAGGTTCTTCTCCACTACGGCGGCGGGAGCATCAAGAAATCCGGCTTGTACGACCGCATTCGCAAGTCACTCAAGGATGCGGGAGTCGCGTACGTCGAGCTGGCAGGCGTCAAGCCCAACCCTCGGCTCAGCCTCGTGCAGGAAGGCATCCGCATCTGCCGTGAGAGCAAGATCGAGCTCATTCTCGCCGTGGGCGGCGGAAGCGTCATTGATTCCGCAAAGGCGATTGCAATTGGCGTTCCTTACAGCGGCGATGTGTGGGATTTCTATACAAAGAAGGTCCCGGTCAAGGAAGCCCTTCCCATCGGGGTCGTGCTCACCATCCCAGCAGCCGGCAGCGAGTCAAGCAATGCCTCGGTCATCACGAACGAACAGGGCATGTTCAAGAAGGACGCGGGGGCCGAGTGCCTGCGCCCGCAGTTCGCAATCATGAATCCCGAGCTCACCTTTACGCTGTCCGCGTACCAGACGGCCTGCGGCGCGGCAGACATCATGGCGCACGTCATGGAGCGCTATTTCACCCGGGTGTCAGCCGTGGACTTCACGGACAGGCTCTGTGAAGCAACGCTCAGGACGATCATAGAAAATGTGCCGGTGGCCCTTGCGCAGCCGGACGACTATGACGCCCGCGCGGAGATCATGTGGGCCAGCACCATCGCGCATAATGACCTGCTGAGCACCGGCAGGATCGGTGATTGGGGCTCGCACATGATCGAGCATGAACTGAGCGGGATCTACGATGTGGCGCACGGCGCGGGACTGGCAGTGGTGTTCCCGGCATGGATGAAACACGTGTACAAGAACGACGTGAACCGGTTTGCCCGGTTCGCCTCCCGCGTGTGGGGGGTGGAGCCGCGGTTTGACTGGCCGGAGCGGACAGCGCTGGAAGGCATCGGCAGGACAAAGTCATTCTTCAGGGACATCGGCCTTCCCACGACCCTTGCGGAGCTGGGCGTCAAGGACGACAGGATGGAGGAGATGGCCAAGAAGGCGACAGAAAAAGGACCGGTGGGCAATTTCATGAAGCTCGGAGCCAAGGATGTGGTTTCAGTCTATCGGCTCGCCCTGTAACGCGAGCCCGGGTCGGCCCGTGGAGCTTGCAGACGGTTTATTGTATAATCCACTCAGCGTGAGATGTGAATGAGAACGCGATTGCTGGGTCCTGCTCTGTTCGGCCTTCTGCTTCTGCAGGCATGCACGATTCAGACATTTGCCCTTCGTTCATTGGACAACCTTTTCGACAACACCGTCGCTTCGTTCATGGAAGAAGGGGATCTTCGCCTCGCCGAGCAGGGAATGGCAGGCAACTTGAAGCTGCTGGACGGCGTGGTGAAAAGTGATCCGGAAAACGGAAAGTTCCTGTTGCTGGCATGCCAGGGATATGCCGCGTACGCACTTTCTTTCGCGGAAGACAGCACGGAACGCGCGCTCTCGTTTTACACGCGCGCGCGTGACTATGGAACGCGCGGGCTCGTCCTTCTCGGTATTCCCCCCCGCGTCTTCACGGCAGATGCCGCGGCAATGCGTCAGGCGCTTGCAAAGCTCGGGAAAAAGGATGTTCCCCTTGTCTTCTGGACGGCGAGCGCCTGGGGGAGCGCAGTGAATCTCCAATTGGCCGATCCGGATGCCCTCGCAAACCTGCCCAGTATCGGCGCCATGATGGAATGGATAGAAAAAGAGGATCCGGCCTATTTCTATGGCGGGGCTTATCTGTACTTCGGCGTGTACTACGGCAGCCTTCCACCGGTCCTTGGCGGCAAACCCGACCTCGCAAAAGTCAATTTTGACCGCGCCCTTTCCTACGGCGGCGGCAAGTTCCTCATGACGTACGTGTACTATGCAAATACGTATGCGGTAGAGACGCAGGATGAGCATCTTTTCGAAGATCTCCTCGGTCACGTCATCGACGCTCCCCTTGATGTGCTGCCGGAGCAGCGACTGGCGAATGCCGTGGCGAAAAAGCGTGCCCAGGAGGCGCTTGCGCGCAAGGGCGACCTCTTCTAGTCAGACTCGAGTGGAGGCGGCATTGAAACGGTATCTCTTTTTAACCTGTCTCGCCCTGGCCTGTGCGCTCCCGGCTGCCGCCCAGCAATACACGATCAAATTCGCCACGCTGGCCCCAGAGGGCAGCACGTGGTTGAAAGTCATGAGAGACTTCGACAAGGCGGTGCGGGAGGACAGCGGCGGGCGTCTTGGTTTCAAATTGTACCCGGGCGGCGTGGCCGGAGACGAGAAAGACGTCATTCGGAAGATCCGGCTCGGCCAGTATAATGGAGGGGGATTCACCGGCATCGGCATCGGGGAAGTGGCCAAAAAGATCCGCATCCTGGATGCACCGCTTTTGTTTCGCAACTACGACGAGGTGGACTATATCGTCCAGAAATATGAAAAGGACTTCGAGCAGGCCCTCGAGGACGGGGGATTCGTCCTTCTGGGCTGGGCGGAAGTCGGATTCGTGTACGTTTTCTCCGACAAGCCCATGTCTTCACTGGAGGACTTGAAAAGCGCCAAGGCCTGGATGTGGGACGGGGATCCCATTGCGCAGGCGGCATACCGCGCTATTGGGGTTTCTCCCGTGCCCCTGTCCATCACCGACGTCATGAGCTCTCTGCAGACGGGAATGATCAACGCAGTCTACAGCTCTCCTTATGCGCTCGTTGCCCTTCAGTGGTTCACCCGGGTAGGCTATGCCTCTAGCCAGCCTCTTGCCGATGCGCTGGGAGCGGCAATCGTGTCAAAGAAGCTGTTCGATTCCCTGCCGGACGATCTGAAGACGCTCCTGCTGTCTGATGCGCGGAAGTATGTTGGCCGGTTGACGCCTTCCAGCCGCCAGGACAACGCGAAGGCCATTGAGACGCTCAAAGGGAGAGGGATGGTGTTTACCCAGCCCACAAAGGAGCTCGCGGCGCGGTCAGAAGCGCTCGGCGTGGAGGCGCGGCAGCTCCTGGCCGGGAAGCTGTTCTCCAAGGATTTCCTCGAAGAAGTGGAAGGCGCGCTGGGGAGCTTCCGGCAGGTTCACGCGTCCGCCCGGTGAAAGTCGTCCGGCTGATTGACCGCCTGTTGACGGCCGTCGTAACGGCCGTCCTCATCTGCTCATTCTCCATCATGCTGGGACTGGCTTTTCTGCAGGTGTTCCTGCGGGACACCTTCCATACCGGTATTCCCTGGGGGGACATTGCGGCGCGGCAGCTCGTGATCTGGGTCGGATTTTTCGGCGCGTATCTGGCCACGCGCTCCAACAGGCACTTCCGCATCGATGTCCTGACGCGGTTCCTTGGTCCGCGTCTTCGACTCTGGTTCAACGCCCTCTCGGACATTTTCGCGGCGTTCGTCTGCTTTTTTCTGGTGATCGCGAGCCGGACATTTGTCACGGTCGGGCTGGATCCAGGCGCCACCCTTTTTCTCGGCATTCCGCAGACAGCGGCGGCCGCCATCGTTCCGGCAGGCTTCGGCCTTATCACGGCTCAGTTCCTCCTGAGGACGATTGACGCCCTGGGCGCGGCCATTCGGGGCGTGCCTCCCGGGCAGGTCGTCTGATGACCACGTGGCTCCTCGTCGCCGTACTTCTCCTTCTTGCCCTGGCAGGCGCCCCCCTGTTCGCGATCATTGCCGCCGTGGCCTTCATTGCCTTCAGCGCCGCCGGCATCGACCCAGCCGCTCTCATCGCGGAGCTCTATCGCCTGGTGGATTTCCCTGCGCTGATCGCGATCCCGCTGTTCACATTCGCCGGTTACGTGCTCGCGGAGAGCCAGGCACCGAGGAGGCTCATCTCACTCGCGCAGGCAATGTTCGGGTGGGTGCCCGGCGGCCTGGGCGTAGTGGCGGTATTTGCCACGGCCGTCTTTACTGCATTCACCGGCGCGTCAGGGGTCACGATCATTGCACTTGGCGGGCTCCTGTATCCTGCCCTGATCCAACAGGGGTATCCAAAACGATTCTCACTGGGGCTCATGACGACCTCGGGGAGCCTCGGTCTGCTTTTTCCCCCGTCACTGCCCATCATCCTCTACAGCATCGTGGCCGGTGTCAGCATCGACAAGCTGTTCGTTGCCGGTCTTGTGCCGGGTGTGCTGCTGGTAGTGATCCTTTCGGCGTACAGCGTCCGGATGGGGATCGTGGCAAAGGTTCCGCGGACGCCCCTGGTCATCAAGGGAGTGTGGCAGGCCCTGAAGGGGGCGGCGTGGGAAGCCCCGTTGCCGTTGATCGTGATCGGCGGGATCTATGGGGGCATATTCACCGCCACCGAGGCGGCGGCAGTGACCGCGGTCTACGTTCTTGTAGTGGAGGTGTTCATCCGCCGCGACATTCCGTTCTTCGGAGGTCTTCCGAAGGTGGTCAAGGAGAGCATGATCCTTGTCGGCGCAATCCTCGTCATGCTCGGGGCGGCCATGGGTCTCACCAGCTACATCATCGATCAGCAGGTTCCGATGAAGCTGTTCGCGTTCATCAGCCATTACGTGAGCAGCAAGCTCGTCTTCCTCATCGTGCTGAACCTTTTCATCCTCGTGATGAACATGGTGGAGATATTTTCGGCGATCATCATCGTGGTTCCGATCATCGTCCCGGTTGCCCTGCGCTTCGGCGTCGACCCGGTCCACCTCGGCATCATTTTCCTGCTGAACCTCGAGATCGGCTACATGACGCCGCCGCTCGGTTTGAACCTCTTCCTCTCCAGCATCCGTTTCGGCAAACCTCTTTCCGAGGTGTACCGGACGGTCCTGCCTTTCTTTGCACTGCTGCTCGTCGTGCTGCTTGTCATCACGTACTTCCCCCAGCTCAGCCTGGCGCTGACGGGAGGGGGATAGTACGGAGGTCAGGGCCGGGAGTCGAATGAAAAGCCGATCTCCTGGAACTTCCCGCGGAATTCAGTTACCTCATCACCGACGAACTTCTTCTCCATAAGACATCTCTTGAAGAGCGCGGCAATCTGCTCCATCTCCGGTTCCTTCATGCCGACCCTGGTCATCTCCTGTACGCCGAGCCGGATGCCCGCAGGGTTGGTCACCCGGTCCAGGGGCTCATGAGGGAGAAGATTCATGTTCACGATGATCCTGTTGTCCTTCAGCGTCAGGGCGGCCGGGGCCCCGCCGCCGAAATCCGACATGTCGATCGCCACCTGGTGGCTCTCGGTAAATCCGAACTGCTCTGCCGGAACCTTGAAACCAAGGTCGAACAGCTTGCGCGCAAAATGCTTTGCATTCGCAACGACCTGCCGCGCGTACTCCTCGCCGAACTCCATCATTTCATACGTGGCAAACGTAAGCGCCACGAGCGTCTCCAGATGGTGATTGGACGACGAGCCGGGGAACGCTCCCTTGTCGATCTTGCGCCACTCGTCGTCGTCCAGGTTGGAGAGGATCACGCCGCGTTGGGAACCGAAAAATGTCTTGTGTGTGCTGGCCGTCACAAGGGGAGCCCCTTCCGCAAGCGGGTCCTGAAACTGGTGCCCCGCGATGAGCCCCAGAACATGGGCGGCGTCATAGATAAGGTGGATTCCCTTCTTCCTGCAGAACGGGGCTATCTCCTTCACCGGTTCGGGAAACAGGAAGAGGCTTTTGCCCATGATCATGACTTTGGGCTCCAGCGCTTTCATGAGATCGAGGGTGCGCTCCACATCGATGTGCCAGCCGTCCGCGGTAAGGGGAAAGTTCACAATGTTCTTCGTGTATTTTCCCACGGAGCCTGCCCTGTGATGGCTGATATGCCCGCCTGCAGGGGTAGAGTTGACCATGACCACGTCCCCCGGACGTATGTAGCGGCTGAAGACTGCGTCGTTGGCGATCGTCCCGCTGATGGGGCGTACGTCCGAATGCCGGCAGCGGAACAGGCCCTTCATTTGCTGCTTAAGGAGGCTTTCGATTTCATCAATGATCTCCGTGCCCTGGTAGTAGCGTTCTCCGGGATGGCCTTCAGCGTAACGGTGGGCAAAGTCGGAGCCCATGAGCCCCCGCACTCGCCGGCTGGTCACGTTCTCACTGGCAATCAGGTTGAGGCATGTCTCCCGCCAGCTGTTCTGGTTTTTCACCAGCGTCTCGATGTGAGACGCATTCCGCTCGTTCATTGCTGTTCCTTTCGATCCATCCGCGAATTTGCGGGTTTCCATCCGCGAATTTGCGGGTTTCCATCCGCGAACTTGCGGGTTTCCATCCGCGAGCTCGTGTGCGACCGTGCGCACCTGCGGATTTCGGCGTTCTAAAGCGCAGCCAGATATTCGTAGATCCTGTCGTCGAGGCCTGGAAGCGATTCGTGCGCAAAATCAGGGTAGATCACGAGATTCTTGCTGCAATTCATTCTATTATAAGCAGCAAACTGCGAAGAAGGAGGGCAGACCTCATCCACCAGACCGAGCGCCATGCACGTCTCGGCGGTGATGCGCGGCGCCAGGTGCTGTACATCGATGTATCCCAGGGTCGTAAAGACCTCTTTTTCTCTTTCATGCATGGGATCGAATGACCGGAAATAGTACGCGAGCTCCTCGTATGCCCTTGCCGCGAGATTCATTTCCCATACCCTCTGGTAGTCCGAAAGGAAAGGAAAAACAGGAAAAGCGCGGCGCACGCGCGGCTCCAGCGCCGCACACGCGATGGTCAGCCCTCCCCCCTGGGATCCCCCCGTAACGCCGACCCTGTCAGGGTCCACGTCCGGCATGTCCATGATGATACGGGCAAGCTCCGCGGTATCCAGAAAGATGTGACGGAACAGCAGGTTGTCCGGCGTATCGTCAAGACCGCGGATGATCTGGCCGCGGAGCGTTGTGCCTTTCACTCCGCCGGTATCCTCCGAGAGACCGCCCTGGCCGCGGCAGTCCAGCGCGGCAACAGAGAATCCCAGCGCAGCCCACTTCAGCTTTTCCGACCATTCTCCGCTGTTCACGGAATAGCCGTGAAACTGGAGCACGGCAGGATGCTTTCCCCGGGGCCGGGCGGGCCGTACATACTTGGCGTGAATACGCGCGCCGCGCACGCCGGTGAAATACATATCAAAGCATTCCGCGTAGGGAGCATTCATGTCATGTGAAACGAGCTCCACCATGGGATCGGTGGCCTGCATTTCCACAAGACCCCGCGCCCAGTACGCGTCGTGATCGGCCGGTCTTGGGTTTCTCCCTTGGTACTCCTTCAACTCCTGAAGGGGCATGTCAACGAGCGGCACGGCTGTTCCCTTTCATTTTGATTCTCAATGCTTGAAGCATCTCTGCCCGGTGTAGACCATGGCAACGCCGGCCTCGTTGCAGGCCTCAATGGATTCAAAGTCCCGGTCGGATCCGCCGGGCTGGACGATGGCCGTGACCCCTTCACGAATTCCGGTATCCACGCCGTCACGAAACGGAAAGAATCCGTCGGATACCATGCACGCGCCGTCGATGCCCCCCTTCTGGCGCGCCACTTCCCGGTCCACTTCCTTTCGGGCCTCTGCCTTCTCGAGATCTGTGTAGGGGACATGAAAGGACTCCCAGGCGATCCGGTCGGCCAGCTTGCGATAGGCCTTGTCCCGGGCAATCTCTGCCACACCGACTCTGTCCTGCTCCCCTGTGCCGATCCCCACCGTGGCCCCATCTTTCACATAGATCACCGAGTTGCTCGTGATACCTGTTTCGACGAGCCACCCGAAAAGCAGATCCTGAAGCTCGGCTTCGGTGGGAAGGCGGGCAATCCGGTATTCTTTTCCTTTATACAATGCCTCGGCCGGAAGGAAGTCCGCCGCGCGAAGCGTCTTCGGCACGAATGCTGTTTGGGCAACGATGCCGCCATCGATGAGGCTCTTGAAATCGACGTACGAAGCGCCGACGAACGAGCCCAGGTGCGCCATTTCAGATATGCGCATGACCCGGAGGTTTTTCCACTTCGCAAACAGGTCCATGACCCCGGGCGCGAACTCCGGGGCCGCAACCACCTCGGCATACGTCTCCGCAACGAGCCCAGCCGTCTCCCGGTCCACTTCACGATTCAGGGCGATGGCCCCTCCAAAAGCAGCCAGCCGGTCGGCCATGTGCGCTTTGTGATAGGCCTCTGCAAGGGAGCTTCCCTTTGCCGCCCCGCAGGGATTGTTATGCTTCACAATGGCGGCAAACGGGGTCGTGTCGAAATAGCGCAGGATGTTCAGCGCATTGTCCACGTCCGTGATATTGATCTTCCCCGGGTGCTTGCCCGACTGCAGAAGCTCCACGTCAGAGGCAAGGTGCCGGCCCGGCTGCACGGTCATCACGCCTGCAAGGGCGAGGTTTCCGTTCACCAGCTTGTACAGCGCTGCCTCCTGGCCCGGATTCTCGCCGTAGCGCAGTCCCTTTTCTTCTCCATTGATGACCCACGTGGCCTTCTCATAGAAGAGAGTCTGCCGTCCGCTCTCATCGACAAAGCTGATTTCCATCCTGTCGGGAAAATGATCTCCCATTATGCGCTTGTAGGCGCTCTTGAAGTCCGGCCCGTTCATAGTCTCATCCCCCTGCCCTGACGTGATAGGGAGCAGAGACGTTTTCCCCGTGTATGCGGGAAAGGTACTCGGCGATTGCCTGGTCGTAACGGGCGACAATCTGGAAGGCTTTCTGCGCGAGGGTGAACCGCGTGGCGAGACTCAGCGTGCCGCCCGACCGGCTGACTTCTTCCACGACTCCCGGGTAGTCTGCGGGATCGGTAAGCGCTGCCACCCGGTGGAAGTTCTTTGCCGCGGCCCTCACCATGCAGGGGCCTCCGATGTCGATGTTGCCCCGGGCATCTTCGAGTGTCGCGCCGTTCTTTGCGATTGTCTCCTGAAAAGGGTAGAGGTTCACGACCACCATGTCGATGGAAGCCGACCCGGTCCGGGCAAGGTCCGCCTGGTGCGCGGGATTGTGCGTTTCTGAAAGCAGCCCGAGATAGATCCTGAAGTCGAGTGTTTTCACGAGTCCGCCCTGCATCTCGGGCTGTCCCGTATAATCGGAAACCTGCTGCAGCGAACGGGAGGCGGAATCCCCCAGCAGCTTCTGGATTGCCGCGTGCGAGCCGCCGGTGGAAAGGATATGGAGGTCAGAATTTGCGGCGAGCAGCCCGCGGAGCAGAGTCTCAAGGCCCGTCTTGTCGGAGACGCTCACCAGGACGGTTTTCACCCTCACCCGGTCGTCAATCGTCTCGACTTTGTTGATGGACATCGCTCCCTCCGCGCGGCCATGCTATTGGTTTTCGAACCGAGATGCAAGGCCAGGCCTTGCCCCGGGAGACTACCGGCCTTTGAGAGTGCCGGCCTGCAGAAGTTCGATGTCGGCGAGCTGTGTTTCGATTGCCAGGGGCGATCCGCGGCCGGCTATCTGCACGAGGTACGTGCGGCCTGCCCGGTCCAGTGGGCCGCCCAGATACGCGACGGCCACATAGAAAAGTATGCGGGCCTTCAGTGTTGCGCTGCGCTCCTGGTCGATCCGCGAGAGCAGGGCTGTCTCCATTTTCGGGTCAAGGAGGAATCGCGCCACCTCGCGATACCAGGATTCCCCGGGGGCCTTGTCCATTACCGTTTGAAGGATCACGGCCACGTCTCTCTTGTTTCCTAGTCGAATCGAGCAGAGAGCGGCGCACAGCGCAAAAGAGTGTTCCTCTTCCTGGAACTCGTAGGCACGCAGAAGCGCGGCACGCGCTTCTGCCCATTCCCCCCTGGTCCAGTGAAGTGCGGCGAGCGGCGCATACGCGTACCAGTAGCGCGGCTGGAGGCTGACAACCCGCTCCCAGTCCGCAAGAGCCCCATCCGTGTCGCCCGCGCTGGTACGCGCTCCCGCGCGCAGCGCGTACGACTCGAACTGTCCGGGGTCGAGCGTGATGGCCGTCGAGAGGTCGGCAATCGCCTCCTGCCGCTGTGCCCGGCGCAGGTTGAGCTTTGCCCGGTCGATGTACGTCCAGGGGTATTCAGGGGAAAGAGCGATTGCGCGGGAAAAGTCCTGCAGCGCTCCTATTGTATCGTCCAGCGCCTGCCGGGCTCTGCCCCTGTCGATGTAGGCGAAGGGATAGTCGGGCTGGACACTGACAGCCTTGTCGAAGAAACCTTCGGCGGACTTCCAGTCTTTTGCGCGCGCAAACAATGCGCCCTTGCCGAGCAACGCTGCAAGGTGGGAAGGCTCGCGCGCGAGCGCCCGGTCGAACAGCCCTCCTGCTGCCGCGTCATCCCCGTTCTCCATGGCCCGCTCTCCAAGCGCGGCAAGGGCGTCCGCATGCGCGTTGTCGATCTCAACAACCGCGCGCAGCAAAGCCGCCTGTTCTTCCGCGCGACCCTCGAGGCCGGCAATCACGGAGAGACTGTACAGGGCGTCGGTGTTCCGCGGCTCCGCGGCAAGCACCAGGTCGAACTCGGCCCGCGCCTCTTCCAGCCTGCCGGAGATCATCAGAAGACGCGCATGCAGAATGCGGGCCTCGATGCTCTGGGGCTTTTCCGCCCGCGCGGCTTCGTAGCTTTCCAGTGCGTCCTGGGGCCGGCCCCGCGCGATGGCTGTACTCATGCTCTCATAGGGCATTTCCTCACCGGCCCCCGGTGCCTTTGCAGGCGCATGTGCGGGAGTCAGACACGCGGACAGGGATGCCCCGAAGGCGAGGATCAGCACGCAATGCGGCCGGATGCTGCGCGTGAGTGGAAAGCAGGTGCGGCGGATCATGGGTTGCAGGGCTTCATAGTCGACCTCGTTGAATCTTTCAAGTCCCCTTGGTAGAATCCGCAGGAAATGCGGAAAATCCCGACAGGGCATCTGCGTATTCCGGCCGTGTACGGGGGAGTCGTGCTTCTCCTTCTCCTCCTTGCATTTTTTGCGCCCGGGTTTTCTCAGGGGGTCGGAGATGCCCGTGTCGCGGGCCGCTACATGCTTCTCCCCCTTTTCAAGCCGCGTATGCTGCAAAGTCTTACCCTCTCCTGGAACGGCATGGCGCTGCGCTTCTCCCGGTCGGCCACTCCTGCGCTGGAAGGCTTCGAAACCGGCGATGCGGGAGCTGCCATCGTTCTTTCCGACAATGTGCGGCTGCGCCTGACCCCGGGGAATGACCTCAACGGATCCCTCTCGATCTCGCCGGAGGCTTCCTCAACAATAGCAGATGCCGGCCCGCTCGTCATACCTTTCACTCTGTCCGGTCCCGTCCAGGAGCAGCCTGGCGGCTCTTCGCTGTCCTGGGAGCGTGGCGGCCACACTTATCTTCTGTCCCTTCCGCCCGGAGCGCGCGTGGACGCCGAATCGCGCCTTCTGACACTGCCACTTGACTCAAAGGGCATGGATCTGCGTATGGCCGGCGGTCCGGCCTTGACGGCATCCTCTGGTGTCTTGCCCGCGCGGGCGGCCGTGCAGGCATCACAGCTCCCGGAGGAGAAGTTACTGCCATCCGCGGCCCAGATGCAGGCGGCCGTGGCCAGGTACGTCGACGCGGCGTACGCGGGATGGACCGGGAACCGCTATTCAGCGGCGGATGGGCTCTGGAAGATGCCGGACGGGAGCGCGAAGTTCTCAGACGATCTCGGGGTCGGTCTCCTTGCGGAGGCTTTGTACCGCGGGACAATGGATCGATTCCTGCCAATCTGGTCTGACGCGGTTGCCAGGCAGCAGGACCGCCTCCCCGGCCAGAAGCTCGCCCTTCGCACATGCGCCTATGCCGGAAACGTGCGTGACTTTCTGAGCGCGCTCCAGTCGGACGCCGCGGCGGATGTGGACCGCGCGAGCGTTCTGCTGGCGAAATCAGACCCCTCCCTCTTCGGGATCAACGGAATCTCGACGCTCTTTGCGGATCATGGAACCCCTGACCAGCTTCAGGCGGCGCAAAGCCTCATGACAGGCGTGAGCGTTGCGGGGCTCGACACAGCCGCCGCGCTCGGTCTTCTGGACGGGCTGCTTGATTCTGCCCAGGAGCCGAGCGCGGGCACAAGTGCCGCGGAAGACCGCCGCCGCGCCGCGGCCCGGGCCGCGCGGGAGCTCATCGACAAGCGGATCCTCCCGTCCGTGCACGGAGCTGATGCCGGTGTTTTTCTCCAGTCAGGTACGCCGGGCCAATCCGTGGTGAAAGACAACATCCGCTGCGGATCGCTTCTTCTGCGGGCAGGGAGCGCGCTGGACTACTCCCGTGCGGCGGCCATCGGGCGTTCCCTCGTCGTTGCCTCTCTCGGTCTTGCGGATGGCTCGGGCCTCCTGCCTGGTACCCTCACCTTCGCTTCTGGACGGGTTGCCGCGCGCGCTGGTGTCCTGGCCGCCGAATCGGTGTACGAGCTGCTCCCGCTTGATCGCTACCTGCCAAAAGAGATTCCCCTTTCTACGCAGCTCGGTCCAGGCGCCTGGCTCTGGACGGCGGCCCGGCTTGTATCCATGGCAGGCTCGGACGCAGCGGTTTCAATGGTGGTCGCCTACCCGGTCGGTGTGCCGCACTACATGGCAATCCAGGGACTTAAGCCCTTCACACAGATCCGCCTGCATTCCATTCCCTGGCACAGCGATCCCACGTATATGAAATACTCGGACGGCTGGACGTACGATGCTGGCTCCCGGACCCTCTACCTCAAGCTGAAGGGCCGGGCAGCCCAGGAAGAAATCGATATCCGCTTCTAGCCCGCATTTCTCACACCCGCTCCGCAGTGGCGGTATGAATGTGACGCCCG
>CAYTGX010000026.1:0-9579 GCA_964437385.1 uncultured Spirochaetaceae bacterium
TCGGAGTTCCTGAGCGTTGACCTGTCCCGGGGCTTTTCCGAGCAGGCCGTTGCGCTGCCGCAGCCTTCAGAGGAGGATATTCTCGAGGCGCTTCGCAGGATGCGCAAGTTCGGCCCCGAGGACCAGCTCAACTGCGGCTCCTGCGGCTATCCGAGCTGCCGGGAAAAAGCGGTCGCCGTTTGCCAGGGCTTTGCCGAGGTGGGCATGTGCCTGCCCTACCTGGTGGAGGAGCTGGAAAGCACGCTCTCCACGCTTCAGCGCTCGCACCAGGCAACCCAGGACAAGCTCGTGCAGACCGAGCGCCTTGCGTCCATGGGACAGATTTCTGCGGGAGTGGCGCACGAGATCAACAACCCTTTGTCCACGATCCTTCTGTACTCCCATCTCCTTCTCAAGGCGCATCGGGAAGGCGACCCTGAGTCAGAGGACATCCAGATGATCGTGAATGAAGCCATCCGGTGCCGCTCCATCATGCGGGGCCTGCTCGATTTCGCCCGCCAGTCACGGGTGGTCAAGACGGCCACGGACCTGGGCCTTCTGGTCCAGGACCTGGTGGATTCCATGAATATGAAGCTGGGCGATGGTCCGGTCAGGGTGAAGGGTGTGATCGAAGAGGGCATGCCGAAGGTGCTGCTGGACGCCGAGCAGGTCCGGCAGATGCTCGTCAATCTCGTGCAGAACGGCATAGATGCCGTGGAGGCGAACTCCGCGGCAGGTGGAGCCGGCGACAGGTCCGCCGGTTACGTCGGCGAGGTGACCGTCAGCGCGGGTCTCTCCGAGTCCCGGGACCTGGCAGTGCTGCGTGTGAAAGACTCCGGCTGCGGCATGCCGCCTGATGTTCTCAAGGATATCTTCACGCCCTTCTACACGACCAAGCAGCTCGGCAAAGGCACCGGTATGGGTCTTTCGATCGTCTATGGCGTGGTGAAAATGCATGCCGGTGACATATCTGTGGACAGCGAGGTGGGGAAGGGCACATCCTTCCTCGTACGGATCCCCATCGGCGAAAAAGCCAGGGAGGAAGCGCATGAGCTCGGCAAAAACAGTGCTATTGGTTGATGACGACGCGGACTTCGTGGAGATGAACCGCGTCCTGCTGGAGGAGAACGGATACGACGTGCGGGTGGCTTTCAGCGGCAGGCAATGCCTGGAGGAAGTTGCTGCCCGCAGGCCGGATCTCATCATCCTCGACATGGTGATGGAAAACCCCAGTGACGGCTTCGACGTCTCCCGCGAGCTGCGCAACTCCGAGTACACCAAGAACATCCCCCTGGTGATGATCACCTCGGTGAATGACACGATTCCGTTCCGCATCGAGCCGGACAGGACCTGGCTGCCGGTTGACGCCTTGCTGGAAAAGCCCGTGGATCCGCAGCTTCTGCTCGCCGTCGTGGACAAGGCCCTGAAGCCGAGCGGGGATCGCAGCCGCAGGGAGGGCGCCTGATGGGCGACGCCACGACGATTCTGCTCGTGGATGACGACAAGGACTTTCTCGAGCTGGAGCGGCGGATACTGGAGAGCCGCGGCTACCGCGTGGTCTGTTTCTCGGACACCCAGGCCGCCCTTGCCGCGCTGAACGCCGGCGGGCAGCCTGTCAGGCCCGCCCTGGTGGTGACGGACCTGATGATGACAAGCCTTGATTCGGGCTTCACGTTTGCCCGAGCGCTCAAGGCCGACCCGCGCACCGCGGGGCTCCCCGTGATTATCGTCTCTGCAGTCTCGAGCCAGAAGGGCTTCGACTTCAAACCGCGGACTCCCGCAGACCTCGAGGCCATGGGCGCGGACGCGTTCTTCGACAAGCCCGTTTCCCCCGAGGCGCTCCTGGACAAAGTGAAGGAGCTTCTGGGGTGAGTGGGTCCCCCGCCATCCACGCGACGCCGCTCGCGCGCATCCTGGTGGTCGACGACGAGCTGGGGGTCAGGGAGGGCTGCCGGAAGATCCTTGCCGCGGAGGGCTACGAGGCCGTGACTGCCGGGGACGGCAAGGCGGGTCTCGAGCAGTTCCTGGAGCGGGGTCCTTTTGCCGCTCTGCTCGTTGACCTGCAGATGCCCCGGATGTCGGGCCTGGAGCTGATGCGGGAGGTAAGAAGCCGGGACCCTGACATCGTTCCCATCATCATCACCGCGCATGCCACCATCGACACCGCGGTGGAGGGCACGCGGCAGGGCGCGTACAGCTATATCCCCAAGCCATTCACTCCGGACGAGCTCCTCCTGGCAATCAAGAACGGCCTGGAAAGGCGCACGCTCATGCTGGAGGCGAGGCGTCTCCGGCAGGAACGTGAGAAGCGCCTTCTCGAGCTCGCATCAGAGCGCTCGAAAAGCAATACGATCATCGCGGCCATGACCGACGGGATCCTCGTGATCAACAAGGACAAGCTCGTGGTTCTGCGGAACAACGCCGCCGCCCGCATCCTTCCCGACTGCGCAAGCCGCGAGATCCCTTTTCCCCTTGAAGCCATCACGAGCCCCGACGTGAAGGAGATCGTGAGCGTCGTCATCGACTCCCCGGGCGGTTTCATGATTCTTTCCCGCCAGATTCCGCTCGGGCAGTCCACCTACATGGTGAATGTCAGTCCGGTGATCGAACCGGGCGGGGAAACATCCGGAGCGGTTGCCGTTTTCAGCGACGTCACCGAGATGAAAAAACTGGACACGGCCAAGTCGATGTTCGTCTCACTGGTAGCGCACGAGGTGAAAAGCCCGCTGGCCGCAACCGAGGGGTGGCTGAACCTGATCCTGAGCGGCATGCTCAAGCAGGATGCGGCGGAGGAACACCGGATGCTCCAGCGCGCGCTCCTGCGCGTACGCACCCTGCGCACAATGGTGAACGAGCTGCTGAGCCTGACTGCCATCCAGACGGGCAACTTCTCCCTGAAGAGGGCGCCGGTGAAAGTTGCAGCCCTCGTGGCGGAAGTCGTGGAGGCCAATCGGGAAAAAGCCGCGGAGAAGAGAATCAGCATCTCCGCGTCCGGCGGGGATTCGGGTGACTCTCTTTCGGTCCTGGCAGACCGAGACACCCTTTCCATGGTCTATGCAAACCTGGTGGAGAATGCCATCAAATACTCGAGAGAGGACGGCCACGTCTGGGTGAGCATGCGCAAGGCCGGTATGTACGTGACGGTGGCGGTAAAGGACGACGGGATCGGGTTGTCCCCTGAGGATTGTACGAGGGTGTTCGACGAGTTCTACCGCGCGCGGAACGAGCATACGGCCAGCATCCCGGGCACGGGTCTTGGTCTGAGCCTTGTAAAACGCCTGACCGAGCTTCACCAGGGAACGGTCACCGTTACCTCCACCCTCGGCAAAGGGAGCGAGTTCACGGTGAGCATCCCCGTGCTTGCCGGTGGGTGAGCTTCAGGCACCGTCGACGATCGTGAAGATCTCCCTCCGTCCGGAGTCCACGAGAGGAATGAACTTCTGGTACCACGCGCCAAAGTCGGACCCGGACATTTCTCTCTGCATCTCCGCCTGGAAATGGGAGAGGTCCTTATACGTGTTCTCCAGCACGAGCGTATAGTACGGGCCCGTGAGGTCGGTAAGCACGCGCGGCTTGCTGTCCGTCGGCATGATCTTCATCATCTCCTTCCAGATCTCCTTGGCTTCCCTCATCCTGCCGAACTTGATCTGGAAGATTTCACGAACGAGTATCATATGCACCTCCGCGGGTGGAATATACGGAGGGGGGCTGACGCCGGGCAAACCGGGGCCGCTGGCCCACGCCCCTACACGAACATCCGCACAGCGGACAGGAACGTGAGAGCCTGCACGGCGATCATGAATGCCTTCTCAGGAATGCCTTTGGCGAAATACAGCCCTGCAAAGGCGCCGGCAATAACCGCAGGCGCCAGGAGCGCATCGAATCCGAGTGACGGGATGGTGATGAGGCCGAGGCTTATGCTGAATGGCACCTTCAGCCAGTTGAGGATGAAGAAATACCACGCGGCCGTTCCGATGAACTCCTTCTTCGGCAGGCGCATTGAAAGAAGGTAGATCATTGTGACCGGCCCGGCCGCGTTTGCTACCATCGTGGTGGCTCCGGCCAGGAAACCGGCGATTGCGGCAAACCACCATGACGTGGGAATCGGGGCGTCTTTGCCCATGACGTATTCCCTGTAGACGTTGACGCCCAGCATGACGACCACGATGGCTCCCATGACGTAGCGCATTTGCTGGTCGTTGATCCTGCCCATGGCAAAGTAGCCCGCGACGATCCCCACGACCGCCCAGGGAAGCAGTCGTACCAGGTGCTTCCAGGAGCCGTGTCGGCGCCAGAAGATCACCGCAAAAGCATCCGCCGCGATCAGAAGGGGGAGGAGGGCGCCGGTCGAGGCCCGTGCCGGCAGGACCTCGGCGAAGAGCGGCGCAAGGATAATCCCCAGCGCAGGCAATCCTGTCTTGGAGATTCCCACGATGACCGAGGTGACGTAGGCGAGGATCCACTTCCCGGCCGAGAGTGCATATATTTCCTGCATGGATTCGACAGAGTATCCACCGGCAGATCCGGAGGCAAGAGACTGTTGTCAGCCGTTTCTCGCCGGAACTCCCAGGAGCCGAAGATGCTTATCCATGTGCTTTTCCACGGCGGCGTAGTGTGCTTCTTCATTGCGGGCAAGTGTCTGGAAGAAGGCTCCGCGTATTTCCGGGTCGTTCAACAACCCGCCATAGGTGATGTGAAGAAGCTGGCGCGAGTCCTTTGCATCCAGGTATTTTTCCAGGGCGGAATCCGCGCAGGCCTGCGCGTCCGGGATTGCCCCCAGGTTCGTCGTGACATGGTAGAGCCTGGTCGCTTCCTCGAAACTCGCAAAAGCCCTGCCGAGCATTTCACGGAACAACGCCGGGTTGCTCCGTGAAATGACCCGCACAGCCTCGAGCCAGCTCGTGCCGGCCGTTTTCAGATGCAGGCGCATTTCGGTGTGCCGGCCGATGGCGGGGTAGACGCTGAACTTGTCGCTTCCTGAATGGATGGAGACCTTGTAGCCCCCGTAACGCCTGGCAATCGCGCAGTGCACCTCGAACTGCCTCTCGAACTCTGCCGTGTCCCCGATATAGTCGATTCCCTTCTGGAACTCACCGACAAAACGAGGAGCAAGAGAATTGACCGCAACGCCGCGCCGGGCCAGCTCTGCCGCTATGAAAAGATGGTGCGCGGGAAGTGTCGGGGCGGTCGTCTCATCGATGCTGATCTCAAGGTCGTACCCGTTGCCGCGCTTCTCCTTCAGATGCCGATCCACATCCCGGGAAAAGTCCAGGGCGCGGCCATACATCAGCGCGCAGCGCTCAGCCTCTGACGGGGCAAAGGTGATCGCGGCCCCTTCCAGCGCGAAGGTCCTGCCGGCGTATTCATCCCGCACGTGCCGCCTGGTCCTCTCATCGAGCTTTTCGAACTCCACGGAAATCCTGTCCCTGTCCCATGAGGCCGGCTCAGGAGACATCACCTCGGTGAGATCGAGCGTGATCATGGGCATCCGCGCCGCAAGGGCGACGTCGATGTCCTTGATCGTCTTCAGGTGATCCCCGTCGGCGCCGTAGCCCCTGTCGTAGCCTTCCTGGAACACGAGGAAGGTCGCATCAGCCACCACACCGGGGTAGTCGCGCCGGGTGAGGGTGAGCTCCCGGATGGACTGCTGGGCAAGCACGGGGGACACATCATACTTTGCAGCCGCGCGCACATGACCGGGCGTTGCAAGGCCCAGCCTGTCTCCGCAGCCGATTGTCGTTTTCTTGTCTCGAAGAGACACGGGCGCGGTGAATGGGAAGACCTCGTGGAGATGCTTCGCGTTCTCCGGTGACAGGTCGGCCTTGAGTATGTGCAGGCCTTCAATGCGCGCCCGTGCGCCGTGGAACATCCGCGGGAGGGGGCGCGCGGATGCGAGGTACAGGTGCTTTTCCATTCCTTCCGACGCGACAAAATACGCGACGGAGTCGCGAACCCGCACGGAGCGCCTGTAAATCCGCGCCTCACCGCTTGCGATCCACAGCGGCTCTTCTTTCCGCACCAAGTCGAGACTTGTCTCGTCTGTCTTGTCGAGCCCTGAAGAAATGAGCAGACGTACGATGTTTTCCATTGAGCTCCCCCCTGGTGTCATTCTGCCTCGGGGAAAGAGCATGATCTACTGCCCGCGGGGCGTGAGGGGGCAGAATCCGCCGGGCTCCGCTGTGCCTTTTCAAAATGTTGCAGATGCGTGATATTTGCAGGGGGAAGCACACCCTGGCGGCATGGACGTGGAGTCGATCATGACAGTCATGCGCGCGCACCGCGCGTTGGCGTTTCTGCCGGCAGCGCAGGCGCGCCTGGATCTCTCTCGAAAGCTCGCGCGGAGCAGGCTCCAGGACGAAGATGCCGAGGTACGCGCCCATGAGCATGCTCATGTGGCTGCCCTTGGCAAAGGGGTCATTGTCTATGATACCGTCACGGGGCCCGACGGCTCGACGTATGCCGTGGGCGGTGGAGTCGCGGTGGACCTCACCCCGGTTCCCGGTGATCCCGAAGCGACATTGAGGAAGGCCAGGCTCGCAATCCAGGCGGCGTACGCCGTCGGAGAGCCTTCGGGCGCTGACATGAGAGTGGCGGCAGAAGCTTACCAGCTCGAGGCGGCGGCGCAGGCGGATCTTGAAAAGGAACAGGCTGAGGGCGGCGTCCACACGTGGTACGCCTGAGCCAGCCTCAGCGGCGGGTGAGCGGCACGCCTGCAGCGGTCACGGCGCGGTGCGCTCAAAGGTCTCACCCTGCAGGCTGCGTCGGACCCGGAAGTCATCGCCGATAATCCAGGAATCGCCCTCTTTGCGGACCGGGATCACCAGGCTCACCACATCGCTCCCCAGGGAATACTGAAGAGTCACGAGTACCGTTTCTCCGTCTCTTTTGCTGCCGGCGATCTTGTACTCGCCGATTTGCGAAAGATTGTTCAGAGCAACTTCCTGCTGCGCCGGGGTCAACTGGGACATGCGGGGCATCAGCCTCGCGGCTTTGTTCACGTCCTGATTCCTGGCCGCTTCGAAGAGGTCTTTGACAAGGCTCTCCTGCAGGCTGAAACCATTGGAACAGGAGACGAGGGCGGCGAGAACACACGCGCAGCAAATGCGTACTGACAAGGAAAGGGCGGGAAAGCCGCCCTTTCTCACGTCACGCTGATCACCGGTCATTCATATTTGACGATTGTACCGCTGATAATGACATTGCCGGGTGCGTATATGCTCGAAGTAACGACATTGAGCAGGATATCGACAAACGAGGCCTGGTGCTCAATGGTCACATTGATTGCCGCATCTCCGCCCTTGTCCCTGATGGCATTCTGGATTGCGTCTTTCACCGGACCTTCAGTTGCATCTGCCGTGATGTTGAAGAGATTTACACCACCCGATGAGCCCAGGAATTCATTGACCCACACTTCGACTCTGAAGTCTCCCAATACAGTTGTCTTTGGCGCTTTGACATTGTATGAGAGACCCGACGCTTTGAAAGTGGTGCAGGATGCAAGCAGAGCAATCGCAACAGCCAGCAGCGCCCCACATCTTAAGGCTTTCATGTTTCCTCCTTGAATCGCCTGACGCAGACTATTTACAGCCCACACCTCAGTCAAGTACTTCCGGTGGAAGCACTGTTTCTTATTTTCTATTGCCTTCAGTGTGTGATATCGTTCGGTCGGAAAGAGAGAGCATGAATGAAACCTCCCTCCACGAATAGACGCCACCTGCAGGCCAAGCTGATCTTCAATCCCAATGCGGGAGCAAACAAGGCGTCGCCCGTCAGGATTGAGGATGTGATCCGTGAGATGCAGGCCTTGAAGATTGTGCCGGAAGCTTACCTGATCGAGCCGGAGGCCGACTTGCCGGCAGTGGTCAAGGATGCACTCGCGCGAGGGATCGACATGTTCGTGGTATGCGGCGGCGACGGCACTATTTCTGCCGTTGCCAGAACTCTGGCAGGCACACACGCCACACTGGGAGTCATCCCTATTGGAACGCGGAACAACACGGCCCTGAGCCTCGACATCCCGTCTGAAATGCCGGCCGCTGTCTCCCTCCTTCGAACCGGCCGTCGGATCGAAGTGGACGTCGGCATGGCCACCTGCGGCACGACAGTCACCCCTTTCCTGGAGGTGTGCTCCGTGGGGCTCGTTTCGACTCTTTTCCCTTCTATAGACGATATCCAGCACGGCCACCTTGCCCGCATTGGCGAGTTCCTTGGAACACTGGCCGCTTCCCCCCCAGCCGAGATTCATCTTTTGCTGGATGACAAAAGGGAGATCCACAATCTGGGATATATTGTGCTGGTTTCCAACATGCCCTATATCGGCCTCCACTATCAGGTCGGCTCCGCGGCCTCGTTTCGAGATGGGCTGCTGGATGTGTTGTTCTTTGCCGACCTGTCCAAGCTGGACCTGCTGAACTGGGTTTTCCGGGGGGTGGGCGTGGGGAAGCCGGAAGACCTGCGTATCCAGCATTTCAAGGTGCGCAGGGTGGATATCGACACCCACCCTGCCATGCCGGTCATGGCGGATGGGAGCGGGTTGGCAGAAGGGCGCGTGCGCATTGAAGTACAGCGGCACGTTCTGGGAGTGATGGTCGCGCCGACATTGCCGGCAGCGTCGAAGGGCCGGAGAAGATCCTCCCGCAGCAAAACGAAGGCACCGCGCACACTGAAAGCCCTTGCTCTCGGGACCAGGGTTCGATCAGCCCAATGGGTGAGCCAGCATCGGCCTGTTGCCCGGCTCATCGGCATATCGGCCGTTCTGCTTGCGTTGATGATATTTCTGCCGGCGCACGTGGGGATTGCCTTATGGCACGGTCTGCAGTCCCATGCAATTCTGGCAATCATGTTCGTGGTTTTCAGTCTGCTGGGGCTCTCTCTGGTGTGGACTACCGGTCAGCATTTGGATGCCTGGGCCTTCCTGTTTTTTAATGTGCGGGGGCAGCGCCCGATCTGGCTGGACCGGACCATGCTGGCTATTACGCGCATGGGAAGCGCAATCAGCGCTCTCTGGATCGCCCTGGTTCTTTATTTGACCGGAGATCGGCCGCTGTCCTACGAAATCGTCCTGGGTACCGTGACCTTGTGGCTGGTAGTCGAGCTGGTCAAATTCCTGGTTCACCGGGCGCGGCCTTTTGTCCGGCTGGCCGAGGCGCGTATCGTCGGATACCGGGCATTCGGCCGATCATTTCCAAGCGGACACTCCAGCCAGGCATTCTTCATGGCAACGCTGATAATCCAGCACTTTCACGCGGGGGTTCCGGCGGCGTGCCTTCTGTACGCCGTGGCGCTGGCAGTGGGCCTCACCCGCATATATGTCGGAGCGCATTACCCGCGGGATGTGCTGGCGGGCGCCATCCTGGGCAGCGGCTGGGGACTGCTGGGCATCATTGTCGATGGGTATCTGCTGAGCAGGATCGGGTAGAACAGGAGAGGAACGCGGATCTGAAGAGAGCGCCCGTAGATCCCCGTTTCACCCCGTGCGATCCACGGTGCTTGAACCGGGCTCGCCAGATGTCAGTCGGGACAGGTGAGGCATCAGTTTAGCGGCTTCAGCAGATACCTGTTGATAAAAAAAGCGCGGGAAAGCCGCCCTTTCTTGCTCCA
>CAYTGX010000026.1:9679-53903 GCA_964437385.1 uncultured Spirochaetaceae bacterium
AGCATGGTTTGCCGTCCCATTCACGTGCTGACGCGACGACCATGCCCGCGATATTCTCTCTGCGGTTCCTTTGGTAGTATTCTGGCAGAGGGAGAGGAACATGATCTACTACGGGCGCGGCTCGGAGCGCGAGGTGATGAGCGACGAAACGCTGCGCGCCGGTCTTTCAGAAGCACTGGACAGGCTGGGCACGCGGCGGCGCGTCCTTGCTGTACCGCCTGACATCACCCGGTTTCACTCCCGCGCCGGACGCATCACCGAAATGGTCAGTGACTACTACGGCGAAGCCCTGTGCGATGTGCTGCCTGCCACGGGAACCCATTTTGCCCTCACGGAGGAGGAGAAGCACACGATGTTCGACCGGGTGCCCCGGCAGCTTTTCCGGGTCCACCAGTGGAAAGAGAACCTGGTAACTCTCGGCCGCATCCCTGCAGATATCATCCGCGGGCTTTCCGAAGGAAAGCTTTCCTTCGATTGGCCGGCCCAGGTGGACAGCTTGCTGGCCCGGGGCGGTCACGACCTCATCCTCTCCATAGGCCAGGTGGTGCCGCACGAGGTGGTCGGCATGGCCGGCTACAATAAGAATATCCTGATCGGCACGGGGGGCCTGGAGGCGATTCACAAGAGCCATTACCTCGGCGCCGTCTACGGCATGGAGCGGATGATGGGCCGCACGGACACACCGGTGCGCGCCGTGCTGGACTATGCGGCGGACCACTTCACAAAGGACCTGCCCATCGTGTATGTGCAGACGGTGGTGGGTCGTGAGCCGGACGGCAGTCTGGCGCTCAAGGGGCTGTACGTGGGTGACGACATCGAGGTCTTCCACCTGGCGGCCGCGTTGTCCATCAAGGTCAATCTCACATTGGTGGAAGAGCCGCTGGCAAAGGTGGTCGTGTACCTCGACCCCAGTGAGTTCAAGAGCACGTGGCTGGGCAACAAGGCGATCTACCGTACACGCATGGCCATCGCAGACCGGGGTGAGCTCGTTGTCCTTGCCCCGGGGGTTCGCCGGTTCGGGGAGGATCCGGGAATCGACGCGCTGATCCGGAAGTACGGATACTTCACGACTCCAAGAATCCTGGAGCTCGTGAAAGAGAATGCTGACCTGAGGGAGAGCCTTGGCGTGGCGGCACATCTGATCCATGGCTCCACCGAGGGGCGCTTCACGGTCACGTATTGTCCGGGAGGGCTCACAAAGGAAGAGGTCGAGAAAGCAGGTTTTTGCTTTGCACCCCTTCAGGTGATGATGAAGAAATACGATCCTGCCTTCCTGCATGACGGCTGGAATGACCTTCCGGGTGGAGAGCGTATCTATTATGTTTGCAATCCCGCAGTTGGGCTGTGGGCATCGCGGAGCAATTTCAGCCGGTGAGGCGCGGTGAGCGAGTCAGACAAGGAGAGATGCATGGAAAAGAAAGCCGATTTCGGACTCATAGGCCTTGCCGTCATGGGAGCGAATCTCGTCCTCAACATAAACGACCATGGATATTCGGTCGTCGTGTTCAATCGGACCGTGTCCAAGGTGGATGAGTTTCTCCAGCAGGCGGCAAAGGGACGAAAGACCATCCAGGGCGCGCATACAATTGAAGAGCTTGTGGCCGGCCTCGAGCGGCCCAGGAAGATCATGCTGCTCGTGAAGGCAGGGGAGGCGGTCGATCAGACCATCGCGCAGCTTCTTCCGCACCTGGAGACGGGAGATCTCATCATCGACGCCGGCAACTCGCACTTTCCGGACACCATCCGCCGGACCAGGGACCTGGCGGACAAGGGTTTTCTCTTCATCGGCACGGGGGTTTCCGGCGGAGAGGAGGGAGCGCGCCACGGGCCTTCGATAATGCCCGGGGGTAATCCGAAAGCGTGGCCTCTCGTGAAGGAAATCTTCCAGGCTGTCGCCGCCACGACGGACGGTCTGCCCTGCTGTGACTGGGTGGGAGAAGACGGGGCGGGTCACTACGTGAAAATGGTCCACAACGGGATCGAGTATGGCGACATGCAGCTCATCTGCGAGGCCTACCAATGCATGAAGGACGGGCTGGGCATGAGCCACGACGAGATGCAGGAGGTCTTTGCGGACTGGAACAAGGGCGAGCTGGACAGCTACCTCATCGAGATTACCAGCCGGATACTCGCTTTCAAGGATGAGCGCGGCGAGCCCCTGGTGGAAAAGATCCTCGACACGGCCGGCCAGAAAGGCACGGGAAAATGGACGGGCGTCAATGCGCTGGATCTCGGCATCCCGGTGACCCTGATCGGTGAGGCCGTCTTTGCCCGCTGCCTCTCCGCCATGAAGGACGAGCGCGTCATTGCGTCGAAGTCCCTGCCCGGGCCGTCCGGGAAGTTCAGCGGCAGGAAGAAAGAGATCGTCGAGGACATCCGCAAGGCGCTCTATGCCTCCAAGATCGTCTCATACGCCCAAGGGTACATGCTGATGCGAGAGGCGGCAAAGGAATACCACTGGAACCTGAATTACGGAGGGATCGCGCTCATGTGGCGGGGCGGGTGCATTATCCGAAGCGCCTTCCTGGGAAAGATAAAAGAAGCGTTCGATGGAAACCCGAATCTCACGAACCTGCTCCTTGCTCCCTACTTCAGGACGGCAATCGAAAGCTGTCAGGATTCGTGGCGGAGGACAGCGGCAAGGTCAATCGAGGCGGGGATCCCGATCCCGGCGTCCTCCACCGCGCTCAGTTTTTACGACGGCTACAGGTGCGGCCGCCTTCCGGCCAACCTGCTCCAGGCACAGCGCGACTTTTTCGGCGCTCACACGTACGAGCGGGTCGACACGCCCCGGGGAAAGTTCTTCCATACCAACTGGACCGGAGAGGGAATGGATGTCGCATCGGGACAATATAATGCCTGACATCGTCCGGCCCGCAGCAAGGCAGTGCCCGTGAAGGAGATTCGGCGCATCCACATGCAGTACCTGGCCGCCGACATGATGTGCGAAATCCCCCTGGGGGATAAGTCCACCGCGGGGGGCGGGCTTCGCGCGGTCATCTCGCTGGCCCTGGCGGGGAACATGGCCTTGTCGCGCCGCCGGGACCTTCCATGCAGAACGAGCCTGTTCTCGCTGATGGGGCTGAAAGAAGAACGGGTTTTCGGACTGCGACAGGTGCACTCGCAGAAGGTAATCGTCGTGGATCAGCAGCAGCCTGAAGCCCTTGCGGAAGAGGAAGCGGACGGCATGATCACCAATCGCCTTGATGCCGTGCTCTCCGCCACTGTGGCCGACTGCCTGCCCATCTTCCTCAGGGACACCGTGAACGGCGTTTTCGGCCTCGTGCATTCAGGCTGGAAGGGAACAGGCATCGTTGCGAGCGCGCTCGGCGCCATGCACAGCCGCTATGGGACGCTCGCGAAAGATGTCGCAGTCACCATCGGCCCCGGGATCGGTCCCTGTTGTTACCGTGTCCCGGAGGAGAGGGCAGGTCCTTTTTCCCGGCAGTTTGGAGCGGCCACGGTCGTGCGGAACCAGGATGGCACGCACAGCCTGGACCTGCGCGAGGCGAACCTTGCGTTGCTACGGGATGCCGGTGTGGAGTCGGTGACTGTCGTGGAGGACTGCACGAGCTGCACGGAGGCGCTGGGCTCTTTTCGGCGGCAGGGGCCCGCGAGCTACTCCCTGATGCTTTCCTGCATTGGCCGCTGGGGGAGGGGAACATGATTTACCAGCGGGAGTTCGCGGTACAGACCGCCGGGCATCGCGACATGAAGGGAATCGACGGCGAGGTGGACCGGCTCGTGACAGACTCGGGCATCGCCACGGGAACGGCGCACGTCTTTGTCGTCGGCAGCACGGCGGCAGTGGGCGCAATCGAGCTCGAGCCGGGCCTGGCCGGGGATCTGCCTGAGCTCTTCGACCGCCTGGTTCCTCCCAGCCGTTCCTACGGCCACGAGAAGGCATGGCATGACGGCAATGGTCACTCGCACCTGCAGGCCACGTGGCTGGGGCAGTCGATCACTGTGCCGGTCTCCGAGGGAAAGCTCTCCCTGGGCCAGTGGCAGCAGCTTTTTCTTTTGGAGTGCGACGTGAAGCCGCGCCGCAGGACCCTTATCGTCACCATCATGGGGGAGTAGGGCACGGCCCGAAGGGCGGTCTCCACGCGCCGGACCGACTGTCTTTTGCATGCCATCGCCCTACAGGCGTGAGAACCCATAGGGCGATGGCACGTCTGATCCGGATAGACGCACCTGCCGGGGGCTCCCGGCGTTTGCTCCGCAAACGCCTGCCGCCCTACGGATATCGCGCTTCGCGCGATGTGCACTAGAGCCCGAGCAGCGGGGGGAGCTCCCGCAGGGTCTCCACCGTGAAGTCCGGGGCCGGCTGGATCGGCGGCGCGGCGCGGCCGTTGGTGATGAGCGCGGTGGGGGCCCCTGCCGCCCTTCCAGCCTCGATGTCGAATACGTAGTCTCCTACCATCAGCACCTCTGCGGGGGCAAGCCCGAAGCTCCGCGCCGCGTGCAGAACCCCATCAGGGTGAGGTTTGTGTCGTCCCGGGCTTTCGCGCGTGAGGATGACATCGAAGTCTTCCGTCCTGCATGTCGTGAAGTTTTTCATGGCTTCCGTGATCGAAGACATGCTGTTCCGTGTGAGTATTCCCCGCGGCACTCCTTTGCGTGACAGGAGCCCGATCAGCTCCTCTGCGCCGTCGTTGGGCACCGAGGCGCGCGCAGCAATCAGCTCGAACTCCTCCAGAATCTGCTGCGCCTCCCGCCGCTCTTCTTCAGTCAGAAGTGTCTGGATGAACTCGAGGATGTACAGCTCGGGAGGGCATCCCAGGAGCCGGCGCAGCACGGAAAAGTCGATGGCTTCGGGCCGGGTGAGCGTGCCGTCGAAGTCGAACAGGACGGCGCGGATCACGGCCTGGACTCCGGCAGAACCTGGCCGAGCCCGCTGGTTAGTTCCTGCCTGAGAGCAGCTGCCGTGTCTGTCCTTTCCCAGGTAAAGTCAGGATCCAGCCTGCCAAAGTGGCCGAAGACAGCGGTCTTTCGGTAGATCGGCCTCCTGAGATCCAGGGCAGCGATGATCTCCCTGGGGCTTAGGGGGAAGTGCTTTCTCACGAGCGCCTCGAGCGCACGCTCGTCACGCACGCCCGTGCCGAACGTGTCGATGAATATGTTGGTCGGGCTGGGCTCTCCGATGACATAGGAAAGCTGAATTTCGCACCGCCGCGCAAGGCCGGCCGCCACGAGGTTCTTGGCGATCCAGCGCGCGGCGTAAGCCCCTGATCGGTCCACCTTGGAGGGATCCTTCCCCGAAATGGCTCCGCCGCCGTTTCGGGCCATGCCTCCATAGCTGTCCACGACGAGCTTTCTTCCCGTCACGCCGGTGTCCGCCTCGGGGCCGCCCAGTGTAAAACTGCCTGCCGAATTGATATAGGTGCGGGTGTCCGCATCGTACAGCTCTCCGCAGACCGGCTTGATCACCTTTTCGATGATTTCCCGGCGCAGCCGGTTTTCCACGATGCTCCTGCCATGCTGCTGTGCGATCACCACGCAGGCCAGGCGCTCCGGCTTTCCATCCTTGTACGCGATAGTCGCCTGGCTCTTGCCGTCAGGCCCCAGGTCCGGGATTATCCTTTCCCGCCGCACGGCGGCAAGGCGCATGCAGAGCCGGTGCGCGATCATGATGGGCAGCGGCATCAGCTCAGGGGTCTCATCACAGGCAAAGCCGAACATGATGCCCTGGTCTCCCGCCCCCTGCGGCTTCCCCGGCGAACCGCCCACGCCCTCCGCGATTTCCGGGCTCTGCGCGTGGAGAGAGACCCACACGCCGGCGTCCTGGCAGTCGATGCCGAACTCGGGATTCGTGTAGCCGACCTCCTTCAATATCCGGCGCGCGATGCTCTGCACATCGGCGAACCCGGTCGTGGTGACCTCCCCTGCAACGTGGACGCTGCCGGTCGTCACCATGCACTCCACCGCAACCCGGGAATCCGGATCCTGCGCAATCAGGCAATCCAGCAGGGCATCCGCGATCTGGTCGCAGAGCTTGTCAGGGTGTCCTTCGTTCACGGACTCCGAGGTGAAATTGAAATCCTTCTGCATCGGGGCTATATTCTCACATTCGACGAAAAAGGTACCGAAGGTACAGGAAAG
The DNA here is from genome assembly GCA_964437385.1 of uncultured Spirochaetaceae bacterium. Taxonomy (GTDB): domain Bacteria; phylum Spirochaetota; class Spirochaetia; order SZUA-6; family Fen-1364; genus Fen-1364. The sequence goes on from CAYTGX010000026.1 coordinate 15,782, forward strand.
GGGGGAGCGAGCATGCGCAAGCTCATGGTGATGGCGGTTCTTTTCGCGGCACTGGCCGCAGCATCCGCATTTGCCTTTGATCCCAGCGAGCTGAACAAGATCACGTTCGAAAACTCGACGGGGACCAAAATCGAGACGATTTTCCTCTCCCCCTCCGATAGCGAGTACTGGGGACCTGACATCATCGGGGCTGATTTCGTCGTGAAGGACGGCGGGTCGCTGGGGTATTACATCCACTATCCCGAGAAGACATTCAAATTCGACATCATGGCGACCGATGAGGCAGGGCACATGTTCGAAGTCTACAACTACGTGCTGACGGACGGAAAGGAATCCACGATCACCCTGACGCAGAAGAACCTGAACAGCAAAGCGCCCGAGTTCACCTTTGCGACGCTGAAAGTCACGAACAATACCGTCCATGAGCTGCAATACCTTTTCATCTCCCCTGAGGATTCCGACGCGTGGGGGGTGGATCTCCTGGACGAAGAGTCGACGCTCGCAGCCGGAGACACGCACAGCATCGTAATTCCAATCGGAAAGGACAAAGTTACCTACAACCTCATGGCCGCGGACGAGAACAACGACGAGTACGTCTTCGATCTGACCATCGATCCTGCCAAGGGCAAGGACTTCACGGCGTCCATCGAGGCCGAAGATCTGAAGCCGGCGGAGGACAAGTAGCGTTTTCCGGCCCCGTGTAGTATTCTTCTGCGGACATGCACAAGGCTGTTCCTGCGGAGCATGTTCCTGAAAAGCTTCCCCTGTGGAAGCTGATCATCTTCGCCCTCGGCCAGCTCGGCTGGTCCCTTGCCTCCTACGGGGTGAGCAACCTCGTGATGTACTTCTACATGCCGCCCGAGACGTTTGCAGCAACGAGGATTTTTCCCCCCTTCATCTTCGAGGGAGCCGTGCTCGGCGTCCTCACGATCATCGGCATCATAAACTTCGGCGCACGCTTCTTTGACGCGGTCACAAATCCTCTCCTTGCCTCCTGGTCGGACCGTTCACGCTCCCGCCTGGGGCGGCGGCGATTCTACATGGCGGTGAGCGCCGCCCCGTTTGCCCTCTTTTCCGTGCTCGTGTTCATTCCGCTCAAGCATTTCCATCAGAATCCGAGTCCTTCGGCAAGCTGGATGAATGTGGCGTGGCTGACCGTAACGATTCTTCTTTTCTACTTCTTCTTCGTGATGTACACGGCCCCGTACAACGCGCTCATCAGCGAGCTGGGACACACTCCAAAGGAGCGCCTGGTCATCAGCACGGTGATCGGGGTCACCTGGTCCCTCGGCTTCGCCGTGGGGAATTTCGTCTACGATTTCCAGGGCGCATTCGAGCACGGGGGAATGGATTCCATCAGCGCGTTTCAGACCGTGGAGATCATATTCGCCGCGCTCGCCCTGGTGCTCATGCTGCTGCCGGTCCTCTTCCTGAACGAGCGCCGGTATGCTGCCTACTCGGTTTCCAACGAGGGGACCTGGCAGGCGTTGAAGTCGTCACTTTCAAACCGGAACTTCACGCGCTTCCTTGTGAGCGAGCTGCTCTATAATGTGTGCCAGACCATCATCCAGATGGGTATCGTCTATTATGTCGTGACCCTCCTGGGACTGGAAAAGGAGACCACCTCCTTTCTCATGATGCTTATGTTCGTCTTTTCTTTCGTTTTCTACCCGTTCATAACGATGGCCGCGGTTAAATGGGAAAAGAAGCGCACGCTCATATTCGGCTTCCTCCTTCTCGCGGTTCTGTTCGTGGCATTCTCCCTGATGGGCGTCCTTCCCCTGCCGGGTCTCGTATTCGCCGTGGTGGCGGTGGTTGTGGCAGCAGTTCCCATCGCGATATTCACCATAGTCCCGAACGCCATTGTAGCTGACGTCGCGGAAGCGGACGGAATCGAGACCGGGAATTTCAAGGCCGGTATGTTCTTTGGCGTACGGTCATTCGAGACCAACCTCGGGGTGTCCATCGCCAACATCCTCTTTCCGTCACTCCTCACTCTCGGCATGTCGGTGCAGCACCCCTTCGGGATCAGGATGAGCGCGGTCGTCTCCGTCTTCATTTGCCTGGCCGGAATGGCGGTCTTTTTCCTCTACAACGAGAGGGACGTTCTGAAGAGCCTGGCGAAAAAAGAGAAGCTCTCCGCGGTGGAGTTGAAGGCAATAGGAGACGAGGGCAAGGGACGCTGAGCCCCAGCGGCCCACACGGCTTCATCACTGCGGGGGGAGGGGCCAGCCGCGCGTGCCGGGAATATTTTTCTCTTGACAAATCAAAAAGCGATACTCATAATCCTCGCCATACTAGTATGGTAGCATCTCAGAATCTGAGCATTGATATACTCGAACAGGAAAAACACCAGCCTATTCACCAGTGGGCATATCAGGTTTTGCGGACCAACATCATTGAGCTGCACATCAAGCCCGCGCAGCGGATCAGTGAGAAGGAGGTCTCAGAAGCGCTCGGCATCAGCCGCACACCTGTCAGGGAAGCCTTCATAAGGCTTGCCGGGGACGGCCTCATTCTCATCACTCCGCAGAAGAGATCGATCGTCACTCCCATCGACCTGGAGCAGGCGCAGGAGGCTCGTTTTGTCCGTCTTGCCCTGGAAAAGGCGGTGCTCCGTGAGGCATGCAACAGCTTTTCGACGGCGGACATCGAGGCTCTGAAATCCAACATACAGACACAACGTGATTGCCAGCGGGCGAAAGCCTACGATCGGATGCTGATCGTGGACAACGAGTTCCATCGCTTGATTTTCCGCGGGTGTAAAAAGGAGCAGAGCTGGTTCTATGTGAAGAAAATGGATCACAACTATGACAGGCTCCGCACAATGGTCATGCCCCTTTCCCTTGACCATATCATTGTCGAACATACGGCACTCGTGCAGATCATCGAGCGAGGAGACATAGAGCACATCGACGATGCCGTCGACCGTCATCTGACATGGGAGACGATCAACGCCGTGGTCCTTGACTATCCCGCACAGTATTTCAAGCAGGACTTTCGAGCCTCGTCCGAAATAGTGGGTCCACGAAGAAGCCGCTCCGCGAAAACCAGACAGAAAGGAGGAGAAAGGCGCTAAAAGGAGTCATTTGCGGCACCAGTCAGAAAGTCGAAAAGCGCCGCTTGAAAAAAAGGCAATCCCGGTCGAGGAGGCAATAACCGCGATCTCCTTGACGAAAGACCTCTCACTCACCTTTCACGCATGGGCTGCTGAGCCTGCGCGGTTTACAAAAATTCTGGTCGACACTGCCGAATGGTGAGCGGGGAGGAAGAAAGCGTACGCCGAGCCTCAGCGGCCCGCGCTGCCCGTGACGCCGCTCTCAGGTTTCCGTGCGGATTTTCTGCCAGACTCCGGTCTCAGCGGACAGCTCCGCGCAATCCATCATGAGCTGGATCTCGATTCCCCGGGTTAGGGACGGCTCGGGCTGAGTGCCCAGGGCCACGGCGCGAAGGAAATTGTACAGGCAGTGGGTATGCCCGCGGAGCCAGCCCGAGGTGGCGCGGGGGGACGGGAACACTGCGGGGGGAGGGTAGCGCTGAAGGGTTGCGATCCTCTTCCAGCCGCGCGTGCCTCCCAGGGGCGCCGCGGGATCCGAGAGGGAATAGGCCTCCAGGTAGTCGGGCTGCATCAGGTCGAACCTGAGCGCCCCCCGGCTCCCGTGGAGCTCCACGCGAAGGTCGTCTTCCGCGCCGGTCGCTATCTTGGAGGCTTCCAGTGTGCCAACGGCGCCGGAGGCGGTCCGTACCGTCATCACCACCTGGTCTTCGGCTTCCACGCTCTCCGTGCCGCCCCGGCCGTCGGGCCTGCACGGATAGAGGATGCGCTTCTCGGCGCGAATCTCGGTGAATGGACCCGCCAGCCAGTCCACAAGGTCGATCAGGTGGGAGCCGAGGTCTCGCAGCACGCCGCCCCCGTCTGCCTTCCGAAGTTTCCATTTCACCGGCGTAAGGGGATCCACGCTCCCTGCATGCAGGTAGACTCCACGGAAGCCGAGAACATCGCCGAGGAAGCCTTCGTCGATGAGCTGCCGGGCCCTCTGGGTGGCCGAGAAGAACCTGTTCTGAAACGTCATCTGGCCGATGCCTGTCCAGCCGACCATGGCGCGCTTTACCGTTGCGGCCTCCTGCGGGGTCGCGCTCAGGGGCTTGTCGCAGTAGACATGCTTGCCGGCGCGCATGGCCGCGCACAGCTGGTCCGCGTGCAGCGCATTCGGGGAGCAGATGTGGACGATCTGTATATCCGGGCGCTCGATGATCTCCCGCCAGTCCGCGGTGGATGATGCGAACCCGCCGTGCTCCTGTGCCTGCCAGGAGGTTTCCGCCCGGGAGGTGGCCACGCACGCCAGGTGTGCCGCCACGGGGGCCGGATCGTAGAAGAACGGGATGCTGCGATGCGCGAAAGCATGGACCTTGCCGATAAAGCCGTAGCCGATTATTCCCACCCCCATCTCTGGCGCTGCCATCTACACACCCTCCAGGTAGGAAATGACTTCGGAGATCCGCACCGGCTTGGGGATGAACCCGTCGAATCCTTCTGCAAGGAACCGTTCCGCGTCGCTCTTCATGGCATACGCGGTAAGGGCTACCATGGGCCCCCGCGCCCCCTTTTTGCGCAGCTCCCGCATGGCCTCGATGCCGTTCATGCCGGGAAGCATGATGTCCATGAAGACCATGTCGTACGAGGCGCGGTCCGCAGCGCTGACCGCCTCTTCTCCACTTGCGGCAAGCACGACCGTGCAGCCGAACGCGGTGAGTATCTTCTCCATCAGCGCCCGGTTTGCCGGGCTGTCGTCCACCACGAGTGCCGTTTTCCCCACCAGGTCGGGGATTTCCTCGGACCCCGTGGAGGGCTCTTTTCCGGCTGACGGCGCGAGCACTGGCTCTGAAACCTCAGGTGCATGGAACCCCGGCAGGCGCACGGTGAACCTGCTTCCCTTTCCTACCACGCTGGTGACTGAAACCGTTCCGCCATGCAGCTCCACGAGGCTTTTCACGATTGCCAGCCCCAGTCCCGTGCCCTCTCCGCGCCGCGCCAGGCGCGACTGGACGTAGGGATCGAAGATTCGGGCGAGGTCCGCGGCCGGTATGCCGATCCCCTGGTCCCAGACGGTGATGGCAAGCCCTCCGTCCTCGGCCCGCGCTTCCACCCCGATCCGCTTTTCCCGCTCGGTGAACTTGATTGCGTTCGACAGCAGGTTGTAGAGCACCTGCTTGATCCTCACCTCGTCGGCGTCCACCAGACCAGGCTCTGCCAGCAGGGAGATTTCCATGTGCAGATGCTTTTTTGCGGCCAGGGAACGCACCGTTGTCAGCACCCGGCGGATGAGCGCGGAGGGATCGAAGGGAGACTTCTCCAGCTCCACCTTGCCCGCTTCCACCTTGGAAAGATCGAGGACGTCATTCACCATGTCCAGGAGGTGCTCACCGCCGTCGCGGATCCACCGCAGGTATTCGCGCTGCTTTGCCGTGAGGCTCTCCCCGCCCTGCAGCTCCAGGAGCTGGCTGAAACCCAGGATCGAGTTCAGCGGGGTGCGCAGCTCGTGACTCATGTCAGCCAGAAAACGGCTCTTGGCTTTGTTCGCCGCTTCCGCGGTTGCCTTGGCCTGCCAGAGCAGCCTCTCCATGGTCTTCCTGTCGGTGATATCTTCCTTGATGGCCAGGAAATGCGTGATGGCGCCTTCCGCGTCATGGATGGCGGAGATCGCGGCCAGCTCCCAGTACAGCTCGCCATCCTTCTTCCGATTGCACAATTCTCCCCGCCACTCGCTGCCGCCCAGGATGGTCCGCCAGAGATTCGTGTATACCTCGGGATGCTGCACCCCGGACTTGAGCAGCCGCGGATTCATCCCGATGACCTCTTCACTGGAGAAGCCTGTGAGCAGCGAGAACTTGCGGTTCACGTACTCGATGTTGCCCCGGGGGTCCGTGATCATGACCGAGGTGGGACTTTCCTCCACAATGGCCACGAATATGCGCGGATCAAGCCCGCGGCGTACCTCGGCGTGCTCTGCCATTGCGCTATCCGATATCGATGGGTGCGGTGAGCGCGTGTGTGAGAAGCTTCACCGCGCCGAGGACATCCCCATAGTCGACCATCTCGGAAGGCATGTGCACGTAGCGGGCCGGTACGGAGACGCAGCCGGCCGGCACTCCGCCCCGCGTGGTCTGGATGGCGCACGCGTCTGTCGTTCCGGACGTGAGGACTTCGCGCTGGAACGGGAGGGCGGCCGTTTCCGCGGTGCGGATCAGCCAATCCTTCACCCCCACGTGGGCCATCATGCCCCCATCCTTAATTTTGACAGCGGGGCCCGCGCCGAGCTCGACGGCCATGGGAGCGCACTCCGGAGTGTCTCCGGTGAGGGTGACGTCGACAGCGAGCGCAATCTCCGGCTCGACGCCATATCCTGTTGTCGTGGCTCCGCGCAGGCCCACCTCCTCCTGCACGGTGAAAACGAAATAGAGCTCGTGGGGCGACTTTTCCAGCTCCTTCAGGACCTGCAGGAGCACCGCGCACCCGATCCTGTCATCCATGGCCTTGGACACGATCCGTGTGCCGGCAGTCTCGCACACCCTGTGGAAGCAGGCCACATCACCCACTTTCACCGGGCAGTCGGCGGGGCCACGCGCGCCCACGTCGATGTAGAACTTCTCCATGGGAGGAATCCTGGACGCGTCTTCCACCTTCTCCAGGCCGATGACGCCGATTGTTCCATTGGCAAACCGCACCCTGCCGCCCATCAGGGGAAGCACGCGCACTCCCCCGACACCCCCGAATCGGAGGAAACCACGCTGGTCCACGTGCGTCACCACCACGCCGATTTCGTCCATGTGGGCTGCCAGCATGACCCTGCGTCCGCCGCCCGTTCCCTTCTTATGCGCGATCAGGCTGCCCATGGCGTCCACCCGTGTCTCTATTCCCCTGGGGATCTCCGCGCGCACCAGCTCGCGCACACCGGACTCGTACCCGGAGGGGCCAAAGCATTCTGCGAGCTTCTTTATGAGTTCGTGCACACGTCCCTCCCTATGCCTGCAGCGCCTCGGGCAGGCGCATCAGCGCCTCCCGCGCAAGCCTGAGCGCGTTCTCGAAATCGCCGAGCTCCATGATGGCCGCGGGGGAGTGGATGTAGCGCGCCGGCACAGAAAGGACGATGGACGCCACGCCCTCCCGCACGCGTTGGATGGCTCCTGCATCGGTTCCCCCTATGTTCGGCTGCTTGTACTGGTGCGGGATGCCCTGTGCGCGCGCCACGGCGCTGAAATGCTCTACGAGCCGCGGATCGGCGATGAAGCTGTTGTCCCGAATAGTGATGGAAGGACCCAGCCCTATCCGTGTCGAAGGGCTGACGTCCTGCTTCGCGGGCACCTCGTTCGCGCCGGTGCATTCCAGCACGATGGCCGCGTCAGGGTTTTCCGCGTAGGCGGCAACCCGGGCTCCCCGAAGGCCCACTTCTTCCTGGACGGTGAACGCGGCAGACAGGTCGAAGGGGAAACGCTCCTTGAGCAGCTCGGCAAGGATGGCGCAGCCGGCACGATCGTCAAAGGCCTTGCCCTGTACGGTCCGCCAGGCGGAGCCGGGCCCGGCCAGCGCGCGGAACTCCGTGGCGAACACGACGCAGTCACCCCGCTGCACGAGCTTTTCCGCCTCCGCCCTGCCCGAGGCGCCGATATCGATTGTGAGCTGCTTCCACTCGATCACTTTTTCCCGCTCGCCCTTTTCCGTCAGGTGAACCGGCTTGATGGCGATCACACCGGGCACTCGTTTCCCGCCGACCAGCACGGCGCGGGCGGGAAGCACACGGTCATCGATGCCGCCGACCTTGGCAAAGCGCAGAAGGCCGTTGTCCTCCACCTGGGTGATCATGAGCCCGACCTCGTCCATGTGCGCGGCGGCCAGCACCCGCAGTGTCGAGCCTCCGGTGCCCTTCCTGCGGGCAATGAGGTTGCCCACTGCATCGACGCGGCATTCTTCGACGCGGCCCCGGATTTCCTCGAGAATGATCGAACGGACTTCCTCCTCGTGGCCCGAGACGCCGTGCGCCTCCGAAAGCCGCTGAAGAATCACGAGGGGCTCCCCGGCAGCGGAGCGGCGGCCGCAGACAGCGCGTCCGGGGTTGCCAGCGCAGCGGCAAAGCCGGGCTCCAGCCGGCAGATGAACTCCGTGAGGAGCTTTGCAGTCCGCTCCACATCCCGCAGGCACACCGTTTCCACCGGCGTGTGCATTGAACGCACGGGAATGCTGAGAAGGCCGCAGGGCACTCCCTCCCGGCTTACCTGGATGGGCCAGGCATCCGTGCCGCTTGCCCCGGCAATGGCTTCCACCTGGAAGGGAAGCTCCATGGCTTTTGCCGTGGCCGCCAGGCGATCGTGTATGAGCGGATGAAAATTCGGACCGAGGGCGATGCAGGGGCCGGCATCCATTTTCACCGCTTCCGCTGGCGAAAGTCCCGGCTGCATGCCGAATGTCACGTCCACTGCGACGGCGATGGTCGGCCGTATGCTGAATGCCCCCGAGACGGCTCCCACGCTTCCGACCTCTTCCTGGACGGTGGCAACGGCGTACACGTCCCAGTCATGCCTCCGCCGGGAGAGCTCCTCCAGGCACAAGACCAGCACCGCCACCGCCGCCCGGTCATCCATGGACTTGGACGCGGCGTACCCGCCGGCAAGCGGGGTCCACCTGCCGCGAAGGGTCACTACGTCCCCGACCCGCACTGCCGCCTTCACTTCTTCCGGCGGAAGACCCACGTCGATGAAGAGCTTTTCCAGGGGAACCGGCTTTTCCCGTTCTGAAGGATCGGTAAAATGCGGGGGCACGCTCACGACCAGGCCGGGAAGCTCCCGTGTCCCGTGTACGACCACCTCCTGGCCGAAGAGAACGCGGGCATCGAACCCGCCGATCTGTGTGACCCTGAGAAACCCTTTTTCCACCTGGATGACCATGAGGGCGATCTCATCCATGTGGCCGGCCAGCATCAGGGAAACGCGCGTGTCCCCTGCCTGGGATCCTTTGCGCAGGGCAACGAGGTTGCCCATGGGGTCCACCCGTATCTCATCCGCGTGCTGCTCGAACCGCTTCCTGACCACCGCGCGCACCTCGGCCTCGTAGCCCGAAGGACCGCGGGCTTCGGTAAGCTCCTTCACCAGGCTGGCGGTTTCCATGGCAGAAGGATAGCAGGGGCAGGTGGCTTGGTAAAGAAGTGCGGCCTCGCCGGTTGTTGATCAGACCTGGATCGGACGGGCGGCCGGCAGCAGCCGCTTCCCGAAGGCGGCAAGGACAACGATACCCACTATCGGGATTGCGGCGTACGACAGGAACAGCACGACGAAGCCGTGCGCCTCCAGGATAAATCCCCCCGCCACGCTTGCAAGAAACGAGGGCAGGCCGATGCCCACAGCATTGTAGATGGCCATGCCGGTGCCCCTGCGGTCATGTTCGATCTTGAGATTCACGTACGCGACCGCGGAGGTGTGGAATGTTCCGAATGTGAAGGCATGAAGGAGCTGGGCCAGGCACACCACGAGGAGTGATGGCGCAATGACGAAGAGCCCCAGGCGCGCGCTTATGGCCGCAAGGGAGACCACGAGCAGGACCCGCAGGCCCCACCGCCGGATGAGCGCTCCGGAAAACCACATCGTGGCAATCTCGGCGACCGAGCCGATTGCCCAGAAGATGCTCACACCGGAGCGGGGGAATGTCTGCTGGAGGAACAGGGAAAAGAACGAGTAGTAGGCGCCGATTCCGAACCTGCCCAGGAAAATGACGGCTATCACGGCCCAGAACCTTCCGTCGAATCCATCGTAGAGATGCGGCCGGGCGCCCGCCGGCTCCTTTGCCGCAGCATGCCGGGGCCGCGGCGAATCCGCCTGCGGACTGCGGGGGAGCGTTCCGACCACAAACGCCGCGCACACGGCCGTGGCGATGAACGCAAGCAGGATGGGCAGCGAAGACTCGCCCGTGACCAGGCCGGTAAACTGGAAGAGCAGGGATACCAGGATGAAGCCGACGCTCCCGGCGATGCGGAACTTGCCGTATTGCCGCGCGGGATCGGGAAGGATCCTGCTGACAAGGGAATCCAGCAGCGGAGTGGTGGCCCGGTAGGTGAACCCCATCATGATGACGCACGCCAGGAACAGGGGGAAGCGCGTGGTGAGCTCCATGGGGATGAAGGCGATGACGGGAACCAGGATGCAGCCTGCAAGCAGCCCCTTGTACGCGGAGCTCCTGTCTGCCAGCCTGCCCAGGAGAATCGGCCCGGCAAGACCGGCCACCTCCAGACAGCCGAGGAGCACGCCGATGCGTGACGCGGACATGCCCCGCGCCTTCAGGTAGAGCTGGAGATAGGGAGCGAGTATCGCGTACGTGATGAAAAGGAAAAAATAGTTCGCGAGGAATGAGGCGCGGATTGGACGTGATGGCATGGAGGGCACACTGTAGCAGAACACTCCTGCCCGGTCGAGTGCCTCGGGAGAATGGCCCGCCCCGGGCAACTGCCCGGGGCGAACCGCGATGGACTAGAGTGCTATTCTCGCGTTCAGGGAGCCGCCGAAAGAACCCGTGGAGAAGTCGTATCCTCCGCCGAGATCGAGATAGAGGATGAAAAGGTTGAGTGAAACGCCTCCGAAGGCGCGGAAGGCGAGTGCAGCCCCGTTCTTTGCGCTGGCGCTGATGCCGAGTGATGAAAGATCGGGGGGAGTCTGACCTTGAGACTTGTAGTAGGCCGTGATGTCGGCAATCTGCTGCGGCGTGATCGGGTTGCCATCATATTTGAGTTGCGATGTCACGCTGCCGCTCGCGGATGAGCCGAACGAGAGGGCCGCGCCAACGCCAAGATACGGCGTGATGAATATGAGCTTCTTGCTTATTTGCGCCTTCAGCTCCACGACGTTCGTGCTCCAGTCAAGTCCGAAATCGGGGTTTGCAAGGCTAAGGGTATGATTGGAAGAATCGCTCGGGTTATACACTTGTGCAATAGTGACGGGGCCTCCCAGGAATCCGGGCACAGCCACGCTTGCCTTCATGTGATTGTAGCCAAGCCCAACGGACAATGCGGGTGAGAATCCTTGATCCTTGAGCAGGCCGTAGCGGAAATCTACTCCAAACAGGAGGTAGTTGACGTCCACGGTCGGAAAAGTGCCCGGCGGTATGTAGCCCAGCTTCAACCCGATATCGAACGGCAAAACAAAGCCGCCGATACGCGCGTCGATGGTGTAGCCGGGAAGAGGCAATCCGTACTTGCTCGCATAGCTGAAATTAGAAGGAAGCGTTACGCCCATTGCATCCGCAAGGGTCTGTATCGCCCCGGCTGATATCGTGGTCACGCCTGCGGTAACACCCAGGCCGAAATGCGGGAATTGACCGATGTATGCCTGCGACCACCCGAGACCGATAGACGAATTGAAAGGCGCGCCATTGGCCAGGTCCTGCGCAAACTCGTTGAAGCCGGACTGGAAAGTAGAGTAATTGACGGCAAAAACGGCTGTCGCCGAGAGGAGGACAATTATGATAAGGAAAGCTCTTTTCATTTTCAACTCCTTCAACCTGCAATGATACCCGTCTTGAGAGCGTTTATCAATTTCGCCTGGCGTCAATCGGGTGGAATAGCTCGATATATTTGATATTTCTTACATATTTTGTATTTTTGGTGAAAATTCCTATGTCTTCCGGCGGGGCGGCTACTTCTTTCCGGCTGTCCGGGACAACTCGTCGATCCTCGCAAGCTCCTGCTCTGAAAGGCGGACAGCCATGGAGCCTGCACTCTGTTCCGCCTGCGCGGCCTTCGTGGCACCGGGGATCGCCACCACAGCATCACCGTGAAAGCTCACGGTCCATGCCAGGGCAGCCTGGGCCACGCTGATGCCATGGGCGCGGGCGATCAGCCGCAGCTCGTCCACGAGCGGACGAGATCGGGCCAGTCCTGCCGGGCTGAGCCGGCCCATCATCCGCCGCATGGGTGCCAGCTTCTGCACAAGGGACGGTTCGTCGTGAAACCGTCCCGTCAGCGCACCCTGGGCGAGGGGCGACCAGGCGATAATGGTGACCCCGAGCCTTTTGGCGGCTTCCAGCAGGCCGTTGCGCTCGATGCCCCTGTCCAGCAGGTTGAACCGGACCTGGTTGGACGCAAGGACAATGCCTTCCGACGCCAGCGCGGCGTGGGCGCGCTCCATCTGGCGCGCCGAGAAGTTGCTCACACCGATCGAGCGGATTTTTCCGGCCCGCAGCAGTTTCGCCATCTCCTTCATCTGGGCGGGGATGGGCGAATAGCTCCATGGCTGGTGGATCTGGTAGAGATCGATGGGATAGCTGCCCAGGCAGGCCAGGCGCGTGTCGATGGTGGCAGGGATGGAGCGCGATGTGCGGAAAATCGGGAACCATTTTGTGGCAACCACAACGCTTCCCGGCTTCACTCCGAGCTTTGAAAGGGCGGCGGCCAGCATCTGTTCGGACCTGCCGCTGCCGTATGCCTCTGCCGTGTCGAACCAGTTCACCCCGCCTTTGAGCGCGGTGTCAACGATTGTCGTGATCGCCTCCTGGGGTACGGTGTCCCAGACCTTGGACATCCAGTTGGCGCCCTGGGAAAACTGCCAGCACCCCAGACCGATAGGGGTGATCTCGATATCCGTCCTGCCGAGCCTCCGTTTCTGCATGGAATCTCCTTTCAGTCCAATATACAGGCAGAAAGGTGGCCGGGAGAAATTTCGCGCAGCGGTGGACGGGCTTCGCGGCATTTCGGCACGGCATACGGGCAGCGGGGGTGGAAGTGGCAGCCCGCAGGCGGATTGATGGCGCTTGGGATTTCTCCCTTGGGCAGGTTCTTGTCACGGCGCGCGGCGGGGTCGGGCACCGGCACGGCGGCCAGGAGCGCCCGGGTGTAGGGGTGGTGCGGTCTCCCGAAGAGCTCGTCCCGAGACGCAAGCTCCACGATCCTTCCGAGGTACATCACTGCGATCCGGTCACACAGATATTTCGCCGTTGCCAGGTCGTGCGTGATGAAAAGGTACGTGAGGCCCATGTCCCTCTTGAGCTGGCGCATGAGCTGGAGGATCAGCGCGCGCACGGAGACGTCCGCCATGGCAATAGGCTCATCTGCCACGAGGAAGTCGGGCCGCGTGACGAGCGCCCGGGCCAGGACTACTCTCTGGCTCTGGCCGCCGGAGAGCTGGTGCGGGTACTTGCGGCAAAGGAAAGCCGCGGGGGAGAGCCCCACTTTCTCCATGAGGTCCAGCACCCTCTCCTTCCGCTGCGAGGGTGTGCCGATGTGATGGATCTGCAGCGGATGGGTAATGGCCTGGCCGACGCTCATTCTCGGGCTCAAAGAGGAGTTGGGGTCCTGGAACACTATCTGTGCCTTGGCGCGGAGCTGTTCCAGCTCACGCCGTGAATAGCTCGTGATTTCCCTGCCGCGGTACTCCACATGCCCTGACGTCGGCTCGATCAGGCGGAGGAGCAGCCTTCCCGTCGTCGACTTTCCCGAGCCGCTTTCTCCCGCGAGCCCCAGGACTTCTCCTTCCTCGATCGCGAAGCTCACCCTGTCCACTGCGTGCACGCTGCTCCGCTTCGGAGAGAGAATGTCGAAGAGGCTCCGGCGGAGCGGGAACTCCTTGACCAGATCACTTGCCCTTACGAGGATCGCCATGGATCAGCCCTTCCCTGCAGACGCTGCAGCGTCCCCTCCGGACGCTCCAGTCTCTGTGCCGTAGAGCCAGCAGGCAGCGGCGTGCGCGGGGGCGTGCTCACGGAGCGGAGGCGTCTTTTCCCGGCAGACGGGCATGACCCTCGGACAGCGCGGGGCGAACCTGCAGCCCTTCGGAGGGTCTACGAGGTCCGGCGGGCTGCCCTGCATGGTCACGAGCTCTTTCTGGTCGAGCAGGATGTTCGGCACGCAGTCGATGAGGCCCTGCGTGTAGGGGTGAAGCGGCCGCGCGAATATCTCCACGCTGGATGCGATCTCCATCATGCGGCCGGCGTACATCACGGCAATCCGGTCGGCTATTTCCGCCACAAGGCCGAGGTTGTGCGTGATCAGGATGATGGACAGCTTGTAGAGCTTGCGCAGTGCGGCCAGGAGCTCGGTAAAACCCGCTTCCACGATCACGTCCAGGGAGGTCGTGGGCTCGTCTGCTATGAGGATGTCAGGGTTCATGATCAACGCCAGTCCGATCATGATCCTCTGGCGCATCCCCCCGGAGAGCTGGTGGGGGTATTCCTTCAACCTTTTCTCCTCGATACCCAGGGTCTGCAGCATCTTCCGTACGGCTGCCAGGGCCGCGTGCTTCTCCATTGCCGGATCGTGGTAGTGGATGGTCTCCAGGAAGTGCCCTTCTACGGTGATGAGCGGGTTCAATGAGGTGAGTGGATTCTGAAAGATCATGGAGATATTCTGCCCGCGCAGCTTCAGGAGGGAATGAGTGTCGAGGGTGAGGACGTCCTTGTCACGGTACAGGATTTTCCCCTGCGTCACTTTCCCGGGCGGTCTCAGCAGGTTGAGAATGGAGAGGCCGAGCGTGGACTTCCCGCAGCCGGATTCTCCCACCAGGCCCAGCGCCTCGCCGTCCGCCAGGGTGAAGGAGACATCCTCAACGGCGCGTACCACGCCGATGGATATCGGGTAGGCAATGGAAAGGTGCTGGACCTCGAGGATCGTCTTTTCCGCGGGCATCATCTCTCCAGCAGCCGGGGGTTGAGGATTTCCGCCAGGCCCTCACCGAGCATCGTGAAGCCAAGGGCGAGCAGCACGATCATGACGCCCGGGAAGGTGATCATCCACCAGGTTCCGGAGGGCAGGAACTTCTTCCCCATTGAAAGGTCCATTCCCCAGTCCGGGATGCCGGCGGGAAGACCAAGTCCGATGTAGGAAAGGGCGGCTTCCGTCATGATGGCGTCCGCAATATTCAGAGAGAGTATGACGACCACGGTGGCAATGACGTTGGGGAATATATAGCGGCTGAGGATCGTGCCGCGCCGCGCGCCGATGGCGCGGGCCGCTTCCACGTACACTTCTTCCTTTATGGAGAGAGTCTGGCCGCGCACGAGACGGAAGTGGGTGGGGATATATACCACTGCCACCGCCAGGGTGATGTTGATGATGCCCGGGCCGAGCATCGCGGCAAACGCGATGGCCAGGATCAGGCCGGGGAACGAGTAGACCGAGTCCATGACCAGTGAAATGACCCGGTCGAATACGCCGCCCACGAAACCCGACAGCAGGCCCAGGGGGATGCCGATGATGGCCGAAAGAAGCGCCGCGGCAATGGCCACCCCCAGTATGGTCTGCGCCCCGTATACCATCCGCGCCCAGATATCACGGCTCAGGTTGTCCGTGCCCATGATGTGCGCACGGCTGGGCGCGGTCATCTGGCCGCCCGCCTCCTGGTCAGTCGGGCTGTAGCGGGTGAAGAGATGCGGCGCGATGGTCATGGTGACGATGAATCCGATCACGACCACCCCGGCAATCATGATCCACCATTCCGTCCGGTATTTCCGGCGCGCCTGGGAAAACCAGCGAAACAGGGAAGCCATTCCCGCTGCGGGGGAGAAACGGGCAGCGTGCACATTCGGGCGCGCCGGGTGGTTGCTCATCAGTATTTCACCCGCGGGTCGATGGCCGCGTACAGGAGGTCCACCAGGAGCGACACGGCGCTTACAAAAAGTGTGTAGACCACGATCACCCCCTGAATCGTCGGATAATCGCGGAGATAGATCCGCTCCAGGAGCAGGCGTCCCATGCCGGGCCATGAAAAGGTGCTCTCCGTGAGAATGGCCCCCGCAAGGAGCAGGCTGAACTGCAGGCCCAGCATGGTCACGATGGGGATGAGGGCGTTGCGCAGCCCGTGATTGTAGACAACCTTCCGCTCCGGTATGCCCCGGGCGCGCGCCGCCAGGATATAGTCGCTTTTCAGGACGTCCAGCATGTTGGCCCGGGTCAGACGCACAAAGATGCCCGACAGCACGACACCGAGGGTCAGGGAGGGGAGCACCAGGTGCCACATCACGTCGCCGAACGCCGCGATGTTTCCCAGCCGTAGCGTATCGACGATGTAGAATCCCGTCTTCGAGAAGCTGGACACCTCCAAACGGGCGCTGGTGCGCCCGGCAACGGGAAACCATCCCAGCCAGACGCCGAATATGAGCTGCAGCATGAGGCCCATCCAGAACACGGGGATGCAGTAGACGACGTTCGCGTACAGGCGGACGGCAAAGTCACCGCCGGACCGGCGTCTGCGGGCGGCAAATACGCCCAACGGGATGCCGAGCCCCAGGCTCATCAGCATGCCGAACAACGTGAGCTCGATGGTTGCGGGCAGCTTTTCGATGATGGGCTGGCTCACCTTCTGTTTGAAGATCATCGAGTCCCCGAGATCCAGCCGCGCCAGCTTGCCGAGGTACTCCACATATTGGACGACAATGGGCTTGTTCAGCCCCAGCTGCTCTTTTTTCTGGTCGATCACCCGTTGCGGCGCGTGGGCGCCGAGCATGGCGGAGACCGGGTCACCGGGCATGACGCGGAGCACGATGAAAACAATGGTCAACATGATGAAGACCATCGGGATGGCCATGACAACACGGCTGACAATGTAGCTGAGGAGATGTCTCATCAGGGAGGGAAAAAAACCGGGTCCCCCGCGAGGGGGGACCCGGAAGTATGTCCCGTGACTCCTTATTTCGTCAGCTTGAGCTGATCGTAGTTGAAAATCAGCGTCGGGCCGATTTTCACGCCCGTCACGTTCTTTTTCGTGAACACGTACAGATTGCCCTGGTAGATCGGCGCGGTGGGGACCTCGTCGGTCCACATCTTCTGCATCTTCCCAAAGGTCGCGTTGCGCACTGCGTCCTTCGTCGTCTGCTGCTCCTGGATGAACAGATCATCCCAGGGCTTGCTCGTGAAATAGATGCCCATGCCCTTTGAGCCTTCTGTCTGGGCAAAAGGCGAGGTGTAGTCGTCCGGATCGATGTAGTCGGGATACCATCCGAGCAGGAAGGCCGGCATCTGCTTGTTGTTCCACTGCTGCTTGTACGTGGCCCATTCTGCGGATTTGATCGTAACGTTGACGAGCGGGGTCTTCTCGAACTGGGCCTTCATGACCTCCGCCATGTTCACTTCGGGGTCGCCGTAGTGGCTCGGGGTGTACCAGAGGTCGAACGTGAAGGGCTTGTCCTTCGTGTACCCGAGGCCCTTGAGAATCTTCTCCGCTGCAGCGATATTCCCGTCTCCCCAGGCTTTCTTGAAATCCTCCGTATGGTAGCTCATGCCAATGGGAATCATGGAATACAGGGGAGCGTTCTGGCCGAGGTACACTTTCTGGTTGATCGCGGGCCGGTTGATCAGCGCTGCCACCGCCTGGCGCAGCTTCTTGTCCTTGAATACGCTCTCCGAGGTCTCGAAGCAGAGATAGCGGATCTGCGGGCCGGGGATCTTGAACGCGTTGTACTTGGGGTTCTTCATCAGGTCACTGACGTCCGAGGGGTTCATGGACTTGAAGGCCAGGTCGATCTCGCCCTTCTCGAATGCCAGCCGCATGGTGGTGGCATCCGCGAAATAGCGGATGATGATCTTCTTGACGCCCGGTTCCCTGCCCCAGTAGTTGGGGTTGGCTTCGAACACCGCTTCCTCGTCCCGCTTGAACGACGTCAGGCGGTAGGGCCCGAGAGCGACGATCTCTCCGCCGTTCAGCTCTCCCACGTCCTTCACGATCTTGTCCGCGGGATACACGCTCGGATCCATCGGGAAGTAGGTCGGAGTGGCCACGAGCGCGGGCAGGTACGAGAGGGGGCCATTCAGCACGAACTTCACCGTGTAGTCATCCACGACGTCCACGGACTTGACGTACTGGGTTACGAGGGCTGCCGGGTCGCCATTGAGCTTCGCGACCCTGTCGATGCTCCACTTCACCGCGGCTGCGGTGAAAGGGGTGCCGTTGGAGAACTTCACGCCCTTGCGGAGCTTGAAAGTGTACTCGTCCCCGGCGGCGTTGACCGTATAGCCCGTTGCCAGCGCGGGTACGAGGTTCGTGGTCCCCGGCGTGTAGGCTAGAAGCCCGGAGCTCACGTTCTGGAAGATTTCCCACGTATGGAAATCGTATGCGCTTGCCGGGTCCATGTCCGTGACCTTGTCCGTGGTGCCGTAGACGAGTGTCTGCGCCCCCAGGGAAGACACCGACAGGGCCAGACAGGCCACGAAGAATAATACGAACAGTCTCCTCATAGTGGTCTCCTTTCTCTTGGTGAACCAAAAAAGCATACGGAGCCCTCAGATAGCTGTCAAGCGTGGCCAGCCGGGAACGGGGTGGTGGACGATCGTCAGCGCGGAGAAAGGCCGCTGCGCGGTAAGCCGGGGCCGCTGCGCGGTAAGCCGGGGCCGCTGCGCGGCGGCCCGGGACCTATTCCCTCTTCAAGAGCCTGTGGTCGAGCTGGAAGATACCGGCCGAGTTGGGTGGAATCTTCTTGAGCAGGTCGAGGATCTGCGACGCGTTCTTCTCTTCTTCCACCTGCTCCGTGATGAACCACTGGATGAACACCTTGGTGGGATGGTCGTTCACCTTGTCCGCCTGATCGGCAATGCCATTGATCAGGGCTGTCACCTTCTTCTCATGCTCGAGGCTTTGCTCGAATATCCCCAAGGGCGAAGGGAAATCAACCGGCGGCTGGGCGATGGCCTGCAGGACGACTTTCACTCCCCGGTCAATGAGGAACTGGAACATCTTCTTGCCGTGCTCCGTCTCTTCCGACGCCTGTTTGTACATCCAGTGGGCAAAACCTGCGAGGTTTTCTGATTCACACCACGCCGCCATGGACGTGTAGAGATACGCGGAGTACCATTCGTTCTTTATCTGGTCCTGGATAAGCTTCTCAAGCTGTTTGTCCATGCTGGATCTCCTTTTGCTCTGCTTAGACGAGCGTCAAGACTTGCGAGTTTTCCCACAAGCCATGGATATTGCAGTAGGAGGAGGCCATGATCGTGCCCGATCTCTCGGTCTTGAAGGAGCACACGACGCTGGGATTGGCGTAGACCGTGCTCGTGTCAGGACCATCGGGTGACTCACCATGAGCGGTGAAGTCACAGCGCGCCACCTGGAAGGGGAACTTTGCCCCCTCGGGCTGAAAGAACACCTCGATCCACCTGATATGGTGCGGGGTGGTGTTGGGGTGGGCGATCTCCTTGCCGACGCTGACTGCGATCTGGATCATCTCCCCTTTTTTCACGGCCGCCGGCGCCTCGATGAAGGGTACGTGCTTTTCCTTTTTCCAATCTGCTGCCTGGTAAAGATCCTTCATTTTCTGCATGCTTTTTTCCTCCCGATTCTCAATCTACTCAATGACCCCGACTACTTCGCTCACTTCAGGAACTTTCTGCATGAGATGCTTCTCGATCCCCAGCTTCAACGTCTGCATGCCCATGGGACAGCCTCTGCACGCGCCGGTGAGCCTGACTTTCACAACACCCTGGTCCGACACATCGACCAGCTCCACGTTGCCGCCGTCAGCCTCGAGTGAAGGCCTGATCTCATCCAATGCGGTCTCTACCTGCTCTTTCAACATTTTTGCGCTCCTTCCGGTCCTGGCGCCTCAGCGAGGGGATTTTCGCGCCTGCAGGCGCGATATCAACGTAGCGAAAATCTGGCGCGAAGTAAAGCGGACCCGCCGCGCGACCCCGGGCCGACGGTCTGCCGCGGCGCAGGTGACTCTCCGGCAGCCCTTCCGCGCCGGGCAGCTGCTCACTTGATCTCCCGTCTCCGGACACTATAATCAGTCCATGTACGAGTACGCGATTGAGGGCGGATTTCCGCTGAAAGGGCGTATAAAGGCGAGCGGGAACAAGAACGCCGCGCTGCCGTGTCTTGCCGCCACGCTCCTCACCGACCAGCCCGTCGTCCTCTCCAATCTCCCCGAGATCGAGGACGTGCACGTCATGATCGAGATTCTCAAAGTGCTGGGCTGCTCGGTTGAGAAGGTCGGCCACAACGAGTACCGCCTTCAGACGCTGGACATCAAGAGGGAGGAAATCCCCCCTCACCTGTCTCAGAAGATCCGAGCCTCCATCCTCCTTGCAGGGCCGATGCTGGCTCGCAGAGGCCGCGTGCTCCTGCCGCCCCCGGGCGGCGACGTGATCGGACGCCGGCCCCTGGACACACACTTCCTGGCGCTCATGGAGCTGGGGACCCGCGTGGAAACAGGCACATTTTTCGCCCTTTCCGCCAACAAGCTCAAAGGCGCGGCGATTTTCCTGGATGAGACTTCAGTCACCGCGACGGAGAACACCCTCATGGCAGCCGTGCTGGCGGAGGGAACCACCGTCATTGAAAACGCCGCCTCGGAGCCCCATGTGCAGGATCTCTGCCGGATGCTGGTCGCGATGGGGGCGCGTATCGAGGGCATCGGTTCGAACATCCTCACGATCCAGGGCGTGACGAAGCTTTCCGGCGCTGCCTTCAGGATCGGCAGCGACTTCATGGAGGTGGGCTCTCTGATCGGGCTGGCGGCAGCCACCCGGGGGGAAGTCGAGATAGAGGACGCGGCGCCGCAGAACCTGCGCATGATGAAGCTCGGGCTTGCCAAGCTGGGAATCTCGTGGGAGACCTCCGGCACAACGATCCGTGTTCCCGGGCCCCAGAGCCTGAAGGTGGTCCCCACCATGGGCGGCCAGATCCCCAAGATCGACGACGCTCCCTGGCCCGGATTTCCGGCGGATCTCATCAGCATTGCCCTCGTGGTGGCCACGCAGGCGGAGGGCACCGTGCTTATTCACGAGAAGATGTTCGAGTCACGGATGTTCTACGTGGACAAGCTGATCGGCATGGGAGCGAAGATCATCCTCTGCGACCCGCACCGCGCCGTGGTGAACGGCCCCTCCCGCCTGGGAGGCTCGGAGCTCGTTTCCCCCGACGTGCGCGCGGGAATGGCCATGCTTATTGCAGCCATGTGCGCCCAGGGGCGGAGCACGATCCAGAATGTCTACCAGATCGAGAGGGGCTACGAGAACCTCGTTCAACGCCTGCAGTCACTGGGCGCCCGGATCACGCGCTCGGAGGATTGCCCTTGAAGATCCCTTTCTGGCACGTTGACGCGTTCACCGATGTTCTGTTCGGCGGCAATCCGGCAGGTGTCTGTATTCTCGACCAGTGGCCGTCAACCGGCGTTCTCCAGAAGATCGCGGCGGAGAACAATTTCGCTGAAACGGCATTTGTCGCCTGCCGGGGCGAGGTCTGCGACCTGCGGTGGTTCACCCCCGCGGTGGAAATGGACCTCTGCGGGCATGCCACCCTTGCCGCCGCGTACGTGCTCTTCTCCCGCCGAGGCTGGCCCGGCGCTTCAATCCGGTTCAACACGCAGAGCGGGCCGCTGGTTGTCGAGCGGAAAGACGACCTGCTGGTCATGGACTTCCCGTCGCGCCCCGCGCTGCCCTGCCAGCCGCCCACGGTCCTGCTGAGCGGGCTTGGAAAGGAGCCTGTCGACGTGCGCGGCGCGCGGGACTATCTTGCCGTGTACGCCACGGAAGAGGATGTGCGCGCCCTCGCCCCCGACATGACCCTCCTTGCGCGCATCGACCGCATGGGCGTCATTGCCACCGCCCCGGCGCGCGATCCCCGGGAGGCGGATTTCGTCTCACGATTCTTCGCCCCCGGCGTGGGCATTCCCGAGGATCCTGTCACCGGCTCCGCGCACTGCACCCTCATTCCGTACTGGTCGCGAAGGCTCGGGAAACCTCTGCTGCGCGCGCGCCAGGTCTCCGCGCGCGGCGGAGAGCTCATCTGCGAGGACGCAGGGGACCGGGTGAAGATCGGCGGCCGCGCCGTCCTGTACCTTGAGGGAGAGATCGAGGTGTGAAGCGCCCCGCCGGCTACTCCGGGACGCCGCTTGCAAAAAAGCTCGGCATCAAGCCGGGGATGACGGTGGGATTGATCGGCGCACCTCGGGAGTTTGCCGGGGTGCTGGGCGAGCTTCCTGACGGGGCCAGGCTGAGCGCGGGCGCCCGCGGACGTGCCGGGCTTCGCATCTGGTTCGTACGGCGGGAAACCGAGCTTGCCGCAGGCATCGTGACGGTCGCACGCCTTGCTCGTGAGGGCCCCCTGTGGATTGCGTGGCGCAAGAAGACGGCCCGGTCCGCCCCTGTATCCGGGCCCGACGAAAACGCCGTGCGGAACGCCGGTCTCGAGGCCGGCCTTGTGGACTACAAGGTGTGTGCAATAGATGAAACGTGGTCCGGACTGCTCTTCGCCCACCGCAAGTCGACCGATTGAGTTTGTACTGCTTCTTCAGAAACCCCGCTCGCGCCTGATCTCTTCGTACGCTTCCTGGATAGCCTTGAATTTCTCCTCGGCTACCCTGACGAACTCGGGGCCGAGGTTGGCCACCTTGTCCGGGTGATTCTGGAGGGAGAGCTGACGGTAGGCGCTCTTGATTCTCTCCACGTCTGCCTCGGGGCTGAGGCCAAGGATTTTCCACGCACGTCCGGACTCCTGCAGAAACTCGGCACGCACCTGGTGGTAAATCTGCTCTGCCAGTCCCAGGAGCGAGGTGATCCGGCGGATAAGGACCTCTTCGGTCCCCGAGATGCCCCGCGCGTCCGCGCGCGCAATCTGGAACAAGAGGCGCAGGAGCAGTACGCGGCCCTCGAAAGTGGACACCGCCGCGTAGTATGCGCACAGCCCCTGGATATCTATCCGGGTGCGGTTTCTGTACATCTCATCGATGAGCCGCTGAATGACATCCTGGTCAACGGAAGGGAAGCTGAAGTTCCTGCGGAAGAACTCCCTCATTGCATCGATGTGGGAGACTTTCACTTTTCCGTCCGCGTCCGCGACGGAGATGGAAAGTCCAATGAGGCAGGTGAGGAAATTGACCTGCGCGCTGGACACCGGGTCGCTGCGCGGGATCCGGGAGCGGGATGCCGTGCCGAGGAATTGCCGCTCCTCCGAGGCTCGGTCGAACAGGTGCCCGATGAGGCCGCCGAAGAGTGTGCCGAACGGCCCCGCAATGGAGCCAATGAGGGCGCCGATGAGCTTGCCGGTGATTGCCATGACCGGCGCCTAACGCGTCGACTGCCCGGCGAGCACGATGAGCGCGACCACGAGCAGGACCACTTGAAGGGCCGCGAGCACGGCCAGCGCGGCAGTGAAGCCGAATGCAAGAACCGTGAAACCGATAATGACCCGGTGGGCGTGCACGTACAGGAGTGAAAGAACGGAGAGCACGAGCGGCACCAGCGGCATCATGACGATGGCGATGAAAGACAGCCTCCCGAAATAGCGCGCCCGAAACGCCCAGCCCAGGGAGAGGGAGAAGATGGAAAGGATCAGAAAGACGCACGGCATGAGCATCTTCATGGCCATGTCCACGGTCAGCGTTTCCCGGGACAATCCGAATGAGCCGAGGTCTCCGCGCATCCTCCACAGCTCCGCCAGGCCCAGCACGGCGAGCGCGTCACGTCCGAGGGACAGGGAGCGCATCTGCTCCACCGTGGGCCGCAGGGCGAGGAGGTTCATCTCAGCGGGCGCGCGCGTTCCCTGGACATACCGGGGAAGGAACCGGACGCGGGTGTCCGTCCTGTCCACGCAGTTCATCAGGATCGAGCCCCCCTCCCTTCTGCCGAACGGCGCCCCGAAGTGCCATGTCACGGAGCCCGCCGCGTCATAACGGACAGCCTCGATGTCGTAGAAGTATGCGTCCCCCTGGGCCTGCTCCACCATCTTGCCGATGTAGACGGCCTCCGTTGCGTCCTTTTCCGTTCCGTTGAGGAACAGGATGTTCTGCGTTCCCGGCAGGGTTTCCATCTTGCGCGCATCGTCGAGGAAGAAAGTGGTCTTCGCCACCTTGTCGCTGGCGATCCCGAGGTACGTGGCAATATCCGAATCTCCGGGATTCTCCTTCTGGAGCTCGAGGAAGCGATAGTAGGCGGCCACGACATTGCCGCCGATCAAAAGATCATATGCGCCCTTCTTCTGGCGGAACAACAGGGCGCTTTTCGCGTCCTTTTCAGACTCGATGATTGCCCCCAGCTTCTCCGCGGCTTGCGCGGCAAGGCGGAGAGCATCGGTCCGCCGGGGGTCCAGCGCCGAGGCTGACTGTGCATAGTAGTGGGCGGAAAACCAGTCCTGACGCTCGGAATAGTACTGCGCCTTTTCAACAAGTTTCTGCGCGCTCGTGTCCGGTGAGATCGTTTCAAGCCCGGCCACTGAGGGCCCCGGGGCCGGGGCTGACTGCCGGGCCGCCCTGGCCGAAAGTTCCAGCCGCTTGTCCGTGGTCTCTTTGTCCGACGGATTGATGGCAAGGTAGCGGTCCACGGCGTCGAGGCTGGCCCGATAGTCGCCCTTCTTCAACGCGGCGTCTGCCTGGCTCATATACTGCCGGGCCAGGCTGCTGCGGTACTGCATGTCGGAGAGTCCCCGCCGCGCGCCCGGGTACAGCCCCTCGTACAGAACGGTATAGCCCGCGGTCAGCACCAGGAACGTGACGAGCGTGGATGACACCAGCTTGTTGAACGGCTCGGGGGCTACGCCGGGCTCTCGGCGGGCCTGTGCCACGCCGGCCAGGGATGCCCCCACGGCAACGGCTGCCGCGTGGACAGGGATCAGGTAATCCATGAACAGCACGAATCCGCGTTTCAGGGCATACTCCCAGCGCATCGAGGGCAGGAACTGCGTGGCAGAGAATGTGAGGAGCGCGTACGCGAAGAAGGCGAGCAGGCTCAAGACGTAGAACGCGAAAAGAAACGACGCGATGCGGCTGAGAAGGGACCTGTTCATACGGTTTCCCTCGCCGTCCATCGGTCCGCGGGAATAAAGAGGATGTCCACGAGGACCAGCACCACGCCCAGCGCGGCCAGCGCAGCGGACGGGAACAAGCGCACAAAGAACGGGTCCGCGACCGCTGCTGCCACCTGCGGAGCGGCAGTGGTGGCAAGAAAGTGATAGAGGGAGAAATAGCCGCGCACGGCTATCACGAGCAGCATGATGTTCGCGAGGGGCCAGCGGGTGAGCCGCAGCAGCGCGAGGGAAGCGGCGCAGAGGAAAAGGAGCGCCATGCAGGCGGCGAAGAACCCGCCCAGGGAGCCGTCACGCAGCTTCTCGAAATCCGTCGAAAGCGTGTGGATGTCCCTGAGGAAAAGCTCGGTGAACCGGTCAGCCGCAAAGACACCGGTCCACGAAGGGGCAGGGCTGCCGGAAAGGGTGACCTGCGGCCCGCTGGTCGTCACGGTCAGGACGCCTCCGCGGGTGGAGGCGCTGCCCGCAGGATAGACCGACAATCGATTCTCCGCCCGCGCCGGATCGTACACCACAATCCCCCGGATGGCGCCGCCCGCGAGCGCGCGCGCCGAAAGCACGGAGTCTCCGATCCTGATGAACGTGGAAGGCTGGATGTACTGGCGCGGCACCTCCGCCGGGCTTTGAGATTTTGCGCTCAGCGCGCGAATCCAGATCATGCCGTTCACGAGTGCCGCGTAGCTCACGACGAGCACGATCACCAGCCCGAGAAAACGGGAGAATGGCCTTCTGGCCATGCGCAAACCCAGGAGCATGATGGAAAGGACGACGGACGGGATGAGCGTTTCGGACATGCTGCGGGGAAACCTCTGCACGACATAGGCAAGGTTGAAAGCCCCGTTTGCTGAGTCATACATACCCCAGGTGTACAGCACGTTCAAGGCGGAAAGGACGAGGGTGACGCACAGAATGATGAAGAGCAGGATGAATGGCGCTTTCAGGGGCTCGTTCACAGGCGCTGATCGTAGCATAAATGACCTCACGGCACCATGTACCCCTGGCCGCGCACGCACAGGATGAACCGGCCCGCCTCGCGCATGACGCAGCGGACCTTCTTTCGGAGCGCGACGATGTGCACGTCCACGGCCCGGCTGACGCGGGAAGAGGGTGCGTCCGCAATGGAATATGCCAGGGCTTCGCGGGGCACCGGGAGTCCTCGATTGCGCAGAAGCGCCCTGAGAATGCGTGACTCGTGGAGCGTGAGGACCGCCACCCCGCCCGGGGTGCGCAGGTCCTTGCCTTCAAAGCAGACCTCTCCCCAGGCAAAGCGGTAGCGTTTCTCCGCGCGGGATAGGGCGGCGTGCGCGCGCAGGTCGAGCTCCTCCGGCGTCCAGGGCTCCTTGAGGTAGTCGTCGCAGCCGGCAAGAAACGCGCCGCGCATGAGCTCCGCGGGGCCCCACGCAATCACCGGCACGCCGCGGCCGGGAAGCCCCTGCCACTCCGCGGCAGGCACTACGTAGAGCTCTGCCTCGTCTGCCGGGACGGGCTCTTCGGTGGTCAGGACATGAAAAGGGCTTCTCCGCAGAGAAGCCCTGATACGCTCGCACATAATGGGGCTGCAGCCGACGAGGTTGATCGTCCGCTCTCTCTCACTTCTTGTCTTTGTCTTCAATCTGGCCCATCTTGGCCTTGAGATCCTCCAGGAGCTTGTCGGAGCTCTGGTCGGAGGACTCCAGCTCCTTGAACTTGTCTTCCAGCTTCTGGTCCGCCGTCACCTCGCCCAGCTCTTTCATGGCCTCTGCTTCGGCCTCGACCTGGTCCACCTTCTGCGCCATGCGGTCGAACGTGTCGAAGGAGGAATTGGCGGACAGCGAGCCCATGGTCTGCTGGATCGTCTTCTGCGCTTCCGCCCTCTTGGCGCGGGCAACGAGCAGATTCTTCTTGCGGCTGGCCTCTTCGATCTTGGCCTGGAGCTGCCGCAGGGCGTCTTTGAGCTGTTCGACGGCGGCGTGCTGGCTGTCGAACTCCTTCTGGAATGACGCCGCGTAGCCGTCGTATTCCTGCTTGCGGACCAGGGCCTCTTTTGCCAGGTCATCCTTGCCCGCCTTCACGGCGAGCATGGCCTTCTTTTCCCAATCCTCTCCCTGTGTCTTGTTCTCCAGCGTCTGCCGCTCGAGCTTTTTCTCATCCGCGATGGCCATGGCCACCTGTTTCTTGGCCTCGAGAAGCTGCTCGTTCATGTCCATGATGAGCTGGTTCAGCATCTTCTCCGGATCTTCGGCCTTGCTGATGAGGGCGTTGATGTTGGCTTTGAGGACAGTGCGTATTCGATCAAGAATCCCCATGGATTCCTCCTGCTATGCCTTGACTCGGTACTTGGAGAGGGGCCGATAATGCTGGGCAAGGGCGAGCCCAATGGCGTCGATGGATGCCTCGAGCTCTTCCAGGTCCAAGGGCTCAGCTTCCAGGGTGTCGATGATCACGATATTCTTTCCGTCCAGGGCGTACGCCCCATGCACCATGTCCGTGGCGTTCAGCCGCAGCAGCTCCTCGAAGAGCTTCTCCTTGCCCACGGACGGGATTTCCATGACGTGAATGCGTATGACGACAAGCGGCTCGGTAAGAACAATCAAAAGGTTTTCCAGGCCCTTCTGCGAGTCCCGTACCACCCATGTGTTGGGAGCAACGGCCTGGAATGAGAGGTTAAGTTTGACGAGGTAGCTTTCGATCTTGTCCCGCGGGCTCATCCCGACTTCCTCAACCGAGGAATACCTGGCCCGCGTTGTCGATGGCGAGAATGGTCTTGCACTCCGAACAGCGGAACCGTCCCGGCTTGGAGGCCTTCAGCTTCTTGCTGCAGATGGGACATTTGAATATGCGGGGGAACGTGGCGCCCTTTCCTTCCTCACCGCGCGCGGCGAAGAAGGAGACCGCCTCGTCGAGATTCTCCTTGATATTGAAGAACTGGGAGAATCCGAGGAGCTGGAAGACCTCGTAGACCTTGGGCTGGATCTCCAGAAGAACCAGGTCGCCTCCGCGGGGTTTGACGGCCTTGAGAAACGCGGTGAAGGAGCCTATGCCCGTACTGGAGACGTAGTTCAGGCCGCTGCAGTGGAAAATCAACTTGATGAAGGAGGCCTCGATGGCCTTGGCCACGCGCTTCTGGAAGTAATTTGAATTGTAGGTATCGATGTACCCGGTGAGATAGAGCACGAGGCACCCTTCCGTGTCCTCGATCTTCTGGAGGCGTATTTTGAGGCTGTCGTCCTTTTCGTCGTCGAACCCTGGAACAATCTCGTTGTTACTCATGGCGCCCCTTTGCCTGCAATAATTCCCCTTGGCCCATTATAGTATAGTCCTCACGGGTATACGCCGCAAGGGCTCCAATCCACGGAAACCCCCTGGTGATAATCAGTAATTTTACGGGTTTTCGTTTTTTTTGTCAAATATGAAGGGCACGAGCGGGTCCTCACGGATCGCCGCCTACCTGTTCGGGTTCCATTGAAGGGAAAAGCTGCCGACGTGGTACGCGCTGGACCAGACCCCGCTCGAAGGGCCCAGAGGCAGGCGGAACTCGCCTCTGTAGTGCGCGCCCAGGAGCCATTCCCCCATTCGGCTGGAAAAACCTGCCGTAAAGACATACGCCTGCAGGGAGTCCTGTGTATTGTCGGCAAACTCCCAGCGGCCGGCGGTTCCTGCTTCAAGGGTCGTGCCTTTCACCACAGTGAACGCCGCAGTGGCTGCCCCCCTCAAGGCCGTGGTATCCTTGGGAAACCCTTTCGAATCGAGCTCGGGAAAGCTCATGCCCTTCACGCCAAGGAGGTAGCCGAGCTTCCATGCTTCCCCCACGTGGAAGGTCCCGTCCTGCTCGAGATCGAGATATGAATAGTCTCCGGCCTGCAGGTAATAGTCCTTTGCCGAGCCTCTGAGCGTCAGGCCGAAGGACGCCGACTCCACGTCTTCCTTCACGCGCATGCTCACCGTGTTGCGCAGTGAAGAAGGCTCGAGGGTTTCGTCGTCCGGGTCTTCACTGGCGCCCTCTGCCGCCTCGTACTTCAGCGTCACGACAGGCAAGTCCCAGTCCAGGGACCATCCGGGCAGACAGGCGAACAGCAGGGGGAGGATTATACATTTTTTCATGTGTGCGACCTTTGACGCAGTTAATTATCGGACGTCCCCCGCGGGGAGACAAGGGTTTATCGAGCGGCGGAGTGACCGAGGTCATGGCCGCGCAAATGCCGCCGGATACCGTGGCCGCCATGGGCAACCTGTGGTCCTTTCGGCTATTCTGAAGGTCATATGAGCGGGCCCGGAATGCCGTGGAATACCACGGCCGCCAAATGCCGCCTGACTGCGCGGAGTACGCGGGCACGCGTTCCGCGCGAACGCGGTACCGCGCAAGATACGGCGGCGCAATGGATGTAAGGATCGTGCTGGTGAGACCGCGGGACCCCCGGAATGTCGGGGCAGCCTGCCGCGCAATGAAGAGCATGGGATTCGCTTCCCTGGCCATCGTCATGGACGAGCCCATCGATCCGCGGCAGGCGCGGACGGTGTCGCACTACGCCTCTGATGTACTGGAAAACGCGTTGATCTGCACAGACCCGAGGGACGTCATTCAGGGTGCCGTGCTCGTGGCGGGAACTACGCGCCGCAGGGGAAGAAACAGGAAGTACTTCACTCTTTTCCCTGAACAGCTCGGCCGGCGCATTGCCTCAATAGAGAAGGGAACCGTGGCCGTGCTTTTTGGAAACGAAGAGACAGGACTGACCGATGACGAGCTTGCCCTGTGTAATGTGGCGGTCACCATTCCCGCCTCACCGGATTTTCCTTCGCTCAATCTCTCTCACGCTGTGCAGGTGATCTGCTACGAGATCTTCCGCGCCCTGGGCGCCGATCACCTCACTCCGTTTTCCCCGATCACCGCACAGTCCGTGGACGAGCTGGTGTCGGTGATCACCGGGTCTCTTTCGAAGATCGGGTTTTTCACGATTGTGGGACCCGAGCAGATGGGCATATTTTTCAAGGACATCCTGGGGCGTGCAGGCCTTTCCGTGAACGAAGCGAAACGGCTCGGGGTCGTCTTCCGCAAGATCGCCGGGCTCGTGACGAAGAGGCATCCTTCACTGCTCTCGCCCGCGAAGGGAATTGACCCGGGTGCGGATCCTCCATAGTATGGGCGCAAGGAGTCGCTCAATGCGCAGATCAGTTCCGCTCCTCGCATGCGTGATTCTCCTCCTTGGCGCCGTCACGCTCCCCGCCCTTTCCCGGAGGGACTTCGACAGGGTCGTGGATTTTTCCGTCACCTTGAAAACGCTCGCCGCGGCCGCGGAGGGCAGGACGCCCCTCCCTGCCGGAAGGATGCTCCTGCTTTCCGGCACGGTCTCCGACGTCACTATTCTCAACAAGGACCCGCAGAGCTTCAAGGTCAGGATCGAGCTGATTGCCGGCGAATGGATCGGGCTGGAAGACGTGAAGGCATACGCCTGCTACGTCGAGTTCAGCGGGCCAGAGTTCTTCAAGGTCTTTCCCGCGCGGGCGCCGCGCACGGCCATCGCGGACGTGATCACCCTCAACTCGCGGGTCGTCGTGGTCTGCAGCCCGCTTGATATCGTTGATACCCCGCAGGGGGAGAAGCACGTGCGCGCCGCCGGCGCCTACATCAGGGCCATTGAGTAGTCGGCTCCCGGGGTCCTGGTCGGCTCACTGTAGTCAATCGAACGTCACGTCACGGGCGCTGATTGTTCCGGAGTCTGCGGATAAGGCGGCCCTTTCCATCACATTGCGAAGCTCGCGTATGTTTCCCGGCCAGTCATGGGCGCAGAGTTTTTCCCGCGCCTCCGCGCCGATGGCCCCCGGTCTTTTCAGGAGCAGGAGAAAGTGCGCCGCCAGAATCGGGATGTCCTCCCTGCGCTCCCGCAGCGGGGGGATTCGGATGGGCAGGACGCCGAGCCTGTAGAAGAGGTCGGCGCGGAACCTGCCGTCCCCCCCGTGCCCTCTCAGCTCCCTGTTCGTCGCCGATACCACACGCACGTCCAGGGGGATCGGGCGGCTGCCGCCCACGCGCGTCAGCTCCTTCTCTTCGATGACCCGAAGAAGCCGTGTCTGCGCGGCCGGAGACATTTCTCCGATCTCGTCCAGAAAGAGCGTCCCGCCGCTGGCCTGCTCGAAGCTGCCCGGGCGGCACACGGCATCTGTGAATGCGCCTTTCTCCGCGCCGAACAGCTCGGTCTCCAGGAGCGTTTCCGGCAGCGCGCCGCAGTTCAGGGCAACGCACGGCCCGCCCCGCCGCCGCGAGGCCTCGTGGATGGACCTGGCCACGAGTTCCTTGCCTGTCCCGCTTTCTCCCAGGATGAGAACAGGTGAGTTCGACGGCGCATAGCGAAGGATGAGCTGCTTCACTTCGCGCATGCAGGCGCTCTCCCCGATCAACGATTCCAGGAGTGCCCGGCCTGCCGCGGACGCCGCTGCCCGGCGCGCATCCGCGCCGCTCACCGCGCTGCGCAGCGTGCCCAGGAGCTCCTTCAGCTCGTATGGCTTGACGATGTAGTCGCACGCGCCGGCCAGGATTGCCTCCTTCACCAGGCGGGGGTCGGTGAGCGCCGTCAGCATCACCACTGGAGGCGGCAGGGGCGGGGCAACTATCGCCTTGAGCGCCGCAATACCGTCCAGATCGGGGAGATTGATATCGAGGAGAACGACATCAACCGATTCGCGCGCGGCGGCATCGATACCCTGCCGGGCCGTATAGGCGGAGATCAGCATATAGGGCTCAGGGAGCACCATGTCGAGGGTTCGGTGTGCCTGGGGATCGTCGTCGATGAAGAGGACTTTGACCATGACGGCCACACTTTCTTTCTAGCAGGTATTGTACAGGAACCTCTCGGAAGCCGCAAGATTACATGCTCGCAAATGAAGCTGCACGCCCGGCAGATTTTTCCCGTCGCCTATTGTATTTTCCATGAAACGCGCTAAACTATCGAACAAGTCTAAACTCGATTTAGAAGGGAGACAGTATGAGGAAGTTATTCGTCTTCTTGCTTCTGGCCGCAGTTTCAATTCCGATCTTTGCCGACGACGCGTTGGTTCTGCCTGCGGGCGTCCTGAGGCTCTACGTCGTGCCGGCCTACGCATGGGCGGACAAGCAGTTCGACACCGGCGGAAAGGCACAGGACATAAGTCTTGGACCCGGCGTCACAGCCAAGGTTTCGCTTTTCAACCTCGGGTTTGCGGCTGAATATGGCGTGACCGACTGGATGACCGCGGCACTCCAGTGGACACCTGGGTGGTATGTCTGGTCGGACCTCGCGACCACTCCTTCTTTGGGTCAGAATTTCAACGTAAACGGCGTTGACGACTTGTTCGCGGGCGCCAAAATCCAGATCATCGGGGAAAAGGGACTCGTGGAGAACAAGCAATTCCGCCTTGCCGTAGCCCCCGGAGTCAAGATTCCACTGCCCGATGTGGACTGGGAGCAGCAGCAGAAGAATTTTCTCGCAGGAGACGACACGACGATCGCGTCCCTCGCCAAGCACGCCCTCGGCGTCGGGGCACGGGGGTATTTCGACTATGTCATCAATGAGATGTTCTTCATCAACCTCTACGGTGAGTACATTTACCTTTTCGAGCGCAAGAATGTCGAGACTAACCCGATTTCTCTGACGAAAGAAGACATCAATTGGGGATACGACCTGACCTTTGAGCTCGAACCCCATTTTCAAGCCATGATCGCGGACGGCGTCCAGTTCGGCGTAGGCCTTCCCTTGACGTATAAGATGTCGCCGAATCAGAAGGTCAATGGCGCCGAAGTCCCCGATACCGACACCACGCTGCTCTCAGTCAGACCGAACATATCGGTATTCTTTTTGAAGAGCCCCCTCCCCATCGAGGCGAAGCTGCAGTATACCCTCCCATTCCTGGGAAAGAATACTTACGCCATGAGCGCCATCGATCTGGAACTCAGAGCGTATCTCAAGTTCTGACGCTGGACAGTGCAGCGAAGCCCCGGCGAAAGCCGGGGTTTTTTTGTGTGCTGGGCATGTTCACCAGCTCTGGGGTGGAAGTCCCCTCGCCAACCTGATGGAGGTGAAGGCGTAGCAAAGCGCAAGGGCACTTATCTCGTGAGAGCGTGTCCGAAAGAAGCGCGGAACAAAGGCGCGAGCCGACGAACAGAAACTGGATGCGAGGCATACCGAGTTGGGCGAGCGGGCATATGACCGACAAGCCCATATCCATCAAAAGCTCGGGTTGTAAATCCAGCGGTTGTGCGCTGAAAGCGGGTGAGCTTACCCCAGGAGGTCTGGCAGGTGTCCGCGAGTAGGGACTGAGGGATTCGTGAGAATCTCTGATCGCCTGCTAGAAGTCAGCAGAGGGCATAGTAGGGTCGTTGACCTGAAGGCCTATGGAAACAATGGAAACGTGGAAAGGTTCGCTTCAGGGAACTGCAGGCGCGGGGAATCGGCAAAGATCTCGCCGCTCAAACGGCGGGCAGCGCACACGGGCCATGGAGGCTGAGTAACAGCCCCGCATTAACCCGTGCGCTGCCGAATGCTTTCTTCGACTCCCTCGGCCTCCCGTCGCTCGTCACGTAAGCGCCAAATCCTGCCGGACCGCCGTATGCGGACCCGCATGTACGGTGGTGTGACAGGGAAAACCCGTGAGGGTCTACCTATGTCTATTCTCCCGGCGTCCCTGCTCAGTGCCGATCCCGCGGTCCCCACCGCCATCTCCAGAGCGGCCGGGTGAAGTTCGGCCTGCCCGGTCCATCCGACGGCGCAGGATCAGCCGCCACCGCTCCCCCCTCGACCCAGACATTTATGCTGCGGGCCACCTCGTCGTCCAGCGCGATGCTGGCCCCTTCGCATTCGATCACGTAGGAAGGGTAGGCCTGGTGGAGCTTCACGAGCCTCCCCGGGCGTATCTGCAGCGAGGTGAGCCGGTGGAGCTGCTGGTCGCTTTTTGTATACACATATGCCACCCGGGCCGACTGCCCGATCTTCAGCTCGGTGAGCGGCACGATCAGCTTCCGCACGTAGCGCGCCGATACGCGGCAGCACTCCCCTTCGGGGATCGGGAAGCCGTGCGGGCATTCGCGCGGGTGTCCGAGAAGTGTGCAGATTCCTTCCACTATCTCGGTGTTGAGAATGTGCTCGAACTCACACGCCCCAGACTCGAACTCCCTGCCCAGCACGTCATGAATGAGCCGTTCGCCTATTCGGTGAGCCCGGATGAGCCGCTGGGCGTGCGCGGAGCCTGCCGCGGTAAGGGAGATCTCCTCACCGGCCAGTACCACGAGACTGTCCCGGGAGAGCTCGGCAAGGTCCACTTCCCGATACCGGTCTGCCAGCTCTCCCCGCAGCGCCGGCACGGTGGAGCAGCCCCGCTCCCGCAGCTGCCAGAGGCGTTCGAGCATCTCGTCCCGCTCGTTTGCGCCGTTCATAGACCGAGCACCCCTGCCGTAAGCACGAGGAACTCGTGCACGGCCCCGGTAAGGACGAAGGACATCAGGTAGATGCCGACCACGATGATGATCGCGGTCCGCGCGCCCAGCTCCTTGAACACCGCCGCGATGTTTGCAAAGCATTGCGCAAATGTGACGAGGAGCACGACCGCGACGATGCTCTGCACGCCGTTCAGCGTGCCTTCCCGCGACATCCTGAGGATCAGGCCGGCCGCGGCCTCGCTGCGGGCCAGCGTAAGAAGCAGGGCGTCCACCATGTCCAGGGGAAGCCCCAGCCATCCGGTCATGAGCGGCTTCAGCGCCTGTTTCAGCAGCGCAAGGAGTCCGAGCTTGTCGATGACGAACATCGCCAGGGATGCGACCAGGAAGATGGGTATGGCCTCCCGCAGGAACCAGAGCAGACGATACCCGGTTTTCCTGGCAACTGCGGTCATGCGCGGCATCCTGATGGGGGGAAGTTCCTGGATGAACTGGCTCCCTTTCTCGGCAGGCAGAACCCTGTTCAGCACGAGGCCGACGCCGACCTCGGCGAGCACGAGGAATGCAAAGGCAACGGCAAAATAGGCGAGCCCGTGCTGGCCGAGGATGGCAATGGACAAACCCATCTGTGCGGAGCAGGGAATTGCAAAGGCAATGAGGGCGATGACGATGATCTTTTCCTTGCGGGATTGCAGGTTGCGCGCAGTCATCGTTGCCATGGTCTTGCAGCCGAAGCCGAGAACCAGAGGGATGATTGCGTTGCCGGTTATTCCGATCTTTGCCCCCAGCCGCCGAGTGAGGATGGCCAGGTTGGGCAGATACCCGATGTCTTCCAGGAGCCCGAATACCAGGAAGAAGACCGAAAGAATCGGGAGGACCGTCGTGAGTGAGTTGAAGAGGCCCAGGGTGAGAAGCCCGTGGGGCCCGATCAGGAGGTCCCTCCATAGTCCGGCGGGAAGAAGTGCGCTCACGCCTCTTACCACCGGGTCCGAGAGCGCGGTGGTGAGAAAAAGGGAGAGCGCGCCCGCCACTCCGACAACCATGAGGTACACGACACCAAGGAAGAATCCGAGAATGGGCAGCCCGTACAGCGGATGGCGGCACATCTGGGCGAACGTTTCTGAGAAGCGGGTGCGCGGCGCCGTGGTGGAGGTCGAAACTGCCGCGGACACCTCGTCTACCCACCGGTTTCTACGCGCGCTCAGGGTCATGCCCGCCTTGCCGGCAAAGCCCAACCGGATCCCTTCCAGCTCGCCTTCCCGGCCTTCACGCACCGGGTTTCCGAAAGAGCTCGAGAGAAAGTCACGGAAAGAAGGATCGTTTTCCAGGAGAAGAATTGCGGCCTCGTGCGGGTGGGGACAGCGCGGGGAAAGCATGCCGGCAACTCTGCTGATCGCTGCATCCAGAGATCTCCCGTAGCGTAGGGGAAGCGGTGCGGAGACAGGTGCAAGAAGGATCCGGGTGAGCTCTGCGATGCCTCTTCCCGGCTCGGGGGACTGCACCACAGGCACACCCAGCAGACGTGACAGCTTCTCCGCATCGAGCCGCAGACCCCTCTGCGCGCTCTCTCCCACGGCGGTCAGCACCAGGACCAGGGGAATACCGAGACCCATCAGGTCCGCGGTAAGGAGCAGCGATTCCTTGAATCGATTTGCATCCACGCACTGGACAAGAAGGTCAGGAGCCTCCTCGAAAATCAGGGAGCGGACCACCAGCTCTTCTTCCGATTGAATGTAGAGACCGTGCAAGCCCGGAGTGTCCGCCACCTCCCAGCATTCGTCCTGCTCGAAACAGACCTGTTTTGCGACTTCGACCGTGGTCGACGGATAGTTGGAAACCAGCTTGTACGCGCCGGTCAGGCTGTTGAAAAGCTGGCTCTTGCCGCTGTTCGGCAGCCCGACAATATCGATGCGTTTCGGCCGCAGGCGTGCTGCCTCCTGCAGGCCTGCAGGAGCATCCGTGGGTTTACGAATGAGATTCATTCTCAAATCGCGGGTACGCCTTTCCTTGATCGACATGCCTACTTCTTCCTGCACGCGGCGCAGATGCCCCGTATCCCGAGACGGTGCTCGATCGGCTGGAAGCCGTGCTTCCGGCACACCTTGTTTTGAAGGGTCTCCAGCTCGTCGTCCTTGAACTCGGTAATGGAGCCGCAGACCATGCACTCCAGGTGATCGTGGTGCTCGTGGCCCCACACGTGCTCGTAGCGCGCCCGTCCGTGCGAGCGCAGCGTTTCCTTGATGATTCCGCTCTTTACGAACAACGGGAGTGTCCGGTAGATCGTGGCCGCGGAGAGCTTCTCCCCTTTCTTCTTCAGCGAGTTGAGCAGCTCATCCGCATCAAAATGGCCCTCTGCGGCGATTATCCCCATAAGGATTGCGTTCCTCGCCGAGGTGAAAGTGAGACCATTCTCCTTCAGGTAGCTGCGAAAGTGATCCGCCTGGTCCATTGTGTGACTGATTTTCAATCTCATTTTACGCCTGCATCAAGGCCTCTGTCAAGCAATGCCCTGTTGTGATATGCATCCTTCAAGGAGCGGGGATGCGTCTCTTCGAAGCCATTCTCATAGTGCTTGCAGGACAACTGGCGCTCGCGGTGGCCGTCATGGGCGGACGCAGCCCGAAGCGGGCCAGTCTCCTCCCCCTCGTTCTCCTGGCGCCCCTGGCAGCGCACCTGGCACTCGAAGGGGCGCGCTGGCAGATGGCGCCGGCATACCTCGCCGCAACAGGATTCTGCGTTGTGGGGATCATTCGACACGTGCAGGGAGGCCCTGTCCGTCAGCAAATTGCACTGACGGTGACGGGGATCACCGGTTTCGTACTCCTGATGTTGAGCGCGGCCGCGGTCGCGTTTTCCAGATGAGCTGACGCCGGCCTGCTCCTCCCGCTCTGCGGCATTCGCGGCGGAAGGGGGCCTGCCCGGCGGGGTACCTACTCGAGGGCCCGGCGGGACTCCTTGAGCTGCTCGATGATGGGAATCTTCTGCGGGCACTTCTCTTCGCATTCACCGCACTCGATGCAGGCGTCCGCCTTCTTTCCCTTGACCCACTGGTTGGTGCCGATCTCGCGGTACATCTTTTTTGCCGTGTCCTGCAGTCCCCATATACGGGCATGGTTCATCGCCTCGAATATGCGGGGAATGTTCACTTCCTGCGGGCAGGGCATGCAGTACTTGCAGCCGGTGCAGTACAAATCCATGAATTTCTGATTCTGTTCCGCAGTCACGCGTATCCTCTGCTCTTCGTCGGTGCTGAGCCAGGATCCACGCGACGCGGTCGCCACATTCTGGTCCACCTGCTCCATGGCGGACATCCCGCTCAGCGCAACCGTCACCGAGGGGTTTGAAAGCACGAAGCGCAGGGCAAGCTCAGGTGTGCTGACATTGTCGCTTCCGGGAAGCATGCGGGCAATTACGTCGCTCGGGCTGTCGAGCCTGCCCCCTCCGACAGGTCCCATGATGACCACACCGAGACCACGGGACGCCGCGTAGGCAATGCCCTCCTCGCACCTTCGGTCAAGGAGGTTGTACTGGCAGAGCATGCTCTCGAAAATCCCCGTGTCCACCAGCCTTGGGATTTCAGCGGCGTCCGAATGGAAGGAAAAAGAGAGATGCTTCGCAAGTCCCTCCTCTTTCAAGGCAAGAAACTCTTTCAGGGGTCCGCCCTTGATGTCGATCTTGGTCTTGAAAAACTCCCATGAGATGCCCCAAAGGTGGTAGAAGTCCACGTACTCAAGGCCGAGAAGGGCGAGGCTTGTCTCGACTTTCTGCCGGATGTCCGCGGCTGTCGGCTTCTCCTGGGCATATTTCGTGGAAACGAATATCTTCCTTCTGTCCATGCCCTTGAGGGCTTCCCCGAGCGTCCTCTCCGAGTCCTGGGCGCAGTACCACTTCCCGGTGTCGAAATAGTTGACGCCGAGCTCATATCCGCGCATCAGCATGGGAATGGCCTTGGCGCGATCCACGGTGCGTTCGTCCTTCATTGGAAGG
>CAYTGX010000027.1:0-53746 GCA_964437385.1 uncultured Spirochaetaceae bacterium
TCTGGCAGTCACCCTCGTGGTCGGAGAGGATCAGCTCCACCATGGTGCGCCGCGCTTCCCGGGCCCGGGGCGAGTTTGTCTGGACCTCCATTCCTTCCGCAGCAGCGGTCACGCAGGATGCCAGCAGTGTCTTGGCCCCTTTCACTTCCACCATGCATACGCGGCAGGATCCGATGGCCTGGACGCCGCGCAGATAGCACAGCGACGGGATCTTCACCCCGGCCTGACGGGCCGCCTCGAGGAGGTTGGTCCCGTCCGCTACCTGTATTTTCCTGTTGTCAATCGTCAATGACGGCATGTTTCCTCTCCTCTTTACTTGGCGGCGGCGGCGGCAGGCACGGCCAGGTGCGCCGCGGCCACGGTACCCCGTGGCATTTCTGTGGGTTGTTCCCGATAGTCACAGCGCAGGCAGCGTTTCGTCTCGCCCAGCGCGACAGCGCGCGCCCACGTGGTCTCCACCTCGGCAAAGGTGCCGCTGCGCCGGGCAAGCGGCAGCAGTTTCAGCCCCGGCCGGTTGGCCATCACGGGGTCCGCCTCCGGGTCGAAGAAGGTATTCACCACCCTGCTCTCCCGCCACAGGGCGTGGTCCGCGCCGGTGAGGAACCTGTCGATCCCTGCCGCCGCTTTCTCACCCGCGGCGATTGCTTCCACCACTGATGAAGGCCCGCTGGCCGCATCCCCGCCGGCGAACACCCATTCGACGGAGGTCTGACCCGTCACCGGGTCTGCCGCGAGGTACTGGCGCTCATTCAGCCGTACGGTGACGCCGTCAAAGAGCTCAGCCGGTTTCAGCGTCTGTCCGATGGCCGCAATGACCATGTCGGCCGGCAGCGTATAGTCGTTCTCGCCCTTGGCAACCGGCTTCCTCCGGCCTGTCCGGTCGAACTCTCCGAGCTCCATGGTGCGGAATTTCGCCGCGGAAACCTTGCCGGATTTCTCCACGAGCTCCAGCGGCGCCGCAAGGAACTCGAACTTCACCCCCTCGCGCTCCGCTTCCTCCACTTCCTCTTCATAGGCCGGCATTTCCGCGCGCGTGCGGCGGTAGACTACTGTTGCGGTCTCCGCGCCCAGACGCAGGGACGTGCGTGCCGCATCCACCGCTGCGTTGCCGCCGCCGATGACCACGACGTTCTTTCCGACCTTCGCCTTGCCGGTGAGGTTGTACTCCTTGAGGAAGCCCAGGGCATCCACGACGCCCTTCATATCTTCGCCCTTCATCCCGAGGCCCATGCCTTGCGGCGCGCCTACACCGAGGAACACTGCTTCGAAGCCCTGGTCTTTCAGGTCCGTGAGGGAAAAGTCGGTTCCCAGCTTCTTCTTCGTCTTTATCGTGACACCCATTTCGGCGATGCCCCGAATCTCGTTGGCCAGGATGTCCCGCGGCAGGCGGTAGGCGGGGATGGCCTGCAGGAGCATGCCGCCCGGCTTGTCCGCTGCCTCGAACACGGTGGGCCGATAGCCCAGCCGCGCCAGGAAGTAGGCGCAGGAAAGGCCGGCCGGGCCGGCGCCCACTATGGCAACCTTGCGGTCCACATTTGCTCCGTTGCCGATGGCGGCCGGAATCTGGAACCCCACCTCCTGGTCGGCAAGGAACCGCTTCACCGCCCGCACGGACAGGGGCTCATCCAGCGTGGACCGGCGGCACTTTCCCTCGCAGGGATGGAAGCATACCCGCGCGCACACCGCGACGAACGGGTTTCTCTCCCGGTGAAGCACGAGCGCCTCGTTGTAGCGCTTCTCACCGGTCAGGCTGATGAAACCCGGAATGTCGACGCCGGCCGGACACGCGTTCTGACAGGGCGCGCGCACGAGCTCCGCGCAGACCCCAGCCCGGCACTTCTTGTCCCTGATGTGCTCCTCGAACTCGTGGCGGAAGAATCGGATATTCGACAACACCGGGTTCGGCGCTGTCTGGCCCAGCCCGCAGAGGGCCGTGTCGCTGATCGTTTTGCTCAGCTCGATCAGCCTCTCGATGTCCCCCTCCTCGCCCTTGCCGGTGCAGATACGCTCGAGGATCTCGAGCATCCGTCGTGTGCCGACTCTGCACGGTGTGCACTTGCCGCAGGACTCGTCCTGGGTGAACTCCAGGAAGAACCGGGTCATATCCACCATGCAGGAGTCCTCGTCCATGACGATGAGGCCCCCCGAACCCATGATGGCGCCCAGCGCCGTGATCGACTCGTAGTCCACCGGCACGTTCAGGTGCTCTTTCGGGATGCAGCCACCGGAGGGGCCGCCGATCTGCGCGGCCTTGAACTTCTTGCCGTTCGGAATGCCGCCGCCGATGTCGTAGATGATCTCCCCCAGCGGGACGCCCATGTTCACTTCCACGAGGCCGACGTTGTTCACCTTGCCCGTGAGCGCGAAAATCTTCGTGCCCGGGCTTTTCTCCGTACCGACGGAGCGGAACCACTGGGCGCCGTGCGCGATAATCAGGGGAATGTTGGCCAGGGTTTCCACGTTGTTCAGGACCGTGGGCTTCTCCCAGAGTCCTGCCAGGGCGGGGAAAGGCGGTCGGGGCCGCGGCTCTCCGCGCTTGCCCTCGATGGAGCGCATCAGCGCGGTTTCCTCGCCGCAGACGAATGCGCCGGAGCCGCGCGCGATGTCGATGTCGAAGTCGAATCCTGTGCCCAGGACGTCCCTGCCCAGGAGGCCGCGCTCCCGGCACTGCGAGATGGCCAGGGTGAGCCGCTCGATAGCCAGCGGATACTCGGCGCGGCAGTAAATGTAGCCCTGATTGGCGCCGATTGCGCGCGCCCCGATCAGCATGCCTTCGATCACGGCGTGGGGATCGCTTTCCAGGACGCTCCTGTCCATGAACGCGCCGGGGTCTCCCTCGTCCGCGTTGCAGAGGAAGTACTTCTGGTCGGACTTCGGCTTTGCGGCAAACTCCCACTTGGTGCCCGTGGGAAATCCGGCACCGCCCCGGCCGCGCAGGCCGGACT
Source organism: uncultured Spirochaetaceae bacterium (assembly GCA_964437385.1). Lineage (GTDB taxonomy): Bacteria > Spirochaetota > Spirochaetia > SZUA-6 > Fen-1364 > Fen-1364. The sequence continues at coordinate 2,946 of CAYTGX010000027.1, forward strand.
TCTTGACCTCTTCGATAATCGACGCCGGCGTCATTTCCAGCAGCGCCTTAGCCGCGGCAATGTAGCCTCCCCGGCCGATATACTCCTCTATGCTCGTGGCGGAGATCCGTCCCTTGTTGTGAAGAACGCGGAGGTTCTGCCGGGCAAAGAAAGGAATATCGGCGTAGTGAGGGATCACCGCCTGCGTGACGGGGTGGCGGAACATGAGCCGTTCCACCGGTCTTCCCTTCAGCACGTGCTCCTCGACCAGCTCCGGCATGTCTTCGGGGGTCAGCTTCTGGTAGAAGAAGCCGCCCGGATAGACGACCATGAGGGGGCCGCAGGCGCAGAAGCCGTTGCACCCGGTGTTGACCACGGCGACTTCTCCGGACGCGCGGGCGGCGTACGGGAGTACCCCTTCGGCGCCAACGCCGTCGAGGTCCCCGACTGCCGCCTCGTCCGTCAGCCCTCGCGCCACCAGCTCCTTCACCAGCGCATCCCGGACCTTCTCGGCGCCGGAGGATACGCAGCCGGTGCCGAAGCACATCAGCAGATGCATTCGTGTCGAGTTCATGCTTTCCCCCCCTTGCCGCGCCCGATATCGGACGGCTCGCTCCCCACGTATACCACGTAGGCCGCTGCCGACTTGCCGGCCAGGGTCTGGCGGAACACTTCGCGCGCCTTGGCCGCGTCGAGGTGCCCGTAGAGGACCGGCTGGCTGCCGAGGGATTCGACGGTCATCACGGGCTCGTGCTCGCAGGCGCCGATGCAGCCCGATGTAGTGAGACGGATGTCGGTCCGTGTGCTCGCTTCCACCTCCTGCGCCAGCGCGTTCACGACCTCGCGGGCGCCGCTCGCGATCCCGCAGGTGCCCATGTGCACCGTGAAGCACATGTGGTAGCCGTCTTCCCGCAGCGCGGTCTTGCGCTGGGCCTGCTCCTTGATGGCAAGGATGTCCTGAAGGGAACGTATCTTATCCATGGACTTTGACTCCTCTCTTCTTCGCCGCCGGCCGGGTGCCGGGCTTCGGCCGCGCCACCTTCTTGACCGGCTTCCTGACCGTCTTCCTCGCGGCCGGCTTTGCAGCGGGCTCGTAGTACGCGGCCAGGATCTCGCGGATCTTCGCAGGTCGTACGCGCTTGTAAACTTCTTCGTCGATGCACATGGCCGGGGCCAGGCCGCACGCGCCGAAGCATCGGGCAATCTCGAGGCTGAACATGCCGTCCGGGGAGGTCTCCCCTACCTCGATTCCCAGCTCCTTGCGCATGGCCTCCAGCACAAGCTTCCCGCCGCGCACGTAGCACGCCGTGCCCAGGCACACCCGTACGACATGCTTTCCGCGAGGATGGGTGGAGAAGAAGGCATAGAAGCTCACCACTCCCGCAACCTCGCTGTAGGACTTGCCCATGGCCAGAGCGACTCTCTTCAGTACCGCTTCCGGCAGGTAGCCGAAGATTCCCTGCGCGATCTGGAGCACAGGGATCAGAGCCCCCGGGCGCCCCTTGTACTCGGTAAGGACTTCGTCCAGCCTCGCCATCAGCTCGGCATCAGTGGCCTGCCCGCCGCAGGCGCAGGCCGTTGTCGCCGTGGCGCCGCGCCCGACTGACTCTGCGCCGCCGTTCCCGGCGGCTTTGTTCTCGTTCATGCCGTTCTTCCTTTCCTGTTGTTATTCCGACACATGAAGAGCCGCGAGGCCCTCCGTTATTCTCTCTCTCATGCGCCTGGCGACGGCGATCCCGCTCCTGTTGTCTTCCGGCAGGCTGCGGGAGATCTCCGCGGTGCTGACGATCCACTCCCTGCTGCCGACGCGCAGGCGTGTCTGCAGCTCGATATCAGGATTCGTGCAGGCTACAGAAGCAAGCGTGCCTGCCAGGTCACCCAGCGGGCTCCTGTCCACGTGGGCCAGCGGCATGCTCGCCCGCACCGCGCATCCGCCCAGCAGGGAGCGGTCCACGCGGAAGCTGCCCCCCGTCTGCTCGGCGCGGAACTTCAGCATGCTCAGCCCCAGCCCCGTTCTTTTCCCTTCCTTGGTCGTGAAAAAAGGGTCAACAGCCGTCTCTCCCGGTACGGCGAGTCCGGGGCCATTGTCCTCCACGGAGATGCAGAGCAGGCCGCGATCGGGTTCCTCCTCCACGGCAACTGCGATCAGGGTCGCTCCGGCCCTGATCGAGTTTTCCAGCAGGTCGAGAATGTGCAGCGAGATCTCACGCAATTGCGCACCCCCTTCCCTCGATGCCCCGCAGGGCCTTGCACAGCTCGGAAAATACCGGCGCTTCCACGTCAAGGACGGTGAGGCCGCTGCCGATTTCCTCCAGAAAGTGGCTGTCCGAAGAGCTGAGCAGGGGAAGCCCGCAGGAAAGGAAATCCGCCATGCGGCCGCGCGCGGCGCCGGCAGAGGAGATTTCCAGTCCGTCGAACGGCACCTCCGGCGGAATGAAGCCGAGCTGTCCGGGAACGCTGAAGCTCCTGCGGTCCACGTGGGCTGCCACGGCGAGCCCCCCGTGCCGGTGGATGAGATCCACCGCCGCGGAGAGCGCGAAGCTGCTTGCCGCAGCCAGCATCCGTGTCTCGATTCCGGTGCGATTCCCGTCCGCGTCCACCAGCTCCTGCTCGGGCTCGCGCTGGCCGGCCGCTGCCGGAGAAGCGGATGTGCGGGCAGCAAGAGGGCGCCAGGGCGGGAGGCCTGCGGCCACCTCCTCCGCGGCGGCGCGCGCGGCGCACGCGTCAGGGAAAAAGCCCAGGACGTGCACTTCCTCCCCGGTGGTGATCTCGATGCCGGCAATCACCGCCGGGCCGTCGGGCAGGGCGGCAGCGGCTGATTCCACGGCGCTCACATTGCCCGCGCTGTTGTGGTCACAGACCGCGATCAATGCAATCCCCTTCCGCGCCGCTTCCCGTACGATGGCAGGCGGCGTCATCTCCCTCGAGGCGCAGGGAGACAGCACGGTGTGGATATGCATGTCCGCAGCCAGGCGCACCATTCACTGCCTTCCCCGCAGCCCCATTGCGTACAGTTTCCCCGCCGTATCGAACGTCCCGTCGGTTGTGCTCAGCAGGGGGAGGCCCTCTTTCACGGCGCGCGCCCGCACGCCCTCCTCGGGCTGCACACCGGAGGTGAACACGACCGCCGCAAGTCCCGCGTGCAAAGCCACGGCGATCACGTTCATATGTACCTGGATGGTTAGGAGCAGTCCGCCGGAGGGCGCGTTGGCAAGCACCTCGCTGAGCAGGTCAGAGGCATGCGCCCTCCCGATCTCTTCTCCGCCGTTCAACGACAGCTCGGGCGTCAGGATCTCCATGTCCAGCGCCGCCGCTATATCGCCCAGGGTCATTGTGTCTCCTCTCCGTGTTCAGGGCGGTGCGGGCAGCCGTCTGCGTCCGCCCTTCCCATCACCACGTCTTCCGCAAATGCCGCACACGAAGGGGCGCCGCACGCGCCGCACTCACGGCCGGGCAGAGCCCGGGTGAGCTCGTCGATGCGCGCGAGCCTGCGGATGGCCTCCCCCATGTCCTTGTCCAGCCTTACTCCATGACGCTGCGCATAGGGCTTCTGCCTCGGCACCGCCGCCGCGTCACTGTGTGCCGCGCTGATCGGTCCGCGCTGCCAGCGGTGCAGGGCCAGGAACGGATCGGCGCACAGGAGGGGCGAGCCCGCGCACCCGCCGTCACAGAGGGACAGGTCGAGGAGCGTCGCGCCGTCCAGGGCGCCTGCCTCTGCCTCTGAAAGGACCCGCATCACGTGACGGACGCCTGTTGCGGCGAGCTCTCTCGGATCTGGGGCGGGCTCGCCCCCCGCAATGGCGGATGCCGTCGAGGCAGCAGCAGGTCTGCGCGCCAGGCCGGGGAGCACCGCCTCGGCCAGGCGCGCCGGTGTCAGGACCGTGAGCCGATCCGTGAGGCTCGTCCTGCCCGCCGCAGAGTATTGCGCGCCGCATGCCGCCACCAGAAACACCGGCCTGAGGGGAAACTCTTCCCCCGCCGCTTCAATGGGAGAGAGCCAGCGGCCCAGGTGGGGAATCAGCGAGGGAAACCTGCTTTCCACCAGCGCGACAACCGCGGGACAAAAGGGTGGGATGAGAGGGAGCGGCATTTTGCCCGAGCCTGCGAATGTACGCGCCTCGCGGCGAAGCGCCTGTTCCCATTCCTCCACCAGGCGTATGTCTGCGAAACCAGCGTCCTGGAGAGCGGCCAGGACGCGCGCGGGAGAGTCATTCACCGGGAATCCGGCAAGAAAGCCGCGCGGCAGCACGAGGACGGCGTCCGGGGGGACCGGGAGAAGTTCGGCACCAGATCCGCGGGGTGCCGCAGTCCGGCCCGTATGGGAGCTGCCCGTGTCGGCGCCGCCGATCCCGAACACCTCATCGCCGCACTCAGCGGCGCAGGCAGTGCAGCCGATACAGAGCTCGGGCAGAAGGACGGGCCGGGACCCGTGCACGCGAAGAGCAGCCGTGGGGCAGGCGAAAATGCAGCGCAGGCATGCGCGGCATCGACGGTAGTCCAGCGAGAGGAAGCCGGGCACGTTGAGGAGAGGAGCATCCCCTTCGTCCCGCGCGCCAAGCAGTATGGTGGATCGGATCCTTGTTCCCCTGCCCACCCGTGTCTCGATATCGAAGAGATCGCTGTTCTTGCGGATATTCGGCAGGCCAAGCCCGGCGCCGAATCCCATCTGCCGGGCCTGTGACGAGGCTGTGGACCATCCTTCGCGCAAGGCAAGCTGCACATCGGGGATTCCCGGACCCTCGTCCGCGACCTCCAGGTCCAGCTTCTCCTCATCCAGCCGCGCCCACAGGGTACCGGTGCGGGCGTGGATGACCACGTTCATCTCCGCCTCGTAGGAAGCGATCATCGCGCGGCGCATGACAGGCGCGCCGATGCCGATCTTGGAGAGCTGTTCCTTCAGCTTTCTTGTCGCAAGTCCGGCGGAGTCGAAGTCCCCGCCCTGGATGCGATAACTGAGGGTGATCATGCCCTGGTCACTTCTAGTTTGCCCGAACAGGCTTCCAGGAGCCGGCAGGTCTCCTCAAGGCCGGTCGGTGACACCAGGATGGCGGTCCCGGTCTCCCGGGCACGCGCCAGGAGCTCGGGCCGGGGGTCCGCTCCGCTCACCAGGCAGATGCCGGGCACGTCCAGGAGCTCGGCTACCCGGATCAGTTGATTGTTGTTCAGCGTAGTGAGAAGGAGGGTGTCGGGGGCAGCATGCTCGATCAGGTCGCTCATCGTGTCGGAGGCGTGCACCCGGGCAATTTCTGAGTCTTCCGAGCATGTCCCGAGATGCAGCCGCGCATCAATAAGCCCTGCAAGCTCTTTCACCTTCATGGGCACCTCGCCAGAGATATCAGTTAGCAATCGGCGTGCCAATCGTGAAGATATTCTCGATTATCTTCAAGTCAATCGAGAACGGAGCTCGAATTTCGACACTACATCATATATGCTTTCCAGATAATGAATTGAAGAATCGCACAGCGCGTTCTTCTCCGGCTTCGCTTATCATGGTCATCTTGTGATGGCTTTGAATCATGCGGTGTGCGTCATAGATTCGTGCATAATTCTCCCATGTGAGAAAATCGCACGAAAGCCGACCATTCTCAAATTGTTCTAGGTAGCGGCGGCTGTATTCAAGAAAGCTATCTGGTCGGCGGTCAGCCTGATCTCACCTGCTTCAAGATCCTCACGGAGTTGTTCCACCGTGCTGCCTGCTGCCAGTGGTATGGCAGCAGGCGTGCTTCGCATGAGCCATGCCAGGACGACCTGGTTTTCGGTCTTCCCGAGGTCCCGGGCCAGGCTCTTCAGTCGCGACATACGTGCCTCGGTGTCCGCGCCCTTGTATTGGTCCGGGATACTCCGATCCGCCCGGTTGTACACCCCTCCCAGCAGCGGAGAGTAGGCAAGCATGCTCATTCCCTGTGCCTGGCAATAGTCCAGCAGATCATCGTTGGCCGCGATCTGGGCTCCAAATGTCGTTCCGAGCTGGGGTCGCAGGTAGGTGTGGCGCTGCTGTACGCAGCAGTAGCCTGCCCAGGAGTGTGCCCGGCAAATCCCTTCAGCCTCGGAGAGCCTCCACGCCAGGAAATTGCTCGCGCCAAGGAAGCGCACCTTTCCCTCGGTCACCAGGCCCTGGAGCGCTTCGAGTGTCTCCTCCTGGGGCGTCTTCCTGTCATCCACGTGGGCAAAGTAAAGGTCGATAGTCTCCACGCCCAGCCGCCGGAGGCTCTTCTCACACTCCGACTTGATCAGGGACGCAGTCAGGCCGACTTTGACGCTCCCGTAGCCGAAGCCGACTTTCGAGGCAAGAAACAAGCGCGAGCGGTTTTTCCGCTGGCGCATCCACTCCCCCAGCACGGTCTCGCTTTCCCCGCCGCTGAACCCGGGGACCCACCACGCGTAAATGTTCGCCGTGTCGATGAACGAACCACCGGCATCGACGTAGCAGTCCAGAAGCCGTCGGGACATCGAAGGGTCGGTCTTGCTCCCGAAAAACATCGCCCCCAGACAGATGCTGCTCACCAATGTGCCGCTGTTTCCCAATGAAACTGCTCTCATTGCCGCCCCTCCATTCGCCTCATAAGGTACGGATACGGGAGCGTCGGAGGCTACTGGATTGAACTGTACGGCGTGGTGAGCACAGTATCCACAAGCGCCTGAACATTGTCCACCGGCGTGTCGAGTTGGACGTGGTGAGTCGGTCCGATGATCAGGCCCCCGGATCTGCCAAGCGTGCGAAGCCGGGCGAGGACTTCTGCCTTCACGTCGTCGGGTCCGCCGAACGGCAGGGTCTGCTGTTCATCGATCGAACCCCAGAAGCAAAGGCGGTCGCCGTAGAGCTCTTTCAGGAGCACCGGATCCATGCTTTTCGGCTGGATGGGATTCAGAACGTCGACGCCGATTTCGATCAGCTCGGGGATGACCGGGTAGATGCTCCCGTCCGAATGATAGGCCACCTTGAGGGCGGGATTGATCCGCTTGACGGCAGAAATGAGCTGGGCCATGCGCGGCTTGAGAAACCTCCGCCAGGTCTCCGGCGCAATGAGCATTGCGTTCTGTGCGCCGATGTCGTCTCCAATCCAGATCATGTCGACACCCATGCGCGCCAGCCTCTCCGCCGCCTTCACGTGGTAGCAAAAGGGGATGTCGAGGATCGCGTCTGCCCGCTCGGGATCCGTGAGAAAATCCATCAACAGTGTCTCGTATCCGCGCAGGGCCCATGCAGTCTCGAAAATGGTCGTGACGGTGACCCCGACGATCCAGTACTCCTCCTTGAATGTGCGCAGCACCCAGTCGGACTCCGAATACAGCTCCGCCCGTTCGGGATCAGGGGCGCGGTACCCGGCAAGGGCCGTGTCACTGGCAAGAGGATGCTCGACGATTTCGGTGTACGTGCCGTCTCCGAACCGCGTCGTGTAGCGCGTGTTTTTCCAGCGGATGCCCCATTCGTCGAGGTACGTGTCCATGCCGGGATTGTACGTGTCATTTGCATAGTAGCTGTTGGCCCATCCCACCGAGGTGAGGAGCATGTCTTCTCCCAGCGCCCGCTCGAGCTCGTACGTGTTGCCGCCGCCATGGGGGTTATGATGAGCCTCCGGCGGAATATCGATGCGCCGCCGAAGCCCCTCGGCGAACTCGGGGGTAAAGCTGATCTGCATGGGGCAGCGGTCAGGTGCTTCATGCCTCAGTGCCATGGCGACGCGCTCCCTGTGTTTCATCCTGCTCTGCATTACTTGTAGCTCTCCCTGTCCAGGTTGTATTTCTTCATCCGCTCATAGAGCGCGCGGCGGGAAATGCCCAGCGCCTGCCAGGTGGCGTTGATCTCCCCATGACTTTCCTTGAGCGCCGCCTCCAGCACTGCCTTCTCCACCTTTTCCATCTCGTCGCGGAGACGGCCCGGACCCGCAGGCAGGGAGAGAAGCCTTTCAGTGTCGAAGCGCATATCCGGTGTAAAGCTGCCCGTGCTTCCGGCCCGGGAGGTGATGACAAGCCGCTCCACGGCATTCTTCAGCTCACGCACGTTGCCGGGCCACTGGTGGCGCAGCATCTCGGCGAGCGTGTCCTCCGCCACAGTGGGCATGGGCACGCCGTTCCTGTCAGCGGCGAGCTTGAGGAAATGCGAGACCAGGAGGGGGACATCCTCTGCGCGCTCCCGCAGCGCGGGGACGCGGATGCTGAGCACCATGACGCGGTGGTAAAAATCTTCCCGTATCACCCCGCGGCGCACTTCCGCTTCGAGATCGACGTTGGAGGCGCAGAGGAGCCGGATGTCCACCTTGCGCGGCCGGTCGCTGCCCAGGGCCTCCATCACACCGTCATCCAGTACGCGCAGGAGCTGCACCTGTGCGCGCGGAGAGATCGTCTCGATCTCATCGAGAAGAAGGGTTCCGCCGGAGGCCGCCACCAGCTTGCCCTCCCTTTCCCCCATCGCCCCGGTGAAGGCGCCCTTTGCGTGACCGAACAGCTCGCTTTCCAGCATCGTCTCCGGCAGCGCGCCGGCGTTCACGGGCACGAATGGGCCGCGCGCCCGCGGGCTCTGCGCGTGGATGGCCCTGGCCACCAGCTCTTTTCCCACGCCGGTCTCCCCGGAAATGAGAACAGGGACATCCGCGCGCGCCGCCGCCTCCACCTGGGCGTACACGTCCTGCATGGCGCGGCTCCTCCCGATCATGCCGAACCTGCCGTCTTCACCGGGGGAGAAAAGAGTCAGCCTCCGCCGCAGGTCGGTGGCCTCCCGCACAAGGCGGGTCTGCTCCACCGCCTTGCCCACGTAGGCAAGAAGCACGTCGTCGTCGAATGGTTTTTCGGCAAAGTCGAATGCGCCGGTCTTCAGACAGCGCACGGCCATGGCGATGTCTCCGTGACCGGTCATCATCACGACCGGCGGGGCGCCGGGAAGGGCCATGACATGGGCCAGAAACTCCTCCCCGTCCATGCCCGGCATCTTCACGTCGGTGACAATGCACATCGCGTCGGAAAGCCCGGGCCAGGCTAGGGCTGCCTCCGCGGAGGAAAACACCTCAACCGCCCACCCGCGCAGGCCCAGCATCTGGCCGATGGAGTGCCGGGCTGCCTCATCATCGTCGATGACGACGATCGTCGCCTTTTCCCGCCCTGTCTCGTCCGCTGTCACGTTTCTCTCCCCGGCTGACCAGGCGCGCGGGGGGCCGCCGGCAGTCGTATCGTGAAGGTCGCGCCCCTGCCGGGAACGCCCGACGCGTCTATCGCGCCCTTGTGGTCCTGGATGATGGCACGTGAAATCGAAAGGCCGAGGCCATGACCGCCCGTGCGGGTCGTATAGAAGGGCTGGAACAGCCGGTGCCCCTGCTCTTCGGTAAAGCCCTTGCCCGAGTCGATCACCTCCACCACCACGGGAATCGCGGCCGGTGCTTCGTACCGACTGGAGAGGATGAGGTGCCGCACAGGGGAATCTTCCATGGCCTGGCGCGCATTGGAAAGCAGGTTGAGAAGCACCTGGGCCAGTCGGATCCTGTCACCCCAGATGGACGGCAGGTTGTCTTCCAGCTCCAGGCTCACCGTCACCTCGGAGAGCCGCATCTGCGGCATCATGAACTCGACGGACTCGCGGATCACGCTGTTCAGCTCCAGGGGAACAAAAACGCGGTCCGACCTGCGCGTGAGCTCGCGCATCTGGTTGATGATCTTCGCGGCCCGGTCTACCTGTTCCGCAATCAGGCGCAGGTTGGTCTTGATCTCCTCCTCGCCGCCCGCTTTCTGATCGATCATGTAGAATGCGTTGCGCGCGTAGTTCCTGATGCCGGTGAGCGGCTGGTTGAGCTCATGGGAAATGGCCGCTGCCATCTCTCCGAGCTCCGCCAGGCGGGTGGAGTGCTCGAGCTGTTCTTCCTGCCGGCGCGCCAGGTCCACCAGCTCCCGCCGTTTCTCCTCCGCCTCCCGGCGGGCTGTCAGGTCCGTGACGCTGATCACGTCCCGCAGGCGCCCGATGAAGAATGCCACCATGACAAAGAACGCGCTTCGTACGACATCGTTCCAGACGCCCTCCCCCGCGACACCGAAGGCATGCATGGAAAGAATCACGACGCCGAGCCCGACGGCCACACCCATCCCCCGCATCCCCCACCACATGCAGGCAACCGAGATGGGAATGTACATGAAATGCGTGTAGGGCGCACCGCTGTGCACCACCAGCCGGAAGATGAGAGTGGCAGCGACAGAGACGGCGATCAGGAGGCTGAGAATTGCGGTCTTTGCTGATGTTCCGATGGCACGATTATAGTGGGCCCCCCGGCCGGCTTCAACCATTGCCAGGGGCCGCGTCGTCCGTTTTCAGCTCGGGGGGACCGAGCACCTGCAGGATTGTCGTCTTCAGCTCTTCCAGGCCGTACGGTTTCTGAATGAAGCCGGCGGCCCCTTCGACTGTGGCGCGCTCCGCGGCACCCTGTTCCCCGAACCCGCTGCAGAGGATCACGCACGCGCCAGGCTTTCGGCGCTTCATCTCCCGCAGGGCCGTGATTCCGTCCGCCCGGGGCATGGTCATGTCCAGCAGCACGAATACCAGCTCATCGCCGTGCTCCTCGAACAACTTCAGCGCCTCCACACCGTCCGCGGCACCGATGGGCGTGAAGCCAAGATATGAGACAAGGGCGATTCCGACGTCGCGCACGGCCTTCTCGTCATCCACGACCAGCACCATTCCTGAGAAGGAGAACTCGGCAGCCTGCTGCGGACCGGCGGATGGTGCGGCGGGCCGTGAATCCCCCGCATCGACCGCGGGAAACAGGACGCTGACGGTTGTCCCGCTCCCCGGGACGCTTTGCACCGTGATTGCGCCCCCGTGCCCCCCGACGATGCCGAGCACCGCCGACATACCGAGGCCGCGGCCGGTGAACTTGGTGGTAAAGAAAGGATCGAAAAGACGCTGGATCGTGGCCTCGTCCATTCCGCTGCCCGAGTCCGTCACCTCAAGGCACGCATAAAGACCGGGGAGCGGCTTCTCGATTGTCCGGCTGCCGCCGAGGGATGCCGCATCCTGTTCCCTCACGTCTGTCGTGATCCTGATCTCCCCTGGGCCGTCGTTGATGGCCTCCGATGCGTTCGTGATGAGATTCATGATGACCTGCTGCACCTGGCCGGTATCCGCTTCGATCATCGCGGGCAGGTCGGTCAAAACAAGATTCAGCGTCACGTTCCTCGCCACCGCGGAGCGGAAGAGATCTGTGTTTTCCCGCACCAGGTCGTTCAGATCGACCCGGGCCACCTCGAATCGTCCCCTTCCCGAGTAGGCGAGCATCGCGCGCGTGAGGTCGGCGGCCCGGCGCGTGGCCTGGAAGGCACGTTCCAGACTGGCGCGGCCCGGTGAAGAGGCGGGCAGGTCCACGCGCGCAAGCTCGAGGTTTCCACGCACCGCCATGAGGAGGTTGTTGAAATCGTGCGCGATGCCGCCGGCAAGAACGCCGAGGCTCTCCAGCTTCTGGGTGTGCAGGAGCTGTCTTTGGAGCTCCACGCGCTCCGTTTCCAGCCGCTTGCGCTCCGTGATGTCGCGGCAGCAGACGAAGCGCATCTCCCCTCCGCGGGCGAGATACGAGCGTGGCTCCACTTCGACCGGGAATGACGTTCCGTCCCTGCGCAGCCCGGTGGCCTCCATGGAGACGGCGACATTGCCGGCAAGACCGCGCGCAAGATCGGCGCGCGACTCCTCGCCCACGAGACGGAGGGGATCCAGCCCGATGAGCTCCTCGGGCTGGTAGCCGAACATCCGCGCCAGCGCGGTATTCGTGTCATTGATCACGCCGTAGCGGTGCAGCATGATGCCCTCGGTTGAAATCTCCGAGAATTGGCGGAATCGCATCTCGCTTTCGCGAAGTCCTTCCTGGGCAAGCCTGCGCGCGGCAACCTCTTTCTCCCCCGTCAGGAGCTGTCCGCGCACCATGACGTACAGCAACGTCGCGGTCACGGCGACAAAGGCCCACCCCTTGCAGGTCTGGGCCGCGAGATAGAGTTCCTTGTTCGACACGAGGACAGGGAGAAGTCGGTCTGAAAGAAGTACCCACAGGCCAGCAGCCAACGCGTACATGAGGCTCGTCCGCAGAGCGAACCGGCCAAATCTATTTTTCATGAGAGGGCTCCCTCTGCCAGCCATTGAATCATGAAAGGGAACGCGGGGACCAGTGCCGGGCGCGCGCGGCTCTCCCGCGCAGCTGATCACCAATGCAGCTCCGCGGGAGAGCCGCTGGAACAGGCAGTCCGCAGGGGGAGTGGCGCCTGCGCTCCCTTCTCTTGCACAGGGAGGTTCGGCAGGCTACCGTCCCTGCATGGAGCCGCCCTCATTCGCGCCCTCGATCCAGGACATCAGGCAGGCCGCAGCCCGCATTCTGCCGCACGCGCACCGCACTCCCCTTTTCACCAGCAGGACGATCAATTCGATGACGGGCGCCTCGATTTTCTTCAAGTGCGAGAACCTGCAGAGGGTAGGCGCGTTCAAGTTCCGGGGCGCGGCGAACGCGGTGTTCTCCCTGGATGACAAGACCGCGGGCCGCGGCGTGGCCACCCACTCCTCGGGCAACCACGCGCAGGCGCTGGCGCTGGCCGCGCGGCTGCGCGGAATCGAGGCGTGCATCGTCATGCCGGGGGACGCGCCGCGTGTGAAAGTGGAGGCCGTCCGTGGATACGGCGCGCGCATCGTCTTCTCAGGCAATGCGCCTGCAGACCGGGAGCGCACGCTCCAGGAGGTCGTCAAAGAGTCCGGGGCGGAGTTTGTGCACCCTTCTGATGACCTGCGCGTCATTGCCGGGCAGGGGACCTGCGCGCTGGAAATCCTGGAAGAGCTTGCCGACCTGGACATGATCGTGACACCCGTGGGCGGGGGCGGTCTTCTCAGCGGCACCGCGCTTGCCGCGCGCGCCCTCTCTCCCCGCACACGCGTGATCGGCGCCGAGCCCGCGGCAGCGGATGACGCGCAGCAGTCTTTCCGGACAGGGACTCTTCATTCATCGGGCAGCCCGCAGACCGTCGCAGACGGACTGCGCACGTCCCTGGGCCCGAACACCTTTCCCATCGTGCGGGCCTGCGTGGCGGATATCGTGACTGCCACGGAGGACTCCATCGTGCAGGCAACCCGGTTCACGTGGGAGCGGTTGAAGACGGTCATCGAGCCGTCGGCTGCCGTACCCCTGGCCGCGATCTTCCAGGGCACGCTGGACGTCCGCGGCATGCGGGTAGCTATTGTGCTCTCCGGCGGCAACGTGGACCTGGAGAACCTCCCCTGGACCGGGCGCGTGCATGCCTGACCTCGAACCGGACGGCCTGATTCGGTTTCCAAGCATCACCGTTCTCAAGGCCTCTGCCGGCTCGGGGAAGACGTTCGCACTGACAGAGCGCTATGCTCAGTTCCTCCTGTCGAACAGGGTTCCGAAGAACGACCTGCGCAATCTCCTTGCCATCACCTTCTCCAACAACGCCTCCCGAGAGATGCGGGAAAGCGTCCTCGGCTGGCTGAAGATGGCACACCTCCGTCATCCGGAGAGGCTGGCAGAGCTGGCGGCGGTCACGGAGGGGGGGGAAGAACGGACGGCCCGCAGGGCGGGTGAGCTGATCGAGGAAATCCTGACCCGGTACTCCGACTTCCAGGTGAGCACCATAGACAGCTTCATGTCCACCGTGTTCCGCGCTTCTGCCCTGGATTTCGGCTACAGCCCTGACTTCGAGATCGTCCTGGACGCCGCCCCGCTCATCGACTACGCGTTCACCCTCTTTCTGCGCGAGGCGCGCGAAGGCAGCACCCCGGCCGTTCTTCTCGATGAGACCATCCTCACCGTGCTCGGCTTCAAGGGAGGGGAGGATGCGTTTCAGTGGGACCCGGCATCATCGCTGCTGGACGAGGTCAAGAAGATCGAGTCGAAGCTTTCCGCGCAGGAGCAGCGGGTGTCCTTCGTGGAGCTGCGTCCGCGCATGAAACAGCTGGAGGCACGGATCCGCGAAAGTCTGGAGCTTGCGGAAGGCCTCGTGGACGCTTCAGGGCTCGAAGAGAGCCCACGGTCTGCCTTCCGTCAAGCCCTGGCGAGTGCCCGTGAAGGAAAGTTCAGCGATCTTGCCGGGCGCAGCATGAAACGCGGGCCGGTGAAGACAGCGCGGGATCCGGCCGGGCAGGCCCTCCATGGGGAGATCCAGGAAGCCTGGGAACAGATCGCCCTGCTGGCGGGGGAGTACGCCGGCTGCAGGGCCCGGGCGTACTATCAGCCCTACCTCCGGCTGCACGCGGCGCTCTCCGCAACGATGGAGAAAGTGAAGCGCGGCCAGGGCAAGATCTTCATCGGCGACATCAACCGCACCCTGGGAGAGTACCTCACGCAGGACATCATCCCTGAGATTTACTTCCGTATAGGCGATCGTGTCTGGCATTTCCTGGTGGACGAGTTCCAGGACACTTCACCGCTGCAGTGGCGCAACCTGTATCCCCTGGTGGAAAACTCCCTGTCCATGGGAGGGAGTCTCTTTGTAGTCGGTGACACCAAGCAGGCGATCTACGGCTTTCGGGACGCCGACTACACGATCATGAGGTCCCTTGAAACCACAAACCCATTCCCGTCGGCAGGGCTCTCCGTGCGGGAGCTGCCGGCCAACTGGCGAAGCCGGCCGCGGATCGTCGAGTTTGTGTCCGAGGTTTTCCGCACGAATGCGGCTGCGTCGACGGAGTACGGGGGCGCGGCGCGCAGGAGCGGCCTTGACGCGTGGACGCAGAAACCGCGGGAAGGGGAGGACCGCGGGTACGTGGAAATGCACATCCTGGAAAGAGACGACGAGAACCCGCCGGAGCGCGTGAAGATCCAGGAGATCATGAAAGGGCTGAAAGGCCGCGGGTACGGGTGGGGAGAGGTGGCCCTGCTGGCCTCGAAGAACCACCAGGTGGTCACCGCAACCTCCTGGCTGAATGAAATGAGAATCCCGTTTATCTCCTTCAGCAGCCTGGACGTGCGTTCCAGGAAGATCGCCGGGGAATTGCTTGGGCTGCTCGGATTCCTGGACTCGCCGCCGGATGACCTGGCCTTTGCGACGTTTCTCCTGGGAAACATATTCACGCGCACCCTCGTGCTGCGCCACGGTTGGACCGACACAGCCCCCCTGCACGAGTTTCTTTTCCGGGCCCGCGCTGAAAGGCCCCTGTACAAGGCTTTTCAGCGCGAATATCCGGCTTTGTGGAAAGAGTGCTTTGCCGGCCTTTTCAGGTCTGCCGGCTATCTGCCCCTTTATGACCTGGTGAGCGAAGCGTACGCAGTGTTCGACGTCTTTACGCTGGCCGCCGAAGAGGAAGCCACGCTGGCAAAGCTTCTGGAGACGGTCAAGGACTTCGAAGGCTCAGGCACGAACAGCCTGCGGGAGTTCCTGGGACAGGCCGGCGGGGACGGCGGTGAGTGGGCCATAGATGTTCCGCGCGGTGCCGAGTCGGTCCGCGCCATGACCGTCCACAAAGCGAAGGGCCTCGGGTTTCCCGTGGTCATCGTGCTCCTCTATGGAGAATCAAACCGCGGGTTCGAGCACACCCTCATGCGGGAGGGCGGCGAGGCGAGCCTTGTGCGTCTTACCCGGTCGGTCGCGGACAAGGATCCTTCACTGCGCCCCCTCTACGAAGAAGAGACAGCAAAAGAGAAGGTCAATCGGCTGAATGGATTGTACGTTGCCCTCACCCGCGCAAAGCGCGAAATGTACGTGATCGGCGTGAAACGGCAGAGAGACACCTTTCCTTTCGACATCCTCCCCGCAGACGGGTTTCAACCCTCGGCGGAAAAGGGCTCCCCCCTGTTCGAGACCGCACTGCCGGAGTCCGGCCCGGCTCTCTCCCATGAGACACGGACTGTCCCGGCTCCGTTTGCCACGGGCCGGCTGGGCCGGCGGGAGCGGCACCGGGGCGAGCAGGTGCACAGGATGCTTGAGCGCGTGGAGTATGTCGGCGCGGACCCTGGGGAGACCCTCCGGGCGGCTGCGGCGCGCACGGCGCGCGAAGCCCGTGAAGACCCTGTTGAGCTGGCTGACGCCGCGGAAGCCCTTGCGCGCGTTCTTCGGGGGACGGAGCTGGGGAAGCTCTTCACTCCCGCGCCCGCGCGCGTAGTGCTTCGCGAGCAGGAGTTCTGCGATGAGGCAGGCAGGCTTTTCCGGATGGACAGGGTCGTCGTGGACCCGGACCGCGTGACCGTGGTGGATTTCAAGACAGGCGTTGAAGAGACCGGCCGTTACGAGGAGGACGTGCGCGCGTATGCCCGCATCCTCGGCCAGGTGTATCCCGAAAGACACGTGGAAGCCCTCCTTGCCTATGTGGACGCGGGAAGCGTGCAGAAGGTCCTTTGAACGCAGTGATCGTCCCCGCCGGAGCGAGTCTCATCGATGAAATTGCCCGTCGCCTGTTGGACAGCGGGAGAGACGTGCGCGACGCTCTTGTGGTTTTTCCCGGCAAGCGGCCCGCGCATTTCCTGCGCCGACGCCTGGCGGAAGAGCTGGGATCGAGCTTCATCCCGCCGCGAATCCTCTCCATGGATGAGCTTGTAGACCTGGTTTTTGAGACGCGCGAGGAAAATGCGGGGCGCATACGGCCGAAGCTCGAGCCCATCGATGCGGTAGCCATCCTGCACGACCTCCAGCTTGCCGCTGCCAGGCCGGTGGGCGGGAAGGCGTTCATGACGCTGGACAGCTTTTTCCCCATCGGGCTGAAAATCCACCGCGACCTCGAGGAGCTGCTGATAGAGAAAGTACCTTCGCGGAAAGCGGCGGAGGTGCAGACTCTTGTCGAGCAGGAAGTGCCGCCTCGTTCCCGGGAGAGGCTCCAGTCCCTCGCTAATTTCTACGACGCCTTTTATCCGGCCGCGGAGGAGAAGGGACTTTCCACCAGGTCCTCACGCTATCGCCTGGTGTCAGAAGAAATCCAGCCGGGTGACCTTCCGATGCGCGGCCCGATCATCCTTGCCGGGTTCTACGCCCTTACCGAGTCAGAGGCCGCCCTGTTTCGAAAGCTCACGTCATGGCCGTCTGTCCAGCTCGTGTTCCAGGAAGGCCCGGGGCTGCGGAAGAGAATCAAAGGCCTGGCGGTCCAGGGTGCCGGAGAGACAGAATGGCATTCGACTCCCCGGCCAGAGGTCCATTTCTACAGCAGCCCGGATACTCACGGGCAGGTCTTTGCCCTGAACGCGGCTCTGAAATCCCCTGACAGCGGCACGCTGATCGTGCTGCCCAGGCCGGACACTCTCTTCCCCCTCGTGCGCCAATGCCTTTCCCGGTTCGACGAGGAAAGCTACAACGTCTCCCTCGGCTACCCGCTGCCGCGCACGCCGTTGTACGGGTTTCTCAACACGCTGATGGAGCTGGTCGGATCCATGGACGAGGAGCGCGTGTACCTGCCGGACTACATCTCCTTCGTGCTGCACCCTTACGTGAAGAACATCCGGCTGGGAGCCTCGGCAGAGGCCACACGGGTCCTTTTCCATGCCCTGGAAGAACGCCTGGCGCACACACGGACCCGCAGGTTCGCCACCCTGGATGAAATCGAGAGTGACGCCGCCCTGTTCGACGAGGCGGCGCGGAGAGTGACGGAGGAGGACCGGGGCGCCATGGCAGCGGCCCTGCACGCGCACCTCACCGACATCCACGAAAGGACTATCTCGCGGTTCAGGTCCTTCACCAGCGTGCGGGACTTTGCCGAACGCTGCATCCAGCTCATCTCCTGGGTGCACGATGAAAGCACGGCCCGCGATCATCCGTATTTCACGCCGTTTTCCGAGGCCTTTGTGCGGTCCCTGGAGGCCATTTCCCGGTCCCTCATGTCGGTCAAATCCTTCAACGACACGTCCAGCTACTTCGTGCTGCTCCGCCGTTACCTGCAGACCTGCTACCTGCCGTTTGAGGGCACGCCCCTGCACGGGCTGCAGGTCCTGGGAGCCCTGGAGACGCGCAGCCTGCGATTCGAGAGGGTTTTCGTGCTGGACGCCAACGAGGGAGCGCTGCCGGAAACGGGCTCGGAAAACACCCTTCTCCCGTTCCCCGTGCGCGCGGCGCTCGGTCTTTCGACGTATCGTGACATGGAGGACATCGCCGCCTACCATTTCGAGACTCTGACTGCGGGCGTCCGCGAGCTTCACCTGTTCTCCGTGCAAAGCGGCGGGAAGGAAAGATCCCGATTCGTGGAGCGTTTTCTCTGGGAACGCCAGAAGGCGCAGGGGACCCTGGATGAACAGCGCCTGGTTCACCCGATCCAGTACAAGGTCGATCTCTCCACTAAGGCTCCAGAGGCCGTCCACAAGACCCCTGAGATGGTGGATTGGCTTCGATTGCGCGAGTACAGTGCAACCGCGCTCGATGCATACCTGAAATGCCCTCTGAAGTTCTACTATAGGTATGTTCTCAAGCTCGGCCAGCGCGACGAGACCCCGGGTGAGATCGGCGCGGCGGAGATCGGCACCTTTGTCCACAAGGTTCTTTTCCAGTTCTTCTCCACGCGCACAGGCCGCCCCCTCGAAGCGGCTGATTCGGATCCTGCCGCGATGGCCGTTCTGGTGGACGAGCTCTTTGCGGATTCGTTCGGGCCGGCGGAGACGGGTGCAAACAGGCTGCTGCGTGACCAGGTACGGCGTCACCTGCGCGATTTTGTCGGCCGCTACCTGCGTGCATTGGCAGCGGAGCATCGGGTGATTCTCCGTGCCCTGGAGCACGACGCGGCAGCGGTCAGGGAGGGATTCAGCCTTCGAGGGCGCATCGATGTCGTACAGGAGCGGGACGGCGTGCCGCGCCTCATCGACTACAAGACCTCCGCCCACCGGGCCGCCTACGCGCTGAAGCTCAAGCGCCTGGTCATCGAAGACCGCGTCACGTGGAGTGCGGCCATCGGCACGCTCCAGCTTCCCGTCTATATCCTGCTCTACGCCGCCGAAACGGGGTGCGCGCCGTCCGACATCCAGGCCATGTTCCTGCTGCTGGGCCGCACCGAAATGGATTCGCGTATTGAGCTGCCTTTGTTCACCGATGCGAAGGAGGCGGAAGCTGCCTGGCCGCTGCTGGAATCCGTCATACTCGGCCTCCTCAGGGAGATCGTGTCTGGGGATGTTCCCTTTGCCCCTGCGCAGGACTTGAAGTCGGTCTGCCCCTGGTGCGATTTCAAGAACATCTGCGGGACTGCATGGCTTGCCAGGGGCTGAGGCACCAGGCATATCAGAGAGATGACAGGTGCGTTTCCAGTGCGGCGCACATGGCCACCGCACAATTCTCCGCGGCCCGCGCGGTATTTCTTCTGAGCAGATTGAGCCGGGTGAAAAGAGACGGATCGCGGACCAGGCCGGCAAGGATCCTGCCGACTCTCAGCTTCTGGTCCGTGTCCAGGAAGGCTTCGAGATCGAACGGCAGGGGCTGATCGAGCGAATCGCTCACACCGCGGAATGCGAGCACCGGCACGCCCTGGCTGGAGCACGCTTGAACGATACCGGCGGTCTCCATCTCCAGCACCGGGTGCTCGAGGGAGAGACCGGCAAGGTTCACGGTCTGCACCCCTGGCGTGGTGAGGGCAACGCCGGGGAAGAACCGCGCGCCAAGAGGGCGCAGGGCCCGAGACGCGGCCTCTCGGGCAGGCTCCGACAGCATGGCAAGAGCCTGGGACCTGCCGGGAAACCCCTGGCTGAAAGAGCGCACCGTGCGGGCAACGATCACGTCTCCCACGCGAAGGTCGTCCTGCGGGGCGCCGGCGATGCCGAATGAAACCACGAGCTCCGGCCTTGTCGCGGAAAAGAGCGCATGCACTGAGCGCATCGCCCGCATGAGCCCGACCCCGCAAAGAACGAGCACGCACTGCCGGCCGAACAGGTCAAACCGACGGGCGGGAAATCCCTCGATCAGGATTTTCCGGCTGACTGCAACCCGACGCAGGAATGGCCGTGTCTCCTGCTTCAGCGCCGCAACGAAAGCTATTGTCTCCAGGCAAGACACCCCACTCCCATTCACCGTATACCCTTGACAAAAAAACACAAATGAAAATAACTGGATCCTGGATGAATGCAAACGTTTGCAAGGAAACCACGCTCCGCGAGGTGGCAAAGGCTGCGGGAGTCAGCATGGCCACAGTGTCACGGAGCTTGAATGATTCGACCCTTATACCGGAGAAGACGCGCAAGCGCATCCGCGGTATTGCCGACGCCCTGGGCTTCGAGTTCAATTCCCACGCCCGAAGCCTTATCACCCGTCGCGTGGGCACGATCGGCATCATCCTGCCGCCTGAGTATGACCGTTTCGGTGTGAATCTCTACCACGGCACGCTGCACAGCTCACTTCGCAGCGTGTTGGAATGCAATGACATCGACCTTCTCGTGGCCTTTCTCAACAACCATTTCACCGGCGGGAACAATATCACGAAGCTCGTTGCACGGAAGAAAGTGGACGGGCTCATTATTGTGCAGCCGGTATTCGAGCAGGAGCTGATCGACTACCTGCACACGAAGGAAATGCCTTTCGTGTTCTCCCACTACCCGCCGACGGACCAGTGCCCGGCAGACGTGGACGTCATCTACCCCGACAATGAATACGGCGGCTACCTGGCCGGGAAACACTTCGGGGTCCTCGGAAAGAAGCGCGTCCTGTGCCTGACAACCGACGGTGGAAGGGAGACCGAACGGGAATACCGGCTCCGGCTGGCGGGGCTGCGCCGCGGCCTGTCTGAAGCAGGGATCGAGCTGCGGGAAGAGGATCTGCTTCGGGGAGACCAGACCATGGAATCCGGCTACGAGGCAGTGATGGGCCTTGGCAGCGCCATCCGCGGCTACGACGCACTGTTCGCTTCCAATGACCTCATGGCGATCGGATCTCTGCTCGCCGTCAAGTCACTCGGCCTGCGCGTACCCCAGGACGTCTCCGTGATCGGTTACGACGACACGGACCTCGCCGCCAGTATGCGCCCTTCCCTCACCACCATTCACCAGCCGCGCGAAGAGCTTTCCCTGGTCACCTGCGAGCGGCTGATCGAGCTGATACGCACGCGAAGGGCGGGCGTGGCCGCGCGAGGCGCTCACCGGACCCTTCTCTCCCCGAAGCTCGTGATCCGTCAATCAAGCGAAGCGTAGACAGCGCAAGGAGAAACGGCGTTGAAAAAAGTGCGCGTCGGTATGGTCGGCCTGGGAAGACTCGGGATGAAGCATGCCGAGAACATCGCCTTCCGCGTGAGCGGGGCAGAGCTGGCAGCGGTGTGCGCACTGGAGAACGACCGCGTGGAGGCGGCCCGCCGCGACTGGTCGGTGCCCCGCGGGTACGCCGATTTCGCGGGCATGCTGGGTGACAGAGAGCTGGATGCCATCCTCATCGCTTCCAGCTCGGCAGCGCATTGCCGCCAGGTCGAGCAGGCGCTGGATGCAGGTTTTCACGTTTTTTGCGAAAAGCCTCTTGGGGTGACCCTGGATGAGTGCATCCAGGCGGAGAACGCCGTCACGCGCCATCCTGACAGGACTTTCATGCTCGGCTTCATGCGGCGGTTCGATCCCTCCTATCGCCGCGCGAAGAAGCTGATCGACGAGGGATACATCGGCAGACCAATCCTCTTTCGCGGCTATTCGGTCGATCCTGAGTCCGCCATCGAGGGCGCCATCCGTTTCGCACCGTCCTCGGGCGGGCAATTCCTCGACATGTCGGTGCATGACATCGACCTCGCGCGCTGGATGCTCGGCGGAGAGGCGGAGACCGTCTACGCCACGGGCGGGTGCTACGCGCACCCGGAGTTCGCCGCATATGGGGACGGTGACAATCTCGCGGCCCTGGCCCGGTTCGACAACGGCGCCATGGCGTTTTTCCTGGCAGGAAGAACGGCTGCCCACGGATACGCGGTGGAGACGGAGATCATCGGCACAAAGGCATCCCTCAGGATCGCCAATGTGCCGCAGAAGGATTTCGTCGAGCTCCTGGACGAACGCGGGGTGGTCCGCGAGTGCTCGCAGAGCTTCCTGGAGCGCTTCGAGTCGGCATACCTCGCCGAGGTCCAGGAGTTCGTCGACTGTATTCGGGAGAAGCGCGCGCCGCAGGTGAGCGTGCATGACGGCACAATGGCCACAAAGCTCGCGTTCGCCGCGACGCGCTCTTTCCGGGAGCAACAGATCATCAGGCTGTGAGGAGGAACGTATGAAGGTGGGGCTGATCGGAGCAGGGAGAATCGGAAGGATCCACGCGGAAAACATCGCGTACAACATTCCGCGGGTCACCATAGCGCGGATCGCCGACGTGGCGGCGGACAAGGTGCGTGACTGGGCCGGAGGGCTGGGGGTCAGCAAGGTGAGCGCGGACTTTCGCGACATACTGGCCGACCCCGAGATCGGCGCGGTGCTCATCTGCAGCTCCACCGACACCCACGCCGACATCGTGATGGCCGCCGCGGAGAAAGGGAAGCACATCTTCTGCGAGAAGCCGGTGGACCTCACCGTGGCCAAGGTGAAGAAGGCCCTGGCTGCCGCGCACACGGCGCGCGTGACTCTGCAGGTGGGCTTCAACCGCAGGTTCGATCACAATTTCAGGCGGATCCGCGACCAGGTCCAACAGGGGGCAATTGGCGATCCTCATATCGTCCGCATCACCTCGCGCGATCCCGCCCCCCCGCCTCCGGAGTACGTGAAGGTTTCCGGCGGCATATTTCTCGACATGACGATTCACGATTTCGACATGGCCCGCTATCTGGCAGGCTCCGATGCGCTGGAAGTATATGCGCGCGGTGCCGTGCTCGTGGATCCGGCAATCGGAAAAGCGGGAGACGTCGATACGGCGGTCGTGACCCTGGCCTTCCAGAACGGCTGCATCGGGGTCATCGACAACTCCCGCAAAGCCACCTACGGATACGATCAGCGGGTCGAAGTGTTCGGCTCCAAGGGGGCGCTGGCCTGCGGGAACGACACGCCGTCCTCCGTCACGCTCTCCAACGAGACCGGCGTGTCATCAGACAAGCCGCTGTACTTTTTCCTCGAACGCTACCGCCAGGCCTTTATCGACGAGATGAACGCGTTCTTCGACACTGCGATGGACGGGAAGCCGAGCCCTGTCGGCGACATCGACGGCTTGAAGCCGCTCCTGATGGGGTTTGCCGCAAAGAAATCCCTGGCAGAAGGCCGCGCAGTCAAGATAACGGAGGTCGACGTATGAAGACCGTCCGGCTGACCATGGCGCAGGCGCTCCTGCGATTCCTGGATGCGCAGTACACCGATTTCGACGGTGTGGAGACCAAGTTCGTGCGGGGCGTATGCGGCATCTTCGGCCATGGAAACGTGGTCGGGCTCGGGGAGGCGCTTGCCGAAGGAACGCACAGCCTCACCTACTTCCAGGGCCACAACGAACAGGGCGCGGCCCACATGGCCGTGGGATTTGCAAAGCAGCTCAACCGGAAGCAGATCCTGGCCGTGACGAGCTCCATAGGCCCGGGCGCGCTCAACATGATCACGGCGGCAGGCGTTGCCTCGGTGAACCGCATCCCGGTTCTTTTTCTGCCGGGAGACGCTTTTGCCTGCAGGCAGCCCGATCCCGTTCTCCAGCAGGTGGAGCGGTGGGACGACTACACGGCAACGGCAAATGACGCATTCCGCGCGGTCAGCCGCTACTGGGACAGGGTCAACCGTCCCGAGCAGCTCATGGCCGCCTGCATCAATGCGATGCGCGTGCTGACCGACCCGGCGGAGACAGGCCCCGTGACCCTCGCCCTGCCTCAAGACGTGCAGGGAGAGCCGTACGAGTACCCGGAGGAGTTCCTCGAAAAGCGGGTCCACCACGTGGAAAGACGGGCGCCCACGGCGGGAGAGATCCAGAGGGCCGTTGCCCTCATCCGCTCCCGCGCACGACCCATCGTGATCTGCGGCGGCGGCGCCCGCTACTCGGAAGCGGCACAGGCTCTGGGAGAGTTCTGCGGGGCATTCGGGATTCCCGTGGGGGAAACACAGGCCGGCAAGGGCGTCCTGCCCTGGGAGGACCCCCTCAACCTCGGCGGGATCGGGGTCACCGGCGGCCTGGCTGCCAACAGGATTGCCCGGGACGCAGACCTCGTCATTGCGGTGGGCACGCGTCTGGGGGACTTCACGTCCGGTTCGCGCAACCTCTTCCGCAATCCCCGCGCAGCGGTCCTCAGCATCAACGTGAACCCTTTCGATGCCGCAAAAATGAATGCGCTTTCGGTCAGGGCGGACGCGCGGGAAACGCTCACGGCGCTCACCGCAGCGCTTCGCGCATCAGGGTGGAAATCCGGCTACGCCGATGAAGTGAGGCGGGCGCGGTCCGAGTGGAGAACAGAAGAGGAGCGCCTGTATACGGAGGACGACCCGGCAGGACTCTCCCAGGTCCGTCTCCTGGGGGAGCTCAATGAAGAGCTCCTGCCGAGGGATGCCATTGTTGTCGGCGCCTCGGGAAGCATCCCCGGCGACCTCCAGCGGGTGTGGCGTACGCGCGCGCCGGGCTCCTATCACATGGAATACGGCTTCTCCTGCATGGGCTACGAGATCGCGGCAGCCCTCGGAGCCAAGATGGCAGAGCCCCACCGGGAGGTCTTCGCGCTGGTAGGGGACGGCTCCTATGTGATGCTGCACTCGGAGCTGCTGACTGCCATCCAGGAAGGCATCAAGATCAACATCGTGGTCTTCGACAATGCCGGCTACCAGTGCATCGATAACCTCCAGGCGAGCCAGGGAATCACGAAGTTCGGCAATGACCTCCGCCGGCGCGACCCGGCCACGGGGAGATTGACGGGCAGCCTGATCAGCCTTGATTTTGCCAAGAACGGGGAAAGCTACGGAGCACGCGGGTATTCTGTCGCGACCATGGACCAGTTCCGAGCCGCGGTGAAAAGCGCCCTTGCCGGCGATGTCTGCACGGTGATCGACGCAAAAGTGACCGCGAAGTCCATGACGCATGACTACGAATCCTGGTGGCGCGTGGGGACCGCGCAGGTTTCAGAAAACCCGAAGGTGGAAGCGGCGGCCAGGAAGATCACCAAGGAAGTCGAATCGGCGCGGAAGTTTTAGGAGGATGGAATGAAGGAGAAAAATGTCCGGCTGGGCATCGCGCCGATCGCCTGGACTAACGATGACCTGCCCGAGCTCGGCGGGAGCAATACCTTTGAACAGTGCATTTCCGAGATGGCGCTGGCCGGCTACGAGGGCAGCGAAGTGGGAAACAAGTATCCCCGTGACCCGCAGGTTCTGAAAAGATATCTGGACCTGCGCGGCCTGACGATCTGCAACGCGTGGTTCAGCTCTTTCCTCACGACCCGGCCCTACGAAGAGGTGGAAAAGGCATTCATTGCGCATCGGGATTTTCTCTTTGCAGTGGGAGCCCGGATCATTGGGGCCGCGGAACAGGGACACTCGGTTCAAGGCAGGCAGGACGTTCCAATCTTCGAAGGAAAGCCGGAGTTCACCGACGAGGAATGGAAGCGGCTTGCCGAGGGGCTGAATGCGCTGGGCGCGCGGGCGGCAGAAAAGGGCATGACGCTCACCTACCATCATCACATGGGAACGGGCGTACAGACCGCGGCGGAGATCGACCGTCTGATGGGAATGACGGATCCCTCCCGGTTGTCCCTGTTATATGACACGGGGCACCTGGCCTTTTCCGGTGAAGACTCCATAACCGTCCTCGATCGCTACGCGGCGCGGGTCCGCCACGTGCATCTGAAGGACGTCCGTTCAGACGTGCTGGCGCGCGTGAAACGCGAGCGGATGAGCTTTCTGCAGGCAGTGAAGGCAGGTGTCTTCACCGTGCCAGGAGACGGAGGGGTCAGCTTCGAGCCGGTATTCCGCAGCCTGAAGAAAAGCGGCTACCGCGGCTGGTACGTGGTGGAGGCTGAGCAGGATCCCGCGCTGGCAAACCCTTTCGAGTACGCGGTGAAGGCGCGCAGCTTCATTCGCGAGAAGACGGGACTGTGAGGGGACGAAATGCAGACTGAAAAATCGGAGAGCCGGCTCCGTGAAATGACCCGGACCACGCCCACCGTGCTATGGAACGATTCCTGTTCCCTGCAGGAGCTCGGGCCCTCCATCGAGATCAATGGCACCGTGGGGGCAACCTGCAACCCCGTCATCGTGCTCACCGTGCTGAAGAAGGAATGGAGCCTCTGGAAGGACAGGATTGCCCAGCTCATCCGTGACATGCCGGCCGCCTCTGACGGCGAGGTGGCCTGGCGCGTGGTGGAGGAGATGTCGATCAAGGCCGCTGAGCTCCTGAAGCCGGTCTTCGACAGGGAAAAGGGGAAAAACGGGCGCCTGTCCATCCAGACCGATCCCCGCCTCTACCGGGACCCGCGCGGCATCGTGGAACAGGCTGTCCGGTTCGACAGCCTGGCGCCCAACATGATCGTGAAGATCCCCGCCACGCGGGCGGGCATGGAGGCCATCGAGGAGGCTACGCACCGCGGCATCAGCATCAACGCAACGGTGAGCTTTACCCTCCCGCAGGCAATTGCCGTTGCGGAAGCGGTGGAGCGCGGGCTGTCCCTTCGGGAGAAAGAGAAGAAGGACATCAGCAGGATGGGGCCAGTGTGCACCCTGATGGTGGGACGGCTCGACGACTGGCTGAGGGTGGTGGCGGAGAAGCAGAACGTCATCGCGGATCCGCGCGTGTTCGACTGGGCAGGTGTGGCCGTGATGAAAAAGGCCTACCAGATCTACAGGAAACGCGGCTACCGGCTGCGTCTCCTGTCCGCTGCGTTCCGCAATCACCTGCATTGGAGCCAGCTCATCGGAGGGGATGTGGTGATCTCCCCCCCATTTGAATGGCAGAACAGGTTCAACGCTTCAGACGTGCGCGTGGAAGCTCGAATGGACACCCCGGTGGACGGAAAAATCCTGGAGGAGCTCGAGGGGAAGTTCGAGGACTTCCGCCGCGCATATTCGGAAAAGGGCATGACGGCGGAGGAGTTCGATGGCTTCGGGGCTACCCGCAGGACTTTGCGGCAATTCAGCAAGGCGGTGGATGACCTGGTGGGGCTTATCCGGGACCAGATGATCCCGGATCCGGACAAATGAAGAGAATCCACTTGACAACGGTTTGATGGGGAGCGAAATTACTTGGTTAGGATGCGGGAGTTTCTTTATTTTTTTCCCCGTTATATGCAAGCGTTTGCATTGCAGACGCGAAAAATCTTTTCAAGGAGGCCCGTATGAGGAAGTTCCTTTTCATTGCGGTAGTCGCGCTCATGATCGCACCGACTGCATTCTCGGCCGGCAAGCTCAAGATGGGCGTAACCATCGAAGACTTCAATGACGTGTTCATGCGCTACGCGCTCGATCAGCTCACCGACGAGGCGAAGAAGAGCAACGTCGACATTATTGCCGCAGACGGAAAACGAGATCCGAACGAGCAGATCAAGCAGGTGGAGAACTTCATCACCCAGGGAGTCGACGCGATTCTCATCCACGTCATTGACCAGACCATTGCTCCCCGGATCACACAGCTCTGCCTCGATGCCAAGATCCCGCTCGTCTACTTCAACCGCAAACCTGACGACTCCGCGCTTTCCGCGGGCAAAGTCGTTGCAGTCGCATCTCCCGAAGTGGTGGCGGGGAACCTCGAGGCCCAGTTCGTGGCCAAGAAGCTCAACGGCAAGGGCAATGTCGCCATCCTGATGGGTTCAATGGGAACCGCCCCGCAGATCGGGCGGACGCAAGGGAGCAAAGACGTCATCGCAAAGTATCCGGGCATGAAGGTTGTTCGCGAGCAGACGGCGAATTTCTCGCGGCCTGATGCGGTCACCGTAGTGGAGGACTGGCTGGCAAGCGGAGAGAAGATCGACGCCATCATCGCCAACAATGACGAGATGGCCATCGGCGCAGTGCTCGTGCTCGAAGAAAAGAAAATGAAGGACAAAGTGGTCGTGACCGGGGTCGACGCAACGTCCGACGCGTTGAAGTTCATTTCCGACAAGAGACTGGACATGACCGTATTCCAGAACGGCGGGGCCCAGGGCCGGGGGGCCGTCCAGACCGCTCTCAAGCTGATCAACAAGCAGAGCGTGCCTGTGTTCACGGCCATTCCGTTCGAACAGGTCACATTCGACAACTACAAGAAGTACATGAAGTAGGTTATGATCGCAGCAGGGCCGGGCACGCCGCCCGGCCCTGCATTTCCGCTGTGCGAGGCCACCAGGGAGCGAATGGAATCGTGAGTGAGTTCATCCTGGAAATGCAGGGCATCCACAAGACCTTTCCCGGCGTCCATGCCTTGAAGGGGGTCGGTCTTTCAGTCCGCCCGGGAACCGTGCACGGGGTCATGGGTGAGAACGGTGCCGGGAAATCCACCCTCATGAAAATAGCCATCGGGCTGTACCGGCCCGACGCGGGGACAATCACCCTGCGAGGAAAGCAGGTCGAATTCGAAAACGTGCATGATGCTCTCATCCAGGGGATCTCCATGATCCACCAGGAGATGAGCCCGCTCCCCTATATGACGGTCGCACAGAACATCTTCCTGGGCCGGGAGATGAAAAACCGGTTCGGCCTTATTGACCACCGGGCAATCGACAAGGCCGCGGGGGCGATGCTGGCGGAGCTGAAGATCAACCTCAAGCCGAATCAGATTATGGGCAGGCTCAGTGTGGCCCAGATGCAGCTCGTGGAGATTGCGGAAGCCGTCTCACGCAAGGCAGACCTGATCATCATGGACGAGCCCACCTCCGCGCTCACCGAGCAGGAAGTGGCGCACCTGTTCACCATCATCAGGGACCTCCAGCAGCGCGGAGTCGCCGTGATCTACATCACGCACAAGATGGACGAGGTCTTTGCGATCACGGACGAAGTCTCGGTGTACCGGGACGGCGAGTTCGTGGGCCACGAGGACAGCGCCAATCTGAACCGTGAGACGCTGATCAAGATGATGGTCGGCCGCACCATCGACCAGTTCTTCCAGAAAGAGAACGCGACCTTCGGTGCGCCCGTACTGGAAGTGGAAGGGCTCACCCGTCACGGGTATTTCAAGGACATCAGCTTCTCCGTCCGCGCAGGGGAGATATTCGGGATCGCGGGCCTTATTGGAGCCGGCCGCACTGAGGTCATGGAGGCGCTCTTCGGGGTTACGCCGAAACAGGCGGGTGTGGTGAAAGTCCGCGGAAAGAGCGTGAAGATAGAAAGCCCCTACGACGCCATCAGGCACGGCATCGCTTTCCTTACCGAAGACAGGAAAAGGAGCGGTCTGTACCTGAACCTTTCGGTGCGGGACAACATCACCATGCCGAGCCTGCGCAAAAACCTGAACGCGGTCTTCATCAACCACCGAGCGCTGCGTAAGCTATGCAACGACGCGGTGGGCTCCCTGCGGATCAAGACACCCAGCCTCGAACAGCTCGTCATGTTCCTGAGCGGAGGCAACCAGCAGAAGGTTCTCGTCTCGCGGTGGCTGGCCACGGTCCCCGCCCTGTTGATCATGGACGAGCCGACCCGCGGAATCGACGTCGCCACGAAGAGCGAGATTTACAAGATCATGTCCAACCTTGCACGAGAAGGCAAGGCGATTATCCTGATCTCCTCCGAGATGCCGGAGATCCTGGCCATGTCGGACCGGATCATGGTGATGCACGAGGGGCGGAAAGTCGGAGAGGTCGGCCGGGCCGAGGCGACGCAGGAGAAGATCCTGCACATGGCCACGGGCGAGCCGCTCAGCACGTTCAAGGAAGTCCACTACTATTGACCGCTAAAATAATGCCACGGAACTGCGCGGAGTGCCGCGCACGGTACCGTGACGCGGAGGGACAGCCGTGATTGAAGCCGAAAAGGTCTCCACCAGAAGGGAATCCTCCGTCCTGGCGTTCATGAGCAAGTACAGCATCCTGCTGATCCTTGTCGGGCTCATCATCATCATCGCAATACTTTCCGGTGGGATTTCCTTGCGGATCAACAACCTGCTGAACGTCCTGCGGCAGATCAGCGTGATCGGAATCATCGCACTGGGCGTCACAATGTGCATCATCACGGCAGGCATCGACCTCTCTTCGGGCGCCGTGGTGGCAATCGTATCCGTCGCGGTGGCCAGCCTGCTCCAGAGCACGGATGCCATGGACCGCCTTTTCAAGGGCGGGAGCCCCTGGCCGGTCGGCGTCGTCCTGTTGATCGGTCTCGCAGTCGGAGTTGCAATTGGATTCCTGAACGGCGCAATGATTTCCAAGCTCAAGATCCCGCCCTTCATTGCAACTCTGGGTATGATGACCTTCGCCCGCGGCTGGGCATTCATCTATTCCCAGGGACGGCCTCGCGGGAGCCTCGTCAATTCGTTTCAAGCCATCGGACAGGGTTCGATCCTCGGCATACCGAATCCGGCGATCATCCTCCTTGTCTGCGTGGCAATCACGTACGTTATCCTGCAGCACACCTTGTGGGGCCGCTATACCTACGCCCTGGGCAGCAACCTCCAGGCGGCGGTGGTGTCAGGGATCAAGACCGACCGCTACCTGATCCTGGTCTACACGTTCGCGGGATTCCTTGCGGCTGTGGCTGCTATCGTGCTCACCGCGCGCATCGGCTCGGGCCAGCCGGGGCTCGGGCTCGGCTACGAGCTGGATGCCATTGCCGCGTCGGTCATTGGGGGAACCAGCCTCGCGGGAGGATTGGGCAGCGCAGGGGGAACGCTCATCGGCGCCCTCATCATCGGGGTCATGAAGAACGGGCTGGATATCCTGAATGTCTCCGCGGACTTTCAACAGGTTGCGCGCGCGATCATTATCGTCGTGGCGGTGACCATTGACGTGCGGAAGAACGTGCGGCGGAACTAAGCACGGCCGCAGCCGGCCGCCCCGCCACTGGCAGCTTGTGCACTCTGTTCCATCAACCCCGCAGGTACTCCACGCTCCGCTTCACGGCCGCTGCCAGCTCTTTGGGCGGCATGGACTGTACGGCAGCTGAGAAGGGTTCAAACGAGATATCTCCGGAGTATCCCAGGGCCACATGGCGTTCGATCTGCTCCTTGCTGAAGGTCCGATCTTTCGCGCCGGGAAGAACGCGGTGCTCATCCCGGTACTTCTCCTTGGGGATTCCGGATTCAACGCCCGATACATGAATGAGCCCGGTGCGGGAAACGTCGTAGAGAGACCCGATGTCCGATTCGGTGTCGGGCCCCAGGAAGTGATGGAAGGTATCGTAGACTGCGCGATAGCAGGTGAATCCCGAGCTCCTGGCCGCGTCCATGGCCACGAGGATGGATGAAAGTGAGGATTCGGGAAAACCGAGGGGCTCCACGAATCCCAGCATGCCGCGCTTCATGAACAAAGGACCGAACGCCTTCAGAGCCTCGACCGTTTCAGCCACCCGGGTGACCGCGTCCCTGCTGTCCCTGGTATCGTTGTTAGGGCAGAGCACGATGGCCGGGCACTGGATGGCGGCGGCCAGGTCCAGCAGCTTCTCGAGCTCTTCCGCTGCCTTTGCCCGGACCGATTTCAGGTTGAATTTCTGCAGCGCATTGATGGTGATGATCCGGACTCCATGGCGTTCGGCCAGCGCGGCTGCCTTGGAAGGAGAAAGACCGTCAAGGATATCCCGGCCGTCGAGGTCATTTCGGAGCTCGACTTTTGCAAGCCCGAGATCCGCCGAAAACCGGAAGAAATCCTCCAGTCCTAGTGACGGAATAGTGATCCTGTTGAGAGCAAATCGTCCTGGTTCGATCATGACCACCCTCCTCGCAATGCGCCCATCATACAACGCCGCGCAGATTTGAACCAGCGCGGCGTTGTCTTTGATGTGGACTCGCTCGCCCTCGGCATCCAACTCTGCGGAGTACCGCAGAAGGCCTACGGGCTCCCGGCGTTTGCTCCGCAAACGCCTGCCGCCCTACGCGCGCCTTCGGCGCGCTACGGCCAGATCTTAGCCGCGGGGTCAGTGACCCAGGAGTGCTCGGGAACAAAGGTGGGCACGCCGTAGCGGTCCCCGTCCAAATGCCGGATCACCCAGATGTAGAACATGGCGTAGCCTGGTGCGGCTGACTGGGGATGAACCGCGTGGGGAGGAATGAGGATGGTGTCCCGATTGTGCACCACGCAGCCCTCGTCCCCGATGGCGGCAAACCCGAACCCCCCGGGGGGCGCGAATCTGTAGTGGTAAATCTCGGGCTGGGGGTGATGATGCGGCGGGTAGCTGGACCATTTCCCGGGGAATGTGATCACCTCTCCCAGGACGAGATTGGACCAGGGGGCCCGGGGATCTTCTATGATCGTGCGTACGATCCTGGTCGAAGTCTCCCGCATCGTACCCTTGCCCCGCTCTTCGCTGCGGCATTCCTCGGGAGTGTAGAGCTTTGCGGGAAAGCCGCGCGGGTTCACTGTCGCGTGGACAGAGATTTCCGCCTCGCCGCCTGCCGCTGTCACCGCGGCTTCCCCTTCAGAGGAGAGATGCAGGCACCAGGGTGCCTGGTCGAAAATTGACCGCCTGCTGATCCGGGTCTTCACTCCGTCCGCGGAAATGTCCAGCGCGCCGGACAGGAGAAGGATCGCCCTCTCCTTCCCGGCCGCAAAGTGATGCGTGGCGCCTTCCTGCAGCCTCAGTATTCCGAAATCCATGAGAGTTTCGGCATGATGGCCTTTCAGTTCAGTGACAGGGGTATAGCCGAATGGAAACTCTTTGTCGTGTCGGATCTGCATCATGCACCTTTCACGCGCGCAATCTGCGCGATGTGTCTCCGTTCGTGCTTGCCCACAAAGAGTATCCACTGGTACATGTCGAGCCGCCCCAGCACGGGATGCGGAAAATGCATCTGGCTCAGATCAATACCGTCCGCCTCATCGATTGCCAGTTTCAATCTGGCGCGCGAATCGGAAAGCAGGGACAACAGCTCGCCCCTGGTCCGTCCCTGCGCGGGAACGACCGACTGGGGGGCCGTGAGCTTGTCGACAACCGTTTCTATCGCGTAGCAATCAAGACTGTGAATCAGCGACTCGGTGCTCGTGTCAGCGCCGACGCCCCGATCCTTTGCCCGCGGGATCTGTTTTTCCAGCAGCGTGGTTACGAGGTTTTCCATGAGGACAAGGTGGTGCATGATTTCACCAATCGACCACTGACCGGGGGCCTCGCGCGCACCTGTCGCGGCCCCGTCCACGTCAGAGACCACGTGGATGAGCTCTGACCGGGCAGCATCGATCTCTTTGACAATCTCTTCCATCCGGGGATTCATCGCGGTCATACTCTACACCATCACGCCGCGTCGTGCCGGCCGGGCCCCGCGGTCGGGAGGGCCGGACCCAGCGGCCGAGTTGGAAGTGACGACCGCCCGCCAGTATATTCAGAAGGAGAATCGAGGAATGATGGCCGTCAAAAAACGTATCGCGCTCGTTGCACACGACAATTGCAAAAGAGACATGGTGGAGTGGGTAAGCTGGAATTGGAACGTGCTCCTGGACCATCAGCTCGTCTGCACGGGAACAACCGGGAAACTCGTGGAAGAGGCCCTGGCAAAACAGGTTGAACCGGACCATGCGCCGCAGTACGAGGTGGTCAAGCTGAAGTCCGGACCATTCGGCGGCGACCAGCAGCTCGGGGCCATGATCGCCGACGGGAAGATCGATATCCTCATCTTTTTCTGGGATCCCATGCAGCCGCACCCCCACGACGTGGATGTCCGTGCGCTCCTGAGGATCTCCGTGCTGTACAACATCCCCACCGCGTGCAACAGGTCGACTGCTGATTTTGTGATCTCCTCTCACATGCTCGGGGAAGAGTACACCCCTGCCACGCGCGACTATTCGCAATACCTGGGAAGGAATGTCGACCTCTCGTGACAGGCAGGAGTGGGGAGGCAGCCATGCAGTCGGAAAGCACGATCGTCGCAGATGAATCAAGGGGCCTGGAGGCGGCCCGCGCGGGAGACGACCGCGCATTCCACGGGCTCGCCGCCCGTCATGAGCGGGAGCTGCTCGTGCATTGCTACCGCATGCTCGGGTCGATCGAGGATGCGGAAGACATGGTGCAGGAAACATTTCTCCGCGCGTGGCGCAGTCTCGCCACATTTGAGGGACGGTCCACGCTGCGCGCATGGCTCTACAGGATCGCCACGAACATGTCCCTGGACGCATTAGCAAAGCGGCGCAAGCGATCCATGCCCACGGACACGCACGCGCCGGGAAATCCTCTGGAGCCGTTCGCGCCGCCCCCGCCGGAGTCACCGTGGCTGGAGCCTCTGCCGGACGCGCTGGTGGACGAGCGGCCCGGGCTGAGCCCCGAGACACGCTACGAGGTCCGGGAGAGCGTGACCCTGGCCTTCCTTACCGCGCTCCAATGCCTGCCCGGCCGTCAGCGCGCCGTGCTGCTCCTGTGCGACGTCCTTGGATGGAGCGCGCGGGAGACAGCGGATATCCTCGAGATGAGCACGGCCTCGGTAACCAGCTCCCTCCAACGCGCGCGCGGGACCATGAAAAAGCTCGGCGCGCAGCCCGGATCCGCCCGCAGGATGCCCGCGGACGCCGCACGCGCCTCCCTGTTGACCCGCTACGTGCAGGCATGGGAGGCGGCGGACAGCGAATCCCTCGTGGCCCTCCTGCAGGAGGACGCGTCCATGACCATGCCGCCGATGCCGCTCTGGTTCCGTGGCCGGGACGCGATCCGCCAGTTCTTCGCCGCGCGGCTCTTCTCGGGCGACGCACAGGGCAGATTCCGCCTGGAAGCCACCAGTGCCAACGGCTGCCCGGCATTCGCCGTGTACCAGCGTGACCAGCAGGGCAGCTTCCGCCCTTCCTCGCTGCAGGTGCTCGTGCTGGGGGCCGGCGGGATCGCGGAAGTGCACAGCTTTCTCGTCTCTGACGACCGTCTTTTCAGCAGATGCGGACTGTCTCCCGCTGAGGATGCTTCGATTCATTGACACGGGTATTCATCGCGAATACTATGATCTGGCACGCAAAGACGACATGGAAGAGCCGACTGAAAAGCTGATCTATCAGGAAATGTCGCAGGAAGAAAGCACCCTCGACTGGCATGTCACGACCACCGTGATGTCTGACAGGACACTCATGAAAACCCTTGAGGAAAGCCAGTCCCTGGGGGAAAAACACGCGGTCATTGCGCGCGTGGAAAACGGGGTAATGAAGGAAGCCTCTATCAGCCCGGAATCTGCCGTGAAACGGAACTTCCCGTTCAACGCCGTGGAGCAGGCGTTCCAATATTACGACGCAAGGGATGGCGTGTGCCTGGTCATCGTCAGGGATCACAAAGTCGCAGTATCGGTAAACGGCCTGAGGTAAGGTCGATGGGTGTGGGCGTGCGTATCCGCCGGTGTGAGCTTGCCGACCTGGACGCGTTGCGCAATATCGCCTTCCGGACTTTTGACGATACCTTTCGCCGTCTCAACGATACGGCGAGCTTCAATGAATATCTCGATGCCTCTTTCAGCAGGGCAAAGCTCGAAGCGGAGCTGAAGAATCCGAACTCAACGTTTCTTTTCCTCTACAGTGATGACGTGCTCGCCGGGTACATGAAATTGAACCTCGGCGATGCCCAGACGCACATGGAGGATCCCGCCGCGCTGGAGATCGAGCGGATTTATGTCACCCGGGACTTCCAGGGCCTCGGGCTCGGCAGGGCCTTTATCGACAAGGCCATGGAAGCTGCGCGTGCGGCTAAAAAGAAGACCGTCTGGCTCGGAGTGTGGGAAAAGAACGGAAATGCAATCGCCTTCTATAAGAAGATGGGATTTGCAAAGGCCGGCACACACGAATTTTACATCGGCAAGAAACGCCAGACCGACTTCATCATGAAGAGAAACACGGCGCCGACGAACTCGGCGGATTAGTGCACCGCACGCAGCTGCACCATGAACACACTGCCCCGCTGGGACCTGAGCACTATCTATCCTGATCTCGCCTCCGCGGAGCTCGCCGCTGACTTTGGCGCACTGGAGGCCACCCTGGAGGAGATCGAGCGGCACCACGCGGAAAGCCTGGAGCGTATCTCGAATGGCGCCCTGCCGGAGAAGCTCGCCCGGGCCCTGGATCGTGCAGTGGAGCTCTTCAACCGGGCGTACCTGCTCTCCACGACCCTCGAAGTCTATGTCGATTCGTTCGTGGCGACCGACTCGTATGACCGGGAGGCAGCAAAGAAGCAGTCCGAGCTGGAGATTACGCAGGTACGGCTGAAGCAGGGCTGGACGCGCTTCCAGGGGTGGATCCACGATGTTGCAGAGGCGCTCCCCCCGGCGCTCGAGCATGCCGGCGCTGCGCAGGACCACGCGTTCATCCTGAAAGAGGCGGCCGCGCAAGGCGCGTTCCTGATGACCGGCAAGGAAGAGATGCTCGCAGCAGAGCTCGCCCTGTCAGGCGCGCAGGCGTGGAGCAAGCTCCAGCGCACTGTGACGTCCCAGATCACGGTGGAAATCGAGCTGGACGGCGCCGCCCGGAAGCTTCCCATGCCCGCGCTCATCAACCTGCGCTCCCACCCTGAAGAGCCGGTCCGCCGGCGCGCCTACGAGGCGGAGATGCGCGAATGGGAAAAGGTGCAGGAGCCGCTCGCCGCGTGCATGAACGGGGTCAAGGGCGCGGCGGTCACGCTGCAGAAGCGGCGCGGCCGCAGCGATTGCCTGCATGCGCCGATCGACCAGGCGCGCATCGATCGTGCCACTCTGCGGGCTCTCCTGGAGGCCATGAGGGACTCCCTTCCCCAGTTCCGCCGCTATTTCAAGGCAAAGGCCGCGCGGCTGGGAAAGAGCAGCCTTGCCTGGTGGGACATCTTCGCGCCCGCCGGCAGGTCGGGCAGCATGTTCACCTGGCCCGAGGCCCGGGATTTCATCCTGGAGAACTTCGGAGGCTTCTCGCCCGACCTGCGCGCGTACGCCCAGCGGGCATTTGACGGCAGGTGGATCGATGCCCAGCCGCGCGGCGGCAAGCGGGGAGGTGCGTTCTGCTCCCCGGTGCCCCGGGTGAAGGAGTCGCGGATCCTGTGTAATTTCGACGGCACCCTGGACCAGGTTTCCACGGTGGCGCACGAGCTGGGCCACGGTTTTCACAACGACTGCGCCTGGCGTGCCGGGCGGACCGAGCTCCAGCAGGTGACTCCCATGACCCTTGCGGAGACCGCCTCGATCATGTGCGAAAACATCGTGAACAACGCGGTCCTGGCCCGGGCGCGCAATCCCCAGGAGGAGCTTGCGGTGCTGGAAAACACCCTCACCGGCGAGGGGCAGGTGATCGTGGACATCTATTCGCGATTCCTGTTCGAGAAGGAAGTCATGGAACGCCGGGAGCGATCGGAGCTTTCGGCAGATGACTTCTGCGAGATCATGGACCAGGCGCAGGATGCGGCCTATGGCGACGGTCTGGATGCCCGCTTCCGGCACCGGTACATGTGGACCTGGAAGCCCCATTACTATTTCGCCGACCTCAATTTCTACAATTTTCCCTATGCATTCGGTCTCCTGTTCGGCACAGGCTTGTATGCCGTGTACAGGAAGAGGGGCAGGGAGTTCGTCTCCGACTACAAGGAGCTGCTCGCCGGAACGGGTGAGGCCGGCGCGGCTGACCTGGCCGCGCGGTTCGGCATCGATATCCGCAGCCGCGCGTTCTGGGAAGGCTCGATCGAAATCATTCGCGGGCGGATCGACCGCTACTGCGCGCTCTGAAGTCGATCCACACGACCTCATCCATGCCATAGCGCTCACTCAGGCAGCGCCCGGTTTCCGGCACGTGCGGCCCTTCGATCCCCTCGATAACCGTCGGACTCACCGTGATTACCGCCTGGGATGCCAGGCCCTGGGAGATGAACGAACCCAGAACGCGTGCCCCGCCCTCTACCATGAGGGAGTGGATGCCTTCCGCCAGGAGCCCGGAGAGCACGCTGCGAAGATCGAGCCCGCCATTCCCCGGCGGCACGGGGAAAATACGGGCCCCTGCGGCAGCCAGCTCCCGCGCGTGCTCCTGAGCGGCACTGTGCGCCGCCATTACGCCTTCAAGGTGGAAGATCCAGGGCTTCCTGTCCGTGCGGAAAAGCAGCTTTGCATCGATTGGAAAACGGAGGTGTGAATCGAGGATCACCGGCTGCGGCTGGGCGCCTTCGACAAGACGAACGGAAAGGAGAGGATCGTCTGAGAGCACCGTGTGTATGCCGACCAGGATGGCCTCGTGCATCGCCCGCAGACGATGAGTGAGAAGCAGCGACTCAGGCCCGCTGAGGGCCATGGGCGCGCCGCCAGCGGCCGCAATCGCGCCCGTAACGGACCTGGCCCAGCTCACCGTGACAGTCGGCAGCGGGCTGCGACCGCCCTCACGAAGAACCCGACGCGTCTCACACACGATCCGCCCGCGTTCATCCGCCTCGGCGCCGCGTGCCCGCGCAGCGGTCATTTCTTCCGGCAGACAGTCAGCCCGTCCCTCAGGGGAATAACGAGCGACTCGAGGTCAGCCCGGGCAAATACCGCCTGGTTGAACGACCGGATGGCCCGGGTAGCGGCATCCGTGACGTTCTCATCCGCCACTTTGCCGCTCCACAGGGTGTTGTCCGTAATGAAGAGCCCGCCGGACCTGAGGAGCGGGACGGCAACGTCCACGCTGGCGGGATAGGATTCCTTGTCGATATCGTTGAGGATGATGTCAAACGGACCCTTCTGAGTCCGCGCGAAAACCAGCGCGTCCCCCACGTGGAAAGAAATTCTTTTTTCCATCCCGGCAGTGTGGAAGAAGTTCATTGCAAGGTCCCGGTTGTCACGGGAAAGGTCCGTGCACGCGATGGTGCCGTCCTCCGGGAGGGCGCGCGCGAACCAGAGCGCGGAATAGCCGTAGCCCGAGCCAAGCTCCAGGACACGGCGCGCCCCGATGCACCGCGCCAGCAGCGCCAGGAGCGACCCCGCATGCCGGCCGATGATGGGGAAGCTCTTTCTTGCTGCCAGTGTTTCCATGGCAGCAAGGACCGGGTCCGCCTGCCCGTCAAGGGAGGCGATGTAGGATTCGACATGCGGGTCGACAATCATGCGGATAAGATACGACACCCCGACCGTCCTCGCCTACCATTGAACGCACCCGGGATTTTATGTACAATTTTCCGAACAGGAGGAGCTCATGAGAAAGATAATGTGTGGGGCGCTCGTCGCGCTTCTCGCCGTGTCCGCCTTCGGACAGGCGAAGAAACTCCCCGACCTGAAGGGCCGTGTGATCCGCGCAGTGACCGAGAATGCATTTACGCCGCTGAACTTCGTGGATCCCACAACCGGCACGGCAGGCGGCTGGGAATACGACGCCGTCAATGAGATAGGCAGGCGGCTCAATGCGAAGATCGTGTGGAATATCTGCTCCTGGGATACGATGATCCAGGCCGTGCGGGACGGTCAGTATGACGTGGGAATGGACGGGATTTCCATCACTGATGACCGCAAGAAGCAGGTGGACTTTTCCAATTCCTACATGGTAAGCCAGCAGTTCATGCTGGTACGCAAGGACGAGACGCGGTTCAAGAACGCGGCGGAGTTCGCCGCTGACCCGAAGCTCCTCATCGGGTCCCAGGCCGGCACCACCAATTTCTACGTGGCGGTCTACAATGTCCTCGACGGCAAGGAGGACAATCCGCGTATCAAGCTGCTGGAGACCTTCGGCGCAACCGTCCAGGCGCTCCTTGCCGGAGACGTTGACTGCGTCCTCATGGACGCCGCATCGAGCAGGGGCTACGTCGGCGCCAATCCGGACAAGCTCAAGATCGTCGGGGATCCACTGGGCACGGACAACTACGGCTTCATTTTCAAGACCGGGTCAGACCTCGTGGCGCCATTCAATGCAGCCATCCAGGCCCTGAAGGACGACGGCACCCTGGACAAGCTCACCACGAAGTGGTTCTTCGAGTACAATCAGAAATGACCGGACGGAGCGCCGGGGGTCTCCTCCTGCGCTCCCCCGGGTCTTCCTCATGAAAAAACCCTCCAGCCGCGGCAGCACGGGCGGCGCGCATCTTCTTCCCCTGGCCGACCGGCTGAAAAAGCTTCCCTTCTGGCTGCTCGGTGTGATCCTTCTCGGCATCCTCATTCTCTGGAATATTGCAAGCAGGAACGACTACCGCATCATATTCCGCGCCACGGCCAGGGGGCTGCTCACGACGTTGTGGGTCTCGGTCGTTTCGTTCTGCTTTTCGATTCTGGTCGGCCTTTTGCTGGGCTTGTGCCGGGTGTCGCCCTCGCGGGTCGTGCGGGAGGCGGCCACATTCTGGGTGGAGATTGTGCGCGGCGTGCCGATGCTCGTCATCCTCTACTACATTGCATTCATCGGGGCGCCGGGGCTCGTGGAGGCGGTGAATTTTCTTCTCTCGCCCCTTGTGCGGGCGGGTGTCATGCAGCCCATCAGCGTCCGCAGCGTAGACTTCTCCTGGCGGGCGATCATCGCGCTCACCCTCGGCTACGGCGCGTTCATCTCAGAGATCTTCCGCGGCGGCATCCAGTCGGTGGACGCGGGCCAGTGGGAAGCCGCATATGCGCTGGGCCTGGGCAGGGGCCAGGTGATGATCCGCATCGTCCTGCCGCAGGCGGTGCGGAACGTGCTCCCTCCGCTGGGCAATGAGTTCGTCGCAATGATAAAGGATTCCGCGCTGGTCAGCGCGCTGGGCGTCCAGGACATCACGCAGATGGGAAAAGTCTACGCGGCAAGCACCTTCAGGTTCTTCGAGACGTACAACGTGGTCGCGTTCCTTTACCTCTTCCTCACCATCACACTTTCGATGCTCGTGCGGCTCCTCGAGAGAAGACTGCAGAGAGGGAGATCGCGGACCGCGCTGAAATAGCGGTGGTGTGGCGCCTGCTCTCTACTTGAACCTCTTTCCCAGCACCGTCTGCAGCGCGACCGAAACGACGATGATCAGGCCGTAGATCAGCTGGGTCCAGTAGCCGGTCAGATTCGCCGCCACGATACCGGCGTTGATCGAGCCGATGATAAAAGACGCAACGAATGTGCCGAAGATGGTCCCCGTGCCTCCGAAAACAGAAGTGCCGCCCAGGAAGACTGACGCCAGGGTATTGAGCAGGTATCCCCCGCCCAGCGTGGGCCAGAAGTAAAGCACTTCCTCGCTGACGACAAAACCGGCAAATGCCGCGGAAAAGCCGACGATCGCAAAAGCAATGATCTTGGTCCTGTCCACGTTTACGCCCATGAGCCGCGCGCTCTCCACGTTGTCGCCGGTAAGATACACGTGCGCCCCAAATCTGTGCCGATTGAGGAAAAACCAGACGACCGCGGCGAAGATGATGGTCCAGACGAACTGCGCCGGGATGACGCCGCCGATCCTGCCCACAAGGGCCGGGTAGAGAATCGTGTCCCTGACTGCCGTCATGCCCAGCCCGCTCCCGTTCGTCAGCACCAGCACGACGCCTGCCCAGAAGAACTGCGTTCCAATGGTCGTGACCAGGGAAGGTATTCCGATCTTCACGACAATGACGCCGTTCAGCACGCCAGCGCCGAGCCCTGCCAGGAGGCAGGCAATGAAGCCGAGCCAGGCGCTGCCGGTCGCGGTGAACACGAGGCTGTAGGCCGTCATGCCGAATGCCATGATCGACCCGAAGGACAGGTCGATCTCTCCCGTGATGACGACAAGGGTCAACGGGATGGCCATCAGGGCAAAGAAAGGCGTCGTCGACATGAATGCGACATAGATATCGCCCGCCAGGAATGTCCGGGGCGACCCAATCAGAAAGAGCAGCCAGATGAAAATGGCCACGAAAACGATGCCGATCTGAAGGGCATAGGTGCGCAGCACGCGCGAGAGCCCGCCCCGTGCCGCGATGGGCGAAAGGGGGTTTTCCACTTCCCCGGCCTGGTTCATAGGACTCTCCTCCCTGCCGCTCATGCGCTGCCAGCCCCGGTTTCCAGGCTGCCTGTCTGCGCAACGGAGTACAGCCGATCGATCAATTGCTGCAGGGTCAGCTCGTTCTTCATGAACTGGCCTGCCACCGTCCCCCTGTCCAGCACGACGATTCTGTCTGCAACAGGATAGACGTGGAAAATGTTATGGTCGATGAAGATGGCTGCCTTGCCCGCTGCCTTGATGCCCGCAACGAAGTCCAGGCACTTCTTCGTTTCGGAAAGGGACAAGCCCATTGTCGGCTCGTCCAGGATGATCAATTCAGCCTTGAAGTACAGAGCCCGGGTGATGGCCACTCCCTGGCGCTCGCCGCCGGAAAAGTTCTTGACCACCGACTCCGTGTTCACTGCGGAGGAGGTGAAGCCCATCATCGTGTGCATGAGCTTGCGCGTCTCTTCCCGCATCTCGCGCAGATTGAGGCGTCCCCAGCCGTTAGAGAGCTCCCGCCCCATGAATATGTTCCGCCACAGAGACTGCTTGTCGGCAAGCGCGCGCTCCTGATAGACCACCTCGATGCCGAGGTCTCGCGCCTTCGATACGGAGAGATGATCGACCCTGTTCCCTTTCAGCAAAAACTCCCCTCCCGGGTCGGGCTGGTGGTAGCCGGTCATCAGCTTCACCAGGGTGGACTTGCCGGCCCCGTTGTCCCCGAGCAGACCCACGATCTCGTTCGTGCCCACCTCGAAGTTCACGTGGTGAAGCGCCGCCACCTCGCCGAAAGTCTTGGACACGTTCTTCATCTGGAGGAAGTAGTCCATCAGGTCACCTCTTTACACCAAAGACGGCGGGAAGCGGCATGCCTCCCGCCGCCCGAATTGAGCCTCGAATGTCAGCGAATGTTCTTCTCAGCCAGCGGGGCAACGAGGTCCACGTTGCTCTTGTCCACAAAACCCGCGCCGGTATTGATGTGCAACCCGGAGAAACCATAGACCTTCGACAGTGCGATCTGCAATATGG
This sequence comes from uncultured Spirochaetaceae bacterium, assembly GCA_964437385.1. Classification (GTDB taxonomy): domain Bacteria; phylum Spirochaetota; class Spirochaetia; order SZUA-6; family Fen-1364; genus Fen-1364. The sequence goes on from CAYTGX010000027.1 coordinate 45,599, forward strand.
GCAGGTATCCTTGGAGCCATTCCTGCTGGTCGATCACCAGTCCTGTCCAACCGCCCTTGATGGCGGCGATCGTCGCCGGAGCCAGGTCGAAGCCCGCGATATTGATCTGACCGGGCTGCTTGCCTGCAGCCTTGAGGAAGGTTTCTGCGGTGGCGGTAAGGGCGCCGTGGTCGGTGACGACGAGCTTCACATCCGGGTGAGATGAGACATAGCCTGCAAAGGTCGGAGCGCCGGCAGGGGCGTCCTTGTTGGTTGCCGCGTCGATCTCGATGTAGTCGACTTTCAGACCTGCCTCTTTCAGAGCATCAATGACACCCTTGGTGCGCAGGCCGCGGGCGGGCTGCGAGAGAAGGCCCCATACCATCGCGCGGTCACCGCTCTTCAGAGCGAACCTCTTGACCGCCTCCTTCCCCAGGGCATGCCCTGCAGGGTAGTTCTCCGCCCCGACATAGCCGAAGCCGCTGGCCGCGTATTTGGCCTCCGCGATGTCCAGCGTCGTGTTCTGGCTGGTCACGATGATTCCCTTGCTCCGTGCGTCATCGATGAGCGCGTCAAAGGCAGCGTCTCCAGGGTGGCCCATGATGGCGATTCCGTCGGGCTTCGTCGCAACCGCTTCGCGGAACTGCTGGATCATTTTCTGCGGATCCCAGTCAGACCACACGTAGTTGACCTTCACGCCAAGGTCAGCCTCCGCCTGCTTTGCGCCGTTGTAGACGTTCACGGCAAACGGACCGCCCTCAGGTCCGCCGGGGAAAAAGACGATGTGGACATTCGAGGCCCACTTGCCGGCGGCCGGGGCCGCCGCGGTTGCCGCGGTCGGTGCCTTCGAGCACGAGACGACCACTACGGCGAGGAGCAGTACGACCGCAATTGCGAGCAATCTGGACTTCATACGCCAGACCTCCTTAGGAAAAATCACTCGAGCCCCAACGGGGCTGGGTCAGAAAATCCTTATGTTGAACAGCCTAGAGCTTTCCCGAGTTGTCCGCTGCCATCGCTGCCCGGTACGTGTCGATATTGCCGCGATCGACGAATACGGTTCCCGTATCAATGACCCTCGGCAGCGGCCTCAGCGCCACCGCGTCCCGCAGCCGTTCCACGGACAACCATCCCATCTTGTACGTATTCTGGACCACGCAGAAAACCACGGAGCCGTCCCTTATTCCCTGGAGCGTGTCCCCCAGGTCGTCGAAGCCCGCCACCAGCACCCTGCCTGCTTTGCCCTGTCGTTTCACCACCGCGGAGGCTGCGGGCGCACCTTCCGCCGAGACGCTGAAGATGGCGGAGAGATAAGGGTGCTCAGCGAGGAGCGCCTCCGTCTTGTTCACGGACTCGGCAAAGTCCCCGCCCTCATCCACCACGGACACGACGGTGATCCGGGAAGACGCCTCCGCCAGCGCGCGTTTGAAACCCTGGGTGCGAAGATTGAGGTTGGTCGCGTCAAGACCGCCCTGGAGGATGCCGATGGAGCCACTGCCTCCCATGGCCTTGGCCATTCGTTTTCCGGCAGCATACCCGGCGGCTTCATTGTCGGTGCCGATATAGGTAAGCGCTTCGCTGGAGGGAGCAGGAGCGTCGAATGTGATCACCTTGATTCCTGCCTGGACCGCCTCGTGAATCACCGCAACGAGCCCCCGATCGTCATTTGCGGAGATGGCGATACCGCTCACCCCGCGCGCAATCAGGTCTTCAATGACCTTCACCTGGAGGGCGACATCGAACCGGGGGGGAGCGTTCACCTCTGCGACGATCCCGTACCTGGCCGCGGCGTCCTCGAAGCCCCGGTAAACAGGTTCGAAATACGGGTGTATGCCCTTGGGCACCATGACAAAGGAGAGTTGTCGATGAACAGCGGGAGTAGTTGAACCGGAACGCGCCGCATCCGCGGGCTCGGTAACTCCGCGGCAGAAGAGAGGCGCACCTCCCACGAGCAGAGTCATCACGACAAATGCGCAGACTTTCAGCGGATTTCGCATTGAGCTTTCGCCCAATGACATGCATGAATCGGGCCAACATCTGTCAGGAATCGGCCGGGTCGATAATTGCTTTGTCATCGGACAGATAGGAACCTGGTGAGCGGCGCGTCAGCGACAAAGACGCCGACTTCCTGCCTCTTGTTTCTCGAATTGGGTAAGAATGGGAAACCGTGTGTACGCTACTTTATCGCGTAGCGCTTCATCTTGTTGTACAAGGTCTTGCGGCTCATGCCCAGCTCCCGGGACGCCACCGAGCGGTTATAGCCGGTGCGCTTCAGGACTTCGATAATGGATTCACGCTCCTGCTGCCACAGCTCGGGCAGGCTGGCTTCCCCCGCCCCCTCCAACAGGAAATCCTGGGGAAGAAGAGGCCGCGTCTGCTCGGAGAGGAGGACAGCGGACTCAACCGCATTTTTGAGCTCGCGCACATTGCCCAGCCACCTGTAGGAGTGAAGAAAGCGCACTGCCTCGCGTGAGATCTCGACCTCGGGCTTGTTGTAGCGGTGTCGGTATGCGTCGAGGAAGAACGAGAGGAGAGGCTCGATGTCCTCGCGCCTTTCGCGCAGCGGAGGTATGGTGACGGCGAACCCCTTCAGCCGGTAGTACAGGTCCAGTCGGAATGTCTTCTCCCTGATCATGGCGGGAAGGTCGCAGTTGGTCGAAGCGATGATCCGGGCCAGGAGGGGCAGGCTGCGCGTGGAGCCCACCGGCTCGAAGGACCGCTCTTCCAGCGCGCGCAGGAGCTTCGTCTGCAGGTGAGCGCCCATTTCGCCGATCTCGTCCAGGAAGATCGTGCCGGCGCCGGCTGCCTCGAATTTCCCAACGGTGGCGGCGTGGGCCCCTGTATAGGCGCCCTTCTCGTGACCGAAGAGCTCGCTTTCCAGCAGCTCGGGCGGGATGGCAGCGCAGTTGATCGCCACAAAAGGCCGGCCGGCGCGCGCGCTTTTTTCGTGGACGAAGCGTGCCAGCATCTCTTTGCCTGTTCCGCTTTCTCCCTGCAGCAGAAGCGGGATCTCCGTATCCATCACTTTGCGCAGCGTGCTCACGATCTGTTTCATGGCCAGGCTGGCCGCCACGAGGCCGTCCTCCAGTATTTCCCCGCGCTCTTCGCGCCCGGCGTCACGGCTCCCCATGCACAGCCGATCCGCCAGGGTCACGATGTCATGGTTGTCGAAGGGCTTCTGTAGATAGTCCACCGCCCCCAGCTTCATGGCGTGCACCGCCGTGTCCACCGAGGCGTAGGCAGTGATGATGACCACCGCAGCGCCGGCCTGCTTCAGGTCGGCCAGGAGCTCAGTGCCGCTCAGGTCGGGAAGCTTGAGGTCCACGAATGCGCAGTCGAACTTCTCCGCCTTTGCCCGTCGCCGCGCTTCCGCGCCGGTGGCGGCGGTTGTCACACGGTAACCCTCCAGGGAAAGAGTCTTCTGCAGACCCAGGCGCATTCCTTCCTCGTCGTCGACGATGAGAAGGGAAAAATCGCGCCGGCTCATGACTCCTCCTTCCTCGGAAACCACAGTGTGACAGTCGTACCGACATCAGGCTCCCCGGTGGCATCGATCGACCCGCCATGCTGCTTCATGATCGTCTGGCTGAGGGCAAGGCCCAGACCGGTGCCGTAGCCCTGCTTGCGCGTCACGAAGGGCTGAAAGATGGAGGCGCGGGTCGTCTCGTCCATTCCCTCCCCATTGTCCGTCACGCGCACGCAGAAGCCCGCCCCGCCCTCCTGGGCGTCGATCCGCACCAGACCACGGTCGTGGTGGATGGCCTGAATGGCATTGTAGAGAAGGTTGAAAAAGACCTGCTTGATGGCATCCGCGTCACCCTCCACGACCGTGGCGGGGGGAAACGGCGTGACCTCTACGCGCACTCCCTTCACGCGCAGTTTCGGGGTAAAGAGCTGCACCACCTCTGAAACAAGGGGCTCCAGTGAAAGGTCGCTGAATGAGAGCTCCTCATCGGTCGCATGCTGGAGGAGGCTCCGCAGCAGGCGGTTCACCCGCTTGATCTCGCTTTCCATGCGCGCAAGGAACTCTTCCCTTTCCCGCTCTTCCAGTCTTCCCGAGCGCAGGAGCTGGACGTGGTTGAGCACGATTCCCAGCGGGTTATTGATCTCGTGGGCAACACCGGCGGAAAACCGTCCCAGCGCCGCCATCTTTTCGCTGGTGACAAGCATGCGCTTGCTCTCCTCCAGGCGGGCAAGATTTTCCTCGAGCTGCATGGCCATGTGCGAGAAGCCTCGATACAGCTCCCCGAACTCGTCACGGCGCTCCACCGGCAGCCGCAGGCGGTACTCGCCGCGTCCCACGGCGACGGATGCCGCAAGGAGGATCCTGATGGCGGAGATCACCCGGCTTCCCCAGAGCAGGAAAAGCACGATGGCCACTGCCACGCAGATAAGCGGAATGATCGAGAGGCCGATGAAGTTCTGCCACCAGACCGCCTGGGTGATGGTGGAGGGCCCCCCCACGAACAGAAAGCCCTTTGCGGTGGGTCCCATCTCGAAGTAGGAGCCCACGTACTTGTACACCCTTCCCTGGAACTGGTAGGTGCCTGAGAACGGGCTTCCTGTCATGGGATGCGCGCGCGTCCACAGCAGCCCTGCCGCATCGATTCCGGGCAGCGAGGAGTATCGATACAGCCCCTGGGCGTACAGGGCAACCCCGATGTTGGATCGAAGCGAAAGTGTCTCCAGGTAGCCCCGGTTGAATGCTTTCTGCAGGGTGATCAGCCCGATCTCAGCGTTGTCTCGAAACACGGGCATGTAAAACGTGGCGTAAATCCCGTCGGAGGTTTGCGCATACTCCGGCTGGCCTGCCAGGCGCGCGGGGGTCTCATGCGGCACACTGTCGCGGATATACGTCGAGTTTCCCACGACGACTACGGACGCGTAGCGGTCTCCCTCCATCCGATAGACGGCGATCGTGTCGATGGAGTCATTCAGCAGATGATTCTCCAGCTCGTCACGAAGCACGGCAATGTCTCCGTCCAGCGTATCCTTGCTGAAGTAGCCCCAGTACTTGTTGTAGACGTAGAGCTTTCCCTGAAGGGTCCGGGAAAGAGCCAGCCGGGCGATGATCGTCCTGTAGCGCTGCTCGGTGTCGGTGATGTCTTTCTGGATGAGGTACAGGGCGGAGCGGAAGTGAACCTCCTGCGACCGACCGCTGTTCTCCACCACCACTGCCGCGGCGACCGCGATAGCGACGAGCACCGGCACAAGGAGCGCGGAAATCGTAATGAAGAGGAGTCTTGCGCGAAGCTTCACCCTTGGACGATCATAACGGAAAAAGTCTGCCTGCGGCTATCCGTTCTGGCGGACGGCGGCCGATTGGCGGGGGCCGTACAGGACTCCGATCTTGTTCGATGTCCGAAGCTCGGCGCTTTCCACCACGTCCGGTATCGAGAAAAACCGCTCGAGAAACATGCCTGCGGCGCCGTACGCGACCGCCCGGTCCCCGAGGGTCGCGAACTCGATCGAGCAGTCGACCTTGTTCTCGTATGACCAGTTCTTCTGGATCTCCTCCTGCAGCATTTCCGTGAGGGCATCCTTGTACGCGGCGATCTCCCCTCCGATCACCACGCTGGTCAGGTTCAACGCATTGACATGAAACGCAATGTGCGAGGAAAGCTCCCGGAGGACCCGGTCCAGGATTTTCCTGTCTTCCTTGATCCGCTTGGACTCCTCATCGCTCAGGGAGAACTGGCCCTGGTTGGGAGGCTCCCAGAGAATGCTCTGGAACTCGCCTGCGGAAAAGCCCTCCCCGTAGTGCACCTTGCCGTTCAGGACGAACCCGAAGCCGATTGCGATGCCCCAATAGTCGGAGTTTGCCGTCCGGCCTTTTCGAAACTCGCCGAGCACAAACGTGAAGTTCGCATGCCTTTCGGTCTTCTTGAAGGCCAGCTCTCCCCAGCAGCAGCACTTTGCGTCATTTTCGATGAGAACGGGGACCGCGTGGTGCGGAGCGATCTCACGGTAGAAATCCACCGGCCTGCTGATGTTCAACGGATTGGACTGAAGGATGATCCCCTTGTGCGGATCGATGATTCCCGGCATTCCGACCCCGATGCCGATCAGCGGAAGCCGTATGTCACGGGTCTTTTCCTGGAGGGCGCTCACCACGCCGAGACAGGTGTCGACGATGTTCGGGCCGAACGCAATCCGCTCGGAATGAGAGAAGATCACCTCCCCCAGCAGATCGGTGGCCACGGCCGTATAGAAATCCGGCTGTATTTCCAATCCCAGGATGTATCCGTACTGGCTGTTGATCATGAGGTGCGTCGGCCTGCGCCCCCCGCTGGGCCCCGAGCGGCCCCTGGTCACCCGCTTCACGAGGTTGCGCTCCAGGAGCCGGGTGACGATCTTTGTCACGGTGGATTTCCCCAGGCCGAGCTCCCGCGCGATGTCCACGCGGCTTATCCCCTTGTTGAACCAGAGCTTCTGCAGGACACGCGAGGTATTTATCTCGTTCAGCTTATTCGCCATGACGCCACACTACCAAGTATCCGGCGGACGGTGGAGCGAAGTCTACAGCTCAACGTATGCATCCAGCCTGCGCACCGCGCCCGTCCGCTCGAACAGGGCCGCGCTGGTTGCCGCGTCAAGGATAAGCTCCGGCACGATCGTCGTCGCTCCCTGGGCCGTCACGAGCTCGATCCGCGCGGGCCCCCCGCGATGCACGATCACCGGCACCTGGCACACCGTGAATGCCAGGCTGTCCGCCGTTGTCTCCGCGATACACGCCTGTCCTTCCACGTCGTAGTAGTGAAAAGTGCGCGGCGCATGCATAAACTCCAGGCTCGTCAGCATCCGGGGCACGAACCGCAGCCGCCCGTCCCGGACAACGACGCCCAGCTCTCCCAGCCGGGTGATCAGGTCTTCCTTGACCTGGCCGGTCATCCCCGGCTGCTGCGCGCCGGCAAAGCCCGGCGTATGTGAATACGGGTCCGTGGGGATTGCCCCGTAGAGCTCGGGTGACTTGTGCACACCAATGCCCTCGCGGATGCTGCCATAGTGTCTCTTCAGGCGGTCTATCGTGTCAGCTTCCCCGCCGTCTTCCACGGCCCGGCAGAGGACCTCCTGCACGGCAAGGAGCAGCTTGGAAACCATGTGCCAGTAGATGCAGCCGAGCCCTTCGTATTTGTAGAACGTGCCGGACCTGCCGGTAAAGGACTGGTGATCGAATACTTTCTCATAGAGCCCGAGGAGAAGCGCTTCCTCTTTTTCCACCAGGCCGCGATACTCCCCGGCCTTCAGCTCCGTCAGCGCCTGGCGGAGGGCTTCCGCGTTGCGGAACGCCGCATTGAAGTGTCCGCCGCCGTGGGTGTCACGGACCACGATGCGGCGGTCCCCTGCCTTGAAAAGCGCCGTCAGAAGCCTCGAGTCCACAAGGGCCTGAGCGGGGATGTTGTTCTTTTCCAGAAATCGGGGCGGCCGCCTGTCGGGATAGAGAATGTAGCTGTCCTGGTCCGCGCGATAGAGACTGCTGGCCCGCAGCGCATCCAGAAGGGAGGCGGACTCCCGGGGGGACAGCGCCCCCGAGCTCAGGACAGCCACCTGGCCTTCGAGCATCTCATCCAGGCGCCGTATCGCGACCCGATCTGCCCCGATCACGCTCATGAGATTGTAGGAATGATAGAGACCGTCCGGCCTGCGGTTGGCGCGAATGGAGTGCTCGATGTGGCGCTGTGCCAGGTCGCAGAAGACCGCGATTTCCTCTCCCGTAAGGACTGAAAGACTGCCGGAGAAGCCCTGGTCATACAGCTGGCGCCTGAAATCGCTGCCCGCAGTGCCCAGCAGGTCCAGAACGGACTTGCGATCCTGATCGGAGAGTTGACCCACACGCAGAGGGGCATACTCACGGAGCGCGGATTCTATGCGATGGAACAGCGCGCCGACCTCGGCGGAAACACCAAGCTCCTGGTCGCGGACCCGGGCAAAGAGAGTGCGGGAAAAAGCCAGGAAGCGGCGCAGGTAGCACAGGGTGACCATGGACACGCCATAGCCGACAAGGGCGTTATTCGCATCGTTCCACTCCGGCCGCTGCGTATTCATCCAGATGCCGGCTTCGGGAATGTAGTTTGAGAGCTTGGAGAGGATCAGGACGAGAAGTTTCTCCGTCAGATTTGCGCGGCAAGGGACCCCGGCACCATCGAGCAGGAGCTTTCCGTCGGCCCC
>CAYTGX010000028.1:0-53706 GCA_964437385.1 uncultured Spirochaetaceae bacterium
CAGCCTCCCCTCAGACGTTGTAATGATGAAATGCAAAAAGCCGGGTGCCTTTCTCTTCCCGACTCCAGCCCCCAGCGATCAGGATGCGCTCCGAGAAGCAGTCAAGGAAGCCCTTGGAATGCTTGACAAGGCGCAGAAACCGGTCGTGATCGGCGATGTAGAGCTGATACGTTTCAAGCTGCAAAAGGATTTCGCCGGCTTGCTCGAAAAAACGGGCCTCCCCTATGTCACCATGATGCTGGGCAAGACTGTCCTTTCAGAGCACAGCCCGCAGTTCATTGGTCTCTTTGAGGGAGATCGGAGCCGCGACTACGTGCGGAACCGTGTCGAATCCGCTGACTGCATTTTACAGCTTGGCGGCTTGATGACCGATTTCAACACGGGCGGCTTCACGACGCACCTCGACGATTCAAAGACAATCAGAGCCAATCTGCGTTTTGTCAGGATCAAGCATCATTTTTACGAGAACGTGTACCTCCATGATTTTATCCTTGGGCTTACGGACGGGCTTTCCCATCGTGATCCGGCAACACTGGAGATTCAGAGTGCCGCTGAAGGCAGCATGCATCGGTATTCGGTGCCTTACCTGCCTGACGAGGCGAAACCGCTTACGATCAAGCGATTCTTTGACCGCATGAGCCATTTTGTCGAAAGGAATTCAATTGTCGTAGCCGAGACAGGAGTCTCCCTCTTCAGCGCCGCGGAGATGCTCATGCCGGAGGGAGCGACCTTCGTCGGGCAGACCTTCTACGGCTCTATTGGCTATACGATAGGGGCAACTTTGGGAGTCGGCATGGCAGCGCAAGACCGCCGAATCGTGCTCTTTGTCGGGGATGGCGCTTTTCAAATGACTTGCCAGGATCTCTCAACGATGATCCGCTGCCATCTCACGCCCACGATCTTTCTTCTCAATAACGACGGCTATACTATCGAGCGTGTGATCTGCGATCACCCCTATAACGATATCCAGCCCTGGAGTTACCACAAACTTGTAGAAGTATTCGGAGGAGGGACAGGTCTCGAGGTCCGCACGGAAGGGGAGCTTGAGAATGCCCTGGACAGGGCTGCCGTGGAGGACGGACTAGTACTCATCGAGGTTCACACCGGGCGCTTGGACTGCCCCGATGCCCTGCGCAGTGCAGGTCGGTCGATGGCAAAGGCCAATCATCTCGACTGATGAAGGCGCTTGTCTTCCACGGTTCGAACAGCCTGGCGCTGGAAGACAGGCCACGACCTGCGATCATGCGGGCAACAGACGCGATTGTGCGGATGACGACAACGACCATCTGCGGTACCGACCTGCACATTCTCAAAGGGGACGTGCCGACAATCACTGACGGACGCATTCTTGGTCATGAAGGAGTGGGGATCGTCGAGGAAGTGGGAACGAACGTCCTGGGTTTTCACCCGGGCGACAAAGTCCTCATCTCCCTTATCAGTTCCTGCGGCACCTGCAGGTTCTGCAGGAAAGCGATGTATTCCCATTGCGTCAGCGGTGGATGGTTGCTGGGCAACAGCATCGACGGCACACAAGCTGAATACGTCCGGATACCCCATGCCGATGCAAGCTTGTACCGGCTGCCATCTGAGGCGGATGACGAGGCGATGGTCATGCTCAGCTGCATTCTTCCCACTGGGCTTGAATGCGGGACAATGCAGGGCCAGGTGAAGCCGGGGGATATCGTGGCGGTCATCGGCTCCGGACCGGTCGGTCTTGCTGTACTGCTCACCGCGCAGCTGTATTCGCCCGCGGAAATCGTGATGATAGATCTGGATGACCATCGGCTGCAGGTTGCCCGCTCGTTCGGCGCGACACAGATCGTGAACAGCTCCGACGGGAAGGCGGTGGAGCGGGTGATGGCGCTGACGAATGCAGCCGGAGTGGACGTGGCCATCGAGGCCGTCGGCCGCCCGGAAACCTTCGACATCTGCCAGGCGATCATTGCCCCGGGTGGGCGGATTGCAAACGTCGGGGTTCACGCCAAATCGGTTGAGCTCCACCTCGAAAAGCTCTGGGCCTCCAATATCACACTGACTACACGTCTGGTGGATGCGGGCACCACCGCAATGCTGCTGAAGACCGTGCAGTCGGGACGCCTCGATGCGAAAAAACTCGTCAGCCACAGATTCGAGCTGTCAGAAATCATCACGGCCTACGACACTTTTGCCAACGCTTCGAAGCACAACGCGCTGAAGGTAGTGCTCAGAAACTTCAGCGAATGACGGCCGGCGGGCCAGACCCTAAGATGAAATGAAAGCCACTGCGGTAAGGAAGACGCTCCCTGAGAAATGAGGAGAGAGCGGACTGCCACTTGTCCTCCCGTGGGAGAGCCCGTACAATCGGGCAATGATCCAGGAAATCCTGCGCCCCCGGACCGTCTCCGAGGCGGTGCGGTTGAAATCAGGTCCGCGGGCCGCTTATCTGGGCGGCGGTACGTGGCTCAACACGCATGAAGCGGATGAGCTCACGACGCTGATTTCACTCGAGGAGCTTGGGCTGGGCAGGATCGAAACTGCACGCCGCCGCTGTGTCATCGGGGCAACCGCACGCCTGCAGGAGATTGTGGATGCGCCGGCCGTGCCGCGGGCCGTACGCGCGGCAGCCTCCCTGACCAGCTCGCGCCTGATGCGGAATATGCAGACAATGGGCGGGGAGCTCGGCCGGTGCGGGCCGGATTCGGCACTCATCCCTGTCCTCATCGCCCTCAATGCCGAAGTCACCCTGGCGGGCAAAAGAAAGCCCGTCCCCATTGAACAGTTCTGCGATGGGCGCCCGGGTGACCTGATTCTCTCGGTCTCGGTGGCCCTGAGCCCTTGCGCAATCAGGGCTGTTTCCCGGACTTCCCACAGCCCGAGATCCCTCGCGGTGGCGGTGAGCTTCAAGGATTGCCGGCCGGTGCTCACGGATGTCCATGTTGTCGCAAGCGACTGCCGCGGACAGCGTCTGCGCCTTCACGACGTGGAACGGGCTCTGGAAGGGAGCCCGCTTCCCGCGAAGGGCCTGGTCGAGGAACGGGTCAGCGCCGCTTTTGTTCCGGCGGCAGACATTCACGCCTCTTCCGCATACAAGCGCTACCTGGCCGGCGTCCTGGCAGCGGATGCGCTCCATGCCCTTGCATCCGGAAAGGACGCGCCGTGAAGGTGGCCTTTGTCCTGAACGGGGCGCCGCGCGCCGCGAACGCCGAGCCTGGGGAAACTCTCCAGGAGCTGCTCCAGAGGATGGGCATTCATTCCGTACGCAGGGCGGACGACCGGGAAGGCTTTGCCGGCAGCGACACGATCCTGCTTGACGGGAAGCCGGTACTGGCCGGTCTCATGAACCCGGGCCAGGCCGAGGGCCGGTCCATAGAAACCATCGAGAGCCTCATGAAGAACGGCCGCCTGTCCGCGCTGCAGGGGGCAATGCTGGACGCCGGCGTGGTGCAGTCCGCCTTCAACAGCCCGGCAGCGGCGCTCCTTATCGAGGAGCTGCTCCGGAGGACCCCCGCGCCCACTGAAGACGACGTCCGGGATGCCCTCTCAGGTCTTTTCAGCCGGGCGACCGGCTATCGCCAGTTTTTTCTTGCCGTGGAGCTCGCGCGGGGCAGGAGAAACGATCCCTCTTTCACCCTGCCCCTTGGAGAACAGTTCCGGGACGACCTTCGGGTGATCGGCAAGTCCCACAGGCGCGTGGACGGGGTCAAGCTCATTGCGGGAATGAAGGCGTACGTTGAAGACATGGTGGAGCCGGGGAGCTGCGTCCTGGTCATGCTCCGAAGCCCCCATGCGCATGCCCGCATCACGCACCTCGACGTCTCCGCGGCCGCCGCGACCCCGGGCGTGGTGGCCGTCATTACGCATGAGAACTGCCCGGATTTTCTTTACACCCAGGCCGGCCAGGGATTCCCCGAGCCTTCACCGTACGACTACAGGATGTTCAGCCATGTGGTGCGGCACGTCGGGGACAGGGTTGCTGCGGTCGTGGCAGAGGACGCGCGCACCGCAGAAGAGGCGAAAAGCCGGATCGTGGTGCGCTACGAACCGCTCCCTGCCGTGCTTTCGCTGGATGCAGCAATGTCGGCGGAGGCGCCGGCCGTCCATGGGGACCAGCTCGAACGGATCATCTACCAATTCCCCATTGGCGCGGACGCGCGGAGAAATCTCGCGGCTAGCGCGTCAGGCTCCATCGGTGACGTTGATCGCGGGTTCGCGGAAGCTGACGCCGTGGTGGAGCGCACGTACAGCACGAGCAAGGTCCAATGCACTCCCCTCGAGCCTCATGTCGTGTATACCAGGATGGACGGAGACCGCCTGGTCATTCACGCCTCGACCCAGGTCCCGTGGCACCTGCGCAGGATCGTCGCGCGTGTGCTGGGCATGAAAGAGAACCGGATCCGCGTGGTCAAGGAGCGCATGGGCGGAGGGTACGGCAGCAAGCAGGACATTCTGCTCGAGGATGTCTGCGCATGGGCCACCATGCAGACCGGCCGCGCCGTTTTCTACAAGTATTCGCGCGAGGAGGAGTTTATCGCCTCCACCACCCGGCACCCCATGCGGTTCACGGTGAAAATGGGAGCGAAGAAGGACGGAACGCTCACGGCGATGAGGATGATCGGCGATGCAGATACCGGAGCCTACGGAAATCACGCGCTCACCGTGCCCATGAACGCCTGCTCCAAGTCCCTTCCCCTGTTTCGATGCGGCAATGTCGCCTTCGAGGTGCGCAGCTGGTACACTCACTACGTGCCATCCGGCGCGTACCAGGGCTATGGTGCGCCGCAGGGGTCCTTTGCCCTGCAGATGGCCGCTGCAGAGCTGGCCGCGGAGCTCGGAATGGATCAGCTCGAGTTCCTCGAAAAGAACATGGTGCGGGAAGGCGACGTGCTGGAGATCCTGAAAAGCCTTGGGGAAGGCCGGCCCGGCGCCGCCGCCCGGGTGCGCAGCTGCGGGCTGGAAAAAGCGATCGCCGAAGGCCGCGCGAGCATCGAGTGGGGGAGGCCTGCCGGGCGCCGCCCCGCCGAATCCGACGACATCAGGTTCGGCAAGGGTGCGGTGATCATCCAGCAAGGGTCCGGCCTCCCCGGTTTGGACCAGGCCAGCGCACACGTGAAGCTTCTGTCCGACGGGACGTTCATGGTGCATTCCGGAGGCGCCGACCTGGGCACGGGGCTGGATACCGTGCTTGCGAAGATCGCGGCGGAGACGCTCTGCTGCGAAATGGACGGCGTGGCGGTCATCACCGGGGACACGGACATCACGCCTTTCGACAAGGGCGCCTACGCGTCCAGCGGCACGTACTTCACCGGCAACGCGGTGCTCAAGGCTGCCCAGTCGCTGTCTGCGAAGCTGCTGGACGCAGCGGCATGCATCCTGAAAGAACCGCGGGAAGACCTTGCGCTAGCCCTGCCGGGGAAGGTGACCGGCAGGAGGGGCAGCGTGGATTTTGCCGCGATTGCGCAGGACCGCCAGACTGGGGAGGGCGGGGGAGAGCTCATGGGAAGCGCCACGTTCACCACGGATGACGCGGCGATTCCTTATGCGGCGCATTTCTGCAGGGTTGGCGTCAACACGAGGACAGGCGCAATCGAGGTGCAGAGCTACCATGCCGTGCATGACTGCGGAACGCCGATCAACCCCGAGCTGGCTGTCGGCCAGGTCTACGGGGGAATCCTCAAATCTATCGGCCACTCACTCTACGAGGAGATGATCTTCGACGCCGAGGGACGCTGTCTCACCACGGGGCTTGCCGACTATGGCTCTCCCATGATGCAGGAGCTTCCGCGCGACGTGAGAGTACGGCTCGTCCAGACCGACGATCCCTTCGGCCCCTTCGGGGGGAAAAGCGTCGCAGAGATCAGCGTCAACGGCGCGGCGCCCGCGCTGGCAATTGCCGTCCACGATGCCGTGGGCGTCTGGGTGCGCGACTGGCCGCTGACGCCGGAAAAGATATTGAAGCAACTGGGGAGGTTCTGATGCCGGTGATCACAGCGCACGACATCCAGCGGATGATCGACAGTCTTGCGCCGAAGGCGCTTTCCGCCCTGCGGAGCAAGGATTTCCTGCTCACGTGGGACAAGGGCAGAGACGAGCTGGAGGCGATCTTTCGGTGCGCCGAAATACTGAAAGCCCTGCGCACCTCCGGCATATCTGCCCGGGTGTGGGACTCGGGGCTTGCCGTGTCCCAGTTCAGGGACAATTCCACGCGCACGCGGTTCAGCTTCGCCTCTGCATGCAACCTGCTGGGCCTTACCGTTTCCGACCTGGACGAGGGCAAGTCCCAGGTCGCGCATGGGGAAACCGTCCGCGAGACTTCGAACATGATTTCCTTCATGGCGGACGTCATTGGAATCAGGGACGACATGTACATCGGCAAAGGCCACACGTACATGAAGGCGGTCGCGCAGGCGGTGGACCAGGGGTTCCGTGACGGAGTGCTGGAACAGCGTCCCACCGTGGTCAACCTGCAGTGCGACATCGATCATCCCACGCAGAGCATGTCCGACCTGCTTCACCTTGTCACCGAGCTGGGCGGCGTGGAAAAGCTCAAAGGAAAAAAGGTTGCCATGACCTGGGCATACTCGCCCTCCTACGGCAAGCCCCTGTCGGTTCCCCAGGGAGTGATCGGGCTCTTTACCCGGTTCGGCATGGACGTGAGTCTCGCATATCCGGAGGGCTACTCCCTCATGCCGGACGTGGTGAAAAAGGCCGAGCAGTTCGCCCGGGAGTCGGGAGGGGGTTTCCGCGTCTGCGCCTCCATGGCTGAAGCCTTCGAGGGAGCGCACGTGGTCTACCCCAAGAGCTGGGCGCCATTCTCAGTTATGGAAGAACGCACGGCCATCGTGGAGACGGGGGAGAGGAAGAAGCTGGATGAGCTTGAAAAGCGCTGCCTGCAGAACAACGCGCGGTTTCGGGACTGGGAATGCACAGAGAAACTGATGGAGAAGACCCATGACGCCCTTTACCTGCACTGCCTGCCCGCGGACATCAGCGGCGTAAGCTGCGACCGCGGGGAGGTGGCGGCCGCCGTTTTCGACCGTTTCAGGACCCCGCTCTACAGGCAGGCAGCGTGGAAACCCTATATCATTGCTGCCATGATTTTTGCTTCCCGTATCTCAGATCCGCGGAAGACGCTTTCTGCCATCCTGGACCAGGCGCAGAACCGGTTGATGTAATGCCCGAGGCCGAGCAGACAGGCGCGGGCCACATGGGTCCGGGTACGGACCACATGACGATGCACCAGAAGGTGCTCTTCCTGGACGCGCAGACTGGTTTCTACAAGATCCGCCGCTACGAGGTCGGACGCTTTTTCGGACCCGTGGACC
The DNA here is from genome assembly GCA_964437385.1 of uncultured Spirochaetaceae bacterium. Taxonomy (GTDB): domain Bacteria; phylum Spirochaetota; class Spirochaetia; order SZUA-6; family Fen-1364; genus Fen-1364. The sequence continues at coordinate 7,302 of CAYTGX010000028.1, forward strand.
TGGGCCTTCACCTCTCCTCGAGAAGCCAATCCATCAACATCGGGGTGGGCCTCCTGGCCGGGTCGATATTTCCCGGTTCAAACAGGCTGTTCGTCACGGGCTTCTCCCCCTGCTGGCGAGGCTTCTATATCTCCTCCATGGGCGGGGCAGGGCTTGTGTTCGACAACCTCGGGCTGAACATGGTGAGCATCCTCGGCAAGGCGGCGGTGCCCTCGGTTCTCTACCTCAACAGGTCTCATGGCGAGGAAGTGGAAGTCGAGGTTGTCCCGGTGGACCTGACGCGTACCTGGGCGTACGGCAGGGGCGGCGCGTATGCGCTCATGGACCACGTGTACCAGCTCTTTGCCAGCCGCTATGCAACGGACCCGCGCGTGCTCTCCGTCGGCCCCGCCGCATTGGCCACCGATATGGGCGGCATCCTTTCCGTTCCCATCTCTCAGGGCAGGCTCAGTGACGTGGACACCTGGGCAGGCCGCGGCGGCATGGGGAGCAAGATGCTGCAGGAGCACGGCATCGCAGCGGTCATCTACGGAGGCACGTACGTGGACGAGGATTTCCGTGACCGCAAGGTGGCGGACGCCTGGTTCGAGACAAAGTACAAGCAGAGGCTGCTGGCCAAGGACATGGAGGCAACCACGAAGTACCGCTTCGATCCCAAGTTCAACACCGGAGGAACCTTTGGTGTGAACTACGCGGGAATCGGCGGGCGGATCATTGCCTTCAACTACCGTACGATCTTCGACACCGAGCAGGGCAGGCTGGATCTTCGCGAGCGCCTGGTGGCCAATCATTACCTCAAGCAGTTCAACGAGGAAACCATCGTGCCGCGGCGGCAGCATACCTGCGGGGAGCCCTGCGCGGCTGTGTGCAAGAAGATGAAGGCGGAGTTCAAGAAGGACTACGAGCCCTACCAGGCCCTGGGTCCGCTCTGCGGCATCTTCGACCAGCGCGCGGCCGAGCGGCTCTGTCATCACGCGGACATGCTCGGATTCGACGCCATTTCCGTCGGCGGGGTCCTTGCCTGGATGATGGATATCCTCCTGGACGGGCTCGTCTCACAGGAGGACCTGGGCGTCACCTCCGCGCCGCGCTGGACAATCGATGGCTTCGATCCGGTGGCGGACTCGGCGCACAACGCCGATCTCGGCATCGAGCTCCTGGACTCGATCATTCAAAAACGCGGCAAAGTGGACCTGTCCGAAGGGGCCAGGAAGTGGGGCCGCAGACTCTCCCGAGAGAAGGGGACCCGGCTCCTTGACCGGTTCGTCTATGTGGCATTCGGCCGGCAGGGGTGGATGGTGCCCAACCAGTACTGGACGCCGGGTTCCATCGCGCCCATGGCGATCATGGGCAAGTACTACATGTACTACGGCAACGGCTTTGCCCCTCCGCGCACGCTGGGCAGGCTCTGCGCCGAGCGCTTCCAGAAGGAGCTCGTCATGGACACGGCGGGGTTCTGCCGGTTTCATCGCGGGTGGGCGGAGGAGACGGTGCCCGATCTCTTCGGCAGCCTCTACGGCATGAAGGACCAGTTCCTCGCCGCCACTGCGGTGACCGCCAGCCGCATCAATTCGCGCAACGCATCGGTCTATTGGGAGTCCGAGCGGGACATCGACTTCGTGCTGACCTTCCTCACGCGCGCCCGTGACGTGGAAGGGGAGAAGGACCCGCAGCTTCAGGACTGGATCGCCCGGTTCGAGAAGGACAAGAAGGAAGCCGCTCTGGACTGGTGGTTTGAAATGCGCAAGGGTATCGACGAAAGCCTTCGGGAGTTTTCCGTATGAAAAGAAACGCACTCGTCGCACAATCCGGCGGGCCGTCGCCGGTCATCAACGCATCCCTTCAAGGCGTGATCGAAGGATGCCGCGCCTTCCCTGACCGCATCGGCACGCTTTTTGCCGCATGGCACGGCATTGAAGGAGTCCTCCGTGAGGAGTTGGTGGACCTGGCACGCCAGCCGGCGCGCGAGGTCTCGCTTCTTTCCACAACGCCGGCTGCGGGCGCGATCGGCACCTGCCGGTACAAGCTGACGGAAGAACAGCACGAGGACTTCGAGAGGATCGTCGAGGTCATGCGCGCCCATGACATCGGGTATTTCTTTTACATCGGCGGAAATGATTCCATGGACACCGCGGCAAAGGTCTCGAAGCTCGCGCGGGAGCGGGGCGTGGAGCTGGTCGTGACCGGCGTGCCGAAGACCATCGATAACGACATCGGGGACGAGTCCTTCCGCATCATCGACCACACGCCGGGGTACGGAAGCGCTGCGCGGTACTGGGCATCCCTCATGCAGAACGTCAACGAGGAAAACCGCGGCATGTGCGTGTCCGAGCCTGTTGCCGTGCTCCAGGCCATGGGCAGGAAGAGCGGATTCATCACGGCGGCCTCCCGGCTCGGAGACCCGCACCGTGAGATGCCGATCCAGCTCTACATGGCGGAGACCCGCCACACGCTGGCGAGCCTTCATGAAAACGTGAACCGCGAGCTGCGGCGCGGCGGCAGGTGCATCGTTGTCGTGAATGAGGGCTTTGACGTGGGCGGGGTCGGGGAAAGGCACGACGGGTTCGGTCACATCGAGTACGGCGCCAGCCGCACAACCGCCGCGCAGGAAGTGGTCAATTACCTCAACGAAAAAGGGCTGGCAGTGCGGGGCCAGGCAACCGGCCAGCTGCCGGGGGTCATCCAGAGGTCCGTATCCATGGAAGCCTCGACCGTGGACATGGCCGAGGCGCGCGAAGTTGCCGCGCAGGCAGTGCGGATCGCCTTCAAGGACGGTACCGGCTGGATGGCCACGATCCTCCGCGAGCCGGGAACCGCCTATCGCGTTGTCTACGACAAGGTGCCGCTGGAGAAGGTGGCCAATTCGTCCCGGTTCATGCCGCCGGCCTGGATCACGAAAGACGGGCTGGATGTCACGGATGATTTCATCCGGTATGCAGCTCCCCTTATCGGGGAAGGCCTTCCCTCCATTCCAATGGAAGGCGGCCTTCAAAGATTTGCGCGCTTCGACATCCGTTTCATCGACAGGAAGTGCCCGGCCTACACGCCGGTGAGATTCAGGGCGGGATAAGCCATAGAGGACCATGTGTCAAGGCACGGCAGCACAGGAATGCACTCGATCCCGGGGGCAGAGTCAGAGGTATGTGCCGTGCGGGGCCGCATGTCGTAAAATGCCTCTCACAAGAGGTCGTTCATGAGAAAACCGGTCGAGCTGATCGCATCGTATTGGACAATCGCGGGAGTTTTTCCTGGACGTGGCGTGGAGTACAGCCGCTTCGAATTTCAGGACCGCGTCCAGGCCCTGGCCGATGCGGGATTCAGGGGCCTGGGCATCTGGCACGCCGACCTCGAGCACATCCTGGAGCGCAGAACGCTCGCGGACATGAAGCGGATCCTTGATGACAATGGCATGACGCACGTCGAAGTGGAGTTCCTCACTGACTGGTTTCTGGCAGGTGAGAAAAAGAAACATTCTGACAGGCGGAGGAAGATGTTGCTGACCGCAGCCGAAATCCTCCATGCGATGCACGTGAAGGTCGGTGACTTCAACCGTGAAACCTGCCCATTCGATCGTCTGGTCGAATCGTTTGCTGGCTTGTGCGCAGATGCGGCGAAGCATGGCACTTCGATCGCGTTCGAGCCGATGGGCGCAGCGGTCGTGAACACCTTGGGGGATTCGCTCCGCATGGTCTCGGAAGCCGGCGCCGGGAACGGCGGCATCGTGCTCGATATCTGGCACGTCGTCGACCGTGGCATGAACCTGGAAGAGGTGAGCCGCATTGCCCCGCGCTTCCTGATGGGCATCGAGCTCAATGACGCACGCATGGATGGATCCCGTATTCGAGCCGACGATGCAAACCCGCGGACGTTCTGCGGCGAGGGAGATTTCGACATCAGCGGATTCGTGAGGGCCGTGCGGAAAAGCGGTTACGACGGCCCGTGGGGGGTGGAGGTTATCGGTGAAGAGCTGCTCACCATGCCCCTTCGCGTGCTTGCGGAACGGGCGTACAGGACCACCGCGGCGACGCTCGACGGGTAGCCCGCGTCATTCCATTTCTGGGACCCTATTCGGCATGTACCTCGAAATATGAGACAGCCCATCCCCGTTGTATGTGTCGTAACCGAACGAGGAATGGAACCCCAACGGGGGGGCGACCAGGCGAAGATCATCACCCGCTCTCACAGGCGCCATGCGCCCCCCCCTAAGAGGGGTCGCCTTCTGCGACAAACGTTTGTATGGTACAGTGACTTCGATAAAGACCAGCAAGGAGGTGCCCATGACGAAACGCGCCTTGTTCCTCGTGTTTGCAATGGCCGCTCTCGCAGTACCCCTTCTCACGGCCCAATCCAACGAAGTTCTGGACTCCGTTCTCGGCGAGGCAACCATCAGCTATGCGAACGCCGCCTACCTCGTCGGTACCGCGTCGGGACGCTTTCCCGAGACGACCTCTCCAGCCGATGCCGGGCCGCTCCTGGAACAAGAGGGGTTGGGAACGCCGGGCCTTCGTCCGACGGACCCGGTGACTCTTGGAGACTTTTCCTATATGGTGACCCGGGCCTTCGGCATCCACGGCAGCATCATGTACTGGGTGCTGCCCAGCCCGCGGTATGCCACCCGGCAGCTTGCGTACCTTGATGTTATTTCGGGCCCGGCGAAGCCCGGCATGCCGCTCTCCGGCGATCGAGCCCTGCGCATCCTCGAACGGATCCTTCATCGCAAGGAGGCCGCCCAGTGAAACCGATAGTCCTTGTGCTGGCTGGCCTGATCCTTTTTTCTGTCAGCGCTTTCGCCCTCCAAGGTGACTTTGGCGTGAATCTGGACAGCTCATCATTCCTGAGCAGCGGCGTCGTGGATACCAACGCCGAAAGCGAGTACAAAGCGGCCGTCTGGGGTGAGTTGTTCCAGGAGACCGACCAGGGCGGGTCGCTGGACCTCATCGCCCAGGGAAGCTATCGGTACACCGCGGACCGTCCCTATATCGTCGACCTCGACCTTTTGCGGTTCAGCGGGCTCTTTCCATCGGCGTTTGGCGCGGGGACTGCCGTGGAACTGAAGGCGGGACGGCTCAATTTCAATGACGCCACGAAGCTCATCCTCGACCAGACGCTGGACGGCGTGCAGATCAACCTGCTGTTTTCCGGCTTCCAGATACGGCTTGCCGGCGCCTACTCGGGCCTGCTGTTGAACCCCAGCTCCAACGTGCGGATTTCGGCAGACGACTATCTTGAGGCAAATGACAACTCGGTCTTTTTTGGCCCAAAACGGATTATCACAGAAGCCTTTATCGGGTCCGACGGCTTCGCCGTGCAGGCCCTGGCCCAGTTCGACATGCGTGGGAACACGGGCGGGGAAATCATCAATACCCAGTACCTCGGGATTGCCGGTACGCCCCGTCTCTCACCGAATTTCTACCTTCCCTACCACCTGACGGCGAGCTACGGGCAATCGACGGTGGGGAACAAGACCACCAACCTCATTTCGGCTCTTGCCGGCCTGGGCGTGCAGTTTTACGCCGAGGAGCTTGCCGCGTCGCGGGCCCACGTGCAGGTGACATATGCGACGGGTTTCACGCCGGTCGTGCTGCTGCTCAACAACATCAGCTTCGACGACTTTCGCCCGATCAGCCCGCCGACAATCGGACTTGTGTTTTCACCGCGGCTGGCAAATCTTCTCTACCTTGACGTGGGCTACTCGTTCCGGCCCTTCGCCAGCAATCCCTCTTCCGTTGTGTCGAACATCGAGCCCCTGGTGGCGGCGCGCGTCTTTTTCAGGGACCCGCTTCCCCGTCTCCTGAGCGGCGCGCCGGCGGATATTCTGGTGAATGATCTGAATCCCAATTCCACTGCACTCTATCTGGGAACGGAGGTCGAGGCGGGGGTCGTGGCACGCCTGTTCTCGGACCTCGGCCTGTCTATTCGGGGCGCGGTCTTCCTGCCGTCGACAGGGAGTTCCGCCGCATTCATGTCCAACCGTGGAATCGGATACGCGCTGAAGATCGACGTCTCGGCCGCACTCTAGCGAGGAGGTTGCTATGAACAGAATTGGCATCACGACAGTCGTTGCCCTGGCACTGGTGCTCGCGGCGCTCGATGTCGGCGCCCAAAGCGCGGTGCTCAGGACAGTCAAAGGGAAGGTCGAGATTCAAAACCCCGATGAACAGACATGGCAGGCGGCGAGCTCCGGAATGGAGGTGCCCATCCGGGCCACCATTTCGACTGGTTTCGGCGGCAGCGCCGTCCTTGAGATGGGTGCGTCGACCCTGAGTGTTCATCCGCTTACTCGGCTTCGCATCGATGAGTTGACCACGCAGAACAACGTGGCCCGCACGAATCTGTACATGCCCGTCGGTCGAATCCGCGCCCAGGTCAAGTCCAGCGCCGGCACCACCACGGACTTTACCCTTCGAGGCCCCGAGGCGACTGCTGCCGTACGCGGCACGGGATTTGAGTCCGACGGAGTGCGTATCCAGGTCTTCGAGTCGGTTGTTGTTTTTTCGTCGCAGTCCGGGATCAGCACAAACGTTCACAACGGCGAGACGGGCGTGTCCGCGGATGGAGGTTCTCCGAAAGGAGGTTCCGATGCGCGCGAAGGCAACACTGCTGTAGACTTCTCAACCTCGTCCACTGTGGGGAGCGGAATCGGCCGTGGATCATCAACCGGTCTTGGCATTGGCACCATTGCCATAAAGTTCCAATAGGCGCGGCGTGGAAGGAGAACGATCATGAAGAACGCTCTTTTGCTCATGAGGGTCGCAGGGCTCTTTGTCGTGGGGACATTGCTGGCCGGCTGCTACGCCCCAATCGCAGACCAGAAAGGCTACCTTAATCTCGGTATTCAGTCTGTGGCACTGGGTCCGGCAGGAACGACCGAGGTCATCGTTCTGGTCGTCAACTCAGGGTTCCAGGATTCCCTCGCGGAGATACTCAATCTTGTCAGCAAGAGCAAACATGTCGGCCTTTCCTCATCCGACAAGGACCGGCTCAAAACCCTTGCCAAGGAGATGTCGGCCGGCGGGCTTGTGAAATTCGGCGGCTTCCCATTCTACCAGACGACCTTGAGCAGCAGTTCCGGATCCTTCGATATGCCGGGCATCCCAGAGGGCCGGGCCTATTTCGTGAAGCTTTTCGTCTTTAATCCGGATGTCTCATTTTCGGTCGACAAGATTGATCAGAACTTCTGGTCGTTGGTTCAGCTGGAAAACCTGGTCTTCAGCCCCGAAGTCTACACGACGGACACGGCGTGGCAAGGCTGGACGCCTGCCGCAGGTCAGCCAGTGGAGGTGAAAGCGGGCCAGTCCGTTGACGTCAACGTGACTCTTGTCTCTCCTCCTTAGCTTCGATCGCACATACCATGATAGGCCGGGCAACCGCCCGGCCTATCATGGATACGTCAGACCGAAACCGTAGGGGAAAAGCGGGTCGGACCGGGCTGCACTTGTCCCCGTCCGCGGCCAGGTAAGGGGAAGCCTCCCCACGGGCTTGAAGTCTCCGAACAGGACATCGGCTACACCGCTTCCCTCTGTGCCCGGAAGCCAGGCTTCCAGGAGCGCCTTCCACCGCGGGAGCTGCTCGGTGACGACCAGTGGCCGTCCGGAGACCAGGACGGCAACAGTGGGAATGCCCGCCGCGGCCACACGGTCCAGCACCTTGCTGTCTTCATCGTCCAGGCCAGGATTCTCCGACCGATCCCCACGGCCCTCGGCGTAAGGCTTCTCCCCGACCACGGCGATGGCCACGTCGAACACGGGTTGCGGCACCGTCGAATCCGCAGCGCCCCGAGGCGCGGCCTCCGCGGTCCTTCCCTGCCTGTCATACACGACGACCGTGTCCGGGGAGACCGCGCTCTTTATTCCGGAAAGGATCGTGGTGCCGGCCGTGATCTTCCCGCTCACCCCCTGCCAGGTGATGGACCAGCCCCCCAGCTGGGAGCCGAGGTTGTCCGCGTTTTTTCCCACCACGAGGATCTTCCTGAGTGTTTTCGGCAGCGGAAGGATGCCGCCCTCGTTCTTGAGCATCACGACCGATTCACGGACCGCCCGGCGGGCAAGGATGCGGTTTTGAGGAGCCCCCGCCTCCGCGAGGTAGCGGCGCGCGGCAAAGGGATGCTCGAAGAGGCCCATGCTGAACTTGGCCCGCAGGATCCGTCTGACCGCGTCATCGATGCGCTCCATGGGGACGGACCCGGCCCGGGCCTCACCGAGCAGAGTGGCGGCGAACGCGCGGTAATCATCCGGGGCCATGACCACGTCGATGCCGGCGTTGACTCCTGCGCGCACCTGCTCCGCGTACGCGCCGTTCAACTGGTTGATCCCTTTCCAGTCAGAGACCACGATCCCTTTGAATCCCATTTTTCCCTTCAGAAGATCCGTGATGAACGCACGGCTGCCGTGCATCTTCTGCCCGTTCCATGAGGAGTAGGAGACCATGACTGCGCCCACGCCCTGGTCCAACGCCGCCCTGTACGGGGGGAGATGGACCGCAAGAAGCGCCTCTTCACTGCCTGCCGTGTTTCCCTGGTCCCGTCCGGCTCCAGTGCCGCCGTCCCCCATGAAGTGCTTGGCAGTGGCGAGCAGCCATGCGGGCTGGCCGGGTTCACCGCCCTGGTACCCGGCAATGAGGGAGGTCATGCTGCTCACCAGCTCGGTGTTCTCCCCGAATGACTCGTAGGTCCTTCCCCACCTTTCGTCCTGAACCACGGCCAGGCACGGAGAGAATGTCCAGCGGATCCCTGTTCCCGCCATTTCGAGCGCGGTCACCCGGCCGATGTCCCGAACCAGGACCGGGTCACGCGTGGCCCCCATGCCGATATTGTGCGGGAAGATCGTCGTGCCGGTGGAATGGCTGAAGCCATGCACGGAGTCGACGCCATACAGCAGGGGAATACCGAGGCGAGTAGCGAGAGCGATCCGCTGATACCGGTCGAATGCGTCAGCCCACCCTGTCGGCGTGTTCGGGGAAGGCATATCATCCCCCCCGCTGAGGAGGGAGCCCAGGGTGAGCTTCGCGATGTCGGTGAGGTCCGCAAGGCTGCCTGCATTGGCCTGCGTCATCTGGCCGACTTTTTCCTCCAGCGTCATGTGTGACAAAAGGTCCTCCACGCGGGCGTCCACCGGGAGCCGGGGGTCCAGGTACGGTGTCTTCGGGGGCAGGGTGGCGCAGGAAGAAACAAGCGTGACGACGCTGATCACGGCAAGCGCCGCGACGGCGCGTGCCGTGACCGGCCTGACAGGCATGAGCTCAGCCCTCCGCAATGGTCGCTTCCTCGATCTCGGGAAGCGCGAAGAGGCGGTCAAGGAACATTGCCGCCGCACCGTAGGCTACCACGAGCTCTCCCAGCTCGGAAAGCTCGATGGTGAGGTTCTTTTCCCCGTACGGCCAATTCTTCTGGATCTCCTGCTCGAGGATTGGAATCAGGAGACCCCGGTACTTTTCTATGCTGCCTCCGATGAACACGTGAGAGAGATCGAGGGTGTTGACCAGAAGCGCAACGTTTCGGCCCAGCTCGGTCGCTACTTCCTTGAATGCCTCTTCATCCGCCGCCGCCCGGCCCATGATTTCGGGGGAGAGGGAGAACTGGCTCCTCGTCTCCGCGGTGCGAAACACGCTTCGGAACTCCCCGGCGGAGCTGCTGGCCCCGAGGTGAACCCGCCCGCTGATGACCAGCCCCATGCCCACCGAGACTCCCCCGCCGTTGATATCCTCCACGCGCTCCTTGCGGAACTCGCCCAGGAGGAACAGAAAGTCCCGCGGCCGTGCCTTGCGATTGCGGATGAGCTCGGCCCAGCAGCAGCAGTTTGCGTCATTGTCGATGCGGAGGGGGACCCCGAGGAGCCGCGCGCTGGATGAATAGAAATCAACCGGCGCAATGACGCCGAGCGGCAGGGATTGGCGGATAATGCCGCGGGCGGAGTCGATGATTCCCGACAGGCCCACACCCACGCACAGGAGCTCGAGGCCGCGCGCCTCGAGGTCACGGGTTACTTCGCTCACCACGTCCAGGAACACCGCAGGCACCAGCTTTCCCGCCGAAGAAAGCGGGGCCGAACGGGAGTAGACGATCGTCCCATCCAGGTCGATTGCCGTGGCCGTGTAGCGCTCGGTCTGGATTTCCAGCCCCAGGACGCATCCGTATGCGCGGTTCACGGTCAGGAAAACGGGCTTCCGGCCTCCCTTCTGGCTGGAATCCCCCTCCGCGGACTCTTCAATGATACCGCGCTGCAGGAGCTCGGCGACGATCTTCGTGACGGTCGATTTGTCCAGGCCAAGAGCGCTGGAAATGCCGCTCCGGCTGGCCCCGGGATTGGTCCAGACAGCCCTCAGCACTCGATGCAGATTGACTGGATCATGGTCCTTGTGCAGGAGAAAATCGATATTTCCCATAGTAGATTTATTCTTTCAACCAATCTACATGATGCCCGAGATAATAGCAATCCGCAAAATAACAATATTTTTGTTGACAACTTAGACATTGCGTGATTAAATCAGTTGGTTTAGAGAATCAATCAACTTTTATTGAGCAGGAGTCGAACAATGGCAGATGCCCTCACGGGGGCCCGTGTTCTCGGTCGGCCAGGCAGAAGCAGACGCCGCATCAACTTCGCTCTGCTGAGCATGCTCCTCCCGGGGGCAGTGGCTCTCCTGCTTTTCAGCTACGTGCCCATGGCAGGGATAATAATCGCATTCAAGAACATCAACTACGCAAAAGGCATCCTTGGAAGCGACTGGATCGGCTTCAAGAACTTCGAGTTTTTCATCAAGACCCCTGACGCCTGGCTGATCACGCGGAATGCCATTCTCTACAACACCGCGTTCATCGTTCTGGGCACGGTGGCGGCGGTGGGAGTGGCCGTGCTCCTGGATGGGCTTCGGACCAAGAAAACGTCCCGGTTTTACCAGGGGGTCATGTTTCTCCCGTACTTCTTCTCCTGGATCGTCATCAGCACACTGGTGTTTTCCTTCCTGTCCACGGACCTGGGATACTTCAACAAGGTGCTCTTTCCTGCGCTCGGCATCTCCACGGTCAACTGGTACATCGAACCGGTGTACTGGCCGTTCATCATCGTTTTCACCAACCTGTGGAAATACACCGGGTACGGCAGTGTGGTCTACCTGGCTGCCATTGCAGGCATAGATCAGAACTGCTTCGAGGCTGCCGCCCTGGACGGGGCCAGCCGCTGGCAGACCGTGCGGCACGTGATGATCCCCCTGATCTCCTATCTCATCATCATCCAGGTCATGCTCCAGATCGGCCGCCTGTTCTACTCGGATTTCGGCCTGTTCTACCAGGTGCCGCAGAACATGGGGCCCCTTTTCAAGGCGACGAACGTCATCGACACATACGTGTACCGCACGCTCATCAATGTAGGGGACATCGGCATGTCAGCGGCCGCGGGTCTCTACCAGTCTGCGGTCGGTTTTGTCCTGGTCCTGGCGTCGAACCTCGTGGTCCGCAGGATCGATCCCGAGAAGAGCCTATTCTAGAAGGATATGAACGGCATGGAGCGAATGACCCTGACCCGCAAATTGATGAAGTTCGGTTCGACCGGGCAAATCGTCACCCACCTCCTCTTCATCTTCATCGTCGTGCTCTGCCTGTACCCGCTCGCTCTCGTCATCGGGATCTCCTTCACCGACGAGACCACCCTGGCCATCCACGGGTTCAAGCTGGTGCCGCTGAAGACGAGTATCAACGCGTATTCCTTCGTCCTGAAAGAAAGCGACGCCATCCTGAGGGCGTACGGCGTGACCCTCCTGGTGACAGTCCTGGGCACTCTTTCCAGCACGCTTGTGATCGCCTTGTATGCTTACGCATTGTCCCGCAAGGACTTCCGCGGACGGAAGTTTTTCTCCTTCATGGCGTTCTTCACCCTGCTGTTTTCGGGCGGCCTCGTCCCCTGGTACATGCTCTGCGTGAACATCCTGCACCTGAGGAATAATGTCTGGGCCCTGTTTCTCCCGTACCTGATGAACGCCTGGTACGTGCTCATCATGCGCACCTTTTACAAGACGAATGTGCCCGATTCCATCATCGAGTCGGCCAAGATGGACGGCGCCGGCGAATACACGATCTTTTTCAGGATCGTCATCCACCTGGCAAAGCCCGGGCTGGCCACCATCGCCCTTTTCAACACGATCGTCTTCTGGAACGACTGGTGGCTGCCGCTCATGCTGGTGAACGACCCCCAGTGGTTCAACCTGCAGTTCCTCATGTACCGGGTGCAGAGCAATATCCAGTACCTGTCCAGCATGGCGGGAAACACGAACGGGGCAACGGCGGACATCCTCAAGAGGCTGCCCTCCCGCTCCGCCCAGATGGCCATGTGCATCCTGTCCATCGGACCGATCGTCATGGCGTATCCGTTCTTCCAGAAGTATTTCGTCAAGGGCATCACGATCGGCTCTTTAAAAGAGTAGGCAAAGCCGGCCCGGACTGCGGGCCGGATGCCATATATCACAAGAGGAGGTCTTGAGATGAACAGAGGGATCCGCAACCTGCTCGTGGCGCTTTTCGCCATCGCAGCAGTGGGCCTTGCCTTCGGGGGAGGCCAGGGTGAGCAGGGCGCAGTCACAGGCAAAACGCCGGTGACGCTCACCTGGTACTACGTCGGCGGTGGGCCGCAGAAAGACAACGCGCTGGTCGAGGCTGCCGCGAGCAAGTACGTCCAGAGCAAGGGTCTGAACGCGAACATCAAGCTCGTGTGCTTCGACTGGGGTACCTACGAGCAGAAACTGCAGACGATCATCGCCGGGCAGGAAGAGTTCGACATCTGCTTCACGGCGACCTGGATCAACAACTACAGGAACAATGTGGCCCGCGGCGCATTCCTGCCCTTGAATGACCTGATTGCCAAGTACGCGCCCAAGACAAAGGCACTGCTGGGAGATTCCTTCCTCGCGGGCTCCGCGATCGAAGGGGTGAACTACGCCATCCCGGCGAACAAGGAAAAGGCCCACAACTGGGGCTTCCTCCTTCGCAAGGACCTTGTGGCCAAGTACAGCATGGACACCACGAAGATCAAGAAGCTGGAGGACCTGGAACCCCTGCTCAAGGTCATCAAGGACAAAGAGCCGGGCATGTATCCCCTGGAAGCGATCGTGGGCGAATCCCCCCGATTCCTCCTGGACTGGGACAAGATGGTTGATGACGACATCCCCGTCTCCCTGTACCCGAACAACAGCTCCACCAAGGTCGTCTTCGAGCTGGCAGCGCCCGAGACCAAGGCGTTGTTCAAGACAATGAACAAGTTCTACAGCGCCGGCTACGTCCGCAAGGACGCCGCGGCCATCACGGACTACCTGGCCGACGAGAAGGCGGGCCTTATCTTCGCCGCCACCAAGTCCCTGAAACCGGGCAAGGACGCCGAGATGGCGAGCTCCACCGGCCAGCAGTGGATGCAGATCGACATCACTCCCCCTGTCATGTCCAACCGCGAGACGGTCGGCTCCCTGCAGGCGATCTCCCATACCTCCAAGAACCCTGCGGCAGCAATGGCGTTCCTCGAGCTCTTCAACACGGACAAGTACCTCAATAACCTGATCAACTTTGGTATTGAGGGCACCCACTACGTGAAGGTGAGCGACAACATGATCAAGGCCGGACCGTCAGCGGACCAGTACAACCTTGGCATGGGGTGGATGTTCGGGAACCAGTTCCTGAACTACCTCCAGTCCAACGAGGACCCCAAGAAGTGGGAAAAGTTCGTCGCCTACAACAAGGCTGCCCTCCCGCTCAAGAGCCTCGGGTTCTCCTTTGATCCCAGCCCTGTGAAGACAGAGATTGCCACCGCCAAGGGCGTCTGGAAAGAGTTCATCCCCGCCCTGGAAACCGGCACTGTGGATGCGGACAAGGGCATGGCTGATGCAATCGCCAAGTACAAAGCGGTCGGGATCGACACGATCATGGCCGAAGTCCAGAAGCAGTACGACGCCTGGCTCGCAAAGAAGAAGTAGATTTATGACCTGAGGCGTGTTCCACCGTGGAACGCGCAGACCCGCGCCCCCCAAAGGGGGCGCGGGATCCTTATTCCCCCGCCCATCTTTTGGAGGATGTGATGATGTACGGGCATTTCGATGACGCGGTTCGAGAATACGTCATCACGCGGCCGGACACTCCCTGGCCCTGGATCAATTACCTGGGAAGCGAGGACTTCTTCTCCCTCGTTTCCAACGCCGGCGGCGGATATTCCTTCTATAGAGATGCGCGCCTGCGCCGGCTCACGCGCTACCGCTACAACGACGTGCCGCTGGATGCAAACGGCCGTCATTTCTACATAAGGGACGGCGCGTCCATCTGGAATCCCGGGTGGCGCCCCACGCGCACGGACCTGGAATCCTACGAGTGCCGCCACGGCATGGGATACACCCGGATCCAGTCCCGGCGGGAGGGCATCGAGGCCGGCCTGCTCTTCTACGTGCCCATGGGTGCGGACTGCGAAGTGCAGCGCCTGGTGCTGAAGAACGTGTCGAAGAAATCCCGGAAAATTTCCGTTTTCGCGCTCACCGAGTTCTGTCTCTGGAACGCCCTTGACGACATGACAAACTTCCAGCGCAACCTCTCCACCGGCGAGGTCGAGGTGGAAGGCAGCGCGATCTATCACGTCACCGAATACCGCGAGCGGCGTAATCACTACGCGTTCTACGCGGTGAATGCCCCCGTGGCAGGGTTCGACACGGACCGCGAAAGCTTCACCGGCCGCTACGAAGGGTTCGAGAAACCCGCTGCCGTCGTGCGCGGCTCTCTCTCCAATACGAAAGCATCCGGGTGGTCGCCGATCGCCGCGTTTCACCTGGATGTCGACCTTGCGCCCGGCCAGGAAAAGAGCTTCGTGTTCGTCCTGGGGTATATCGAAAACCCCGACGCGGAGAAATGGGCCGGTCCCGGGGTCGTCAACAAGAGCCGTGCCTGCGCCCTTGCGGCGCGTTTCGACAGCGATGCGAAGGTGGACAGGGAGCTCGCCGCGCTGCGGGACTACTGGACCGATCTGCTCTCCCGGTTCACCGCGGCCTCGGGTGACGAGCGGCTGGACCGGATGGTGAACGTCTGGAACCAGTACCAGTGCATGACCACGTGCAACCTGGCGCGCAGCGCCAGCTATTTCGAAAGCGGCATCGGGCGGGGAATCGGATTTCGGGATACCAGCCAGGATCTGCTGGGCTGCGTTCACCAGGTGCCCGCGCGCGTGCGGGAGCGCCTGTTCGACGTTGCCTCCACGCAGCACGAGGACGGCGGCGCCTGGCACCAGTACCAGCCCCTGACCAAGCGCGGCAACGCCGACGTCGGGGACGGCTTCAACGACGACCCGCTGTGGCTGATCCTCGGCGTGGCGGGGTATCTCAAGGAAACCGGGGACTGGGCATTCCTGGACGAGCAGGTTCCTTTCGACAACAACCCTTCCCTCGCCGCGTCCCTGTTCGAGCATCTTGCGCGCTCTTTCTCCCACGTGGTGAACAACCTCGGGCCGCACGGCCTTCCGCTCATCGGGCGGGCGGACTGGAACGACTGCCTCAACCTCAACTGCTTTTCCACCGACCCGAACGAGTCCTTCCAGACGGCCACGTCACGCGACGGCCGCACCGCGGAGTCCGCTCTCATTGCGGGCATGTTCGTGCTGATCGGGAAGGATTTCGTGGAGATCTGCCGGCGAACCGGCCGGGAAGCGGAAGCCGCGGCGGCGGACGCGCAGATACAGCGCATGCGGCGGACGATCATGGAACATGCGTGGGACGGGGAGTGGTTCCTGCGCGCCTACGACGACCGCGGTGACAAGGTGGGCTCCCGTGACTGCGAGGACGGGCGCATCTTCATCGAATCGAATGCGTTCTGCGCCATGGCGGAGATCGGCAGCGAATCCGGTTATCCCGTCAGGGCGCTGGATTCAGTCGGGAAACACCTGGACACGAAGTACGGCATTGTCATTCATGATCCCCCCTATCGGGGCTATCACGTCGAGCTGGGAGAGGTCTCCTCGTATCCGCCGGGATACAAGGAGAACGGGGGCGTGTTCTGCCACAATAATCCCTGGATCATGATTGCCGAGTGCATTGCCGAGCGGCCCGACCGCGCATTCGAGTACTATCGGAAAATCAGCCCGGCCTACCTGGATGACATCCAGGAGCTGCACCGCATGGAGCCCTACGTGTATTCCCAGATGATCGCGGGAAAAGCGGCGCCGCGGCAGGGGGAGGCCAAGAACTCCTGGCTCACCGGAACTGCTGCGTGGAACTTCATTGCGGTCACCCAATGGATCCTCGGCGTCCGCGCGGAGTTCGACGGTCTTCGGATCGAGCCCTGCCTGCCGAAGAAGCTCCGCAGCGTCGAAATCACGCGCCTGTTCCGCGGCTGCCGCTACCGCATCAGCATCCATAACACCGGCCGCCCCCGGGCGGATCAGAAAGTCAGCGCGGACGGAGTGGAGATCCCGACCGGGGTGGTTCCGCCCGGCGCTTCGGGCTCCGAGATACGCGTGCGCGTGGAGGCCTGAAGATCCGTCAGTCTCCGACCGGCTGACTGACGAAGATCAGGGTCAGCTTCCTGTTCAGGAACGGCACGTCCTGCTGAATGATCAGGAGCTTTCCAACGGCGCTGCCCATCCGCCCACTGCTGGATTCCCTCATCCGATAGGGACGCCCCGGTCATGACGGAAGAGCCCGCGGGAATCAGGGTCTGCAGGCGGGCCAGGGCATGGTCTTCGTGTCGACGAGCTCAGCCGTGATCCCGCGCCCCTGGAGGGCGTCAATGGTTTTTCGGATCTGCGCGGCGGTGGCACGCATGAAGACTCCAATCCGGTGCCTCCTTGGTCGATTTACTTAAAATGATATATCGATTAATTTGGTAAGTCCAACGGATAATCCCCCGGAAAGGCGGAATGCGCCTCTGGAAGTTTTCCTTGCGTTTTAATATCCTCTGGGTGGCGGATGGGAGGGTGGTGAAATAATGACTGGCAGGGAAAGAATACTTTAGGCAAAAGGAAAATGGAACGCGTCCTGGTCACCGGTGCAAATGGATTTATCGGTTCCAACGTCTGCGCGTATCTCCTCGAGCGCTCCTACGAGGTCTACGGGCTCGTGCGGGATACGTCCGACCTGCACTTCCTGGAGGGTCTGCCCGTGAAGCTGATCCATGGCGACCTGACGAACGCGTCCGCGATCCCTTTTCCCTTCGATCTGGACTTCATCATCCACGCGGCGTCCCTCGTGTCGGACATCCTCCCCAGCGACATGATCGAGCGGAACATCTTCGACACGACGCGGAACCTCGTCAGTGCCATTGAAGAGAAGGGCATCCGGCTCAAACGGTTCATCCACATATCGACGTCTCTCGTGCTCGGCTACAAGGCCCTCAACATCTCCGAGGAGAGGCCGGGAAGATCGGCCCGCCACCTGGCATACACCCGGGCCAAGGAGATGACCGAGGCGTTCCTGTTTGACCATCGCCGCAGGACCGGATTCCCGGTCGTCATTCTCCGCCCGGCCGATGTATTCGGCCCGAATGACAGGACCTCCAGCCTGCGCCTGCTGGATGCCATAGAAAGGGGCTGGCCGGCCATCGCGGGAAGCGGAGACCGGATCTTCGGGTACTGCTACGTTGCCAATCTCGCCTCGGTGTGCCACCTCGTCTGCCAGATGCGGGGTACCGACGGCAGCGCCTACACGGTCACCAATGGGCAGGACGTCACCTGGCGCGAGTTCCTTGGGATGTTTCAGGTTGCGCTGGACAAGAGGCAGCGCATCTACGTCCCCGTGGTGGTGGCGTACGCCATTGCACTGTGCATGCAGCTCCTGCACGCCGTGATCCCGTCGTTCGACGCACTGCTCACCTATTACCGGATCAGCAGGGTGGCCAACAACTCCAGCTATGACATCACGAGGACCGTCAAGGAGCTGGGGTATCAGCCGGATCACGACATCGAAGCGCAGGCCCGGACCATCGTGGCGTGGTATCTCAGGGAAAAGGCCTGCGGGTACGTTGATGACGTGCTCCGCGGCCGCTCCACTCCGCGGGGTACCGCGCAAGGGCGACAATCCCTCGTGAAGCGGCGTCTCGGGAGGTAGCCGGGGGATGGAATGGCTCTTCTCACCGTTCAAGCCGCTTTCTGCCCTCATGACCAATCCGTACGCCTCCCTGTTCTCTGTTCTCTGCGTGTCATTCACGCTCCTGTCTTCTTTCCTGAGCATGCGGAGCTGGAAGCGGCGTTGTGCGGGTGATTTCAGCGCCGTCATGGCGTACTTCCTCGTCTTTTTCCTGCTGCTCCTGGTCATTCCCATTGCAGTCATCCTGCTCTACCGGATGGCGCCCTCGAGCGTCGGGATGGGGATCGGCAACTGGAGACTGGGGATTGTGCTCGGCCTGGGCGGGCTCGTCCTGACATTGGCGGGCCTTGCGAGCGGCTGGCGGGATCCTGCCCTGCAGGAGTTCTACCCGCTTTCGAAGGAGGCAATGAAAAGTCCGGGGCGTTTTGTCTTCTACGAGTCGGCGTATTTCGTTCTCTACTACCTCCCGTGGGAGCTCACGTTCAGGGGGGTGATGCTGTTCGGGCTCCTGGCGCTGCTTCCCCCGACCCTGGCCGGCGTGCTGACAGCCATCCTGCTCCAGACCATCGTCTCGACTGTTTTCCATATAGGACATCCAAATTCAGAAATTGCGGCGGCGTTCATTTTCGGCCTGCTTTCCGGCCTGGTGACGGCTGCGGCAGGCTCTTTCCTGTATGCCCTTGTTCTTCACGCATCGGCCGGCATTCTGAATGACAGCGTCATGTACCGCCGGTCTGCGCGGGCGCGGCGGCTCGCAAGATAGCCGCCCTATCCAGAGCTCGGAGTTGAATTGATGAGCAAGAGGATTCTCTTTCCCTATCTCACCGCGGGGCTCGGTCACCTGATTAACGCCCAGTCAATTGCGTACTACGTGAGCCGGATGCGCCCCGAGTGGGACATCCGCATTTTTGACGCCGCGCGCGAGCTGGATGATGCCCTTCTGAAGAAGACATTCGAGGATATGTGGAGGACGCTGCTGAAGATGCCCCCGTTCCTTTCCCGGTTCTTCTTCGGCCTCGAGCGCCTTTTCCCGCGGGTTTTCGTGGCATTGAACCGTCGCTCGTTTCGCACTGCCGTGCCGAAAGCGGCGGCGTTCCTGGCCGTATACAAGCCTGATCTGATCATGGCCACCCACTGGGCATGCGCACACCTGTTCTCCATGGCCCGCGAAGGCAATTCGATACCGATCTACCTGATTTATGGCGAGCTCGGCGCCACCTACAGCGTCATCAACAGCGGGGCAGACGTCTACTTCGCCCCCACCCCGCGCATCGAGGAAGGGCTCGTGAGGGTCGGCGTAAGACCGGATCATATCAGGCCGGTCCCGTTTGTCGTGGAGCCGCGTCTCATGGAGAACACCATCCCGCGGGAGGAGCAGAAACGCAGGCTCGGCATTGCGGCGGACCGCCTGAGCGTGGTTCTCAGCCTGGGCGGGGAGGGGATCGGCCTCTCCATGCGATTCATCGAGGGGTTTGTCCGCGGCGTGGAAGGAGCATCCATGATCGTGCTCACGGGCCGCAACACGAAGCTTCTCGGCGAGCTGGAAGGAAGATTCAAACAGGATTCGGTCATCCCGGTCGGCTACAAGGAGGACATCAGCGGAATCCTTTCCGCCGCGGACGTCCTGGCCGGGAAATGCGGCACCAGCTACGCCATGCTGGCGGTCAAGAAAGGCATCCCGCTTATCGTTACTCACGTCGGGGCGCCGAATGAGGGGGAGAACATGCGCTACATCGTGGAAAACGGGTACGGGTGGTACTGCCCGCGTCCCCGCCAGTTCGTCCAGCGCCTGTCCCTGATGGCACGGGATCGTGCGAGCTACAAGGACGTGCGGGCACGGCTGGCGCTCGTGGACGGGCAAAACGGCGCGGAAACCATGGCGGCCGCCATCGTGGAAGCCCTCACATGAAGGAGAGCTTCGATCTTCACGACCGATCAAGCCTCCGCCGCATCCTTCGGTTCGCTCTCCTCGCGGTGATCATCGGGTTCGGAGTGAACATCGTCCTCACCCTGCTCATGGACCGGGGCCAGATCCTCCATTCCCTGAGCCGCGTGAGGGTGATCTACTTTGTCGTGCCCCTGCTGTTGTTCGTTGCCTCGCACGTGGTGGATACGCTGCGTCTGATGCTCGTGGTGGCCCAGTTCAAGATCAGGCTGACATTCGTCCAGGCCTTCTACAACAGCTGCGTAGGGAACTTCTTCACGAACATCACCCCCCTGACCGCGGGGGGACAGCCGTTCCAGATCTTCCACTTGAGAGCCCGGGGCGTGCCGCCGGAAATCGCCACGAACGTGATCATGTCCCGTTTCGTGGAGCAGGCAATGACGTCCCTGCTCATCTCCATCGTGTTCCTGACGCAGATCTCGTGGATTGCCGCGTCCCTCGGTTTCGGAAGGAACCTGATCTATATCGGCCTCGGCGTCTCCCTCAGCGTGACGCTGCTCCTCCTTGCGCTCCTGATCTGGCCGCATTTTATCGGCCAGCTGGCCATGATGCTCGAACGCACGCTGCTGGGCCGGTTCATCGGCCGGATCAGCGGCAAGCACAACTGGGCTCCCAGCCTGCACCGCTACTCGAATCGGCTGCGTGAAAACGTGCGTCTCCTGTGGTCGACGAAAACCCCGGTCATGGTCGTGGACATACTGCTGGGGCTGGGGAACATTCTCCTTCACTCGTATTCCCTCCTGTACGTGCTGGACGGCGTTGTGGGCACGAAGCTTCCGTTCCTGCCGGTGGCCATCAGCTACGTGATCCTGTGGCAGATCGTTTTCTACGTCCCCACGCCGGGGGCCAGCGGAAGCGTGGAAGGCGCCTTTGCCCTCGTGTATTCGGGCATGACCTCCGACCTGGGTGCCACCGTCATCGCGGTGTTCGTGTGGAGAATTGCAACGTATTACCTGCTGCTTCTCTTCGACGCGCTCGTCTATGTCACGCTGGGCAGGGCAGCGAACACCAGCGTGCGGAAGTCATGACGCTGCAACGGTGATCACGGCGGTATTTCGAAGAGACTCCAGAAACAGCTTCTTGAACCCGGGTTCATCCACGCGAAGGCAGACACGGGTGCTTCCGGACTGGCCTTCACGCCCGGTCATTCTGCCGGTCCTCTCTTCCACGAGAATCTGCATCCGTCTGGTTTCAAACAGCTCCGGTGTGACCAGCCAGGCAAGGGCGATGGGATCGTGCGGGTTGAAAACGCGCTGTCCCCCGAGCACATTCATCGCTTCCACCCATCCTTCCGTTGCGCGGAGAACGTAGCTGGCAAAACTGCTCTGCGTGTCGAAGGCTGAACGCATGTCATCCATGGTCAGCTCAACAGTAGTCGTGACGTCCAGGGGAGCCAGGACCTTTTCGATGTTCGAGTCGAAGACGATCCTCGCTGCTTCCGGATCGACCCACGTGTTGAACTCGGCGAAAGGGCTGATGTTGCCTCTCACGTTCAAGGCGCCCCCCATTATGACGATCGTTTCGATCCTGCTGCCGAGGTCGGGTCTCTGCTGGAGGAGGTACGCCATGTTCGTGAGGGGGCCCACGCAGACGAACGTCACCTTGCCTTTCGTGTTTTCCAACAGCTGCACCTGCATCGGAAAAGCCCAGGGCGCATCGAGGCTTTCTCCACCTTCCTTCAAATCCCCCTGGTAAGACAGGCGCGCCCCGCGCCGCTTTCCCATGTCCTCGAGGATTGCGCGCCCGCTCCGATATGGTCTGACCAGCGGGCTCCGCGCGCCGATTGCCACGGGAAGTTTCCTTCGGGCAACTGAAAGGGTGTGCGAGATGCTGCGCACCCCGTCCTCGGCCGTCACGTTGCCGCAGACAATAGAGATCAGGTCAATGCTCAGGCTTTCGTGGGCAAGGGCGAACAGGAGCGCCAGGTTGTCGTCCACATCGGCCCAGGGAAACCCCATACCAGGGTCGGTATCAAAAACTACGCTTATTGCGCCATCAGGGTTGCGAGCTTCCATGTTTGTAGTATCGGCAGGGAGCCGGCTTCGCAGAATGACGATACGTTGAGCTAGTAGACAAGTAATTTAATGACTTTCGATATCAAATAATATCAAGAATATATTGATAGTTAATATTAAATAATATATTATATCTATAGAGTGTTTATGTCATGATACATCAAACGACTGCTTTTGCCATGATACTGGGTCTCAGTCAGCTCCTGGTTGGACCGCAGGCAGCCCGCGGGGAGTCGCTGAAAGAGACGCTCGCGCTCTCCCTCGCCCATGACTCGCACATAGAGTCCGCGACGCATGGAGTCAGGGCCGCCCAGCTTGGCGCCGCCTCCCTTGCCAGGAGCCTCCTGCCGGCGCTCAACCTTGGTGCGGGCTACCAGTACAACTCTGCAACAACTCCTGTGACCGTTCAAAACAACTGGGACATGAATGCGGGAGTTCAGTGGACGCTCTTTGACGGGTTTGCCAGGACAGCGGCAATCGCGCAGAAGGAGCTTCAAGTTGCGCGTGCGGCGAACGGCCTCTCCACGGCGCAGACGGAAGCAGCGTTGAATGTGGCAGCCGCGTATCGACAGGCGCAGGCAGCCCAGCTTCAAATCGACATCCTCACCTCGGCCAGGGACCGGGCGCAGCTCCAGATCGACCAGACCAGCGTGCTGGAGAAACAGGGAATGGCGAAAAAAATCGATGTTCTCTCCCTGACCATCCCGAAGCTCGACTATGATCAGAAGCTCATCGTTGCAAAAGCTGACCTTACCAACGCCCTGGACGTGCTGGCATCTGCAGCGGGGAAGCAGATCAGCGTCGATCCGGCTCCCTCCGGGGCTCTCGCCATCAGCCTCGCCCCATTTCACGAAGAAGACCTGGACCAGATCAAGGCCCTGGCACTCCAGAGAAAAATCCTCCTGGCGGACAAGACCCTGGCGGAATCGAAGGTATTCCCCGCTCTTTCTCTGGGAGGAGCCGTGCATTATGGCTTTCCCGGAATGAGTGCGCTGCAAAACCAATGGTCCCTCTACGCCACTGCCGGGGCCACGCTTTCCTGGTCCTTTGATTGGGGCGGCGACCTCATTGCGGCGCAGCAGGTGGACAGCACTCTTGCGGGCCTCCTGAGTGACGAATCGTCGGCACGGGAGAACGCCAGGCTCCTGTACACCAGCGCCGTGCGTGACTGGCAGGCGACGAGGGACGCGCTGGATGTGCAGGCTGCAGCCCGCGATCTTGCGCGCGCCAGGCTCTCCATCGTGCAGACCCAGTACGAAAACGGAATGGCGTCGACGACCGATTTCAATGACGCCAATCTCGGTCTGGCCCAGGCAGAGCTTCAATACCGCAGCCAGCTCCTTTCCCTTTTACTCAAGGCGAGCCAGATCGATGTCCTGGCCGGCAACCCTGTTGATAAATGGAGTGTCACCCCATGAGGACTTTTGTCATCAGGCTTTTCTTCTTTCTTGCAGTTGCGTCTCTCGCACCGAACGCCGGCTGGGCGGACAGCCGGAAATTCGCATACACAGGACGGATGGATGCGGACACGATTACCATATCGTCCCAGTCTACCGGTCTCATTGAATCCGTGCCGATCCGGGAGGGTGATGCAGTCAGGAAGGGCCAGACGCTGTGCCGGATCAACATCGACCGGCTCCTGGCGCAGCGGCGGCAGCAGGGCGCGCAGGTGGCGGAGCTCGAGGTGAAGAGCGCCGCCGCCCGGGCCCAAGTCCAGCAGGCCGAGGCGCAGATCAAGCAGGCGGAAGCGCAAACTCAGCAGGCCCAGGCGCAGCTCGACTATACCGAGGCCACGCTTGCCAGGACCGAAAATGTGCTGGCGGAAGGGGGCGTAACCCGGCAGAGCCGGGACCTGGCTGCGACCCAGGTTTCCGTGGACAAGGCCAATCTCGCTGCCGCACAAGCCAACTACCTGGCAGCGCAGTCGAACGCCCTGGCGCTGCAGTCCAATGCACAGCTCATTCCTGCCCAGGAAGAACAGCTGCGGGCTGCCGTACAGCTCACCGACCTCTCCATCAGGGAAGCCACGGCAGTGTCCCCGATCGATGGGATCGTGCTCAACACGTTCCATCATCCGGGCGAGCTTGCCTCGGTCGGCACGCCGCTCCTCGAGCTTGCCGATCTCTCGGTCCTTACCGTGCAGGTGTATGTTCCGCTGGCCCAGCTTGGCTCGTTTTCCCTTGGCACGCCGGCCGCCGTGAGCGCCGATGGGGTCGGCAGGAGCCTTCGAGGCACGGTGTATTGGATTTCCAGCGAATCAGAGTTCACACCCAAGACCATCCTGACCCAGGAGACGCGTACCACGCTGGTCTATGGCGTAAAAGTCCGGGTTCCCAATCCCGACGGTATCCTGAAGATCGGCATGCCCGTGGAGGTGCGGTTCTGATGGACCCGATCGTCGTGCGCGGTCTCTGCAAGTCCTACGGCAAAGTGCAGGCCGTCAAGGATGTTTCTTTCTCCGTGACGCGCGGATCGATCTTCGGGCTGATCGGCCCCGACGGGGGAGGGAAGACCACCCTCATGCGCATCATTGTTTCGCTGCTCTCCTTCGGCTCCGGGGAAGTGTTCTTTCAGGGAAGGCGCGTGGACAGGGAGCCCGACTATGTGCGCGCGCACGTCGGGTACATGCCGCAAAGATTCAGCCTCTACCAGGATCTTACCGTGGAAGAGAACCTGCGATTTTTCGGGGACCTGTTCGAGGTGCCCCGGGCAGAAGTGAAGGCGCGCAGGGAACGGCTGTACGAGTTCTCCGGTCTTGCCCCGTTCGGGACGCGGCGGGCCGGCGCGCTTTCAGGAGGCATGAAGCAGAAGCTTGCCCTGTCCTGCATGCTCCTCCATGCTCCCGAGGTGGTCGTGCTCGACGAGCCGACTTTCGGCGTGGACCCGGTATCCCGTGCCGACTTCTGGCAGATCCTCCAGTCCCTTCGCGACCAGGGAATCACGATCCTCGTCAGCACCGCTTACATGGATGAGGCGCTGCAGTGTGACAGGGTTGCCCTTGTCTACAAGGGCCGCATCCTGGCCGCAGACCTCCCCGCCCGGCTGCCGGATCATTTCACAGATCCCCTTTTTCTCGTGGACACGGACGCGCCTCTTGCGGCGTATGAAACAATCAGCTCAAGCGCGCTCTGCCGGGAGTGCAGCCTCTTCGGTGAAGGGGTCCATTTCACCCTGGCCGCGGGCGCCGCGGCCGAAGGGGTCGCTGAATTGTTGAAGGATCGGCGGGCGTCCTTCCGATCCATCCGCCCCGTCCCGCCGGGTCTCGAGGATCTTTTCCTCCTGCTGATGAAGGAGGAGATACTGTGAGCGACTGGGCGGTGGACGTCCGCGATCTGACCCGGGTCTTCGGCAGCTTTACTGCCGTGGATCATGTCTCCTTCAGCGTTCCACGTGGAGAAATCTTCGGCTTCCTGGGCGCGAACGGGGCAGGCAAGACGACGACAATCCGCATGCTCTGCGGGCTCCTCCTTCCCAGCGAGGGAAACGGCACGGTGTCCGGCTACGATATCATCAGGGACTACGAGAAGATCAAGCTGCGCATCGGCTACATGAGCCAGCAGTTCAGCCTTTATGAAGATCTCACCGCCCGGGAGAACCTGGAGTTCTACGGAGGCATCTACGGCCTCACGCGCAGGCGGATCAGGGAACGCATTGCGGAGACGCTGGGCTCGCTGGGATTTTCCGGGCATGCCGACACCCTGGCGGCCTCGTTTCCCACAGGATGGAAGCAGCGGTTGGCGCTGGGTTCCGCGCTCCTCCACGAGCCGGCAATCGTGTTCCTGGACGAGCCTACCAGCGGCGTGGATCCGGTCTCCCGCCGCAGCTTCTGGCTCCTCATCTACAGGCTTGCAGAGCGCGGCACAACGGTGTTCGTCACCACGCACTACATGGATGAGGCGGAGTACTGCAACCGCGTGGCCATCATGCGGCAGGGACGGATCGTCGAA
The DNA here is from genome assembly GCA_964437385.1 of uncultured Spirochaetaceae bacterium. Classification (GTDB taxonomy): domain Bacteria; phylum Spirochaetota; class Spirochaetia; order SZUA-6; family Fen-1364; genus Fen-1364. The sequence continues at coordinate 33,239 of CAYTGX010000028.1, forward strand.
ATCGAAAACCCGCAGCGTCTGAAGGAGCGCTACGGCGCGGCCACGATGCAGGACGTCTTCCTGAAAGTCGTGAGAGGGGAGGGGCAATGAACCGCGTCCTCATGGCGATCTTCCGCAAGGAGATGATCCAGATCTTCCGGGATCCTCAGAGTCTCATCATTGTTCTGGTCATGCCCCTTCTCATGCTGTTTCTCTACGGCTATGCAATCAACCTCGACATGAAAAGGATCGACATCGCGATCATCGACGAATCCCGCACACCGGAAAGCCGGTCCCTTGTCGCGCATGTCACTGCGGCAGATTTTTTTCACGTCACGGCCCGTGACATTCCGACGACTTCCATTGGAGAGCTTTTCAACGCGCGCACCGCGCGCTGCGTCCTTATCATACCCGGGGACTATGCATCCGGACTGGCAGCCGGCGTGGACCCGCAGGTGCAGCTCGTCATTGATGCGAGCGATCCCAACGTTGCAGGCTTCATCACGAGCTACGTCGGGGAGGTGGCGGCCAAGGAGGGCGCCCCGACCGCCAGCGCTTCCCCGGCCCTCGAGGCCGCCCCGTCCCTTTTCTCCGTGAGCCCGCGCATCTTCTACAATCCCGAAATGCGCTCCACGGTGTTCTACGTTCCCGGCCTCATTGCCCTCATCCTGGGCCTCATCACCACGGTTCTCACCAGCATCGCGATTGTGCGGGAAAGGGAGACCGGCACCATGGAGCAGATCCTGGTGAGCCCGGCCCGTCCCCGGCAGATCATCATGGGCAAGATCCTCCCCTATACGCTCATCGCCTTCATCGACGGTCTCCTGATCCTGGTCGTCGGGAGCCTCTGGTTCAACGTTCCCGTGAAGGGCTCGTTTCTCCTGGTCAACCTGATGATGCTCATCTACATACTTGCCGGGCTCAGTCTTGGTGCGCTCATTTCCACCCGGGTCAAAAGCCAGGCGGACGCCTTCATGCGCGCCCAGGCTGTCACGAACCTGCCGACGATGATGTTGAGCGGGTTCGTCTTTCCCGTGTCCAGCATGCCCCGCATGTTCCAGCTCGTGAGCGCCGCCGTTCCCGCGACCTATTTCATGCAGATCATCCGCGGCATCATCCTCAAGGGCAACACGATTTCCGATGTTCTACCGCAGGCGGGCATCCTCCTGGGCATGGACATTCTCCTCGTGGCCCTGAGCGTCCGCTCTTTCCGTGTCAGATTGGAGTAGCGCGATGCGCAGAGTTCTCTACCTGGTGCAAAAGGAGTTCCGTCAGCTCCTGCGCAACCGGCCCTTCCTTGTCCTCACCTTTCTTTCCCCGGTCGTGCAGCTGATCATCCTGGGTCTTGCGCTGACCACGGAAGTGAAAAACGTACCGATTGCGTTCCTGGACAACGATCACACGTCGGCCAGCCGCGAAATCCGCGAGGCATTCACGGCGAGCGGGCTTTTCGATTTCTCCGGCATGGCGTCATCCGAGGCCCAGGCTGCCAGGCTCCTCGACGATTGGCGCGTGAAAATTGTCGCGGTGGTCCCGCACAACTTCCAGAGCGATATGAAAAGGGGACTCGTGCCGGCCGTCCAGCTCCTTGTGGACGGCGTTGACGGCAACTCGGCTGCCGTGACCTTGGGCTATGCCACCGCAACCCTCGCCCAGGTGCAGCAGCGGTGGGGGAAAGCCGCGGCGCCTGTCGGGCCGCAGCCGTCAACGGACGGCACACAGCCTGGCATGACGACCGCGCAGCCGCGGTCCCCGGGGACACCCCGCGTGATTCCCCGGATGTGGTACAACCCGAATCTCGACAACCGGCTCAATACGGTGCCGATGCTGGTCGGCATTCTCCTTATCACCACCACGACATTCCTCATGGCGCAGAACATCGTCCGTGAAAAGGAGATCGGCACCCTGGAGCAGATCATGGTGACGCCGGTACGGGGCATCGAGCTCATGATAGGAAAGATGATCCCTTTCACGATCCTGGGGTTCCTGCAGATGACAGTCGGCGTCATTGCAGCGGGTCTTATTTTCGGCATCTGGGCCAAAGGCAGCCTTCTCCTTCTCTATTGCCTGACCGTGGTGTTCTGCCTCTCCACGGTCGGGATCGGCATCTTTGCTTCTACTCTTGCCACCACGCAGCGGCAAGCCATGTTCGTCGTTCAGTTTCTTCTCAGCTTTGCCACGCTGACCTCAGGCCTTTTTACGCCTATCGCCAACATGCCGGACGTCGTACAGACCATTACGTATGCAAATCCGCTGCGGTACTTCTTCATCATCCTTCGTGAGATCTATCTCAAGGGGACGACATTCCGGTTTCTCTGGAAGGAGACCGTGGCGCTGGCAGTCATCGGCGCCGTCATGCTTGCGGCGGCGACGCTCCGATTCCAGAAGCGTCTCAAATAGGATGCTGCGGTTTGGAGGCGCCGCGATTGACAGTTGCGGGCGCACGGTCGAACCGGGTACAATCAGGCGATGAGCAATACCAGCCCTGCTGAAAAAGCGCCGGGAGGGCTCCGCGAACGGAAGAAAGCCAAGAGCAGGGCTGTTATCCAGCAGCAGGCCTTGCGGCTTTTCACGGAGAAGGGATATGAAGCCACAACCGTGGAGCAGATTGCGGCGGCGGCGGAAGTATCCCCCAGCACTTTCTTTCGGTACTTCCCTGCGAAAGAAGATGTTGTGCTGTATGACAGCCTTGACTCGATACTCCTGGAAGCGATCCGCACTCAGCCTGCTGAGCTGAGCCCGATCCAGGCAATTCGCGCCACGTATCGCTCGGTATTTTCTCAATTGCCTCCCGAGGAGCTGGACATAATGTGGCAGCGAAGCCTGCTGATCCGTTCGGCCCCTGAGCTGCGGGCGCGAATGCTGGATGACCTGATAAAGACTATTCAAACGATCGGCGAGATCGTGGCGGGCCGTGTGGGTCGTCCGGCGGACGATTTTCGCGTACGCACATTTTCGGGAGCAATGATCGGGGCTACAATGGCGGCCTGGCTCACCTCCGAGGACATGCGGCCGGAGAAAGCCTTTCAACTGATCGACGAAGCCCTTGCCTTCCTGGAGGCCGGTCTGCCCCTGTGAGAGCGGCCGGACACCATGGGGCGCATCACGGAGTATGAGCTGCCGGGCCAGTGGCATGTGCTGGCAGGCCGCAGTGACACGGATAATGACGAGCTCAGCCTCGGCATTGCGGCCCAGGACGACTGGTGGTTCCACGTGCGCGGGATGCCGGGAAGCCACGTGATACTGCGGGGCCCCCCGGGGGCGGAGCCGGACAAGGAAACCCTGAAGCGTGCGGCCGCAATTGCCGCCTGGCACAGCAAGGCCCGAAACGCGGGCGTGGTGCCAGTGTCCTGCACACGGGCGCGCAACGTGACAAAGCCCCGGGGCGCGAAGTCAGGCACGGTCCAGATCCGCAAAGAGATCGTGCTGAAAGTGCGTCCGTCCATTCCGGCTCCCCCTGCTACGGAGACGTGACCCGGATGTCTTGACACGATGAGGCCTCTCGAAGTGTAGTCTGCGCACCCATGGAGGAGACTGTCATGCCGGACCTTGCTTCGATCGTTGCGTCGTCCCTCGCCTCGTACTACGAAGAGGTGCGTGGCAAGGTGCATACGTGGGTTGCCCCGATTTCAACCGAGCAGCTCTGGACCCGGCCGTATCCCTACGGCAACAGCATCGGCCATCTCCTTCTCCACGTCACCGGCAACCTCAACTACTACATCGGTACACGCGTTGCCAGCACGGGCTATGTCCGGGACCGGGACCGCGAGTTCAACGAAACTGCCCGGAAGTCGAAGGATGAAGTGCTGGCAGACTTCGACCGGGCCGTCGCTCTTGTCGTCTCGACGATTGGTGCGCAGTCTCCGCAGGACTGGTGCGCCCCGTATTCCGCCGAGCGTGAGCCATTTGCCAATGACCGTTTCACTGTTTTCTACCGCATGGCTGCCCACGCGTACCATCATGTCGGCCAGATCATCTATCTCTCCAAGGAGCTCACCCGGCCCCGGTCATAGCCAGTCGCGTGCGGGGGCATCATGTCTTCATTGTTGCGAGATCGAGCCCCCTCTGATTGGCGCTGATGATCCTGTCCGAAAGGGTGTTGAAGGCGTCATCCACGGTGCATCTTTCGGGATGCTTTTCGAACCAGTGTATGGACTGCAGGATTCCTTCAGAAAAGGGCACGGTTGCCGTGAAGCCGGGCACGAAAGTCTTGATCTTGGTGGTGTCGAAGATCGTATTGTTGGCCTTGTCACCCACGATGCCGCCCCTATCCGCGGGGCTGAATGCCGCGATGAAGTCAGAGGCGATGTGGACGATATCCGGCTCGGCGCCCGCGGCATGCCCGATGGCCTGCGTGATCTGGTTCCAGGTCAACGCCTCGTCCGAGGTGATATGGAAGGGGTGCCCGATGGCGCGCATGTTGCCCATCAGCCCGACAAAGGCCTTCGCAAAATCGGTGTTGTGCGTCAAAGTGAAAACGGCGGTTCCATCTCCATGCACGATGATCTTCCTGCCCTTGCGCATACGGTCCACGAGCGTCCAGGGATGGTTCCAGCTCATGAACCCCGCGGGGATGGTCGTGACCCCGTAGGTGTAATTCGGCCGGACAATGGTAATGGGAAATCCCTTTTCCCGGTACTCCCGCGTGAGACGATCCTCGCAGGCAATCTTGTCGCGGCTGTACTGCCAGTAGGGATTGGCCAGGGGAGTGGACTCGGTGATCAGATAATGAGTCGGCAGCTTCTGGTAGGCACTTGCCGAGCTGATGTAGATGTACTGACCCGTCCTGCCGCTGAAAAGCCCGATGTCGGCCTCGACCTGGTCCGGGGTGAAGGCAATCCAGTCCACCACGACGTCGAAGGTGTGCCCCGTGAGGGCGTCCGCCATGGCCCGGGGGTCTTTCACATCGGCGATGATCTCTTTCGCGCCCCTGGGGACGAACTCACGGCGCTGGCCGCGGTTCAGCAGGTACAGCTCCATGCCCCTTTCCACGACAAGGGGTGAGACTGCCGAGCTGATGAGTCCCGTCCCGCCGATGAACAATACCTTCATGGATCACCTCCCCTTCCTTTGCGGCGCTGTTTTTGCGCCGCCCATGCGAAGTCCTGTTGTCAGCGATGATACCACGGCGCGCGGCACGGTGTTACAGCGTATTCTCCCGCGCGGTGGCCGCGCGCTTCAGGTTTTTCATCACCCGTTGCGTCTCCGTGATGGCCACCTCCACGAGAATGACGATCAGGATCGCCATCTGCGGCACAAAAGTCTCCCAGGTCGAGCTCATGCCCAGGATGTTCACCGCCGGGAGCCCGGTGGCGATATGGGCGGGAAGAATGCCCACCAGCTGCAGGGAATGGATGCTCTGACCGGCTATCTTGAACGCCAGGTAGTAGATCAGCACCGTGGCAACGAGGAAGAAATAGTGCAGGGGAAGACGCACGCTGAAACGGATGATGAGAAACCCGATGATCACGAGCAGCGCGAATGCGCCGAGGATCCCTGCCATGAGTGACAGCGGGGGGATGGCGGGTGCTATGCCGATGTAGAATATCACGGTTTCGGCACCTTCCCTCAGGACGGCGAGGAAGGAGAGAAAGAAGAGCGACCACATGCTCCCCGCCGCAATTGCGCCGCCGAGCTTCTTCTTCATGAACTCGTTCCAGGCCTGCAGGCCCGAACGGCGATGCAGCCACGCGCCCACGGTCACCATCAGCGCCACGGAGGCCAGCCCGACAAAGCCTTCGGTTCCTTCGCGCGTCGCACCGGCAGCCGCGGTGATCACGAGCCCGAGGATCGCCGCCAGGACCGCGCTGGAAATGAGCCCTGCCCCCGCCCCTGCCCATACCCACCTGGCGCCGCCCTTGCTTTCCGTTTTCCGGAGCATCGCCAGGAGTGCAGCCAGCAGGAGAAGCGCTTCCATCCCTTCCCTCAGCAGGATGAGACCGGCATCCCATACCGTGTAGCCGGATTTCTGCCGCACGTCCTCGAGCTCTCCGGTCATTGTGGCGATGAGGTCAGCAGCATGCCAGCGGGCGGAAGGGCCTGAGAGCAGAAGCGCGGCCGCCCGCGTCATCTCTGCTTCGACCTGGGTGTAGACCGTCTCAGAGCGGCTTTTCACTTCTCCTTCCACCTGGGGCCACAGGCCGACAAAGCTCTGCAGCAGGTCCGACGCCTGGTCCTCATTGCCTGCTGAAAGAGCCGCGGACGACTGCTGGAGGAGCCTCAGGAGGGCGGAAACACCCTGCCTGCCGGACGAGGCAGCCGAAGACCCGGTCCCCGCCCCATAGTCGTGCACGGCGGATGAAAGCCCCTTGAGGGCTTCCTCGGCCCGGGCGTTGTCAGGGGGCTCCGCCTCCAGTGCAGCGGCTGCGCGGCTGGACTCGACCTCGATCCGTGCGTACACATCAGGGTCTTTTGCGCGGACTCCGTCCTCCACCTTCGACCATTCAGGTTCGAATTGCTTGAGGCTCTCCGCGGCGCCACCGGGGTTCGATGCCTGGAGGGATTTCAGAGAATCCGCCGCGATCCGGTCTATCCGGCCGAGAAGCTGCTGATCCGTTGCGCCAGCCGTTGATGCCAGTGTGAGAAACAGGGCAATCGCCATGCATGCGAAAGTTCGCCGTAAGAGCTTCTTTTGGGTCTTCATCATGCGGGTCTCGTTCGGATATCCGACTATTTTGCTCAGGAATTGTCAAGAGTTAATAGGCATTAATTCAGGCCTGCTCCGAAATCGGCTTCTATCAGGCGTCTTTGCGAGGTCAGGCTGTCGATCACAATGAGCTCCGGCGGATCCAGATCGGCAATGCGAAGCTGCCGCGCGAGGACATTTGTCAAATGGCAGGGCGTACCGTATGTTTGGGACGGAGGTGAGCTCATGAGCACAGGCTCCCCGCATCGCTATGTCACGCGTCTTGTCTGGGAAGGAAACCTCGGGAAAGGAACATCCGAATACGGCGGCTACAGCCGCCGCTTCCGCGTGTCCCTGGACAACAAGCCCGACCTCTCCGGTTCGGCCGACCCGGCTTTTCGCGGAGAGGCGGACCGGCACAATCCCGAAGACCTCCTGGTGGCATCCCTCTCCTCGTGCCACATGCTGGCCTACCTGGCGCTCTGCGCGCGGAAGGGAGTCACCGTGGTGGGCTACACCGATGAAGCCCACGGGGTCATGAACGTGTTTCCGGACGGCGGCGGGAGATTCGAATCAGTCACCCTGCATCCGCGCGTGACCATTGCGGACCCGGCAATGCAGGACCTGGCCGTGGATCTGCATGAGCACGCCCATGCGGTCTGCTTTATCGCCGGTTCGTGCAACTTTCCGGTTCGCAACTCTCCGACGGTCATCGTCGAGAATCTGCAGGAGCATGCTCAATGAAGGACCTGGCCGTCCATCTCCCGCACAGGCCGGGCGCGCTCGCGGAGATGGGCGAAGCCCTGGGCAGGGCCGGCATCAGCATCGAGGGGGGCGGCGGATTTGCGTGCGGCGGCACCGGGCTCGCGCACTTCCTGTTCGAAGACGGGGAGGCAGCCGCGCGGGCGCTCCGGGATGCCGGCATCGAGGTTGGGGAAGCCCGCGAGGTTCTGGCGCAGCGACTGGATCAGGAAACTCCGGGGCAGCTCGGATTGATATGCCGCCGGATGGCCGAGGCAGGGGTCAGCATCGAGGTGATCTACAGCGATCATGCGAACAGACTGATCCTCGTCGTGGACGACATGACGCGGGGGAGAGCGGTGTCAGAAGCATGGAGCGCGGCAAAGCGGCCTTCCTAAGGGGCCTGGCGGCCGGCGTCACCAGCAGGCACGGTTGCCGGACTGCACGCTCAGCGCCGCGGCTCAGCGCTGAGCCGGCATCCGCAGGAGGCGCCGCGGCGCGCGCTCTGCGGCCGCGTCCCGCCGCGCACCCTGGCCGAGGAACACATCCATGCCCGCGGGCGACGCAGCCTTGCAGAAAGCCTCCATGGACTCCAGAAAGCTCTCATGGCCGCGCCAGAATGGAAAGCTTCCCAGCCGGGCGAGCAGGGGAGAGACGGGCGGCGCCTCACCCGCGCTCGAGAATGTGAACTCTTCAGTAGTGCCCCAGAAAGCGCCGGGGTCAGAGGGGAGCGGCACAGGCGCGCTCGCAGCCGCTTCCACGGCTGAACCTGCGGACGGGCCGCCGGCACCTGAAGCCGCAGCGTCCGCAGCAGATGTCTCTGCCCCCGCCGACGCCGCGCCCGCAGGCCCCGCCGCGGAAGGGGCACGCGGCCTCCGCTGTCCGGAGCCTCCTGCACCGGCGGATCTTCCCAGCGCTTCAAGGACCTCCTCACGCTCCATACCGCGAAGCCGGAAGAGGAGGAAGGGGTCACGGTCGAACTCTTCCCCGAGCAGGTAATACACGGCCGCGATGTGCTTGCATGGATTGGACCAGTCCGGGCAGGTGCAGTGCGTGTCCAGCTCTTTCAAGCTGGCGGGAAAGAGCGAAACCTTCACGCTTTCGAACGCTCTCTCTATGTCACGCGGCATTTCTCCGTTGAGAAGCCGGGCGCTGAAACCGGCTTCAGAGGCCATGGCGGTCACGGCTCTTTTCCACGCGGCGGCCGGGATCAGCTTCACGCCGAGGCTCACCTTGTACGGATGCGAGCGGGATCCCTGCACGAGGGCAGCGACGCTCCCCTTCCGGATGTCAATGGAAATCACCTGGCCGCGCCGCGCGTAGTGCTTCCCCCGGGCCAGCCGGGAATCCAGGTCGAAGCTTTCAAGGACTTCGATCCACTTTCTTGCCCACCAGTTCCTGGCAAAGCTCCCCACCCTGGACTGGGCCTTTATCCCTCCCTTGACCTTTCGCGGGCTTTCCGACTCGTACCAGTAACCGCGATATGCCATCTCACTCCCCCTGCACTTCGGCGCGCAGATGGAAGAGCCTGCGCAGCTCTGCGTTGGAGAGCTCGGTGAGCCACGACTCCCCGGCCCCGATCACCGATCCCGCTACTTCCTTCTTGCGCTCGATCAACTCGTCGATGTGCTCCTCGATGGTGCCGGAGCAGATGAACGCATGCACCTCGACGTTTTTCGTCTGGCCGATGCGGTAGACCCGGTCGGTCGCCTGGCTCTCCACGGCGGGATTCCACCAGCGGTCGAAATGAAAGACATGGTTGGCCCGGGTCAGGTTCAAGCCGGTGCCGCCTGCCTTGAGAGAAAGGATGAAAAAGTGCGGCGCGTTCTCATCGGTCTGGAATCGTTCGACCATGGCATCCCGCCGCGTGCGCGGAACCCCGCCGTGGAGGAACGGCACCTCTTCTCCGAAGGTTTCCTCGAGGTGGGAGCGCAGGATCGCGCCCATCTCGGCGTACTGGCTGAAGATCAACGCCCGTTCGCCGCTCTCCATCACCTCCTCCAGCATCTCCGTCAGGCGCTGCAGCTTGCCGGAGCGGCCGGGAATCGCCGAGTTGTCCTTGAGAAAATGCGCCGGATGATCGAGGACCTGCTTCAGCTTGGTGAGAGTTGAGAGGATCACGCCCCTGCGTGATATTCCTTCGGCCCCCTTCAACGCGTCTTCCGCCTCATCCACCACGGCCTTGTACAGGGTGGCCTGCTCCCGCGTGATCGTGCACCAGACCTTCATTTCCAGTTTTGTCGGCAGGTCGGAAATGACAGTCGGATCGGTCTTCAGGCGGCGCAGGATGAAGGGTCCGGTCAGCCGCCTCAGAGTGCCTGCGGCCTCCTGGTCCCTGTTTGCCTGGATGGGGATGAAGAATCTGCGCTTGAACTCCGCCGGGGTTCCCAGCAGCCCGGGATTCAGAAACTCCATGATCGACCACAGGTCCCCCACATGGTTCTCCACCGGCGTGCCGGTGAGAACCATGCGTTGCCCCGCGGCAAGGGAACGCACTGCGCGGGCCTGCCGGGTCTCGGGGTTTTTTATGTTCTGTGCCTCGTCGAGGATCACCCCGGCCCACTGAATCCCGGCCAGATGTTCCCTGTCCCTGTGCACCAGGCTGTACGTGGAGACGACCATGGCCTGCCGCGCCGCCTCCTCCCGGAGGGACTCGCCCTTTTTCCTGTCTATGCCATGATGCACAATCACCGGAAGATCCGGCGTGAATCGAGCGGCCTCCTTCTTCCAGTTTGCCACCACCGAGGTCGGGCATACGAGGAGGAACGGGTTTCGCTCTCCCTGCTCGCGCCGGGCCTGGATGAATGCGAGCGCCTGCACGGTCTTTCCCAGGCCCATGTCATCCGCAAGACAGGCGCCCAGGCCCCAGTCACCGAGGAATGAAAGCCACGAATACCCCCTGGCCTGGTACGGACGGAGCGTGCCCTGGAATCCGGCCGGTGGTGGCAGCTCCTCGAATTGCCGGTCCCCCCGCAGGCGTTCCAGCAGGCCGCCGATCCACCCGGTTGCCTGCACGCCCCTGAACTCCATTCCTGCCACCTCGCCCGAGGTGCCAAGAGAGAGCGAGAGAAGATCGCGTGCCTTCATACGGGCAGAGGATTTTCCCTTCCAGAACGCCAGCGCGGCCGTAATCTCCTCCGCGCTCATTGCCACCCACTGCCCGCGCACCTTCACGAGCGGCGCCTTCAGCGCGGCCAGCGTTTCCAGCTCCTTCCGCGTGAGCATCTGGTCCCCGAGCGCGATCTCCCAGCGCACGTCCAGCACCTTCTCCAGCGTCATGCCTGCCTTGCCCTGCATTGCTTCCGGGCTGTTCACCCGGGCCCCCACCGAGAGACGGGCGCGGCCCCCCTTCCGCGTCCACCAGGAGGGAAGCAGGACTCCGAAGCCGGCCCGATCCAGCAGGGCGGACTCCGCGGAGAGGAACTCGTAGGCGCCCCGTTCATCAAGGGAGTAGCCGTCCGGCAGGGTCCTGCTGAGACTCCGCTCGACACCGGCGCTCAGCAGGGAGGCGCGGCCAAGCGCGGACAACACTGCCTCACGCAGGCGCGCGGGGCCGGCGGCGCCTCCCTCCTCGGCCTGGCGCCGCAGCGCGCGCTTTCCCCTTGCTGCGAAGGCCTCGGGGAACGTCATGAGGAGGCTCATGTCGTCCACGGGCTGCACGAGATAGCGCACGTACCAGGCCCCGTCGGGATCCGCGTCCCGGGTTTCCACCGGCTCTTCGAGACGGAAGCAGAGGCGGTAGGGAGATCGCACGCTGAGGGAAAGGGGTTTTCTCCATTCGGCAATCTGCCCCTGCAGCTCGCCGATCTCCGCAGGGGAGGCATCCATGGCGGCGTTTCGGGCGCTCAACGCGTGCATCCAGTGGTCGTGCAGGCTGTCATGCATGCTCGGCCGCGGACCGGGACCGCTGCCGCGAGAGGCTTGCGCGGCGTGTGCCGATCCTGGCGCGCTCCCTGGGCCGGCCGCCGCAGCGCTGCGCACGATGGCGTCCAGCGCCCCTGCAAGGAACCGATCCAGAACAACCGAAGAGGCGGCCGTGGGCGGCTCCCCCGGCCCTGTTGAAAGCGCGCGTGCGGCCGGCGGCATGGAGGCGGCAAGGCGCGTCCTGGTCTGCCGGTCCTCTCCATCAACCACCGGTTCCCACAGAGCGGCAAATTTCCCTGGAGCCGCCTCGGAGGCTTCCCTCACCATCTCGATGCCGGGGAGGTAGGCTTTCTTGTGGACCAGAAGCCCGGCGAATCGGAGCGCGTGCGTCCAGAACCGAAGATCATTGCCGACGAGGAGGCCGGGCGCGAGCATCTTCTTCTCCATGCAGGAGCAGAGGAAGTCCACCGCGGCATTCCAGGAAAGGCGGAGGCATTCGATTGAGTACCCCTCCAGTCGTGCCCTGGCGCTCGAGGAGCCCTGCGCGGTGTCCAGCATGGGGCTTGATGCCGCGGGCACTCCGCCCACTGAAGGAATCCACACCTGCGCCGTGACGGACATGCTCTCCCTGCGGAGCGGGCCCAGAATGGAGTCGGCGTCCTTCCACGCATCCGAGAACGGCTCGGCCCACAGGAGAAGGGACCGATCCAGCAGGCCGGCATGGAGTACGCGCATGATACGATACTATCGCAAGGAACAGGTTCCCGTGCTATAGTTGTTCATCAATATCAGAATGGCACTCTGGAGGGGTGAATGGATTTCAAATTGGAAGCGGACGATCTCCAGGAGGTGGTGGTTCTCTGCGACCAGGACGGGATTCTGCTTTCATGGAACCGGGCCGGGGAAGAAATCACCGGATTCTCCAGGGAAGACGTGGTGGGGTACCACATCGACTCGATCGTCGCTCCCGGCTCGCGCGCTGAACTGAAGGATATTCTGGGCATGCAGCGCAGCGGCACGGTGCTTCCCGGCTTGCCGATGAAGCTGCAGACGACCTACGGAATGGAAGTCCCGGTGGAGGTGACATCGGTCCCGCAGCGCACGGGAGAAACGCTCACCGGGTGGCTCCTCATTTTCCGAGACACCACCCTCAAGATGCAGCTCCAGGAGCAGCTCGACCGGATGGACGTGCTGTACCGTGGACTGGTGGAGAACTCCTCCGAGATAATCTATGTGCTTGACGTTGCCGCGCGCGTGCTTTTCATCAACGACACGGTTGAAACCCTCCTGGGATATTCGAAGAAGGAACTGCTCGGCAAGGATCTGATCGAGATTGTGCACCCGGACGACCGGTCAATGGCCTTCTGGCCGCTGCGGGAAAGGCGAAAGGCGGCCCGGGCGACAAAAGACCTGCAGATCAGGCTCCTCACAAAGGTCGGCGCGCACCGCCGGTATGACATCGAGATCGTCTACATCTCCCTGAACTCGGTAGGGCTGGGCGCTGAACGCCGGGAGCCCGGGAAGCCGGCGGTGGACGAGAGGCTCGGCACGCAGGGGGTCGCGCGCGACGTGACGGAGCTCGTGCTGCTGCAGGACTTCTCGCGGCAGGTCGGATTCATCCTTCCCATCTGCGCAGTATGCGGCAAGATTCGCGTGACCACGGGCACGACGGAAGAGTGGCTTCCGCTCGCCAGATACGTCGAACGCAAGACCGGTATACGGTTTTCGCACACCTATTGCCCGGAGCACGTGCCGATCATCTCATAGTCCACGGAGGAGCCATGGGCATATCTCTTTCCCGCACGATCCTTGCAGTCGTCAATCTTCTCGGCTTCGCTGCTGCCATCGTTGTCAACACTCTTTCCACGACCGTGCCGCTGGGCGGCAGGACGCCCGGCCAGCTTTCGGACCAGTATCCGAATCTGTTCGTTCCCGCGGGCCTGACATTCTCCATCTGGGGTTTGATCTATCTGCTCCTGGCGATCTTCGTCGTGTACTGCTTCGTGTTCTCTGCGCGGAAACCCGCGCAGGAAGATTCATTCATGGAGAAAGTCGACGTGCTCTTTTTCATCACCTGCCTGGCAAACCTGGGCTGGATCTTCGCCTGGCAGTACCAGGAGCTGCCGTTGTCCCTCGTCCTGATGATAATCCTGCTCTGCGTGCTGATCCTGATCTACGAGAGACTGAATGTGGGCAATGCGCCGGCGTCATCGGCGGAGAAATACCTCGTTCACCTGCCGATCAGCGTCTACCTCGGCTGGATCAGCATCGCGACGATCGCGAATGTGACTGCAGTGCTGGTTGCCGCGAAGTGGACGCGTTTCGGCATGAGCGAGCAGCTCTGGGCCGTGGTCATGATCGTCGTGGGAATCATCCTGGCCGGCCTCATGCTCTTCCGCCGCAATGACATCTTCTACGCCCTTGTCGTGGGCTGGGCGCTTGTCGGCATATTGCTCAAACGGATTGCGGACGCGGCAACGCCGGCCGGCGCGGTCATGCTGACGACGATCATCGGAATATCCCTGATCAGCCTGGGTATTCTCGTGCAGGTTGCACGGAGGAGAGTGTACCGGCGCTGACCCCCGTCATTCTCATGCGATGCCGCCCTGCGCGTTTCCCTCCGGGCGGGTTTATTACTACACTATTGGAATGGCGTCACCAGATCCGCCGAATACGGAGATGCCCGGACCCACCGCGGGCCTCGATTTCATACATCGTTTCATCCCCGCTGCGTCCGGGGGATTGCCCACCCTGCTCCTGCTTCACGGGACCGGGGGCAACGAAAACGATCTCCTGGATATAGGTGCACGCCTCGTTCCCGGAGCAGCACTCCTCAGCCCGCGCGGCAAGGTCCTGGAAAGTGGCATGGCCCGTTTTTTCCGCAGGCTCTCCGAAGGAGTGTTCGACCTGGACGATCTGCGCCGCAGAACCGCCGAGCTGGCCGTATTCGTGGAGGCGGCCGCAGATCACTACGGCCTGGACCGGTCGCGCGTGGCTGCCGTGGGATACTCGAATGGAGCGAATATCGCCGCGAGCCTGCTTCTCTTGACGCCTGCGGTCCTTTCAGCGGCCATCCTTCTGCACGCCATGGTCCCCCTTGTGCCGGATCGGCTGCCTGATCTGCAGGGTAAACCGGTGTTTCTCAGCGCGGGAAGACTGGACACCATGATTCCACCGCGGGAGACCGAACGCCTGGCAAAGCTCCTGGAATCCGCGGGAGCACGCGTGACTCTTGCCTGGCAGCAGGGCGGGCACGGGCTGGTCCCGGGAGAGCTGGAGTCGGCGCGCGCGTGGTTTCATGCATTGGAAACACACCGAGCCGCGAAAGCCTGATCAAGGAGGTTGCACGTGCAGCTCGAAGGATTGCATCACCTGACGGCGGTGACGGGTAATCCGTCTCTGAACGTCGGATTCTATACAGAGGTCCTGGGTATGCGCCTGGTGAAAAAGACGGTGAACCAGGATGATGTCGGGGCCTATCACCTGTTTTACGCCGATTCGGCCGGTCACCCCGGCACAGACGTGACCTTTTTCGACTGGCCGCACGCGGGAAAGACATCCCGGGGCATCGGCACAATCTCGCTGACCTCGCTGAGGGTCTCCGGCCGTCCCGCCTTGGAGGCCTGGGCCAGCCGGCTGACCGAGTTCGGGATCGCGCACGAGGGGATTCTCGACCACAGCGGCAGGGGAGCTATCACGTTTTCAGATCCCGAGGGCCAGCGCCTGGAGCTCGTGGACGACGGAGGGGCGGCCGGGGGCACGCCGTGGTCCCTCAGCCCTGTTCCCGTTGAAATGGGAATACGGGGGCTCCATGCCGTGCATATACCTGTGCGGAAGCCGGACGCAACGGCGTGGATCCTCGCCGAGGTCATGGGGTTCCGCCAGGAAAGGGAATACAGGCTGCCTGACGATACCAGGGTCCTTGTCTACGAGGTCGGTCAGGGCGGCCCGGGGACCGAGGTGCACCTTGAAGTACGCCCCACCCTTGGTCCGGGCCAGGTCGGCATCGGCGGCGTCCACCATGTCGCATTCCGCACACCGGACGGTGATGAACAGGTTTCATGGCGGGCAAAGCTGCAGGACGCCGGGGTGGGAGTCACACCGGTGATCGACCGATTCTACTTCAGTTCCATCTATTTCCGTGAGCCCGGCGGGGTCCTGTTCGAGATCGCCACGGATGGACCGGGTTTCGCCGCGGACGAGCCAGCCGACCGCCTCGGAGAGAACCTCGCGCTGCCGCCCTTCCTGGAGCCTCAGCGCGCAAGGATCGAGTCAGGCCTGCGGCCCATTACGCCGGTGCGGATGACTGCGCTCCGCGGCTGACTTCAACGGGGGCAGGCTCGTAGCGGACGTGGGCTGCGCTGACAAGCGGGAAGGCCACTTCACCGGGCGCGGGAGATGACTCCGGAGCGCCCAGCCGGACAAGGTGTATGAATGCCAGGTCCTTGCCGGTCACCCTGAACACGGCGCCCGGCTGGATGCCCTGCCCGTGGCAGAGTGCAAGCATGCCGGGCGCCTGTTCCCCTTCCTCCGTCACCCTTGCTATCTGCACCACATCTCCTGCCGCCGCCTCGGTGAGCCGCGGGGCGGCGAGCAGCCGCGCCTCGATGGGGGAGCCGGGCAGCGGGTTGCCGTGGGGGCAGGTCTGCGGCGAACCTAGTTTTTCAAAAAGGTGCTCGGTCAGGTCGTCGGAAATCTGGCTCTGCAGTCTCTTGGCTTCGTCATCCGCCTTTTCCCAGGGATAACCCAGTATCCGCACCATCAGGTGCTCCAGGAGGTAGTGTCGGCGAAGGACCTTTATGGCCAGGGCACGGCCTTCTTCCGTCAGCTCGATGTTTTCATAGCGGACCTGTCGGGCAAGTCCAAGTTTTTTCAGCCGACCGAGGGCCTGGGTCACGGCGGAGCCGCTGACCCCGCTCCATGCTGCCAGCCGCGAGTTGCTCACCTTGTGGTAGTCCCTCTGGATGAGGTAGATCCCGCTCAGGTATTCAGCGGCAGCGGGAAACCGCTCGCTGACCGCTGCAGCGTCGAGTTTCATGCGCAGAGCCCCGGCTTCTGCGGAGCGTGCAATTCCATGTCTGCACTATAGCATGCTGTCCCAGGTGCGGGAGAAGACGCCGCCGTGGGGCGGCCGCGGCGCCCAAATCCGCGGGCTGCCACCGCCAGAAATCCGCGGACTACCGGGGGGCAAACACGCCTTCCAGCCTCGGAAAGATCTCGCTGGCCATTGTCGACTCGTCGATTCCATAGAGTCGTGTGAAAAACTCGTGTATCTCCGCGCGGAGGTCCAGGTCGGGAAGAAGCTCGGGATGCAGAGTCACCGCCATCCACTCCAGGCCCAGGATCCACCGCGTATCGGCCTGGTCCCACGAATAGAAATCCGATGGAAAGCCGGTGATGGTGCCCGTAATCGTTCCCGAGCTCTGGATGTCTTCCGCAATCGGGCCGGAGGGTTTTCCGCAGGAGACGACGAATACATAGCGCGGGTTCCAGGAGGAGAGCTGTTCCGGGCCGATTTTCTTCCACGCTCCCCCCGGGCCGGCGCCTTTCCAGACCGCCAGGCCGCCGGCGGTCTCAGTGGTCACTGCCTGGATCCAATTTGCCGGCGGCACCGCGAAAGCGTTCGTCCCGTCCTGTGCGCAGTGCCGGACAAGAAGCACCGACGGCTTTTCCGCGGTTGCGGTTGCCCGCACCACGGCTTCCACCCGGGAACGGTACCAGTCCTGGATAAAATGCGCACGCTCGGGCTGCTGGAACAGCCTGCCCAGGGTCTGCACGTCCGCGGAGAACTTCTCCGGGGACTCCAGGTCCAGGTAGAGGACACGTATACCGAACCGCTCCAGCGCGTCTCCGAGCTGCGCTTTCGCGGATGACTTCAGGATGACCAGATCGGGACGGACAGCGGCAAGCTGCTCGGGTGCCGCACTGTCGGAGAACCTTTGTTTTGCACCGGCTCCGCGGTCGATCAACGGCAGGAAATCACCCTGTCCCTGGTCTGTTTCGCCGACTCCAACGACGCGCTGGGAGACCCCCGGGAAGATGTAGACGGCGTCCACGAGAAGCGGGGCTGCCCTGCCTGCAATCACGATGCGCTCGGGTATCCTCTGAAAGCTCAGGCTTCGACCCAGCGCATCCGTGACGGTGTAGGGGCCGGGCGCGGCGAACGCCGGGTGGATCGACATACCCGCGGCGGCAAGAACCACCAGGAGGATCCTCCGGATCACGCCAGGTCCTCCATTGTATCGATGTCACGGTGGATCGAATCGTCTTCCCAGGGCAGCTCGTGTATCGTCAGGCGCGAAGCGATCTCCCGCATGCTCCCCGAGGCAGGATCCGTGCGCAGCACCTCGTTCTTCACGCGCGCATTGCACAGCACCGGGTGGCCCCTTTTTCCGTCGAACACAGGAAAGACGAAGTCGGCCGGAGCGCACTGGAGGAGGGCCCGGTAGACCTCGGGTGCTGTCCAGGGCATGTCGCCCAGCATGATGAAGAACCTGCCGGTGCGCACCTGTCCGATGCCGCGGCGGATCGAGGAGAACATTCCCAGCGGCCAGTCGGGATTCTCCACCAGGCGTACGCGCGGCACGTCCCGAAAGAGGAGGGTCAGCTCCGCCCCGCGATAGCCGGTGACCAGGACCACGCCGACGCACACCTGCAGGGCGCGCGAGACGACAGTCTGGATGATCGTGCTCTCTCCAAAGGCGAGGGCCGGCTTCCAACTCCCCATGCGCTCGGATCTGCCGGCGCCGGGTACGAGGCACTCGACTTCCTCCCACCTGGCCGTCGCACCTTCCGCTTCTGGCGGAGTGTGCGACATTTTGGCGATCATGCGGCATCGTAGCGATTGCGGGAAACAGGGGCAAGCGGAGAGGAGCAGCCTGCAGCGGCCGCCCGCAGACAGGGATGCGTAGGGCGGCAGGCGTTTGCGGAGCAAACGCCGAGAGCCCCGAGGGACGCCGAGTGCATGGATGCACGACAGGCGTCCTTGAATGCCGCCAGGAGCGGCGTCCTTGACCGCCCTGCACGCGCGCAGTATCGTCTTTTCAGCCGATATGAAGAAGTATAGTCAGGATTTCATCCGCGCAATCCCCAAGACAGATCTCCACGTCCACCTCGACGGCTCGCTGCGCCTTTCCACGCTCATCGAGCTGGCCCGGGAGAGGAGCATCGAGCTTCCCTCTGCCACCGAAGAAGGCCTGAACGAGCTCGTGTTCAAAGACTCATACAAAGACCTCAATGAATATCTTACCGGCTTTTCCTGGACGCTTCTCGTGCTGCAGGACACAGAAGGTCTGGAGCGCACCTCGTACGAGCTGGCCCTGGACAGTTGGGCGGAAGGCGTGCGGTACCTGGAGGTTAGATTTGCGCCGCAGCTCCACATGTCGCCTTCCTTCGGGTTCGAGGCGGTGGTGCGGGCGGTGGACAGCGGCCTGCGCCGGGCGCGGGAGGCGGTCAACAGCACTCTCGGCCCTGACGAGCCGCCCTTTGACTACGGAATCATTGTCTGTGCCCTTCGCTATTTCGACGAGAGCTTCTCCCAGTACTACCGGAACCTCTGCAGGGTGCTTTCGTTCTCCAGCCCGCAGGAGGTGATACGGACGGCGAGCCTCGAGCTGGCCAAGGCGGGTGTGCGTCTGCGCAGGGACACCGACATCCAGATCGTCGGATTCGACCTGGCCGGCAGCGAGTACGGGTATCCGGCCAGCGCGCATGAGGAGTCCTACGATTTCGTGCATAGAAATTTCATGCGGAAAACGGTGCATGCGGGAGAAGCGTACGGCCCCGAGTCGATCTTCCAGGCTATCGCCAAGCTGCACGCGGACAGGATCGGCCACGGCCTGCACCTGTTCGACGAGGACATGATCTTTTCGGGCAGCGTGCAGGACAAGCGCGCCTACATCGAGAATCTCGTGAACTACATCGCAGAGAACCGGACCACCATCGAAGTGTGCCTGACCAGCAATATGCAGACCTCACCCGCCCTGAAGGCGATAGACGAGCATTCACTCCGGCAGATGCTCAGCCACAAGCTTTCACTCACATTCTGCACGGACAACCGTCTTGTTTCCCACACGTCGGTCACGCGGGAGCTCAGTCTCGCGCTGGAGAACTTCACCATACCCCCTGACCAGCTCAAGGACATCATCATCTACGGGTTCAAACGCTCGTTCTACTACCATCCCTATCCCATGAAGCGGAAGTGGGTGCGGCACGTCATCGACTACTACGAGAAAGTGGAGAAGCTGCACGGCACCGAGTAGGAACGCCAGGCTTCCCGCCGCCCGTCCGTCTTTACGTTTTTTTTACACTTCTTTTTCCGCACCCTGACAACGCCCCGGCCTCCCTGCGCCACACTTTCCTCATATGGACAGGGAGGCAAACATGGAATCGACAAACTGGAGGGGCGCCCGCAAGCCCCGGCTGCTGGGAAGCATGGTATTCCTGGCCGCCCTTCTCTTTCCCGGCCTCTGCGGAGCGGACGGCCTTATCATCGTCGAGAATCCCGTGCATGTTGTTGCCGGGCACTTCGGCTTTGCGCCGCTGGAGGTGAGCTACCACCACGTGACCGTCACGATCAGCAACCTGGTCGCGGTCACCACTGTTGACCAGGAGTTCTACAACCCCAACGATGCCCGGCTGGAGGGGACATATGTGTTCCCGATTCCCGAGGGCGCGCACATTGACAAGCTGTCCATGGACATCGGCGGCACAATGACCGACGCGGAGCTTCTCCCCGCGGACACGGCGCGCGTCTTGTACGAGGAGATCGTGCGCAGGATGAAGGACCCTGCGCTGCTGGAGTACGCGGGCCGCGGGGCATTCCGCATGCGGATATATCCCATCGAGCCCCGGGCATCCAAGCGAATCAGGCTCATCTACAGCCAGCTCCTGAAAAACGATGGAGGCCTGGTTGAATACCTCTATCCGCTGAATACGGAGAAGTTCAGCGCGGCGGCGGTCAAGGACGTCTCCGTTCAAGTGACGCTGGACGGCAAGGAAGACTTGAAGAGCGTCTACTGCCCCACTCACGCCGCGGAGATCCGCCGCGAGGGCGGCACGCGCGCCGTGGTGGTGTGGGAGGCGCGGGGCGTCTGGCCCGATACCGATTTCAAGGTGATATTCAGCAGGAGTCCGAACCCTCTCGGGATAGACTTTCTTGCCAGCCGCGCTCCCGGGGGAGACGGGTATTTCATGCTCCTTGCCTCGCCAGGAGCGACCGCCAGAATGTCGCCAGGAGCGACCGCCAGAATGTCGCCAG
>CAYTGX010000029.1:0-52367 GCA_964437385.1 uncultured Spirochaetaceae bacterium
ATGAAGCATCTGATCAATTGGGTGGAGATTCCGGTGACCGACATGGGACGGGCCAAGGGCATTCTACGAGAAGATCCTGGCCGCCGAGCTTCAGGTAATGAGCCTCGTGAAGAGCGAGTACGCCCTGTTTCCGTCGGAGGATAAGTTCAACTGCGGGGCGCTGGCTCGTGGAAAGGGCTACGTGCCTGGCGCCTACGGCGTCACGGTCTACTTTGACGGCGGGGATGACATGGACTCCATACTCTCCAGGGTCAAGGCCGAGGGAGGGAAAGTCATTCTTCCCAAGACATACCGCAGCAGGGAGGCGGGCTGGATCAGGCCTTCTTCCGATACTGAGGGGAACCGGATCGGCCTTCAGCACATGTGAAAGTGGTGCCGCGCCCAGCCCGGCCGCGCCAGCTTGGCCGCGCCCTGCGCGGCCGCGCCAGCAACCCAAAGGAGAAAGAACATGAAGGAAATTACAGATGACTACATGAAGGAGATGCTGCCCACGAGCAGAGAATATACCGCCGTGATCCTGAAGAAGTCCCGCGCCTATGGCCAGCCCGGGGCGGAGAAGATCGTGTGGGAGCACGGCAGGCGCAACTTTGCACTCAGGGCAGAAGGCATCCTTTCCATCGTATGTCCGGTCCGGGACGGCAGCGAGCTGAGCGGCCTCTGTATCTTCAACGGCACGGTGGATGAGATCAGGAAGGTCATGGATGAGGATCCAGGCGTGAAGGCAGGAATCTTTGTCTATGAGATCCACGCCTGCCGAGGCTTCCCCGGAGACCGCTTGCCCGAAAAGCCGTAGCAGGCAGGCAGGTCGCTTCCCGTTGTTCCATGACCTTGCCATGAATCGCTCGGGGCTGCCTGAAAGCGCGTCCACGGCCCGCTTGAGGTTCCTGTAGCGAAGAATCTCCTTCTTTTCGGCTGGGTATGAGAAGCTCCCAATTCTTCCTGGCGGCAGGGTTCTTCTTCAGGGCAGAGCTGAACCATGCGGGCATCTTCTGCATCGGCTCATTTCGGTATTCGGAGTCAAAGCTCACGGCCGCCTTCACCGTGTCTCCCACTATTGTCTGGGAGGCCTTGCGGACATTGCCGTGCAGATAGAGGTAGAAGCTGCCGTCCCCGACCGGCATCATGTTGATCTTCCGGCGTTTCGGGCTTGCGTTGACCTGCGCCACAGGAACGCCTGCCTGTGAATAATAATAAATCCGACGGTTGCCGCGGAGGTTCCGGTCACGGGTGATATAATTAGAGACAGCAATCTCAAAGCGACACGATCTGCCGCTTGCGTCGTGATTCTCATACATTGGTGCAGCAGAAGGCAGGCAAATGGGAAATCAGGGGTTCGAAAAACGTGTTGCGGCGATCACTCAGGCAGTCAAGTCAATCTCACCGAATGACCCCGCTATAGGAATAGGCCCTACAGGCGGTGGGGACGGGCTGGATCAGCTTGTCGAGGCAATCGATGGGTTAGTGCGGAGATCGCGGGAGAGCGTGAAGACTTTTCGAAGCGCGCAGGAGGCCATGCTGAGGCTGCAGGTGTCTGACGGCCCAGGACAGGGAGATCAACTGTCGAAGGAGCACAGTCTCCTGATGGATACCCTGGAAGAAAATGTGCCGGACATGATCTACTTCAAGGACACCCAGAGCCGTTTCATCCATATCAGCAGGGCGCACGCAAGGATGTTCAACCTGAAAGACGCCACCGACGCAATCGGCAAGACGGATTTCGATTTCTTCGGGGAAGAACATGCGCGTGCCGCCTTTGAAGACGAGCAGGAGATCATCCGCACGGGTGAGCCCATCGTGAACAAAGAGGAAAGGGAGGTGTGGCCTGACCGCCCGGATACGTGGGTCCTGACCACCAAGATGCCCCTGCGTGACCACCAGGGGGCCGTTGTCGGGACCTTCGGCATTTCCAGGGACATCACCGAGCGCAAACGCGCGGAGGAGCTCTCCAGGAAAACCGAAGAGCGCTACCGCCTGCTTTTCAACAGCATCAACGACGCGGCATTCGTCTACGGGCTCACTCCTGACGGCCGGCCGGGCAGAATCACAGAGGTAAATGAGATTGCCTGCGAACGGCTGGGCTATACGCGTGACGAGCTTCTGCAGATGAGTCCCCTGGACCTTGAGGCCCCTGAGGGTGCGCCAATTGCGCTGAAAATGATGGCGCAGCTCAAGGCAGAAACACACGCTGTCTGGGAAGGCATCCACCTGCACAAGACGGGGCTTCGGATTCCCGTTGAAATCAGCAACCACCTTTTTGCCATGGCGGGAGAGCCCGCGGTCCTTTGCACTGTCAGGGACATTACCGGACGCAAGGAGCTGGAAGAGAACCTGGAACGGGAGAGGACACTGCTGGTGACCCTGATCGACAATCTGCCGGACTACGTCTCTGTGAAGGACACGGAAAGCCGGGTCCTGATCACCAACACGGCAAACGCCCGGGTCATGGGGCTGGAGAAGGCGCAGCAGGCTGTCGGGAGAACAGACCTCGACTTCTTTCCCGGCCCTGAGGCGGAGAGGTACCTTGCTGATGAGCGTGCCGTCATCCGGACCGGGACCGCCTTGATCAACAGGGAAGAGGAGTCCACCGATCGGCTGGGCAACGCGCGGTGGACCCTGACCACAAAGGTGCCCCTCAGGAATGCCCAGGGACGGGTCATGGGGGTCGTGTGCACGGGACGGGATATTACGGAGCGCAAGGAGGCGGAGGAGCGCATCCAGGACCTTGCCCGGTTTCCGGATGAGGATCCGAACCCGGTCATGCGCGTTTCACTGGACGGAGTCATCCACTATGGGAACCAGGCCAGCCGATCGTTCCTGGCCTCCTGGGCCGGAGCCCAGGGCGGCCGGATACCCCTGGTCTACATGCCTGAGCTTCTCCAGGCATGGGCCACGGGAGAGAAACGGAAGATCGAGGTGCGGGAGGGCAAGAACGTCTTCGATCTTACCATCGCCCCCATTCCAAGCCGCGGATATATCAACCTCTATGGAAGAGACGTCACCGAGGAAAAGTCCCTCTCTGAAAAGTTCCTGCAGGCGCAGAAGATGGAGGCAATCGGGCGCCTTGCCGGCGGTATTGCCCATGATTTCAACAACCTTCTTACCGTGATCGGCGGCTACTGCACCCTCATGCGGGAGGAGCTTGCGGAGGCAAGCCCCATGCTGGGGCAGGTGGAAGAGATTCAAAGGGCAACGAGGCAGGCGGCAGGTCTCACCAGCCAGCTTCTTGCCTTCAGCAGGAAGCAGGTGCTGATACCCCGGGTCATAGACCCGAATGCCCTGGTGCGCGCTGTGGAGAATATTCTTGCGCGCCTTGTGGGAGAGGATATCGAGCTCAGGACATTTCTTGACCCTGAGGCGGGAAACATCAAGGCGGACCCCGGGCAGATCGAGCAGGTGCTGATGAATCTCGTTGTCAACGCGCGGGATGCCATGCCGGAAGGCGGAAAGCTGACCATAGAGATATCCAACCGGACCCTGGCCAGCGCGTACGCCCTGGAGCACCCGGGGGCAAGGGCCGGTGACTACGTCCGCCTTGCAGTGAGTGACACGGGTCACGGAATGGACCAGGAAGTGCTTTCACACGTGTTCGAGCCGTTCTTCACCACCAAGGATCGGGGGAAGGGGACCGGGCTTGGGCTTTCAACAGTGTACGGGATCGTCAAGCAGAGTGACGGCTATATTGCGTGCTACAGCGAGCCGGGCAAGGGAACAAGCTTTACGATCTATTTCCCGCGCACGTCGGAGAGCCGTGACAGGACTGCCGCTCCCGTCAGCAGCGTTGCCACGCTGCGGGGCAGTGAGACGATTCTCCTGGTGGAAGATGAAGAGATGGTGCGGCAATTCACCAAGACCCTGCTGGAGAACAGCGGTTATACGGTCATCGGGGTGCCGGGAGGCAGGGAAGCACTGGCGGTCATGGAATCGCACAAATGCGGATTCGCCATGCTGGTGACGGACGTCGTGATGCCCCAGATGAGCGGGAGGGAGCTTGCCCGCAGGCTCCTGCGCGTCTGCCCGAAAGTGAAGGTTCTTTTCGTATCAGGATACACGGGAAATGCAATCGTCCATCGCGGGATGCTGGACCCCGGCATCGACTTCATGCAGAAACCCTTCGAATCCAGGGAGTTCCTGGGCAAGATTCGTGAGATCATGGAAAGGCCTTCGGAAGGGTAGAGCGGGTTCACCAGTCGGAGCCTGCGCGAGGCTGCGCGCTGCACCATGGGGCTGCATCGGAGCCTTTCCTGTGATAGATTTCGTGCCAAGCGCGCGCCATGTCGATCTGGATCGCCCTTGTTCTGATCACCCTCTGCGCAATCCTGTGGGACGTGGGCATTGTCCTGCAGAAGCAGGCAGTGGACCAGGCCCAGCGGATCAGGTTCGGCCGCTCAACCGCCGCGTCTCTGCTTACCCTCCTGAGGTCAGGACGCTGGCTTGCGGGGCTCGGTGCCTCCGCCGCCGGGTGGGGGTTCTTCGTCATTGTCCTGGCCTTCATTCCCGTGTCCGTGGCGCGGGCAATCCAGGGATCGGGGTTCGTGATCCTTGCTGTCTTTTCCCTTGTCTTCCTCCGGCACAGGCTCACTGCCCGGGAGTGGATCGGCGTGGTCCTGGTGACCTCTGGAATCGTGGCCCTTGGAATTGCCAACGGCTCATCAGGAAGAGTGCAGGGCGATCCGGACCTCGCGCGGCTCATGCCGGCACTCGCGGCATGCCTCCTGGTCTGCGCCGCGGCGTATGCCGTTCCCAGCCTGCTGCGCGTCCGCCTGCCGTGGGTCATCGTCTTTTCCATAATGGCCGGCACCCTGCTGGGACTTGGAGACGTGGCAACCAAGGTCCTGCTGGGACTGCTGGAGCGGCACAGACCTGGTTTCACGGTGGCCGCAGCCGGTGTGGGCCTGATTGTCTTTTATGTGTCGGGCTTCCTTCTTCTTTCGCGCGCCTACCAGCACGGCCGCGCCATCCTTGTCACCGCCGTGTCGGACCTGTGCGCGCGCCTCGCTGCGATTTTCGTGGGAATTGCCGCCCTCGGCGAAGCCCTGGCTGGGGAGCCGCGGCTGCGCGTGATTGCAGCAGCAGGCTACGCAGGCATCGTGCTGGGCGCCGTGCTCCTTGCCCGGTTCTCAGGGGAGGAGGTGGCTGCCGGGTTTGCGGAATCACGGGCCTCCCGGCCGCGCGGCGAATAGGCCGCGTGCCGTCGAACTTCCCGGCAACGGCGCGCGTGAGTATCTTCGGTGAATGGCAAAGATCAAATCAAAGACCGGAGAGGCAAAGCCAGCGCTCGTCCGCCGCAAAAAGCACGTGGCCATTCGCCGCAGGCTCAGCATGAAGCAAATCTCAAAAGTGCTGCCGCCGTTGATGACCGATGTTTTCACCTGGCATGTCGGACACCCCAGGGGGTTGCAGAAGGCCACTGCCGCGCTCCCGGCCTGGGCGGAGGAAAGCGGCCTGCAGTGGCAAATGGATGGCAAAGAGTGGGCCGGGCGCGTCGAATGGTACCTGACCAACCCCGAAACAGAACCGGATACGCGCAAATGGGAGACCGAGCTTGCGTTCCTGACCACTTCTGCTGCCGGCAGGCAGGCGTGACGCGCGCTGTCTGCGGCCTCCTTGCCGCGGCATTCTTATGCCTGGCGGGTGCGGGAATCGGCGCACAGGATGCCGAGCCGGCCGCACCTCCAGGCAGAGAGGTGAGCCTTCCCACGGCCCAGGTAAAGGACACTTTCTTTGCCTACATCCTGGGAATCATTCGAATCGGCGCGGAGGTGGAAATCGACAACGAAGGAATGCGCGCCGTCCTGGTCGAGCTCAAATCCGGCCTCAAGCTCCCATTCGATCTCATCTCCCGTGTCAGCCAGCACACGGATCCTGAAACCGCGGATCGCGTGGTGGCGCTGGAGTTCCAGCGCGATGTCGTGGTCCCGATCCCCTTCTCGATCCTCTGGTACCATCCCGGGCGCATCACCTCCACCCGGCTCCTTTCCTTCGATGTGGCTCGATCTCCGTGGGTCGATCCCGGCTCGCCGGCTGAGCCCGGGGAATCCTTTGACCTCGCCCTTGCCCAGGGCAGCATCCTGGTGGAGATCGACGGCTGGGTGAAAGCCCTGTTCGGGCTGGAAAACACGTGGATCAGGCATGTCGTTTTCTTCCGGTGGCACGGTGACTGGATAGGGATGCTGGAGGGAAACGGACGCTCCACCGACCGGGTGAAACGGGCCTACTTCGACTTCACGAAAAACTCGATTCTCTTTCCCCCTCCGGATTCGTTGAAGGGCGCGGGAAGCAGCCTTGTACCCGATCCCGGAAGTTGAGATCTGGTCCAGGTAGTCGTGAGCGCGGAATGCTGGTCGAATAGAAAGGGCTCCCATGGATGGGAACCCCGCCTTCCGATTCTCCATTGCCTTCATCTCATTCGTCAGGCCCCTATGGAATGTTGCGCGGCCGCGAGCACGTCTCGAAGCGTCATGAGGAGTGTCTCGGCGGTGTACGGTTTCGCGAGAAACGCATTTACGCTGAGGCCCGCGACTTCGTTCGCTTTTCCGTTCCTCACCAACCCACTCGTGGCGATGATCTTCACTTCAGGGTCGATTTTTCTGAGAGCACGGATGGTCGCGGGGCCGTCCATGAAGGGCATCATCATGTCGGTGAGGACAACTTTGATCTCTTTTCTCTTCGCTGCGTAGTGCACGACCGCCTCTGTCCCATCTTTCGCCAGGAGCACCTGATAGCCGTAGGATTCGAGGATCTGCTTGGTGATCTCCCGCACGGCCGCCTCATCGTCGGCGACCAGAATCAGTTCCCCTTCCCCCAACGGTATGCCTTCCGGCACTTTTTCAGCTCGGTCAACTTGTCCCTGATCAGCCGCCGGAATGTAGATTTTGAATGCACTCCCTTTGCCCACTTCGCTATAGACGTTGATGAAACCCCCATGACTTTTCACGATTGAATGTGCTGTGGAGAGACCAAGGCCGGTCCCCTTCTCTGGTCCCTTGGTCGTGAAAAACGGGTCAAATATTTTCTCGATGATCCCCGGGGCCATCCCGGTTCCGGTATCTTCCACGTTCAGAACCACGTAGCCGATCGGTCGAGCCTCGATGTGCATGTGAGCATAGGTCTCATCCAACTTCACGTTCTCAGCCGAGAGAGTGAGGGTTCCCCCCTCAGGCATCGCGTCCCGTGCATTGACGCACAGGTTCATGAGAACCTGGTGCAGTTGCGTTGTATCCCCTGTCACGGGCAGGAGATCCTTGGGAATCTGGGACTTGAAATTGATGTTCTTCGGAAAGGTTTCCCTGAGAAGCTCTTCGATTTCGCGGATGACGTGCTTCAGCTGCACCTCCACGTGCTCACCCGTGAGCCCTCGCGCAAAGCTCAGTACCTGCCGCACAATACTCGCTCCCCGCTGCGCTGCCGTCTTCATGATTTCCGTGATCTTTCGGGAGCTCTCACCAGGACATTGCAGGGCGAGTACTTCCACGCCCATGAGGATCGGGGAGAGAATGTTGTTCAAATCATGTGCGATTCCTCCTGCCAACGTCCCGAGGCTTTCCAGTCGCTGGACGCGAAGGAGCTGCTGATGAATCGCGCGCTGCTCGGTAACGTCGGTGTTCACCGCCAGGATGCCACGCGGTTTTCCCTGCGGGTCGCGAACCAGGGTCCAGCGCGCCTGAATCGTCAATTCCCGGCCATTCCTGGATTTTCGCTGGAACTCTCCCTGCCATTCGCCTTTCTCGATGATGATCTGGTAGGCGTGCATCGAATCGGGAGCGTCTGTGCCGAGGAGGTCGTCGGCATTCCTGCCAACTGCCTCCGCAGCGCTCCACCCGAAAAGCTTTTCGGCACCCGTATTCCAATAGATGATGTCGTGCCGCATATCGCGGACAAAGATGGCGTCCACCGTGAGGTCGAGGAGTGCAGCCTGTTCCTGCAGCTTGAGCGCGGCCAGTTTGCGTTCCGTGATGTCCCAGAAGATGCCGAGGATGCCCGTCACTGTTCCGGCCTCATTTCGGATTGGCTTCTTGATCGCCTGCATCCACGCTTCATACCCCGATCGCACGTAGCGTTCTTCGATGGCTTCTTGTATCCCCGATTCCATGACTCTGCTATCGTCCGCGCGGTACTTGTCCGCCAGATCTTTCGGGAAGAAATCATAGTCTGTATGTCCGGCTATCTCCTCAGGTTGGATGCCGAGATTGCGAGCGTAGTTGAGATTGCACGTCAGGTAGGCGGAGTCGAGATCCTTGGTGAAAATCATCAGCGGAATACTTTCGAAAAGCATCCGATACTTGTTTTCACTTGCTCGCTGCGCTTCTTCCGCCGCATGCCGGGCGCGGCGATCTTCCGCCTCCTGCAGCCCGCGCCTGATCGCCGATTCCAGTCGGACCATGTTGTCTTTAATGACAAAATCCCACACGCCCTGCTTGATCAGCTCGACCGCCCGCTCCTCTCCCATGCTGCCAGAGACGAGGATCACGGGCAGATCGGGTCGAAGTGTGTGAATGAGATCTTTCGTTTCGAGAAAATCCATCCCTGGCACATTGTAGTCGGACAGGAGGACGTCCCAGGCCTCCGTCTTCAAGGCGGTCTCCAGTTCCTTGCGGCTTGAAACCCTCCGGCAGCGAGCCGTGGGTATATTCTGATTCAGGTAGCGTTCGGTGAGGAGGAAGTCCGCCTGGCTGTCCTCGACGACCAGTACATTCAATTCTCCGGTTGTCATGTCACGCTCCTTCATGGCGGATCGTTGACGGCCAGCCAATACACTCCAAGGCGTGAGACGGTTTCAATGAACTCGGATGAATCCATGGGTTTGCGGACAAAGCTGTTGGCGCCGTGAATGTAGCCGCGAAAGCGATCCTGCTCCTCATCGGAGGAGGTAAGGATGACGATGGGCAGCGTCCGCGTGCGCGAATCGGCACGGAGACGCTCCAACACCTCCAGACCGCTGATCCGCGGCAGATTGATGTCAAGCAGGACTGCCGCAGGCAGCTCTGGGCCGGCGCGGCCCGTAAATTCGCCCTCGCGGAACAGGTAGTCGAGAGCCTGCTGGCCGTCGCGCACCACGTCCACATCGTTGGCGAGGTTAATCTTTCGCAGCGCACGCAAGGTAAGCATCTCATCCTGGGAATTGTCCTCAACAAGCAGGATTGTCTTCACAATCATGGTCCCTCCTCCCCGAGGTCGCGTTGGAACGAAAGGCTGAATCTGAACATGGCTCCTTTTCCCGGCGCGGCCGTTGCCCGGATTGTGCCGCCGTGCCGGTTGACGATGCGCTGCACAGTAGCCAAACCGATTCCGATGCCAGGGAACTCGTCCTGTCGGTGCAGGCGCTGGAAGGGTTGGAAAAGCCTGGCAGCGTGCCGCATATCGAAGCCCGCCCCGTTGTCAACGACGCAATAGATCTGCTCATCTCCCCTGTGCTCGGCATAAAAATCGATTGTGGCTTCAGCGGTTCCTCCCGTGTATTTCCACGCGTTGTCGAGGAGGTTGGCGAGGACCGCCCCGATTAACCGCGAATCACATCGAGCCTTCAAGCCCGGCTCGACTGTCCAGGTCACCCGGCGGGAAGGCTCTGCCTTGGCGTGCTCGGCAAGAATCAGCTCAGCATGGGCCGAGAGGTCCACCTCTTCCCACTGCAGCTCGCCGCGCGTGCTGCGCGAGAGAGTGAGCAGACCGTCGATCAACTCTCCCATGCGCCGGCTGGCAAGGGCGATCTGTTCCAGGAAAACGCCCGCCTCCCCCGTCAATTTCGAGCCGTAGTCCTCCATGAGCGCATGGCTGAATCCGCCGAGAGCGCGAAGCGGCGCGCGCAGGTCGTGCGAAACCGCGTACGCGAATGCCTCCAGCTCCTTGTTGGCTGCTTCGAGCTCCGCAGTCCGCTTCTCGATTCGTTGCTCCAGCTCCGCATTGAGTTTTCGGACTTCCTCCTCTGCCTGTTTGCGTTCGGTGATATCTTGAGAAAGAATGAAAACGCCTTCCGTGACGGGTTGAAAGCTGAGCTCGAACCATCCTGGTGTTCCATCGGGAAAGACAAACTCATTTTCCATTCGTTGAGTAATTCGTGCTTCCATGCAGCGCTTTATCAACGCAAAAACTTCCGTGGCTTCAATGCCCGGCCACATATCCATATATTTCCTGCTCAACAATTCTTCATTGGGTCTACGGTTATGTTTTTGCGCCGTCTTGTTGAGATAAAGATAGCGCCAATCGAGTCCCAGGATCTGACAGCCCTCCAGCATATTGTCCAAGGTGTCGCGAAAACGCTCCTCGCTCTCTCGCAAGATCGTTTCCGCCCGTTTCTGCTCGGTGATATCCTGCAGGAGTGACAAGATGACCTTCTCCCCAGCCATCTCGACCACCTCCGCGGCGAGGCGTGCCATCCAAATTTCACCGGACTTCTTTCGAAACGGTGCGACCTTGTCGTGAACCCTGCCCTGCGTGCTCAATTGGGAGACGTAGGCGTCTCGATCCTCAGGTACTACCCACGCCTCCGGATGGAGGATCGCTGTTTCACCGACGACCTCGTCGCGCAGGTAGCCCGTCAGCTTCAGGAATTCCTCATTGACATCAAGGTAGCGGCCATCAGAGAAGCGGGTGATCGCCATACCGATCGGACTGGCGCGAAAGACTGTGGAGAATCTAGTCTCACTTTCATGTAAGGCAAGTTCCTGCTGATACGCTGCCGCCTTCTGCCGCGCTCGGCGATAGAGCTCGGCAATAGCGCTCATGAACATACCCATGCTGACAAAAATGGTGAGTCCAAGGGTGTCTGCAGCCCGCGCGAGCGCAAAGTGACCCTGTACAGGAAGTATCCAATAAATAGATATGAAGGCGGCCACGGCTGTTGCCAGGACACCGGGCCCCGCCCCGGCCATCAGAGCAACGAGCATGACTGCCGGATAGAAAGTAATGTATGGCGGCAGACCAGGACCTATGGCGAGCGACAAAGCTTGACGGATCAGAAAAGCCGCTGCCACCAAGGCCGTCGCTGCGGTATAGGTGACAAAATACCTGAGAAAAGTGGTCGGCCGCGACCTGCCATTGGCAGGATTGTTCATGCCCACCCCCCAATCGATTCCGGAGGCAGGCTGTCTTCACCTCCGGTTCGTCAGGTTTTCTCTGCTTGGAAGGCTCTTTGGTCTTCTACGAGTAGATGCCTGGCAACATATTTATCGACCGCTCCACGTCACGGAATTCGTTATTGCTTAAAGATGAATCAGGCAAGCACAAATATACACTCTATTTGGCCAAAAGAATGCGGATATCCCGCCGCCTCGACGTAAACCATGCGGGTTGAGTGTGTGTGGTCCTCATACCCTCAGACGCGATGCTGTTCTCTGCCCGCCGGGTCGGACGAACCGTGCACATGGCTTACGCACCCATGTGCACCAGAATCCTGTGTTTGACAAGCGCACTTTCAAGCAGGATCACCTTGTCGGTCAGGCGCCGGCCGTCCATCTCGACCCATGACACGCCATGCTCGCGGCCCTCTGGATTCTCCACCTGGATCTCGTAGGTCGCCTCACCATGACGATAGCGCAGGCTGAACCCGTTCCACCATCCCGGTATGGCCGGATCCAGGCGCATCTGGTTCCCCTGAACTTTCAACCCAAGCACCTCTTCCACCCAGGCCCGGTACATCCAGGCCGCTGACCCGGTGTACCACGACCAGCCGCCCTGGCCAATTCGGCCTTGCAACCGGTACACGTCAGCCGCGATCACGTAGGGCTCGACCCCGTACCGCAGGGCTGCTTCGGGATTGCCCGTGTGCTCGATCGGATTGAGCACGCGGAGTACCTGTGCCGCGCGCTCACCGTTGCCTCGCCGTGCAAGGGCCATGGCGAACCAGAGAGCGGCGTGCGTGTATTGGCCTCCGTTCTCCCGGACTCCCGGTGGATATCCCTGTATGTATCCGGGGGATGGCTCCATTTTGTCGAAAGGCGGTTCGAACAGCAGCACCAGGCCCTCTTCTTCTTTGACAAGGTGCCGCCATGCGGATTCAATGGCCTTTCCCGCGCGCTCCGCATCACCGCCGCCGCTCAGGGAAGCCCAGGACTGGGGAATGGAATCGATCTTCGCCTCTGTGCTGGCGGCAGAACCGAGCGGTGTGCCATCGTCGAAGAACGCGCGCAGATACCAATCGCCGTCCCATCCAGTCTCCTCGATGCGCTGAATGAGCGTCTTCTTTTCCTGCGCGTAGTTCCTGGCCAGCTCCGGGCGTTCCTGCACACCGGAGAGCTCGCCCATGCACTGAAGCACATCCACCAGGAACCAGGCAAGCCAGACGCTCTCCCCCCTGCCGCCCACTCCAACGAGATTCATCCCGTCGTTCCAGTCTCCCGTGCCCATCAGGGGCAGGCCATGGGGCCCTGCCGTGAGGCCGCGGGAGACGGCGCGGCGGCAGTGCTCGAACAGCGTCGCACTCTCCGCGGAAACGTCCGGCGTGGAGAAGACTTCGTACTGGCCGGTCTCGAGAGGGGGGGCACTCAGGAAGGGCACCATCTCGTTCAGTATCTTCGTATCGCCGCTGACCCGGACATAGTGGGCAGCAACATGAGGGAGCCAGAGCAGATCATCCGATATGCGCGAGCGGATCCCCGCTCCGCTCGGCGGATGCCACCAATGCTGGACATCACCCTCCGTGAACTGCCGGCTTGCCGCAAGCAGGATATGCGCTCGCGCAAGCTCGGGACACGCATAGAGAATCCCCATCGTGTCCTGGAGCTGATCCCGGAAGCCGAAGGCGCCTCCTGACTGGTAAGAGGCGGACCTTCCCCAGATGCGGCAGCTCAGGCTCTGGTAGAGAAGCCAGCGGTTGATCAGGAAGTCCGCCGCGAGCTCGGGGGTATGCACCTCGACCGTTCCCAGCATGTTGTCCCACCACGCCCGGGTGCGCTCGAGCGCAGTCTCCACGGCAGGGGTATGGCTGTAGGTGAGGACGAGCCTGTGCATCTCCTCCGCCGACTCCGTTTGTCCCAGCATGCAGATGACCTCGGCCTTTTCCCCGGGTGCTATCTCGATGATCGTCTGCAGCGCCGCGCAGGGGTCCATGCCGGCTCCTATCCGGGAGGAAAGCCCGGTCCGCTCCATGGCCATCGGGTAAGCCAGCGAGCGGTTGCGCCCGATGAAAGCAGTGCGGTCACCGCCGAAGGACTGGGGAACAGGGCTGACGGCCGCAAATGCCGCCCGACTTCCATAGTCGGGGTGGTAGCGATTCCGCGCCACTACGGCCCCCACTTCGTCATCCCAGGAGGTGATGACGTGCATCTGGGAGGTTTCACGGTTCTCCCCCAGGGTCCATTCCACGAAGTAAGTAACGGAAAGCCTGCGCGTGCGGGGAGTGTCGTTTTTCAGCCGCAGCCTCTGCAGCTTGATCGGCTCTCCGCCCTTTTCATCCACGGGCACGAATACGGTCAGCTCCTGGTCAACCCCGTGGCTGTTGTGCTCGAAAACCGTGTATCCGGCGCCGTGCCGCGCCCGGTATGCAGACTCCTCGCGGACCGGGGACAGCGTGGTCGTCCAATAATGACCGGTGTCTTCGTCCCTGATGTACACAGCCTCGGATGACGGATCGACCACCGGATCGTTGGACCAGTCCGTCAGGCGGTTGCGCTGACTGTTGCCGCACCAGGTGAAACCCGAGCCCGTCTCACTGACCAGGACGCCGAAGGTCGGATTGGCAATCACGTTCACCCAGGGCGCGGGCGTGTGCGCATGGGGGCCCAGGTAGATCGCGTATTCGCGTCCATCAGCGGTGAAGCCGCCCAGGCCGTTGAAGTAGGGCAGCTCCATGAAGGGCAGCGGGGCGGAAGGATCCCGCGGTGCGCGTTTCTTTGCCAGGAATTCCGGTTCTTCGGGAATCTCCGCGAACACACCCATCTGCTGGGGCAGGGTGCCGCGGGCCGCCACGAGCACCACGCGCGCCGCGGCCATGAGGAGAGACAGATCGGCTTCAGGGAGTTGATCCGTGCTTTGCAGGTGAATACTGCCGGCCTGCTCCTTCGTCGTGCCGGCCGCCTGCGCCCTGATCAGTCCCTCAAGCTGTTCCCGAAGCGGCTTCTCGTAGCCGCTGGCCTCCTCGTTGAGGATTACCAGGTCCGCCTTCAAGCCGCGCATCCGCCAGTAGGAATGCGCCTGGAGCAATTGCCTGATCAGGCTGATATCCCGCGGTTCCGCGATGCTGACCAGGATGATCGGCACGTCTCCCGATATTCCATATGCCCACAGCCCGGCCTGTCCTTTGCGGTTCTCTTCGAGGCGCTCGGATGGAGGCCGCAGGAGAGGGTTCGGAAACAGGAGATGACTGGCAATTTCCTGAAACCGGCGGGCCTCATCGGGTTGAATGCGGAGCAGCCGCAGCTCGAGCTGGGCGGTGGCCCATGCCAGATCCATTGCCCTGTCGATGGCATGGGGATCGCCGTACTTGTCCATGAGGCCCAGGACCCCCTGCCTCGACTCTCCGGCGGCGACGATGAGAGAGACCCGCGCGCTCTCGCCGGGGCCCAGGGAAAGGCTGCGGCGGATGCTGAGGATCGGGTCAAGCACGAACCCCTCTTTTCCGCCCGGCTCGGAGGAGGCGCCCGTCGGGCTCTCCAGCGTCCCCCCCCGCCCGATGAACGAGCGCCGGTCGGTGTCGAATTTCAAAGTCTCATCCCCCTCTGCAGAGAAGCGATGGGCGACAAAGAGGGGCGGATCGCCCGCTCCTCGAGTCCGGCGGTCCGCAAGGAGCGCTTGGTGCTTCGGTACCGACTCGGTCCGGATGAACAGCTTGTTGAAGGCAGGGTGCTGCAGGTCTGCCCGGTGCGGCGCCATGGAGAGCTCGATGTAGCTGGTAAGGGCCAGCCGGCGGGTGCGGATGGACCGGTTGATCAGCACAATGCGCCGAATCTCCACGTCATCCTCGGTGGAGACGATGACCTCTGTTTCCACCTCGATGCCGTTGTCAATGCGCCGGAACACGGCGCGGTCCAGCGCGAGGCTGGCGGAATAGGTTTCCAGCTTGCCGTCTGTGGGGTGATAGGTAGTGGACCACAGCCGATTCGAATCCGCCTCATGGATATAGCAGTAGTTCCCCCACGGGTCGCGCGTCCGGTCGGACCTCCACCGCGTGATCTCGAAGTCCCTCCACTGGCTGTACCCGCTGCCTGAGTTCGTGACCATCAGGGAATAGCGGCCGTTGCCGAGCAGGAGCGTCTTGGGCTTGTCTGTATGCGGAGACTCGAATCTGCTCACCGAGGGAGCGATTTCCCCGAAGCCTTCCGCCGACGGGATCCGCTGCCGGGTGGAGATGTGGTACAGCGAAGGAAGGACCGGAACGCTTTCATGGAGCAGGGGCTCAACGGCGCGCACGCGCGCGTCAGCGTGGAAGTGGCGCTGGATCGGATTGTCGTGGAGGAAGTTGGACAGTGAGAGGAAGCCCATTCCCTGGTGATGGGCCAGGTACGCTCTCACGACCACCCCGCGTTCGCCCTCACGGCTTGCCTGGCGGCTGAAGTCCATGGCTTCGTAGTAGCCGTATTCATTCAGAAGCCCCAGTGAAGCCAGGCGTCTCAGGTTCCGCACCGTCTTTTTCGGCGCAAACGCAATAGCCAGCAGGCTGGCATAGGGGGCCACCACGAGCTCCTTCCCCTGGCCTCGTTTCAGTCCCAGTTCCGGCACGCCAAAAGCCTTGTATTGGTAGGTCTTGTTGATATCCAGGTCGGTATAGGCGGACTCCGAAATGCCCCAGGGCACATGAAGTTTACGGCCGTAGTCGACATGGACCGCCACCGCTTCCCTCGCGGCCTTGTCAAGGAGAGAGCCTTCGTAGCGGCGCTGGAGAAGGAGCGGCATCAGGTATTCGAACATGGTGCCTGTCCAGCTCAGCAGCACCCGCCGGCGCCCGATTATGCCGTACGGCCTGCCCATCGAAAACCAGTGCTCCACCGGGACCTCTCCGCGGGCGATGGCCACGTAGCTTCCCAGCCGGGCTTCACTGGCCAGGAGATCGTAGTAGGCGCTGTCCAGCCGGCCGTCTGATACGTTGAATCCGATTGCGAACAGCTTGCGCTTGAAGTCATACAGGAAGCGCATGGTGATGGACTGCGACAGCTCCCGTACATCCTGGATGAGCCGTTCAGCCTTTGCCAGGATTTCTCCCGCCAGCCACTTCGACCGGTCGAACGCCCCGATCACCCGGTCCAGCCACCCGAGCAGAGGGCCCGCGGCGGTGGAAGACTGCGCCCGGATCGATTGGAGGATCGTGATGCAGCCGACATGACCCTTGGCCAGGTCGTACAGGCAGGGGGCATGTTTCAAATCCAGGCGGATGGCGTCGAGCGCTTCCGCCCCGAGTGGGGCCATTTCATCTTCTGTCTTTTCACCGATGATCTCCACCCAGGTCAGGTACCGGTTGCGAATATCCAGCCAGGCCGCTGTCTGACTCTGCAGCTGCCGTGCCCAGTAAATCCCGGCCGTTTCGTACTCGTCCGCTTCGGCAGCACCCTTGGCCAGGGCTTCCGCAATCCCTTCCACCCGCCGCAGCAGCTGGAGCTCGGCGGCTGCTCCGATGGTCGAGCTGCGGCTGGTCCGCATGAGCTCCTCGAGGAGCCCCGACTCCCGGAAGGTCAGGCCCCCCTTCTCGACTTCTTCCTTTAATACCTCTCCGGTGTCACGCAGTCCCTCAAAAAGATTCCCGTCCAGGACCGGTCTGCGCACCATCTCTTCAAGACCATGCTCGAGGGACCAGAGAGCGCCGAGCAGGTTTCCGCTGTCCACGGTGGATACGTAGCGAGGTTCCAGGGGCTTCAGGGTCTGCACATCGTACCAGTTCAGAAGATGCCCTTCATAGCGATCCAGCCTGGAGACGGTCTCCATGGAGCGCCCCAGCGTGAGGACGATCTGGTCTCCCGTGAGATATCCGAAATCACGCGCGGCCAGCGCGCTCAGCATCCAGAGCCCGATGTTCGTCGGGCTTGTGCGCATGGCAAGCTGGTCCTGATGAAAGACCTGGTAGTTGTCGGGCGGAAGCCAGGAAGTCTCTTCTGATACAAAGTCCGAAAAATACCGCCAGGTCCTGCGCGCAATCCGCCGGACGTACATCAGGTCCCCGGCCTGAAGCCGGATGCGGTCCGACTTTGTCCGCGGCTGAACGTTCAGGAGCCATCCGGCCAGGGGAGAAAGCAGCCATAATCCGAGCCAGGGGCCCGCCGCCATGAGGATTGCCGGCGCCCAGCGGTACAACGCCCAGCCCGCGATCCCGCTCGCCAGGCTTATCAGCCCCATGGAAAGAATGAAGTCCCGCAGCCGATTCATCGCCATGAAACCCTTTGCCCGGGCAGACGTCCACTCCAGCAGGTGCCTGTGGGAAATGACCCGTCGGTACCAGACCCGCAGAATTGCGTCGACAGCCAGCCAGGACTGGTGGGGAATCAGGGACGCCTCGACAAGGGTGCGAAGCAGGTCATGCGCCTGCCGGGAAAGAGAGAGTCTCCTCAACCCCTGACGAGTGGTGGCCGAGGTGAGAGGCTGCGCCAGGTTCTGGAACAACAACTGCGCCGCCACGACCAGTGTGCAGATCCATTCCATCCGGAGGGAGACCAGCCATGCCGTTGCGAGCAGGACCAGGCTTGCAGCCGGTATCAGGCTCCGGCGAAGGTTATCCAGGATTTTCCATCGATTGAACCAGGAGAGGCGGTTCGGGGCCCGCCGGCCTCCCGGCCGGGGAACGCGCGGGAAAATCCAATCAGCGATCTGCCAATCTCCACGGATCCACCGGCGCTGCCGCCTGGTGTATGTCAGGTAATCACTCGGGAACTCATCAAGAAGCTCGATATCGCTGGCCAGGCCGACGCGCACATGCGCGCCTTCGATAAGGTCATGACTCAGAAGCCACGCTTCGGGAAAGCTTCCGGAGAGGACCCGGCTGAACGCGTGCACATCATAGATGCCTTTGCCGTGGTAAGAGCCCTCACCGGCCAGATCCTGGTTGACATCGGATACCGCGCGCGTGTACGGGTCTATTCCGATCACGGAAGAGAAAAGACGGCTGAACAGCGAGGCGCTCGTGCTCGGCAGCGAGGGGGTCACGCGAGGCTGAATGATCGTGTACGAGCCGGCAAGGATTCTGCCCTCCGCATCGAACCGGGGCTGGTTCAGAGGGTGGGCCAGGGTCTCGATCATTCTTCGCGCTGTACCGGAAGGCAGCTGCGTGTCGCTGTCCAGGGTGATGATGAACCGGACATCCGCCAGGCGCTCCGGCTGGCCCACGTATACCATGCGGCCGGCGGTTTCAGGCCTCGTTCCGTCGATCAGACGGTTGAGCTCCTCGAGTTTCCCGCGTTTGCGCTCCCAACCGATATATTTCTGCTCGGATTCGCTCCAGGTCCGTTCCCTGTGAAAAAGAAAGAAGCGCGCGCCCGCATACCGTTGATTGAGGCTTTCGAGCCCGGAAACAGCGGCCTGGAGCAGCGCTTCGTCCTCCTCGCGATTTGCTGATTCCCAATCGGTGTAATCGGTGAACAGCCCGAAAAGCAGATTGTCTTCTCTGTTGGCCAGGTAGCGGATCTCGAGTTTGCCTGTCTCTTCGACGATTGTCCGGGAATCCGTGAGGAGCATGGGCACGACGACCAATGTGCGAAACGAGTCAGGAATTCCCGATTCCAGGAAATCCATCTTGGCCAGGGTGCGAGGGGGAAAGATCCGCATGACAAGGTAATTCACGATCTCGAGGGACAGTTGGCTGATGGGTATCAGCGAAAGGAGTGTGATGAGGATGCGCGTTCCCAGGGCCTGCTCGCGCAGCCCTGCAAGAAGGATCATTGAGAGAAAGAGCGCGGAGAAGAGGCTGAGCCCGAGGAAATAGACCGCGGAATGATGGCGGTAGGCCCAGTTCAGCATGCGGAAGCTCAGCGCTTCGCTGCAGCCGAGGAGCCGCGCGAGCTCGCGCCGCTCTTCACCGATCAGGTAGGTTCCTGCGTGAACCCACAGCGTATCCGCGGACGGCTTGCGCGCGGCGCGCACTGCCAGGTCGATCGCGCCCTGGGCCACCTTCTCTTCGGCCTGACCGGACCTGCGGGCAAGCTGCTCCACGCTGCGCCGATACCGATCGCGTGTGGCGAAGTCCATCCGTGGATAGATGCCGGAGGGGTCCAGGCGCAGAAGCCGCTCCACTTCGCTGACCTGCTCGAAGATCTGCCTCCAGTCCAGCAAGGCCAGCTGGCGCAGGCTGGTGAAGGCGCTGCTGATGGAGAGCTGGTCCTTGGTCTGGCGGCTCTGCTCGCGGGAGCTCAGCTCGCTGAGAGGCCGGCGATAGATGCGCTCCAGCCAGCCGCGCACCGGCACCAGCGCAGCGTCTTCGTCGTAGAGGTGATCGATGAGCTGGAAAGCAAGGTACGGGCTCGGGCTGGGCTGGTTTTCCGCAAGCTCCGCCATGATCGCGAACAGATGGTTGGGGTCTCTTCGGTTGGCCGTGATGAGCCTGTTTGCCCAGAAATCCGCGATCTCGCGATCTCGCAGCTCGGTGAGGCCCCGGGCCGCCAGATCCTGGATGCCCTCGATCAAAGCAATGCGCAGCATCTGGGGGATTGCCCACAGCTCGGCGATCGTCAGCATGCGCACGGATTGGTACGCTTCTACAAAGGCAACGATATTCTCGCGGTCCAGGCGCAGGCCGGCACGGGAGACAAGCTCCTTTGCCAGCCCGTACACGCGCGGCAGCCCCTGGTAGAGCCTGCTCTCCAGCACGGGCAGCTCCTGGTAGAAACGCCGGGAAAGGTTCTGCTGGATGTCCCGGACATTGCCCTCAATGATGTACTCGTTGTCGAGGATCCACTCGGCAAGGGGAGTCGAGCGCTGTTCCAGCAGGGCTGCTTCGGACAGGTCCGCGCACACCATGTGGATCCAGCGTCGAGCCTGTCTCAACCGCGTGAGCAGCCTGATGTCCCGGCGCGGCGCG
This sequence comes from uncultured Spirochaetaceae bacterium, assembly GCA_964437385.1. GTDB lineage: Bacteria > Spirochaetota > Spirochaetia > SZUA-6 > Fen-1364 > Fen-1364. The sequence goes on from CAYTGX010000029.1 coordinate 19,925, forward strand.
GGGTCCACCTTGTTTTCCGCTGCCAGGCGCCGGGCATGCCCCTGCATGTGTGCCGGGGAAAGCGGCGCCCCGAAGGACCCCTGGCCGTCGATCAGGAGTTGACGCTTCGGATTCAATATGGAGATCACGGGAGGTATCTCGCCGACCCGTCGGAGGACAGCCACGGGATCCTGCATGAGACCAATGGGCCCCTGGAATATGAGAACGGTCTCATCGGTTGCCAGCCACCGGGAATGATCCACGAGGAGCTCGCGCGCCACGCCGAGCCTCTCCCGCCGCATCCAGACCCGGCCGAAGACGGCTCCGACGGGTACGGCCGCGAAGATCCAGGCCGCCGGTGAAGGCGGCGCGCTCGGGCCCGACCAACGCCACTGGAAGAGAAGCAGGGCAGCGAGGGCTAGTCCCCCGAACAAAACGGCCAGGAATGTCATTGCAAAGGCGCGGCGCCACAGGAAGGGGTCGAGCGTATGCACATGTCCGTCCGCATTTTTGTGGATCAGCGCGGCCCGGCGGAAGCCCTTTTTCACGAGCGCCTTGAGGGCTTTTCGAGCTTCATCACGTCGTACGAAGTACGCTGTAAGAATTCCGGCCTTCATCTATATCCTGTTCTTTGGCAAATCACCGCGTCAGTATAGTAAGTAACCTCACTTTCATTAAGTGCGCCTCCGTACAGTCCGCGCCGGACACTGCGCATATACTCTGCCAGTGCGGGCGTTGCACGTTGATTGCAGCCGCCGGGGAGGACACGATGAACGACGATCAGGTCAAGGGCCGTATCGAAGAGGCAAAGGGCAATGTGAAGAAAGCTGCCGGCAAGGCAGTGGGGAACAGGGAGCTGGTACGCGAGGGAAAACTCCAGAATGCGCACGGCAAAGCGCAGGCGAAGTTTGGTGATCAGAGGGACAGCTTCAAGGAAGCCGACCTGGACGGGCCGGGTAATGTGAAGAGGGCATCAAAATGACTATTCTTCTGATTATTGCAATAGTTCTCCTGGGTGTGTGGCTGGTGGGCTTGACCACCCGGGTCACGGACAGCGGGCTTATCCACGTCGTGCTTGTCATCGGCGTGATTCTTCTTGTCGTCTGGTTCTTGAGGTCGGGACTGCGGCTCATTTGACCCATCGCCTCCCGTGACGGTGAGTGTGAGAAGCGTCAGCGCTTTGCCGCGCCGACTCTTCTGAAATCGATAAATCCCCGTTCGATGTCCACGGCGGACAATTGCACGCGAACCTGGTCGCCAACATCGGCGCCCTCGGATCCTCGTATCAGCTTTCCTTCGACAGGGAGAGTGAGCAGCCGCGCCCATGTGCCTTTGTCAGAGGCGCCTGTGATTATTGCGTCAAACTGCTCTCCGACTCTCGATTCAAGGAAGAGCGCGGCCGCGGATTTGCCAACCTGCCGTTCGACCTTGGTGGCGGCATCCTCTTCTTCGGTGAGATGCCTGGCCAACTGCTCCAGCTCTGCATAGGGGTAGGGAGTGGACTGGCCCGCGATGGCCGCTTTCAAGAGGCGCTGCGTGATCAGGTCCGAGTAGCGGCGATTCGGCGCTGTGGAATGGGCGTAGTCCTTGACCGCAAGACCAAAGTGCCCGGGAGCCGTATCACCGGGCCGTTCCGCCACGTACTCGCCGGGTCCCAGGAGCTTGATCACCACGAGGGAGAGGTCGGGGAAGCGCAGCGGATCCGCGTGCTGTTCCTTGATGAGAAACGCGTCCAGGGCAGCCGAATCCGGCTTGTCCGGCAGCCTGGTTCCATGGTCCCCGGCAACGGAGACAATCCTGTCCCAGCGCTTGGGTGTGCGCACGACGCGCCGGATTGAGGGGGATTTCCGGGCCTCGAGGTAGCGGGCGGTGACGCCGTTGGCCGCAATCATGAAGTCCTCAATGATCTCCTTGGCGCGGTTTTTCTTTTCTGTTTCAAGCCTCAGCATGCGGTCACCGTCGAAAACAGGTTTCGCCTCGATGGTCTCCAGGCTCAGCGCGCCGTGGACGTGACGCAGGCTTTTCAGCTTCTGGGCCGTCCGGTCCTGCAGGCGCAGATTCTCCCCCAATCCTTTCACGGCCGCTATCTCCGCGGGTACCGCGCCGGTGCCTTCCAGCCACGCAGCCACGCTGTTGTATGCCAGCTTTGCATGATTGCGCACGCGGGCCCGGTAAATATCCGATCCCACGAGGGCTCCATCAGGTCCGATTACCATCTCCACGACGACTGCCAGGCGCTCCGCATCCAGCCCCAGAGAAGTGAGGTCTGTGGAAAGTTCCACAGGCAGCATGGGGAAGATCCTGGCCGCCGTGTACACTGACGTCGTGTTGTGGCGCGCGTGCTCGTCTATCGCCGAACCGTTCGTAACCAGCGAGTCCACGTCAGCCACCGCCACGCGGATTTTGACTTTTTCCCCGGGCAGGGTCTCTGCAACGGTGAGCTGATCCAGGTCCCGGGAGTCATCATTGTCGATGGAGGCCCACGCGAGGCTCGTCAGGTCGCGAATAGCGGCGGAATCCCCCGGCTGCGCAATGGTGCGGTCTGGGGCCTTCCGAATCCTGTCAAGCTCGGCCATGGCCGCGGCCGAAAAGTCGGGGAGCAAGCCTCTTTCCACCATCACTCTCTGTGCAATGTTCTGTAAAATGGCGGATTGTGGCAAACCTGCGTGCGGAGTATATGCCATCTCGGTTGCTGCGGGCCGATCGGTCTTTGTGCTACCTGCTTCGCAGCGTGAGAACCAATCCAACGACCGCTGCCGCAATGCCGCCGAAGATGTACCACATTGTGTGCTCCGTGAGGTGCCCACTGAAAAACCTGCTCAGATTGTCTGCCACAGAGCGGGAGGCTGTGATCCCGACTATGATCAGGATTACTCCACCGATCAATAGAATTATTCCTAGAATACGTGTTGTGCTCATTGTATGGAATATATCGAGGATGTCGGGCTGAATCAATGAACAGGGCACGATAGTTATTTCCCTTTGTTTGTATATCGTTCGGAGATACATTGTAAAAGAAGAGGTTTCCGCACTATTGCCTCCGGACGAGGACGCCAGCGCTTTGTAAGTTATCGCCGACATGACCCTCTCCACCCCTTCGATCAAGGTCGTCATTCGTGTCGTCTCAAAGGAGAAAGGCTCATGCAAGCGAACATCGTGCTCAAGAAAAAGGGGCTCCTACGCAAGACCTCCCCGCCTCCTGTCCTGCGCAAGGTTCCCACGGGCATTCGAGGCCTGGATGAGCTCACTGGCGGCGGCCTGCCTGAAGGGCGGTCCACGCTGCTCTGCGGTGGCGCAGGAAGCGGAAAAACGCTCCTGGCCATGGAGTTTCTTGTGCGCGGCATCAAGGAGTTCAAGGAGACGGGAGTCTTTGTCGCCTTCGAAGAGCAGACCCAGGAACTGGCGCAGAATTTCACCTCTCTCGGTCATGATCTCAATGCGCTGGTTGCGCAGAGGAAACTGGCCATCGACTTCGTGCATGTCGAGCGAAATGATGTGAAGGAGACGGGCGAATATGACCTCGAAGGACTGTTCATCCGGCTTGAGTATGCAATTGACAGCATAGGCGCCCGGCGTGTTGTCCTGGACAGTATCGAGCAGCTCTTTTCGGGGTTGACCAACACCGGCCTTCTTCGCGCCGAGCTGCGTCGACTGTTTCATTGGCTGAAGAACAAAGGCGTGACCTCCATCATCACCTCGGAACAGGGTGAAGGAAGCCTGACCCGCAACGCGCTGGAGGAATACGTGGCGGACTGCGTGATCCTCCTGGACCACCGGGTGACCGCGCAAATGTTCACGCGGCGGGTGCGGGTCGTCAAGTATCGCGGCTCCAGCCACGGCACGAATGAGTTCCCGTTCCTGATCGATGAGAGCGGCATCTCCATCCTGCCCATCACGTCAATGGGGCTGACATACCATGCAGGCACCGAGCGCGTCTCCTCCGGCATCCCGCGCCTGGACGCAATGCTGACCGGCCGGGGCTACTATCGCGGCGGCAGCGTGCTGGTGTCCGGCTCGGCGGGCACAGGCAAGACGAGTCTGGCGGCTCATTTCGCCCAGGCCGCAGCAGCAGGCGGCGAGCGGTGCCTGTGGCTCGCATATGAGGAATCGCCCAGCCAGATCGTCCGCAACATGCGCTCAATCGGGCTCGACCTCGATCCGGCGGTGCAAAGCGGGATGCTGCGCCTGCAGGCGGTTCCCCCGACGATATTCGGCCTGGAGATGCACCTGCTGGCCATGCATAAACTGGTAAAGGAGTTCAACCCCAGGAGCGTCATCATGGATTCGATCAGCAACTTCACCACGATCGGCAGTGAAGTCGAGATCAAGGCGATGCTGATGCGTTTGATCGACCTTTTCAAAATGCGGCAGATCACCTCGCTGTTCACAAGCCTCACCACGGGGGACACGTTCGTGGAAGCCAACGACACGAGGTTGTCATCGCTCATGGATACATGGCTGCTGCTGAGGGAGATCGAAAGCGGCGCGGAGCGAAACCGCGTGCTGCACCTGCTCAAGTCCCGCGGAATGGCACACTCGAACCAGATCCGTGAGTTCCGGCTCACAAATCACGGGGTGGAGCTGCGGGATGTGTATCTGGGGCCATCGGGGTTCCTCCTCACCGGCAGCGCGCTTCTGGTGCAGCAGGCGCACGAACAGGCCCAGGCCGTTGTGCGGGAGCAGGAGGCGGGGGGTAAGACGCGGGAGCTGGAGCATAAACGGCAGGCCATGGAGGCGCAGATTTCCACTCTGCGGGCGGAGTTTGAAATAGAGCAGATCAAGGCATTGAAAGCGGTGGCGCAGGATGAAGAGCGGGCCACCGTGCTTACGGATGACCGCGTTCAGATGGCCAAGCAGCGGCAGGCGGATGCCGTGAAGGCAAGAAAAACGATGAAGCGCGCATCTGGAGGAGCATCATGAAAGCCGAGTCGAAGGGGCAGTCTTCAGGGGCATTGAAGACGCGCCCCGATGTGCAGTGGACGCTGCGGCTCTACGTGGCGGGCCAGACGCCCAATTCATCGGCGGCATTTGACAATCTGAAGCGCCTCTGCGAGGAGCGTCTGAAGGGTCACTATGCCATAGAAGTGATAGACCTGCTGAAGAACCCGCGCCTGGCCAAGGATGATCAGATTCTGGCCGTCCCCACTCTTGTGCGCAAACTGCCGCTCCCGGTGCGCCGGATTATCGGCGATCTTTCGAATATTGAGAGCGTTCTGGTGGGGCTGGATCTGCGACCACGGGGCTGACAGGAAGGACTGCGTATGACAAGCGGATCCCTGGACCCTGTGGTTTCAGCGGAATTGGAAGATCTTCGCACCCGTCTGGCGGAAGCGGAAGGGATCCTGCGGGCCATCCGGGGCGGCGAGGTGGATGCTTTGGTCCTCGACGGCGACCAGGGGGAAAAGGTTCATCTCCTGGGCGAGGGGGACCGTGTCTATCGGCAGTTCATTGAGACGCTGAGCGAAGGCACCGTCACGCTGTCGGCAGGCGGTGACATTCTGAGCTGCAATGCAGCTTTGGCCAAAACGCTGCGTCGGCCGCTTGCTCAGGTCCTGGGCACCGCCATACGGGACCATCTGTCCCCCGAAGACGGCGAGGCCTTTCGGGCCATCCTGTCGCAGGCAGGTAGTGACTCGCGCCGCAGGAAGATCCGTCTGAAGACCAGTGAAGGCCTCCTGGTACCGGTGTACATGTGGGCAACGCTGTTGAAGGGTGCCGGGGCGGAGCAGGTCTATTGTCTCGTGCTCACAGACATGGAAGAAGTCATCTCGACGGAGGCAAGCCTGCGCGAAAGCGAGCAACGCTACAGAGATCTGCTCGAGTTCGCCCCTGTGGGGATCGCCGTCTACTCCGAAGGGAAGATTGTTTTCACGAATCCTGCCGCTGCACATTTGTTTGGTGCGGATTCGGAAGAAATGATCGCCGGCAAACCAATCACGGAGATTACTCACCCCGGGAGGCTGGAAGCGTCTCAATCCCGGATGAGAAGGATGATGGCGGGAGAACAGGGCCTTTATCCTGCCGAAGATGTCTATTTGAAGCTGGATGGGACTCCCATCAATGTTGCGGTCATAGCAAGACTCCTGCCGTACAGGGGAAAAACGGCCGTCCAGGTAATTCTTACTGACATCACGGAACGAAAGATGGCCGAGGCGGAACGGGATCGGCTGATGGCGGCAATCGAACAGACCGGCGAGATCATCATCATCACTGACTCCGATGAGATCATCCAGTATGTGAACCCGGCCTTCGAGAGCGTGACCGGCTACACCCGCCAGGAGGCTGCTGGCCGCACTCCCCGCATGCTCAAGAGCGGCGCGCAGGACAAGGCGTTCTACGATGAGTTGTGGCAGACCCTTTCCTCAGGCAGGACCTGGCGGGGAACCATGGTCAACCGTCGCAAAGACGGGACGAAGTACACGGAGGAATCGACCATTACGCCGGTGTCTGACGCGGGCGGCCGGATCGTGAGCTATGTTGCAGTGAATCACGACGTCAGCGCCCAGCGGCTGCTGGAGGATCGGCTGCGCCAGGCGCAGAAGATGGAGACCGTAGGGCGGCTTGCGGGAGGCGTGGCGCACGACTTCAACAACATGCTCCAGGTGATCATTATGTACACGGAGATGTCGCTGGCAAAGGCGGATCCAGAGCAGCTGCTGCACCAGTACCTGATGGAGATTCGGCGGGCGGCCCAGCGTTCCGCCGAGATCACCGGGCAGCTTCTTGCCTTTGCGCGGAAGCAGACGGTAAGCCCGAAGATTCTGGATCTGAATGACGCCGTGGCCGGCGCGCAGAAGATGATCCAGCGGCTGATCGGGGAGGACATCGATCTTGCCTCCATTCCAGGGCACGGTCTATGGAAGGTGAAGATAGATCCCGCGCAGCTCGACCAGGTATTGGCCAATCTGGCGGTGAATGCGCGGGATGCAATCGGCGGGGTGGGAAGGCTGACCATCGGAACGGAGAAAGTCTTCTTTGACAAGGACTATTGCGACACCAATCCGGGCTTCCTCCCAGGAGACTACGTCCTGCTCGCCGTGAGCGACAACGGCTGTGGCATGGACAGGGAGACACTTTCGCACTTGTTCGAACCTTTTTTCACGACCAAGGCGCCGGGGAAAGGCACGGGTCTGGGGCTGGCCACGATCTACGGGATCGTCAAGCAGAACAATGGGTTCATAAATGTGTACAGCGAGCCGGGAGAAGGGACCACCTTCAAGGTATACCTGCCAAGAGCCGAAGGGGCAGGCGCGGACAAGGGAGTGGAGGTGGAGGCAGCGGCTCCACGAGGGGGGACCGAGACGGTGCTCGTTGTGGAAGATGAGGCGGCAATTCTGGAGCTGGCTCGGGAGAGTCTGGAGCAGTTGGGGTACACGGTGCTGGCCGCGAAGTCACCAGAGGAGGCGATGCGCCGAAGCCAGGAACAGGCAGGGACGATCCAGCTTTTGATCACCGATGTCGTGATGCCGAAAATGAACGGGCGGCAGCTTGCCGAGCGGCTGACCGCTGCCCGCCCCGGGATGAAGTGCCTGTACATGTCAGGCTATACAGCGGACGTCATAGCCCATCGGGGAGTGTTGGAGGAGGGGGTCAGCTTCATCGCCAAGCCGTTCTCTCTCAGAGTGCTGGCCGCAAAGGTCAGAGAGGTGCTTGACGGCTGAACGGAGCGCACCCTCCTCAGGTCCACATGAGGTCTGCGGCAGCCACCTCGAGATTGTGGCGGCGCGGAGCGCTGGGAGCGCCCTGGAGACCGATTGCATTCTGCGGGCACCACGTGGCGCATGCGCCGCAGTTGTCGCAGTCATGGTGCCATGCGGGCTTGCTGCTCTCCAGCGTGACGTTGCCGCGCGGGCAGACGCGCGTGCAGGTGCCGCAGCCGGCGCAGGCCTGGGAGACACGGTAGGCCGAGTCAAGCCTGGCAAACTGCGGCGCAGCCTTGCCGTGGAAGAAGCTGCCGAGCAGGGCGCCGGGAAGGGCGTTTCTCTCGACCCTTCCGTGCTTTTCATTCCGCACGGCCTCGATGATCTCTGGAAGCCGTTCGCTGTCCTTCGGGAACAGCCGCCCGGAAAGACGCCGCACCAGGTCGATTATCGGGGGCTGCTTGCCGCCCATGTCCATGTAGCCGGGGGACCGGACGATGAACCCCGCGTGCAGGTCACTGCCTTTCCGGCGAAGAGCCTTCCTCAGCCTGGGAAGGGTTGCCGCCGCGGTGCCCCCGCAGGAAACAATGGCAAACGTGTAGCGGACTCCTCGAAGGTCGAGCTTGTCGATGAACTCCTCCACGGTGCGCGGTGGTCCCCATGCATGGATGGGGAATACTATCCCCACCCGCGGGGTGGCCGGTGCGGCGGAAGTCTGCCGGTAGCGGGCAATGGGCACGAGGGTGGTGTTCCCGAGCTCCCGCGCAAGGGACCGCGCAAGGGTGAGCGAGTTGCCCGTTGCCGTGTAATAGAAGATCGTCGTTTCCATGTTCAGTTTTCTCCCTGGTTTAATTCCGCAAGGCATTCTTCCGCCCAGCGGATTATTGTCTCATACGTCATGAGCGCCCTCTTCTTGATAAAGCCGCAGTAGCGGTCTTCGCGGCACGCGCGATCCGCCCGCGCCATGAACGCATCCCCGGGGTGACGCGCGGCAATGCGTGCCGGCTCCAGGAGAGCATCCCTGGCCTTGCTCACATGAAGGAGCATCTGCTCGAGGGATCGTCTCATCAGATCCTCACCGGCAAGGGAGCCGAAAAAAAACCTGAGCATGAACTCATCCCGCTTTGGCACCAGGAACTGCTCAGGCACTGCCGTCAGCCATTCCATGAACCGGGTCCTGCCGGGCTCTGTGATCGAATAGACCCTTTTGTTCGGCCGGTCGTGCTGCTGCTCGATTGAGGAGGTGACGAGCCCTTCCTTCTCCATTGCATCCAGCTCGCGGTAGATCTGGCTCAGCTCGGCCTGCCAGATGAAGTTGATTGCCTCGTCAAAAAGCGTCTTGATGGCATATCCATTCATGGGCTCCTTGTTGAGCAGACCAAGGATCGCACTCCTAAGGGACATAATGATCTCTGTGCATGACTAGTATTATACATGATAAGTTGTCTATTAGTCAATAGGTTGTATATAGAATATGTAGGCTATATTTGGGCTCTTTCCCAAGGCAGATTTTGTTGTTGGAAATGGCTTGCCTCCCACACGAGCGTGATGACCGGCTATCGGGGCCGGCTTCGATCCGCCATTGTCTTGATAACGGACCGCCTGCAGGCTACATTCTAGGATGAAGTCAGCAAGCGGTAAGAATGTCTGCTGTTCTGCAGGAGGAGCGTTGCGTGGCAGAAATTGGTGATACTCCCGACGAGACAATTTTCTCGGAAAGCGTGGTGGGCCAGCGTCTCTCCAAAGTGCATAAGCCCGGCCCAATGGTTCTCGTCTTTCAGGGAAAGAGCATCCCCATAACGAGCCGGATCACGGTGGGAAGGGATGATGACAATTCCATCGTGCTCGATGACCCCCTTGCCTCCCGTCATCATGCGGTGATCCAGAAGCTGAAGAACGAATACTTCATCGAGGACCTGGACAGCACGAACGCCACTTTCGTAAACAACAAGCGTGTGCCGCTTGGAAAATACCTGCGTCTGCGCCCTGATGACACCATCCTGATAGGCCGTACCGAGTTCTCCCTGAAGCATCTGCGCTCATAGGAGGACGCCTCTTCCGTCGCGCGCAGCGTGGCCGCCGCTCCCCGGGCGTGCGGGCCGGGACAGCCTACGCCAGCGTTGAGGAGAGGAATTTCATCATTCTGCCCCACGAGTCTTTCGTGGCTTCGGGCCTGTACGCGTCGGTGCGGGTAGGATTGGCAAAGGCGTGACCCGCGCCCGGGTAGATGTGCGTTTCGATCCGGCGCCCCGCCTGCTTCATGGCGGCCTCGAACCCGTTCACCGCGGCCACCGGGATGCCTGCATCATCCTGGCCGAAGAAGCCCAGGACGGGGCTTCGGATCCTCGAAAGCTTTGCCGTGTCGCTTTCCAGCCTGCCGTAATACACGACACAGGCCGCGAGGTCCGGTTGGGAGATTGCCAGGCCCAGCGAGTACCCGCCCCCGAAGCACCAGCCGACGCTCCCCACTTTTCCCTTTTTCACGTAAGGCCTGCTGGACAGGAATTGGAAGGCCTCCTGAAGATCGGAGATGGCCTGCGATGCATCGAGGCCCATGACGACTTTCTTTGCCTCCTCCGGGCTCTTCGCCAGGGTCCCGCGGAAGAGATCCACTGCAAGAGCGGCATAACCGGCCTTCGCGAGATCTGCCGCTGCGGCCCGTATCTGGTCATTCAGTCCCCACCACTCGTGGATCACGACAAGGGCGGGGAAAGGTCCTTTTCCCTGCGGGACGGCCAGGTAGCCGGTGAGCTTTGCCGGGCCGTAGACGATCGTTTCAGTCTGGATGTCTGGCATTCTCCTAAAGTACGAAAGTGCCTGGAGATCGGCCAGCGTATCAGGCAAAGACAGCCTCCCTGTTGTACACAGTCCTCTTCCGTCAGTACTTTTGGACTCGTGGACATCACAAGATCCGCCGGTAACCGGCGGCAAGGAGGGAACATGTTCAGCGCAAAAGCAGCTTTCAGCGGTTTCTCGGTTGATAATCTTGCAAAAGCCCAGGACTTCTATTCGAAGATGCTGGGGCTGAAGGTGAGCAAAGACAAGATGGGGATCACCCTTCATCTGCCCGGCGGCGCCACGGTGTTCGTCTATCCCAAGGAAAACCACGCACCCGCCACTTTCACTATTCTGAACTTCGTGGTGGACAACATCGATGAAGCGGTTGATGAGCTGACAAGCCGCGGCGTCAAGTTCGAGCACTACGACAACGGGATGAAAACCGACACAAAGGGCATTGTACGGGGGATTTCCGCAGGGCAGGGCCCGGACATCGCCTGGTTCAAGGATCCGGCGGGAAACTTCGTCTCGGTCCTGAAAGAGCCGTAGCACACCGTCGGGTGGGCGCCAGGAGGGCGGCGCCGTCTTCACAAGGCGCCCTGCATGAAAAGAAAACCCGCGCCCGTTATGTTACATTATGAATAGCAGACTGGGATTAATTCCCCGCGGTACTGCCGCTCGCTTCGGCACGCGCACCACGGCCTGGCTTCCGACCGCCGTCCACAGGAGGCTTTGCATGAATTTCCTTGCCGTGCGAACAGTTCTGCTCGGCGACATCCAGCCGCCGAAATGACGTGGGCGCGGGTGCCTCACGCAACGAGGTTCGGACATTGAAGGACAGCCTGCGTTTCCTGATCGTTGATCACCCCCCGGATGCGGAGCTCGCGGAGCGCGAGGTCAGCCGTGTCATTCCCGGCAGCGAGTTTCTTCGCGTGGAGACGCGGGAGGAGTTCCTCTTTGCCTTGACCTCCTTCAGACCGGATGTCATCCTCTGCGACTTCAAGCTCCCGCGGTTCAACGGAATGGCGGCGCTCAAGCTGGCGCTGGAGCGCGCCCCTGATACTCCGATCATCATGCTCACCGGTTCAATGAATGAGGACACGGCGGTGGAGTATCTGAAGGCCGGGGCATGGGACTATGTCATCAAGGAGCACATCAAGCGCCTGGGACCAGCCGTACAGGCCGGCCTCGAGCACATGCGTATGCGGCGGGAGCAAAAGGCTGCCGAAGCGCAGCTGAAGGCGACGAACCAGGGCTTTCTGATCGTGGCCAGCGCCGGTGTCGGGCTGGCGTCAATCGCGACAGAGCAGGAGACGTACCCGTTCATCGCCCGTTCTCTGAAGGACCTGACCGGGGGCGCCCTGGCCTCTTTCGGCATCTACGATCCCGCTGCGAAGACCATCCGCGTGGTGCATACGGAGTCCGACCCTGGTGTCATTGACACGATAGTCAGCGGCACCGGGGGACGGCGGTTGACCGGGGCGGCCTTCCCGGTGAGCGATAAGGCATACCTCCAGCTGCAGCGGAATCCCGTTTCCTACCTGCGCTCCCTCAGCGAAGTGACATTCGGAGTCATCCCGGACGCTGTCGGGAAGGAACTGCAGAAGGTCCTGGCCATCGACAGATTCCTCGGCGTTGCCTACTGGCTGGAGGGCGTGTTGTACGGCACCTCCCTGGTGGCGCTGCGCGCCGGCGTTCCTGACCCGGCTCCGGAGCTCGTCAGACTGTTCACCCAGATGGCGGCCGTGTCACTGCGCCGCGCGCGGGCCGAAAGGGCTCTTCGAGATAGTGAGGAAAGATTCAAGCGCATATTCGACTCCGCAAATGTCGGAAAGTCGATTACGCTGCACACCGGCCAGATCATGGTGAACAAGGCCTTTGGAGACATGCTCGGCTACACGCAGGAGGAGCTCCAGACCATGCCGTGGCAGGCGATCACCCCCGCGGATGACCTGGGGCTTTCCGAGTATTTCATGGGGCAGCTCGAGAAGGGGGAAAAGGATTCAATTCGATTCACGAAGAGATACATCCACAAGAACGGCTCTCTTGTCTGGGTGGATATCAGCTCGGCAGCACTCCGTGACAAGGATGGCACGCCGCTTCACTTCATCACGACGATCGTCGACATTACCGAGCGCATGTTTGCCGAGGCAGCGCTGAAAGAGAGCGAACGCCGTTACCGAAGCCTGATCGTGAACTCCCCCGATGCGATTTTCGTGGACCAGCAGGACCGCATCATCCTGGCCAACAATGCCTGCTGCAGGCTGTTCGCTGCCCGCAGCGAGGACGAGCTGCTCGGCAAGTCCGCATTCGATCTTTTCCACCCCGACTTCCTCGGGCCGCTCAGGGAGCGCATCAATCATCCGCGGGATTCCACGGAGGCCGTCTCCCTCCTTGAGTCGAAGATCCTGACCAGGGAGGGAAGGATGGTCGATGTCGAAGTGCTCGCGGCCCCTTTCACATTCGGCGCGGCGAATGCCATCCACTTCATTCTCAGGGACATCACCACGCGCAAGCGCGCCGAGGCCGAGCGGGAGCGGTTGATGGCGGCCATCGAGCAGTCGGGGGAGATCGTGTATATCACCGACCCGCAGGGGATCGTCCAGTACGTGAACCCGGCCTTCGAGACGGTGACCGGCTACACCCGTGCGGAGGCCATTGGCCGCGGCGCGCAGTTTCTCACCGCCGGCGGCCAGGAGGAGTCGCTCGCCAATGCGCTGTGGAAGACAATCTCCTCGGGAAAGACCTGGAAAGGCAACCTGGTCAACACGCGCAAGGACGGGAAGCCGTACACCGAGGAGGCCACCATCTCTCCCGTCTGCGACGCAGGCGGGCGGATCGTCAGCTACGTCGCGGTCAACCGCGACATCAGCGCGCAGCGGCAGATGGAGGAGCAGCTTCGCCAGGCGCTGAAGATGGAGACCGTCGGACAGCTCGCCGGTGGGGTAGCGCATGATTTCAACAACATGCTCCAGGTGATCATCACCTACGTGGAGATGTCCCTGGCAAAACTGGAGGCCGGGCAGCCCCTGTACAGATACATGCTGGAGATCCGGAGGGCCGCGCAGCGGTCGGCGGAAATGACGGGCCAGCTGCTGGCCTTTGCGCGCAAGCAGGCAGTAAGCCCGAAACTGCTGGATCTGAATGACGCGGTGGCCAGCACACAGAAAATGATCCGCCGGCTCATCGGTGAGGACGTCGATCTTGCGTGGATGCCCGGGAAGGACCTCTGGAAGGTGATGATAGATCCTTCACAGCTCGACCAGGTGCTGGCAAACCTGGCGGTGAACGCCCGGGACGCAATCGGCGGTGTGGGCAAGCTGACCATCGGGACGACAAACGTCACATTTGACGCGGAATACTGCGACGCGCACGCGGGCTACCTTCCAGGGGACTACCTGCAGCTGACGGTGAGCGACGACGGCAGCGGCATGAACAAGGAGGTCCAGTCTCACCTTTTCGAGCCGTTCTTCACAACAAAGGAGCCGGGCAAGGGCACAGGGCTCGGGCTGGCAACGGTCTACGGGATCGTCAAGCAGAACAGCGGATTCATCAACGTGTACAGCGAGGTGGGCGTGGGAACGACTTTCAAGGTGTATCTGCCGCGGGTGGAGGGGAGCGCCGCAGCCGCGGCCGTGGAAGGCGGGGGGACGGCGCCCCGCGGAGGGACTGAGACTGTGCTCGTGGTGGAGGACGAGAAGGCGATTCTGGAGCTGGCCCGTGAGAGCCTGGAGCAATTCGGCTACACGGTGCTGACTGCCAGCTCGCCGTACGAGGCAATCGGCAGGAGCGAGGAGTACGCAGGGCAGATCCACCTTGTGCTGACGGACGTGGTCATGCCCGAGATGAATGGGCGGCAGCTTGTCGATCGACTCACCGCGGCGCGCGCCGGATTGAAGTGCCTCTACATGTCCGGCTATACGGCGGACGTCATTGCCCATCGCGGTGTGCTGGAGGAAGGGGTGAGCTTCATTTCCAAGCCCTTCTCCCTGGCGGTGCTGGCGGAAAAAGTGCGCGAGATCCTGGACGGTTAGCGCGCCCGCGGCCGCCGCCGCGGGGCACGGTGCGGCCTTCCGCCCGCGCGGCGCCAAGGCTCCGGCCAAGGCAAAGAATCCGCCCATATGCTCCGACATACGCGTGCAGGAGAACATTGATGCGCAGATTGCTTGTTTTCAATTCGGTGAGCCTGGACGGCTATTTCGTGGACCAGATCGGCGACATGAGCTGGGCTCATGTCCGTAATCGCGACGCGGATTTCGATGAATTCGTCCAGGGCAATGCCAGCGGAGGAGGGGAGCTCCTTTTCGGCAGGATCACCTATGATCTCATGGCCGGCTACTGGCCGACTCCGCGTGCCATGAAGAACGATCCTGTCGTGGCGGACGGCATGAACAGCCTGCCCAAGGTCGTGTTTTCAAGGACGATGGAGAAGGCGTCGTGGAGCAACACGAGGCTGGTGAAGGGCGACCCGGCAGAGGAAGTGCGAAAAATGAAGAAAGCGCCGGGCAAAGGCCTGGTGGTCATGGGAAGCGGCACCATTATTTCCCAATTGGCGCAGGAACGCCTGATCGATGAATACCAGGTCGTGGTGATTCCCGTTGTCCTCGGCAGGGGCAGGACGATGTTCGACGGCGTGAAGGAAAAGATCGCCCTGACGCTGACAAAGTCGCGGGTCTTCGGCAATGGGAACGTCTTTCTCTGCTATGAGCCGAAGCAGACTTAATCCGCAAAACAGGCTACTATGGCCGCATCTCCCGCCGTGAGAAGGCAAGTCAGGACGTCACTTTGACCCACAGAGATGCATCAAACCCGGCCATTCGCAATATTGCGATAATCGCGCATGTCGACCACGGCAAGACAACGCTGGTTGACGCAATGTTCAAGCAGTCCGGCGTGTTCCGCGAGGGCCAGGAAACCCAGGAACGCCTCATGGACAGCATGGACCTGGAGCGGGAGCGCGGAATCACGATTGCCGCAAAAAACTGTTCGGTCGTCTGGAAGGGCGTCAAGATCAACATCCTGGACACACCGGGGCACGCGGATTTCGGCGGTGAAGTCGAGCGCGCCCTTTCGATGGTGGACGGCGCGGTCCTCCTGGTGGATGCCTCTGAAGGACCGCTGCCGCAGACCCGTTTCGTGCTCGGGAAAGCCCTTGCGGGCCGCCTGTCCATCATCGTCGTCATCAACAAGATCGATCGACCGGATGCCCGCCCCGCCGAGGTCTTGAACCAGATCTACGACCTTTTCATCGACCTGGGCGTCACCGAGGAACAGCTCGAGTTTCCCCTGTTGTACGCAGTCGGCAAGCTGGGCATCGCCAAGGACACCCTGGATGGAACAAGCGACAACCTCCATCCCCTCCTTGACGCGATTGTGCGCGAGATTGCTCCGCCCCGGTACACCTCCACGGAGCCGTTCCAGATGCTCGTCTCCGACCTTTCCTATTCCGACTATTTCGGCCGGCAGGCCATCGGCAAGGTGATAAACGGCCGGGCACATTCCAAGGACAGCCTTGTCTGCATTGGTGAAGGGGATGTGCGCGAAGCCCTGAACGTGACCAAGCTTCACATGTATGCAGGAGCGAAGCTCGTGGAGACCGACAGCGCGGAGCCGGGAGATATCGTGGTCCTCTCCGGCATCGAGAATGTGCACATTGGCGATACCATCTGCAACCAGGAGTTCCCGAAGGCCCTCAAGCGGATCATCATCGACGAGCCGACGGTGTCCATGCATTTCTTCGTGAACACGTCCCCCCTCTCCGGCCTGGAAGGAAAGAACGTCCAGTCCGGGAGGCTCTTCGAGCGCCTTCGCAAGGAAACACTCAACAACGTGTCCATCCAGGTTGAAGAGGTGAAGGGGGGCGGCGGATTCATCGTACGGGGCAGGGGAGAGTTCCAGCTCGTCATCCTGATCGAAATGCTGCGGCGCGAGGACTTTGAAATCTGCGTGAGTCGGCCTGAAGTGATCTTCAAATTCGAAAAGGGACAAAAGCTCGAGCCCATCGAGCACCTCTTTGTGGACTGCAACGAGGCTTTTGTGGGTATCGTGACTGAAAAGCTGTCCGCAAGAAAAGGCCGCATGCTCACCTACACCATCCACGACGGGGGTCGTGTGCACCTGGAGTTCTCCGTTCCCTCCCGCGCGCTCATCGGTTACCGCGATCTCTTCCTGACCGACACGAAGGGGACCGGCATCATGAACTCGTATCTTTCGGGCTACGAGGAGTACCGCGGGGATTTTATCGACCGCTTTACCGGCTCCATGGTGTCCGACCGGAGCGGCAATGCCGTCATCTACGGGCTGTATCACCTGGAGCCGAGGGGCCGGCTCTTTATCGTTCCCGGGGACAGGGTCTACGAGGGGATGATAGTCGGTGAGCATAATCTTGATTCGGAATTGAACGTGAATCCCTGCAAGGAGAAAAAGCTTTCCAACATGCGCTCGGTCTCCAAGGACGAAGCGCTGACGCTCACGCCCATCCAGCCCCTGACCCTTGAACGCGCCATCCAGTACCTGCGGGAAGACGAGATGGTCGAGGTGACCCCCAGGTCCCTGCGGCTCCGCAAGACCATCCTCCTGTACCAGGACCGCAAGTACAGCCGGCGGGAGAACTCATAGCGGGTTCAGGTGCGGGCAGGCTCCTTGCGGCGCGTGGCCAGGACTGAACCGGCCAGGACGAGCACGAAACCGACTCCCATCCCGGGGGTGAATGTCTCACTGAGCACGGCCACCCCGGCCAGTGCAGCTACTGCCGGGTTGACGTACGTGATCACCGTGGCACGCACCGGTCCGATCTCTTCTATCAGCGCGAAGAAAAGCAGGAATGCGACGGCAGTGCAGACCACCGCGAGCACCCCCACGGAGACGAGTACGCTGGCGCTCGGCATGGCATGCGGCCACTGCGCCGCAGCCAGCGGCGCATAGAGCACAGCGCACGCGGCAAGGGAAATCCCGATCACGCTTACCGAGGGCACTCCGGTCAGCCAGCGCCTGAGGATTGCCGGGCCCAGCGCATAGCCCACCGCAACCAGCGCCATTTCCAGCAATGCGGTCGTGTCGGATGCATGAAAGTCCAGGCCGACAATGGCTGCCACCCCGACCAGCCCCAATGCCAGCCCGCCCAGACCTACCGGTCCAATTCTTTCACGGTTGCCGAAGAGCGGCGCGATCAGGATCCCTATCAGCGGGACGCAGGAGATCAGGAGGCCTGCCAGCGAGCTGGAGATGCGCTGCTCGGCGCTGAAAAGAAAGAACCACGGTCCCCCGACTTCCGCGGCCATGAACGCGAGCAGGGCAACCCATTTTATGCCGATTCCGCGCAGGCCGCCCCGGGCCAGCACAACAGGCATCAGGATAAGAGCACCTATGCCGGTGCGGGAAAAGACGAGCATGGCGGGTGAGATCTCGCTCACCGCGATGCGGATCAGGAAATACGGAATCCCCCAGATCAGGCACATTGCGGCGAACAGCAGGATACCTCTGCGGGTCATTTCCTGAATGTACCAGAGAGGCGCCTGATCGTCAGTATATTATGCTGGACATGCCGCTGCAGAACCGCGTGAACCCTTTCGGTGAGCTGATTGCAACCGAGTCTCGCGGTACTCTGATGGGCAACCGCGGCTGTCTGCACGACAGCCGGCAGCAGATACGGCGCGCTTTTGCCTGCAGGAGATGGATCATTTGCGTCCTGGAGTTTCGCGGGTGGTACCGAAAGGTCATGACGCCGGGGCGCTACACGGAGCTTTTCTTTCTGGATGAGGCGACCGCGCTTGCGGCCGGCCATCGGCCCTGTGCCGAGTGCCAGCATGAGCGGTACCTCGTGTTTCGCAGAATCTGGGCCGCGGCGAATCCCGGTCTCTTCACCGAGTCCCTGCCTTCCGCGGATGAGATGGATCGCGTTCTGCATGCCGAGCGGATGAACGGCACACGAGGAAAGCTCACCTGGGTCGCTCAGGTGTCCGAATTGCCTGCCGGCGCAATGGTCGCAGACAGCGAAGGCTTACCGTACCTGGTGCGGGGGAAGAACCTGGTGCGCTGGGAACCAGGGGGATACGGGCGAAGCATCCCGGCCGGAAGCGGAACGGTCCAGGTGCTGACCCCGAGATCGATTGTGCGGGCGATTGCAGGAGGGTATCCTGTCACGATTCACTCGTCTGCAGATTAAGGAGGCAGTATGAAGTACTGGCTCGCCAAAAGCGATCCCGATACCTACGGGTGGTCCGACCTCGTGCGGGACGGGAAGACCACCTGGGACGGCATCCGGAACTACAAGGCCCGCAACTTTCTCCGCGAGATGAAGCCGGGTGACCTTGTCCTCTTCTATCACTCGGGAGAAGAGAAGAGCGTCGTTGCCGCCATGAAGATCCTGTCCGAACCATTCCCTGATAAGACATCTGAAGAAGATATCTGGTCGGCTGTGGACGTCGCTCCGGCATGGACGCTGAAAAACCCCGTCACGCTGTCAACGATCAAGGCAGAGTCCTCACTTCAGAAGATACACCTGGTGCGGGAGGGACGCCTTTCCGTCACGCCGCTTGAGAAGGAGGCGTTCGACATGATCGTCTCCCTGGGCGGAGGTACTGTGAAGTTGTCATAGCCTCAGGAGGGGAGCCTTCCCTACCGCGAATTGGGCCGACGCAGCCTCACCGTCAGTACGCAGGCCTGGACAAAGTGAAGTGAGAATGCGAGCAGGAACAATGTGGCCATGCCATGCGAGAAGTGGTCGTTCTTGAATCCGGACAACGTGAACAGGATTCCGTTGACGGTCGCGAGGGCCATGACAAGGAAGGAAAACACCCCTATCACTGCCACGCTTCTTGCGCGTGATCTGATCGCCAGAACCAGGCTTGCCAGCGCGAGAACCGTGAGGAAGGTGCCAAGGAGCGCGTGTGTGAGAGCCGCTTCTCCGACCCTGGCCAGCGCTCCCCAGATTGCCGTTACGGTTCCGGCGACGGGCGGCACATCCTCGAGACTGGGAGAGAGATTCACTGCCATTCCGAGCTCGAACTGAACCGCAAGCAGAATCAATATCCCAACCACGGCAATGCGCAGAAACCTGAATCGTGTCACGATACCTCCTCGGGATTGGAGACGCAGCTTATTTCTCCCGCACCGAGCTGAAACATACTGGGGAGGAGGAATGGCGAGTAGTGAAAGAGGTCACTTCTTTTCAGTTACATTTGTCATTCCAGGACGAAGCGAGGACCGCGGGCATTGCTCCGGCGCGGTCAGACCGCCCGCGGCCGATCTCGCAATCCTATTCTTTTTTCCTGCGCAGCAGATCGGCAAAGGGATTATAGACCGTGCCGTCGCCATGCGCGTCGGACTCCGGTCTGCCGCCGGCAGGACGCCGTGGCTCGGTGGCTCGGGAGGGGCGCCGCGTGTCCATGCCGGCCGCCGAATGCGGCTTCGGCTGTGTCTGCGATGCCGGCGGCTTGAGGCTGAGGCTGATTCGGCGGCGCATCACGTCCAGGCCAATGATCCGAAACTCCTTGACATCGCCCACTCTGAGCAGCTCCATGGGGTCCTCGATGAATCGGCTGCTCATCTCTGACACGTGAAGAAGAGCCGTCTCCTTGATCCCGATATCAACGAAGGCCCCGAAATCGACCACGTTCTTCACCTTGCCGATGACGCGCATGCCCTCGGCGAGGTCTTCGAACGTGACCACTCCCTGCCGGAGGATCGGCGTGGGGTATTCATCCCGAGGATCCCGATTGGGCTTTGCCAGCTCGCTGATGATATCCCCCAGGGTCGTAGTGCCGACGCCATACCGGGACTGAAGATCCGCGCGTTGGATGTCACTGAGGCTGGCGCCGGATTTCACCATCGGGAGGATCGCCGCCGCGAGGGTGTAGTTCTCCGGATGCACCCACGTGTTGTCCAGCGGGTTGGGGCTCTCCGGGATCTTGAGAAAACCCGCGCACTGCTCGAAGGTCTTCGGACCCATACCGGGGACCTTCAGGAGCTGGTGGCGGGAAAGAATCATGCCTGACTTTTCCCGGAACTGGACGATCTTCCTGGACAGCGCTGCGTTGATGCCTGACACGTACTTGAGGAGGGACGCCGAAGCCGTGTTGAGGCTCACACCGACATTATTCACGACGGATCCCACGACCTCGTCCAGTGATTCGGAGAGCTTCTTCTGGTTGAGGTCATGCTGATAGAGGCCGACGCCGATTGACTTCGGGTCTATTTTGACCAGCTCCGCGAGGGGGTCCTGGAGACGCCTGCCGATGCTGATGGCCCCGCGGATTGTCAGGTCAAGATCGGGGAACTCTTCCCGGGCTACATCGCTGGCCGAGTACACCGATGCGCCATCCTCGTCCACGACCGTGAACTTCACGTCAAGCGAGCTCTCGGCGATGGACTGGGCCACCGCGGTCTGGACCTGCTGGCTTGCCGTGCCGCTGCCAACGGCGATCAGCTGCACCGCGTATTTTTCCACCGCCGCGGCGATGGCCTTTCTGGCGCCCTCCGGATCACGCTCCTGGTTGACAACGAAGTGGCCAAGGAGCTTCCCCGTTTCGTCCATTGCCGCGCACTTGGTTCCCGTGCGGATGCCCGGGTCCATGCCCAGTACCCGCGTCCCCTTCAGCGGCGGCGACATGAGCAGATTCTTCAGGTTTTCGCTGAAGACGCTCCTGCCGTGCTCGTCCGCGCTGCTGGCCGCGTCCTGCCTGATCTCGCGCAGCACTGCCGGCGACAGAAGCCGGCGCAGGCCGTCATCGATTGCCTCGCTGTGGAATCTGTTCTTTGTCTCGATACGCCCGCGCAGGAGCGCGCACGCGGCCTCTTCATCCACTTCGACTTTCACTTCCAGGACCCCTTCGCGCTCGCCGCGGTTCATGGCCAGCACGCGGTGCGCCTTGAGGGTGGACAGGGGTTCCGAGTAGCTCCAGTACATCTGGTAGACGGACTGGGCCTTCTTCTCATCGTCTCCGATGCCCGTGACGACCACCCGTCCGCCGCGACGGTAGAGCGTTTTCACCGCAGCGCGATTGTCAGGATCCTGTGATACGCCGTCCGCAAGAATGTCCATTGCGCCCTGCAGGGCCTCCTCAGGACTGGACACGGAGAGTTCCGCGTTCTCTGCATCAATGCGCACGAACGCCCGGGCCCGGGAAAGGACAGTTGGTTCATCGTGGTGACGCATGATCTGGGCAAGCGGTTCGAGGCCCTTCTCCCGCGCGATCATTCCCCTGGTCTTTTTTTTCTTCCTGTACGGCGCGTAGATGTCTTCCAGCTCCGACAGCGTCGAGCACCTGCGAAGATTCCCCAGGAGCCCTTCATCCAGCTTTCCCTGGGAGAAAATGCCCCGAATGATCTCCAACCGCCGCGTTTCCAGATTGGTGCAGGAAATCATGCGATGAGAGACCTCGCGCACCTGAACTTCGTCCAGGCTCCCTGTCTTCTCCTTGCGATAGCGCGCAATAAAGGGGACCGTGCATCCCTCCGCCACCAGGCCGATAACCGCGGAGACCTGGGAGGGCTTCACGTCCAGGTCCCGTGCGATCCTGTCCACAATTTCCTGCCGTGGGACGGCAAGAAGGGCTATTGACTCTTCCGTGATCTGCTTCATCTAAGGGCCGCACTGTAGCAGATGGGCGCACCCCCGTCCATCTGCACTCTTCACTGGCCAAATTCCGCTCGATATTCCATATTAGTTGGGATGGCGTTTGCAGAAAGGAAATTCCAGATGAATGAACGTGGCGACGTGTCCCCCTATCAGCTTCCCCGCAGCGTGGTGCCCCGTCACTACGACCTGCTGGTGAAACCGGATTTCGGCTCATTCCGTTTCAGCGGCCGCGTTGTCGTTGACGTGGAGGTGCTCGAGCCGGTTGACCGCTTCACCGTGCACGCACTCGGGTTGAAAATCATCACGGCGCAGATTGTCGACAGCCGAGGGGGCCGCCGTGAAGCGGCAACCACGCAGGCACGGGTGACCTTTGTTGACCCCGTGACGGGGGAGACGCGCGAAGAACAGTTTCCAAGCGCGGCAGTGCTCGATGAAAAGGCCCAGACCGCCGAGTTCTCCTTCGGTGAAATGCTTGCGAAAGGCCCTTGGAAGCTCATTGCCGAATATGAGGGCAGCCTTGTGCAGCCGAGCCTCGAGGGCTTCTACAGGAGCAAATGGACCGACGAGAACAGCGTCGACCACTGGGCGGCCGCGACGCAGTTCGAAGCCACCCACGCACGCCGTGCATTTCCCTGCTGGGACGAGCCGGCGGCAAAGGCTACGTATGCCGTCACCTTCGTGATCGACGCACATCTGACGGTGCTCTCCAACATGCGCGTCGCCTCGGAGACAATGGAAAACGGACGGAAGACCGTCGCGTTCAGGCCCACTCCCCGGATGTCCACGTATCTGCTTGCCTGGTGCGTAGGGACCTTTGAAAGCTCCGAGCCCGCCTGGGCCAACGGCAAGGAGCTTCGCATCTGGTCCGTGCCGGGAAAGAACGCGCTCAAGAGTTACGCCTTGAAATGCGCCGCCTACGGTGTGGAATGGTACGAGCGCACGCTCGGCGTTCCCTATTTCGGCGGGGACAAGATCGACATGATCGCCATCCCCGAGTTCCGCTCGGGGGCCATGGAGAACACCGGGCTCATCACGTACCGCGCCACGGCGCTCCTCGTGGACGAGCCTCGTGCCACGGTGGCAGAGCTGCAGCGCGTCGCCGAGGTGGTCTTCCATGAGCTGGCGCACATGTGGTTCGGCAACCTTGTGACCATGGCCTGGTGGGACGGTCTCCCGCTCAACGAGTCCAACGCCACCATATTCGCCTATCTCGTCATGGCGGACTTCGAGCCGGAATGGCGCATCTTCAACTCCTTCGGGCTGAACCGCGCTGCAGCATTTGCCCTGGACTCGCTCAACAGCACGCATCCCTGCTGGGCGCCCGTAGGACACCCCGATGAAGTGGAACAGCGATTCGACAAGATCACGTATGAGAAGGGTGGAAGCCTCGAGTTCCAGCTCCACCAGTTCGTCGGCGCCGCTCCTTTCTATGCCGGCGCGCATGTCTACCTCATGCGCTACAGCCACGGAAACGCGGAGGTTGCCGACCTCTGGGATGCACTGGAGGAAGGCGTCAGGCAGGCCGGCCTCGACGTTCCCGTGCGGAAGATCATGGACGCGTGGTTTCTCACGGATGGCCACCCCGTTGTGACCGTATCCCCGTCGCACAAACAGGGATTCATCAACCTCTCCCAGGAACGGTTCGCCTTCCTGGGCAGGGAGAGCCACGCTGGGCAGCTCTGGCCGATTCCGCTCCAGCTCCGCTACGCCACAGAGAACGGATCGGTCCGCCTGGAGAAGCGAATTTTTGCCCAGAGGGATCAGGAAGTCTCTCTGCAGAAGGGGTTCCGTTACGTGGCCGTCAACGCGGGCGGCTCGGGCTTCTACCGGGTACGTTACGCGCCGGAGCTGCTCTCCAGCCTCCTTTCCGCGCCATCCGAAAGACTGGAAGTGATCGAGCGGTTCAACCTTGTCAACGACTCATGGGCATTCGTGCGCGGCCAGATGCTCGGCTCGGACGCGTACCTCGAGCTGGTGCGAATGCTTTCCGGGGAAGATGACCCGAGTGTCTGGAGCATCATAGGAGGCTCGCTCCAGGCCCTTCACAGGATCACCTCGGGTGAGGACCGAGCCGCGTTCAAGAAGCTCATCCGCGACCTGGTCAGGCCGGTTTTCAGGGATCTCGGCTGGAGGTCGAAAGCGGATGAGTCAACCGCCGCACGGGAGCTGCGCGGCTCTCTGGCAGGGCTGCTCGGCACGGTGGGGGAGGACGCGGAGGTGCAGTCGGACGCCGTGGGGCTCTTTGCCTCCTGGAAGAAGGACCGGGGCTCCGTTGACCCCAATGTCGTTCCGGCACTCGTCTCGACCCTTGCGTACACAGGGGGCAAGGCGCGCTTCGACGAGTTCCTCGCTCTTTCCCGCGACGCCGCTACCGACCAGGAAAAGCTGCGTTTCCTGCGGGCTCTGGGCGAGTTCCGCGAGAGCAAGCTGTTCAGCGCGGCAATCGAGATGATGCTGAGCGAGGTGAAAACGGATGATGCCCCCTACATCCTCGGCGCCTACCTTGTGACCGAGCACGCAGGCAGGGCAGCATGGAATGCCATCCGGGAGAACTGGGCAAAGATCCTGAAGAGGTTCCCCGCATCAGGCACGGTGCGCATGATCGAGGGCTGCTCCGCCCTGGATGTCCCCGAGCTTGCCGCCGAGGTCGAGCAGTTTTTTGCGCGGACACGGGTTCCCCAGGGTGACATGGCCGTGGCCCAAATGCTGGAGAGGCTGACCGTGAACGTCCGTCTGCGTCAGGCGGAAAGCTCACGGCTTACGGCGTACTTAAGAAAGTCCACGGGCGGGAGCGCTCAGCGCTGACGACTGTCTGGAAGCCCTTAAAGGGGCGCGGGAATCCGGAATAGCGCACCAGTTCATCCGTTGTTCTATCCCTGTCGATGCCGTCGCCATTCGCGTTCAGTATATTGAAGACTGCAAAGCGCCGTATCAAGGATGGGAGGTGTCACAGTGCAGCGTGCACTTTTTCTGTGTGTAGCCCTTGTCGTTCTTTCTGCCGGCCCGGTCGTGGCCCAATGCAAGCCAACCCAGGGGAGCGTTCTGGACCTGTCCTACGCTCCCACTGCCCCGAAGCGCGCCAGCGTGGGTTCTGGATTCGTTCTCACCGGCACCGTGCGCCAATCTGGCGACTGCCTGCCCATTGCGGGCGCAACGGTCGAGTTCTGGCTGGCAGGCCCCAACGGGTACACGAACAAGCTCCGAGGAACAGTGGTCGCGGACAAGAACGGCCGCTACCGGTTCCAGAGCCCGTTTCCCGCCGCTTCCGGAGGCCCCCCGCCGCACATTCACATGAACGTGGCCGCGGACGCCTTCCTGCCCATCCAGACGGAAGTATTTCCGAGCTCTGGGTCCGCGAGCGGGACTTTCGATATCGTGCTTGACCCGGCAGACTAGTGGCGCCGGCTTGAGAAAACACCATCCTGCGTGCCTTCATTCTCCAGGGGAGGGTTCTGAAGTGAGAAAACTTCTGTTTCTTCCATTGTGCCTCGCGCTTGCAGGCTGTGCATCCATGAGCGATCCGGGAGCCCTTGCAAAGCTTTCCCACGTTGGTGTGGTCGCTGTTACTTCGAACGCGGCAATCGGTTGGGTCGGAGAGCAGCAGTCTTCGCACGGGCTCTTTGGCAATTCCCTCAACCTCATGTCCAACGCGGGCAACAAGCCGAGCTCCGATACAGGCGGAATGCTGTCCCGCGCGGACGACTTGATCGCCGACGCTGAGGCTGCTCTGCTTGATTCCCTCCTCAAGGCGGGCGGCGTGACGCTCGAGGGCCGGGGCCATGTGCTCTCTTCCAGGGCTTATGCGGAGGTAAGGGAATCGGGCACGACCGGCATGCTCCTTCTCAAGCCGCAGCATTACAAGTTTGTTCAAGCGACCGACGAGCGGCTTGCCAGGAGCCTTGCCTCCGAGCTTGGCCTGGACGGGTGTGTGCAGGCGAGCTTCCAGCTTGAGAAGACCATGAAGACCGGCATCGGGAAAACCGGCGTCATGGGTGCGGAGGTTATCCTCTCCGCGACAGTGGCGGATGCAGCCGGCAAGATGGTGTTCACGAAAGGCTACACCAGGATCAGCAAGACGGATGTTCCCGTTGTCGCCGGCCTCTATGACCCGCGGAACCTGCACGAGGCTTTCAAGGCCGCCATGGCAGACGCATGCGCGGACTTTGCGGCGGATTTCAGTCACTAGGCGGCCTGCCCGTCGCACATTCGCCACCTGACGCTTATCTGCCGACTGCGAGGATAGTAAGCGAGTCCGGCAGCATTGCCCACGCCCAAGGTATCCCCAGTATCCCCCCGGCCTTGGTGTCGTTGGAGACTGATCGAACTCGGCCGCAAGCCTTCTGGTGCGGCCCCGCTGAATGTTGCGCAGAAACCAGGCAGCATACAAATGGGCCAGAGTTTCTTGACGGAAAAGCGCATCGCAGCGCGATAACCCTGCCTCGCTGACAGGGTCAAGGCAGACGGCTGGGTCACTTTTTCGAGAGTCTCTCCCTGATCTGCTTCACGTGGTTCACGTCATGTCCTGCCAGCATTTCCGCCACGCGCGTGACGGTTTCCTTTCCGCGCTCGGAGTGCAGCCCGTAGAAATCCCAGCTCTCCCGGGGCAGGCCTTTCAGCAGGCGCACCAGCCGCTCACGGGTGATGCGGAAGGCTTCCAGGGAGAGCGCCGGATCCTGCTTCGCATAGTCGGAGAACTCTGCCCACGCGTCCTGGTTTGTGCCCTGGATGGGCGTGCCGCTTGCTTCGAGGATGATTCGAATGCGGAATCCGTAGACGAGCTAGCTGTCGGCCAGGTGAGCCAGGACCTCCGTGACGGACCACGTGTCCGGCGCGGGGCGCTGCGATAGTTTCTTCTTCGAGACGCCCTTCACCAGCCGGGCAATCTGCCTCGGAGTGGCGGCCAGGATTTCCATCGGCTTCTTCCCCTCGAGGTAGCCGAGGACTCTCTGGGTGTACTGCTGCGGCGTTTCCTGCATGACAGAGCTCCTTCCTTTTCAGGCCCAAATTATCAGATGACCATTTCCTTCTTCTACCTCGGCGCGCGCCGCCTTATGGACCTCGAGGCGCACAGTTGCTGTCCGGAGAGCCTCGACAACGATCCTGCCTCGTCCCGTGAAGGTCACATTCTCCCCGGGGGCCAGCACGGAGTCCTCCCGGCGGCCGCTTGCGGTCACCCAGAGCCTGCCCGCGACGCAGGAAATGCGGCACGCCCTGCCCCGGAGCCGCAGCGAGGTGGGCTCTCCCCGCGTCAGAACGAACGTTGATGGATTCATCTCAAGCCAATTGCTCATCTGCTTTCCTCTTGCGACCAAGGAAGCAAATATGGCGGAAGGAAGCAACCCGGTTCTTGCTGGGGGAGGGCTCGTTGAAGGAGGAGAAGGGGAACGCGCGGCCCTTCTACCGCGACGGGTCCCAGAGGGCCAGCTCAGTCGACGTAGCCGACAATAACGAGCAGGTAAGAACAGGAAAAGTTGCCGCAGTCAATTTTACTTCTTCGACTTCCGGGCAGTCATAGCGATGAGGACGATGCCGAGAATGAGAAAAGCCACGCACCCCACGAATGCCGCAATTGCGCGTTGCGGGTGATGACTCACGAAGTTGAGGAGTGCGAAGATAGCTCCCAGTGCCGCTATGACAATAGCGACGATGCCCGCGATTCGGATCCCGTTCCCTGTCATCGCTATTTTTCCTCCTTCAGCGTCTACCGCATTATATGTGACATACTCAGCCGAGACAAGCGAACCAGCCGCGAAGACTGGCAGCCCTGAGCCGAGATTTCATATGTCCAGCAATTCTTGTCCGTTTACAAGAGCGCAAGCGATAAGCGTTCCTTCCGGTCTCTGCTCTGGACAGTGAAGGGCGGGGGGGCTCCGGAGGATGGGAAGCGCGCCGGCATCCGACCCAACTGCAAGCTATAGCAGTTGCTGTCAATTGCGGATGCCTCCCTGAGATGCCAAGGCGGAACCGGATCAGATGGTCGCGAGCAAGGGCGACCAGTATCATTGAGCCGGCCTCACGACCGCGGAGGTGAGGGGCTCCAACGCAAGAGCACCAGGCTCCGGCTTTCGGGCGGGAAGGTTTCGGTCACGGACGGCCCATTCATCGAGGGAAAGGAGGTCATTCCCGGATTCGCCATCATCCAGGCGAACACCAAGGAGGAAGCACTCGACTGGGTAACCCGCCTGCGCAGGATCTACGGTGACGGCGAGTCGAGGATCGCGCAGATGTTCGGACCGGCGTGATTGTCGTCCGGCCGCGCTCATTTTCGTCATACTGGTAGAGAGGAGTAGCCATGGCTCAAGGAATCTCGTTGATTGTCTATCCGGTCACGGACCTGTCCGCGGCGAAGTCGGTCTATCGCACCCTGCTCGGCGTCGACCCCTATGTCGATGGAGCCTACTACGTCGGATTCAGGACAGGGGCGCTGGAGGTGGGGCTCGACCCGAACGCCCGCGGCCGCGGAATTACCGGGCCCATCAGCTACGTGGACGTTACGGATATTTCGAAGGCCCTGAAATCGCTCCTGGATGCCGGCGCGCAGGCGCTGCAGCCGGTTACGGAGGTGGGCGGTGGCCTGCGCATCGCGACCGTGAAGGATCGCGACGGCAACATACTCGGGGTGAGGCAGTCCGCCTGATCTGCGGCCGCATGCGACGGATGGCAGCGGCGGCGCTGTTGTCCATCCGGCATGCGGTCTATAAGCTGTACGATCTTCGCCAAGGGCTCGGGCCCCCGAGGTGACGGGAGTCGCGGGATCAGGCAAAAGCTCCCTCGTGCACCAAGGTTTTGTTCCGCAGCATCCCGCAGCCATCGTCATCGATCAGTCGGCCGTCGGCGCCAATTCGCGGTCCAACCCCGCCAGGTACACAGGCATCATGGATAGTGTGCGCAAGGCCTTCGCGAGCGCCAACAAGGTCGCGCCCGCTTTGTCAATGGCCTTGCGCGATGGAGCTTGCGTACCAGCCGCGCCAGCACGCACCGCGACGTTCTCGTCACTCGGTTCTACGGTTTGGCTATACCGCTTTTCGCGTGCGTGACTTCGTGGCGGGCTTTGCGCTGGCTTTGTTGTGGTTGAAGTCGGCAGCCGCGCGGACGAGCGCCTTCAGCGCCTTTTCGTTGATCTTGTCGTTCTCGAAAATGTCGATCGCGCGCCACTGCTTGCCCTCGAGCTCGTTGTTGAACAGCTTGTCCGGATCGGGCAGCATGGCCCCCCAGGGAAAGGTCACCTTCACTTTGCCTTTGAACGGCATGGCCAAGCAGAGGTTGCCGTCGTGCGACCAGACCGGGGCGCCCCTCCACTTTACCTCTT
Source organism: uncultured Spirochaetaceae bacterium (assembly GCA_964437385.1). Lineage (GTDB taxonomy): Bacteria > Spirochaetota > Spirochaetia > SZUA-6 > Fen-1364 > Fen-1364. The sequence continues at coordinate 49,209 of CAYTGX010000029.1, forward strand.
CGGTGATGACAGGGTCGGCCTCAAGGATGATCTTGCGGATCCGGGCAAAAGCCGGGCCGCGCCAGTCGGTCAGGCCAGCGATCATTTCATCGATCTGTTCGCTTGCGGTCATTGAAGTCCTCCTGGGATGAATGCTTCTGCTTTCAAGTTAATCACAGGATTTGGAGGATGCAAATAATCGTGACGAAAGAATGCACGGAGCACCTTGGGAATGTCGGTGCAGTAGCCCGACCTTGGGGTGAAGACGAACTGGCGGTGTGGCAGCCGCAGCAGCAGCTCGTTCATGTACTCGCCCAACAAGGGGGTCCGCTTCGCAAAACCCCTTCGGTAGTCCCCGCAGCCCAGAAAGCGCTCCACTGCATTGGTGATCCGCTCCAGCCGGAACTTTCCGAGTCGCCTGGTGAACTCAGCCTCATAGCGGGCGGGGAGCTGGGGGAAGTGGACGCGGAACAGCCGCTGCAGCGAGCTGACTCCCGGTTGGTGGTAGGTGCCGGAGGGCATCGCAACCAAGGACAGCTCCAATTGGTCGGCCACAGAAAGGAAGACTGCCCAAAGGAGCGTGACGCATTCCCCACGCGGCTGTCAGTATCACCAATGGGTGCAATCTATATGTGCTACCCAAGCCACAAAAAACAGGCATCAGAGGAACCCTCCAATGCCTGTCCGACTCTGCTCCCCCGGACGGACTCGAACCGCCGACCTAGTGATTAACAGTCACCCGCTCTACCGACTGAGCTACAGGGGAAGGTGATCACAAAAGACCAAAAAAGCGGGCTATTGTCAAGTATGAGGGCCGAGGGGCGGTGAGGCCGCTCTGCCCCCGGCGTGCGGTGCCCGCCGGGCACGTGGCGCGCACCACGCCTCGGGGTCTCAGTCTCCCATCACGATTGGCGCGCGCGCGCCGCACCCGGCGCAGGCGCCCGCCCTGATTCCCTGGATGTGCACGCTGTACCCGACGCGCCGTACCAGGGCCGCGCCGCACTTGAGACACGGCGTGATCGTTTCCTCTGGCCCGACGTTGCCTGTGTAGACGAATCGCAGATGCCGTCTCGCAACTTCCGCAAGCGCCCGCAGGGTGGCGGGAGGAGTGGGCTGGATTGCATACCGGTACTGCGGATGATAGGCCGAGAGGTGGAAAGGTATCTCGGGGTCAAGCGATGCGATGAACCGCGCGATCCCCTCTATCTGGTCGGTCGTGTCGTTTTTCGTGGGGATGACCAGCGTCGTGATCTCCAGGTGGATGCGCCCCGCCGCCTGGGTGATGAAGCGTTTGACCTCATCCAGTTTTCCGCCTGTCTCCGTGCGGTAGAACTCAGGATCGAACGCCTTCAGGTCTATATTGGCCGCATCCACCAGGGAAAGCAGCTCATCGGCGGGTCCAGGGTTGATATATCCGTTGGAAACAAGCACGTTCTTCAGCCCCGCCTCCCGCGCCTTCTGCATGGCATCCAGCAGGTACTCCGCGTGGACCAGCGGCTCAGAATACGTGTAGGCGATACCGAAGGAATGCTCCCTTCGTGCCGCTTCAACGAGCTCAGTAGGACTCATGAAGTGCGTTTCCGCGTCGATGCCCTGGGAGATGTGCCAGTTCTGGCAGAACTTGCAGCGGAAGGAGCAGCCGACAAAGCCGACCGAAAGAATCCGTGAGCCGGGATAGTAGTGATAGAGAGGCTTTTTCTCGATGGGATCCACGGCAACGGAAGAGATTCTGCCGTACAGCGGGATTTCCAGAGTGCCGGTTCGGTTGAATCGCACTCCGCATATGCCGTGACCGCCTTCCTTGATCACGCACTCATGAGGACAGAGCAGGCAGGCGATCCTGCCGTCAGGCCTCCTCTCGCACCAGAGGGCTTCGCGCCTTACCTGCTCCCCCATCATCTTACCCTATTTTCGCCCGGATTGCCTCTACCTTGTCCGTCTTTTCCCAGGTGAACCCTTCCCGGCCGAAGTGCCCGTAGTTCGACGTCTGCCGATAGATCGGTCTCAGGAGGTCGAGGGTGCGGATGATCCCCTGCGGAGTCAGGTCGAAAACCGCGGAGACGGCCTTTTCGATCTTCTCGTCCGGGACCTTGCCCGTGTCGAAGGTGGAAACGAAAAGGGACACCGGTTCGGCGATTCCGATGGCGTAGGCAACCTGCACCTCGCACTTTTCACACAACCCCGCCGCAACGATGTTCTTGGCCACGTAACGGGCCATGTAGGAGGCGGAACGGTCCACCTTGGAGGGGTCCTTGCCGGAGAACGCGCCGCCGCCGTGGCGCGACATGCCGCCGTAGGTGTCCACAATGATCTTGCGGCCCGTGAGGCCGGAGTCCCCGTGCGGCCCGCCGATCACGAACCTGCCGGTGGGATTGATGTGATAGACCGTGTTCTTGTCCAGGAGCTCGGCGGGAATCGCCTTCCTGATGATCGTCTCGATCAGGGCTTCCTGCAGCTCCTTGTAGGGGACCTCTTCCGAGTGCTGGTGGGACAGCACCACGGTAGCCACCCGCGCGGGCTTGCCGTCTCTGTATTGCACGGAGACCTGGCATTTGCCGTCGGGGCGCAGGAAGGGGATCTCACCGTCCTTGCGCGCCTTGGCCGCCGTCTGCATGATCTTGTGCGCGAGGCTGATGGGAGCCGGCATCAGGCTGGGCGTCTCCGTGCACGCATAGCCGAACATCATGCCCTGGTCTCCTGCGCCCATCTCGTGGTGCAGCCCGGTACCGTTCACCCCCTGGGCGATGTCGGGAGACTGTCTCTGGATCGTGGAGACCACGGAGCAGGACTCGCAGTCGATGCCGTAAGAAGCGTCCGTGTAGCCGATGGACTGGAGGACCCCGCGCACAAGCTGCGGGAGGTCAATGTATCCCGTGGTGGTGATCTCTCCGCCCACCAGGACCAGGCCCGTGGTGGTGAAGCTCTCACAGGCCACGTGCGAATGGGGATCCTGCCTCAGGGCATCGTCGAGAACTGCGTCGGAAACCTGGTCGCAGATCTTGTCCGGATGGCCTTCCCCGACGCTCTCCGATGTGAATGTGAAATCTTTTCTTTGTGTCAAGACACAGCCTCCCTCGACTGGATGTGTCTAAAAAACGCAGGCGGGCTCTTGCGGAGGTTCCTGGTTTTTTAGCACTTTTTTACGTGGTTGCAAGCTACCGCAAATCACTCCACGGGACC
>CAYTGX010000030.1:0-51505 GCA_964437385.1 uncultured Spirochaetaceae bacterium
GGCAACCATCCCTACGGGGGCAATGGCGGAGCGGCTGAAGTTCACCGGCTTCGTCCTGATGGGCTTCTGGGTGAGCATGGTTGTATACCCGCTGGTCGGCGGCTGGGTCTGGGGCGGCGGCTGGCTGGCCAACCTCGGCAGAACGGCCGGGCTGGGAAACGGGGCGGTGGACTTTGCCGGATCAGGAGTCGTCCATATGATCGGAGGAGCCGTGGCCCTTGCCGGGGCGCTCGTAATCGGTCCCCGCATAGGCCGGTTCAACGCGGATGGAAGCCCGAACGCGATGCCTGGCCACAATATTCCCATGGGAGTGCTCGGGGCAATCATCCTGTTCTTCGGATGGTTCGGCTTCAATCCGGGCTCCTCACTCGCGTTTGTCGGCACGGGGCGCAATCTGGCAGCGAACGCGGCAGTCAACACCTTGCTCGCGGGCGGAGCGGGCGGAGTGGCGGCCATGCTGTACATGTGGTGGTTCGGACCCACGAAGAAGCCTGACCCAGGTCTTTCAGTGAACGGTATACTCGCGGGGCTTGTGGCTATTACCTCCCCGTGCGCGTTCGTGAACAGCGTGGGGGCGGTTGCAATCGGGCTGATTGCCGGCGTCATCGTCTGCTTCGCAGTGTTCCTCCTCGAGAAGCTGCATATTGATGACCCTGTGGGGGCCGTTCCTGTGCACTTCTTCAACGGGATCTGGGGACTGATCTCCGTGGGCATATTCGCCGACGGCGCGGCAAGCTCGGCAGGGTGGAACGGCGTGGACGGCCCCGTAACGGGCCTGCTCTTCGGGGGCAAGACGCAGATTGTTGCGCAGCTCGCGGAGGTCGCCTCGATCTTCGTCGTTGTGGGGGGACTTTCGTTCCTCTTCTTCAAGGTCCTGGCTGCCCTGAAGCTCTTGCGCAGCGAGCCAGAGCATGAGCTAATGGGCCTGGACATGCCGGAAATGGGAGCACAGGGCTACTCAACGGTGGACGTGCATATGCATGGCAGCGCTCTCCCCAGGCAGTCTCCCAGAATCGGCCCTGCGAGCGGTCGGTGAGCGGGAAGGCAAGGAAAGGAGACGAGCGATGACCAAGAAAATAGAAGCGATTATACGCGAAGAAGCGTTGGATCCGGTAAAGGATGCCTTGCATGCGATCGGCATTGTAGGCATGAACATATTCGAGATCCGCGGGCACGGACGCCAGGGGGGCATCCCGCTCTCGTGGCGCGGCACGTCCTACAGCATGGATCTCATCCCCAAGATTCAGCTCAACATCATCCTGAGCGACAACAACGTGGACAAAGCCATAGAGGCGATCACGAAGGCAGCTCACACGGGCAAGGAAGGTGACGGGATCATCTTCGTCTACCCCGTGGAAGATGTAGTGCGAATCCGAACGGGAGAGCGGGGGCATGCCGCGATCATGTACCCCGACGACATCGATACGAGGTCAGGAAAGAAAAAATAGCAGGAATTTCCCTCAGCCGAAAAGTGATTGTGCGGCGGATGGGCCTTCCCGGCCGACCATCCGCCGCTTTTTTTGTCGGGGCCTCAGCGCGCCCGGCCGCCGACGGCGCGCGCCGCGTGGTCAGCGATGCATCCGGCCGCGAAACAGGGAAGCAAGAATGCCGACGCCGCATAGCCCTGCGAAGATGAAGAATCCCGCGCGAAAAGCGCCGAGAAACGCGGCGTAGCGCTCAGGGGTTATTTCCACCTGGCCCACGTACAGCGCAATGACCAGGGCCGCGATGCCCATGCTCAGCATCTGCCCGATAAGGCGCATGGCGCCCGTTGTGGCCGAGGCCACCGCATAGTGCTTCCTTTCCACGGAGCCCATGATGGCGCTGGTGTTGGGGGAAGAGAAAAGACCGAAGCCCAGGCCGCACAGCAGGAGGATTGCGATGATGTGGGCAAGGCTCGACTCGCTGCGCAGGAACGCGGTGAGCAGAAGGCCCGCCGCGCTCATGGCCATTCCCACGGAGGCCACGATTCGCGGCTCCACCCGGTCGGAGAGACGCCCGGCCAGAGGGGAAAACACGGCCATCATCACCGGCTGGGAGAGCATGATAAGCCCCGCGGAGCGCGGAGAGTACCCCTTGATGTACTGGAGGAACAGGCTCAGCAGGAATGAAAGGGCAAATGTCGCCGCGTAGTTGATGAGGGCGGAGAGGTTGGAAAGGGCGAAGACCGAGCTGCGCCGAAACAGGCTGACGTCCAGCACAGGAGAGGCGACCCGGCTTTCCCGCAAGATGAAGGCGGCAAGGAACACCGCGCCGCAGATGATCAGCCACAATCCGGTCACCGCCGGCAGCAGCCGGAAGCCGTACATCACGGCGAACAGCGTGCACGCGTAGAAAAGGGAGCCCACCACGTCCATTTTCTGGCCGCGCGCCTCCGCCCACTCGCCTCTCACCTTCCAGAGGGCAAGGGCTGTCGCGAAAAGGCCGAAAATCATCGTCAGCAGGAAAATGCTCCGCCAGCCAAGGAGCTGGGTGAGCACGCCGCCAATGAACGGGCCGAGTGCGCCGCCCGCGTACACGGAAGCCACGGTGATGCCCAGGGCGCGCCCTCTCTGCTCAGGCGGATAGACCGAGGTGACGATGGCCAGCGAGGTGCCGAACATCATGGCATCGGTAAATCCCTGCAGGGCGCGAAGGGCAATCAGCATGGCCCCCGAGGAGGCAAGCGCGCAGAGGAGGGACACCACCGCGTAGCTGGCCATGCCTGCAAGAAAGACCCTTTTCCGGCCGTGGATGTCCGCCACTCTCCCTATGGGAACGAGGAACATGGCCGCTGCCAGAAGGTAGGCAGTGCTGATCCAGCTCAGGGTGACGGCGTCTGCCGAGAACTCTTTGCCGATCGAGGGAATTGCGATATTGATCGAAGAGGCCATGAACGGCGTGAGAAAGGAGGCCGTGGAAGCCACGAAAAGAACCACCCGCTTGTCGACCGAACCGTCCTGCTGATGCATGCAATTTTTCCGGGCCCTCACTATATGCGGAATCCGCCGCTGTGCCTATAATCGACGGCAAGGCCGGCCACGGTATCCCGTGGCGTTTGGGGACATCCATGCAGAATGAAGAACTGAAAGCGCTGTGGGAAAGGTACTGCTGCAGGCTCCTTGCGTTCATCCGCGGGCGGATCCCGGATGAGTCGGAGGCGGAAGATATCCTTCAGGAGGTCTTCCTCCGGATCCACCGCAGCCTGTGCTGCCAGGAATGGAACAAGCCGGAAGGGTGGATCTACCAGATCACGCGCAACCTGATCATCGACCATTACCGCGGCCGAAGAGACACGGTGGAAGCGGATGAAACCCTGCCGGCGCGTGAAGAGGGCGGCCCGGAGGATGACCCTGTGACCCGCCTGGCATTCTCTCTCCGGGAAACGATAGAGGCGCTGCCCGAGCTGTACCGCCAGGCCCTGGTGCTGACCGAGTACGAGGGGCTCAGCCAGAAGGAGCTCGCCTCCCGGGCGGGAATATCGCTCTCCGGGGCCAAGTCCCGCGTGCAGCGCGCCCGGGAGAAGCTGCGCGATCTTCTCCTGACCTGCTGCCATTTCGAGCTGGACCGGAAAGGAAAGATCATCGACTACTACGCACGCTGCTGCTGCTGTGCCGCGGCTGCCCAACCGCACCCGCAATAAACTCCCGGAAAAAACTTCCCGCCCTTTTGCGTCTTTTTCTCCTGCCCCCCGTCTACAAGAGTGAAGCGACACCCGGGTCGCAAGGAGGAAAAGATGCGTCAGGATTTCATGATGCAGATGTTTACACCCATTCTCTGGCGGGAGGAGCGGGATGAACGATTCCAGGGGGAACTCCGTCCCCTGAGCTTCGCGAAACTGCGAAGGCTCATCTCCGCCGGGCCCTGTGAGAGACCTTGCTGCGGGCTGGCGGAATGACCATGGACTTCATCTTCAACCTGGTCCAGGTGTCGGTGAAGCAGGTGCTGCTCTCTCTCCTGCACAACTGGCCCTATCTTGCAGCCAGCATCCTGATCGCGGCGCTGATGCAGGTCTTCGTCGACGTAAAAAAGGTGTCTGCCTTCCTGGGCCGGCACCGGCAGGCAGGGGTGATTGCAGCCACGACCGCCGCGGTTGCCACCCCGCTTTGCTCGTGCGGCACCACCGCGGTCGTGCTGGGCATGATGGCCAGCACGATGCCGTGGGCGCCGATCATTGCCTTCATGGTGGCCTCTCCGCTGAGCTCGCCAGAAGGCATGGTCTACACAGCCGGTCTCTTCGGCTGGCCCTTCGCGTTGGCCTCCTTCATCTCTTCGATTCTTCTGGGGCTCTCGGGAGGCTGGCTTGCTGCGTCATTCGAACGGCGCGGCTGGCTTGCCCACCAGGCGCGCTTCCAGGCCGGGCCTGCGACGGTGAGCGCGTGCGCGTGCGGAAGCCTGCCTGCCGCCCCGCCGGTCCCGGCACCCGCCTGTGCGTGCAGCCAACGGTCCTTCCCTGTCAGGGAGATCCCGGTTCGCGGAGCTGCCGTGCTCCAGCTTTCAGCATGCTGCGCGGACGGCGTGCCGATTCACGCCGGAACCAGGCATCCGGGAACAACGATCAGCGCGGTTCCGCGCCGGTCCGCGACCGAAGCCCTGCAAAACGTCCGGGCCCGCGTATCCGGCCTTCCGAAAGAGGTATGGACCGTGAGCAGGCGTATCCTTCCGATGTTCCTCGGGTTTGCCTTCATCGGCTTCCTGTTGAACGGGCTCGTGCCTGCCGCATGGGTCAGTGCGCTGTTCGGCAGGGGCCACGTCTACAGCGTTCCCCTTGCAGCAACGCTGGGCCTGCCTTTGTACGTCAACTCCGAGGCATCCCTGCCGATGATCCGCGCCCTGCTGGATTCCGGAATGAGCCAGGGGGCTGTCATGGCTTTTCTCATTGCCGGGTCGGGCACATCGATGGGAGCGATCGCCGGTGCCTTGACCATAGCCCGCTGGCGGGTGGTCGGGCTGGTGGTCGGCGTTCTCTGGATCGGGGCCATGTGCGCGGGCTTCGCCTATGATTCTCTCCTCCTGCTTGCGCGGTGACCGGCCACGGTATTGCGTGGCATTTTCGAATGCCCCGTGATATGCTGGCTGGCATCGCACGCATTACTGACAGAGTGGCACGGCTCGTTTCCGTTCAGAGGATCTGGAGCCGCGCGCCCCACAACGCATTCACCGATCTCGTCCGCTTCAAAGACCGGTGGTACTGCGTGCTGCGTGAATCGAAGAACCACGTGGGGGACATCGGACGCGTGCGTGTCATCACCTCCGCGGATGGCACGAACTGGACTTCTGCTGCTCTCTTCACCGAAAGAGGCGTGGACCTGCGGGACCCCAAGCTGTCCGTCGCGCCGGGCCGCCGGCTCATGCTTCTCATGGGAGGATCCTGCTACGCGGAGGGGAAATACACCGGCAGGCAGCCGAGGGTGGCCTTTTCAAAGGACGGCCGCGCCTGGAGCAGACCGCAGAGCATTCTCTCTGAGGGAGACTGGCTCTGGAGAGTCACCTGGCAGGGCAGACAGGCATATGGCGTCACCTACCGGATCATTGACAAGGACACATGGACGGTCACGCTGGTGACGAGCAGCGACGGCCTTTTGTACAGCGAGGTATGCCGCCTGCGTGTCCCGGGCAAGCCGAACGAGGCAACCGTGCGTTTCCGGCACAGCGGTGAGGCAGTCGCGCTCGTCCGGCGGGAAGCGGGCGGCATGAGCGCCTGGATCGGATCGAGCCGGCCCCCGTATACCGCCTGGCAGTGGAAAGCGGCGCGGCACCGGGTGGGGGGTCCGAATTTTCTTGTTCTGCCGAGCGCTCACATGTGGGCCGCGGGCCGCGGCTGGCTTCCGGAAGGCGCGCGCACCCTCGTGGCCCGCATGGACCACCGGGGTTATATGCCGGAGCTCGAGCTGCCCAGCGCCGGTGACTGCAGCTATCCGGGACTTGTCTGGCATCGCGGCCGCCTGTGGGTAAGCTACTACTCGTCCCACGAAGGGAAGACGAGCATCTACCTGGCGCGAATACGATTGAGCGAGGAGGAACGGTGAAAGCACTTGTGGTGTGGGGAGGATGGGAAGGACACGAACCAAAGCAGTGTACCGAGGTCTTTGTTCCGTGGCTCCGACAGAAAGGATTCGAGGTAACGGTTTCGGACTCCCTCGACTCGTATCTCGATCAGACCTTGATGAGCTCACTGCAGCTCGTGGTGCCCGTCTGGACAATGGGCACCATCACAAAGGACCAGGAAAAGGGCCTGCTGAAAGCGGTGGAAGGCGGCGTGGGCATTGCGGGCTGGCACGGCGGCATGGGTGACTCCTTCCGCGCCAGCACGGACTACCAGTACATGGTGGGCGGGCAGTGGGTCGCGCACCCGGGCGGAGTCATACCGTACCGCGTGAACATTCTCGATCGCGCGGACCCAATCACCCGGGGCATTGCCGATTTCAACATGCTCTCCGAGCAGTACTACATGCACGTGGATCCATCAAACGAAGTGCTGGCCACCACGACGTTCGGCGGAGACCTGCATCCGTGGATTGCCGGCACGGTCATGCCGGTGGTCTGGAAAAGGAAGTACGGAAAAGGGCGCGTGTTCTATTGCTCCCTGGGGCACGTGGCAAAGGATTTCGAGGTTCCTGAAGCCGCAACAGTGGTCCAGCGCGGCATGCTGTGGGCGTCCGGCACGCTGTAAGGAAGCCGCGGGCCCCCACGATGAGTGCGGGGCCCGCTCTCAGGCAGGGGTCTCAGGGATAGAAAAGAAAAATATTGCCCACGTCCGGGATGTGGCGCATGGCTTCATCGGAAAGGCGCGTCAGCTCCCTGGCAGCAGCGGGCTCGATCGGGACGCTTCCGGCGGTGACATTGCTCTGGATCTGGTCCGCGCTCCGTGCCCCCACAAGGGACGCGACGATGCCGGGCCTGCTGAGCACCCAGCGAATGGCCAGCGTGCTGAGGGACAGGGAGTTTTTCCGGGCCGCTTCCCGCATGGCGGCAGCCGCGTCGCGCACGAACGGCCATACATCGGAGCGATAGTAAAGGGTCTTGCCCCGGGCATCGCCCTCCTCGAACGTGTCCGGGCTCCTCGGCGTGTCGGAAAGAAGGCCCTGCGCAATGGAGCTGAAGGTGACCACGGCAATGCCGTGTGCGATACACCAGGGAATGATCTCCTGCTCGGGATAGCGCCACAGCAGGTTGTAGCAGAGCTGGTGCGCGTCGATCCGCCCGGCCTCGGAGGCCATGGCCATGTCCTTGACGCTGAAGTTGCTGACCCCGATGAGCCGGATCTTGCCCTGCGTCCGCAAGAGCTCGAGACCTTCCATCATAGGACGAAGATCGAAGCCGGTTTTCGGCCAGTGCACGTAGAAGAGGTCGATCCACTCCCTTTTCAGCCGGGCCAGGGATTTCTCCACACCCGCGATGGTCTCCGCCTTGCCCGCCGCATGCATCTTCGTGGAGACAAATGCTCTTTCGGAAAACGGCTCGATGCCGCGGCCCAGGACTTCCTCCGAGTGACCCATTCCGTAGTCGTGCGCGGTGTCGAAATGCCGCATGCCCTTCCGGTATGCCTCCCGTATCAGGGCAACCGAGGTGTCATCCGCCGGTGTTCCGCGCCCCATGTCGCCGAACTGCCAGCATCCCAAACCCACCCCTTTCGGAATCAGCTCCGTAAGCGAACGATCGGCCATCAATCGTTCTCCAGGAGCTCGATGATGACTTTCAGGTCCCGATTGGCATCCACGTACGCGTAGCGGCCCCCGGTATATTCACCGGTCTGCAGGAGCGGCATCTGCTCCGCCTTCAGCTCTGCCACCTTCTCCTTCATGCCCTTGATCACGAACGCAATGTGGTGGACGCCTTCTCCTTTGCGGTCGAGGTCCTCCCTCCATGTGCTCGGCTCCTTGTCCGGTTGAATGAGCTCGATGTCCAGCGTGGGGCCCACATGAAAAAACGCGAGCTTTGAACGCGCTTTTGTAGGGGCGCCCTTGTAGCGCGCCTGCGACTTGGCCAGCTCATCCGTGGTCTGGATGGGCGGCTTCTCCACCCCCAGAAAGTCCGCGTAGGCCTGCGCCGTCTTCTCGATGTCATTCACCAGGATCCCCACCTGGGTGACCAGGTTGGTGCCAAGAATTTTCTTTTTCATTGCTGCGCCTCCTCGATGATTATTCTCCCGTTTCCGGGACAGCTACCCCGACGGGGTATGGTGTGCAACTCTGCTCATTGTCGATAGCCGAAACGCCTCTCCAGCCCGAGGAGCATGGCGATGAGGAAAAGGGCGATGATGAGGAGTATCCACGCCATCGCGGACGCGAGTCCCATCTTGAAGTACTGGAATGCATTCTGGTAGAGATACAGCGAGTAGAACAGGGTGGACTGGTTGGGCCCGCCGGACGTGATGATGAATGATTCCGCAAAAGACTGGAATATCCCGATGACGTAGGTGATTACGTTGAAAAGTATCACGGGGGAAATCATGGGAATGGTGATCCGGAAGGTACGGTGTAAGAAGTTGGCGCCGTCGATCGCGGCCACCTCGTAGAGGGACTGCGGGATGTCCTGGAGAGCGGCGAGGTAAATGACCACCGCGCCCCCGGAGATCCAGAGGAAGATCATGATGAATGCCGGCTTGGCCAGCTTCGGGTCCGCGAGCCAGCCGGGTCCCTTGATGTGCAGGTAGGAAAGAAACGTGTTGATCATGCCTGTCTGCGGCTGCAGCATCCATATCCAGAGGATGCAGAGGATGACCAGCGGGACGAGGGTCGGGATGAAAAAGATGATGCGAAATACGGAAAGGCCCTTGATGCGCTTGTTGCTGAGGATGAGGGCAAGGGCCAGCGTGCAGATCGTGATCACGATCGTTCCGATGACCACCATGTACAGGGTGTTGAGGAGCGAGGTGCGGAAGACCATGTCGGTGGTCACGAGGTCGATGTAGTTCCCCAGGCCGATGAACTTCGGCGGGTCCACCACGTTGTAACGGGTGAGAGAATAGTAGAGCGAGCTGAAAATCGGATACGCTGTGAAGACGAGGAATCCGACTATCCACGGTGAAATGAAGAGCAGCCCGTTTCTTCGATCTCGTGACCCGATCATCGCTTAACCCTTTATTCCCGTCATGGCGATTCCCTGGATGAAGTACTTCTGCAGCATGAAGAAGATGACCAGCACGGGAAATGTCATCATCACGCCGAGGGTGAGAAGCATGTCCCATTTCGGATCGAGATTGTGCATGATCTGCTGCGCGCCCAGGGAAAGGGTGTACAGCTTGTTGTCTGAAAGGAAGATCAGCGGGCCTATGAAGTCATTCCAGGTCCGCAGGAATGAGAAGATGATCACCGTGGCGATTGCCGGAGTGGACAGGGGAATGATGACGCGTCGATAAATCATGAAATCCCCCGCCCCGTCAATTTTCGCCGCGTAAGAAAGCTCGTTCGGTATGGACATGTAAAACTGGCGCAGAAGGAAAATGAAAAACGCGTTGCCGAAAAAACCGGGGACGGTCAGGGGCAGAAGGGTCCCGATCCAGTGGAGCTGGTGGAACAGGATGAAGAGCGGGATCATCACAACCTGAAACGGAAGGATCAAGGTGGCCAGAACGACGTAGAAGAGGGCTTCCCGTCCCTTCCACTCGATCTTTGCGAACCCGTACGCAATGAGGGTATTGGAAAGGACCGCGCCGATGACGTTGACGACCACCAGCACCATGGTGTTGCGGAAGTCCTGGAGGAACGGAAACTCCGTGAAAATCCTCACGTAGTTGTGCCACTGCGGCTTTTTGGGGAACCATTGCATGGGAACGACGAAAAGCTCCGCGGGGACCTTCAACGAGCTCAGCGTCATCCATATGAAGGGAACGATAAAGACAAGAGACAGTACGATGAGGATCAGGGTCGAAATGGCGATTTCGCCCGGCCCAAGGTACACAGCTTCTTTTGCTTTTCGCGTCATGCACAAGCTCCCCTCACCCAGTGTAGCACGACCCCTGCTTCACGCGAACCCTATCCTGTGCCTGCGAAAGTGGTACGGGAGTGCGCACGTACGCGCTCGGCCCGAAGGCCATACCCGTTCGACGAGTACGTCGTCACATAAAACGGATGCAGAGCCCGCGCGGGGGGCGGGCCCGGGCATCCGAAGTAATTCAGGCGGGCGCTACCGCGCCCGCAAGAAAGGGCGGCCTCCGCGCTTACTGCGCGAGCTGCTTGTCGAACTTGTCCTGGAGCCCCTGTAGAAGGGGCAGCGGATCCTTGTTGTTGTAGATCACGTCGTCACGCAGTGCGTTCAGGTCGTCTCCGAGCTGCGCGGCCACCTTGGTGAGCGCGGCATGGCCCGAATTGGGCGAGTTTGCAAGCTCCCTTTCGAGCTTGTAGATCGGGTCGTTCTTCATTGTCCAGCTGACCTCGTCGAACTGCTTGTTGTTCGTCGGGATCGACCGCCAGATGTCGAAGTTGTTGGCGCTGATCGCCGTGGTGATGCAGAAGTTGTAGAACCTGTACGCCAGGTCAGGCCGCTTGGCGCCCTTGGGAAGCAGGAACACGTTAGACTGGAAGATCGTGCCGCCGGCCCTTCCTCCCGGAGGCGTCGGGACCTTTGCCACCGCGTATTCGATGTTCGGGGCATAGATGCGCAGCGCGTTTGTGAACCAGTTCCCGACCACCGTCATCGCCACCTTGCCTGTCATGAAGGGGTGATCCGGGGAGAAGAGCGCGCCGAATCCAGACGTAAAGCCCTTCATCTCTGTGGGGCTCTTCTTCTGGGCGTACTTGTTCATCCACCGGTACACGTCCACGAGCGGCTTTTCCGTCAGGTACAGCTTCTTGGTTCCCGTGTCGAAAATCTTGGCGCCGAACATCCAGCCCCAGTAGAAGGCGTTGTCACCGCCGAAGTCGAGCCAGGGAATGAAGCCGAACCGGTCGATGCTGCTTGCGCTGTACTTGTCCAGCTTGGCGGCAAGGGCATCCAGCTCTTCCAGCGTCTTGGGCGGCTTGGTGACGTCCAGGCCGGCATCCTTGAACACCTTCACGTTCATATAGAGCATGATGACGTTCGAGTCCTGGGGCAGCAGGTACGTCTTGCCGTTGATCTGCGTGACTTCCTTCATCCCAGGGAGCATGTCTGAGATGTTCAGCGTGATCTTGCTCATGTCCCAGGGAAGGGCCGTGCCGTTGGCCGCGAATGAATACGCAGCGCTGGCGGCGTCCGAAAGGGCGATGTCAGGAGCATCTCCGCCGGCAATCGCTGCCAGGAGCTTGCCCGTGTTGACGCCGCCGGCAGGGGTGGCCACAAGGTTGACTTTCACGCCGGGATTGGCTTTCTCGAACTCTCCAACTCTCCACTGGTCCCATTTCAGGGAGTCACCGCCGAACGGCGACCAGTATACGAGCGTCCCTGGCCCCGAGGCAGACGCCTTCTCCGACCCGCCCGCCGCGAGGACGGGGAACACGAACGCTGCCATCATCAGCGCCGCGACAAGAATCGTTGCCCAAGATCTTCTGTTCATTCTCGCCTCCTCCTAAAGTTTTGGTACGCTATCCATGGACTGGCCGCCAAAGGCGGACTCAGTCCGCCTCAGGCGGCCAGAGCGGTACTGCGCACTCGCTCGCCCTCGAGATACGGGAGTACCCGTTCGGCGCGAACGCCGTCCCTGTCTATGGGCTCGCTTTCGTCCATCCCTGGACTCGCTCGCCCTCGACATCCATGTCTACGACTCGTGCTTCACGTTCAGCAAAACCCCGAGCTTCTCGGTGCTCTCCACGAAGACATACCGTCCCCCGGTATAGTCGCCGCTGTGGCGTTCCGGGATACCTTTCTTGGCCAGGAACTCGAGAGTGGCCGGCAGATCGTCAACCATGAATCCGATATGGTGGACACCCTCTCCCTTGGTATCGAGGAACTCCTTCCACGAGCTGGGCTCCGAGTCGGGCTCGGTAAGCTCGAGAACGAGCGAACCCAGATCGAAAACCGCCAGCTTGGCGCGCGTTTTCGTCGGTTTTCCTCGGAACCTCGTGTGTGCTTCTTCGGCAGGAGGGATCTGGAAGATCTTCGGCATCGGCATACCGAAGATCTCGGAAAAGTTCTTCGCTGTTTTTTCAATATCGCGTACGACAAGAGCAACCTGGCAGATTCGCTTCGCATCAATCGGTGGCATGTTCTACTCCCCTCTCGAAGCTCCGTTTACCTACACGTTAAACTACACGGCATGCATGACTGAGTCAAGAAAAGAAATCGAGAAACAACGAAAAAAATCCACAAAGCTCACAGCGATCTCTTTTCTACTATTTGTTTATATTATAGAGACATATGCGATATAATGCCGCTGCCCTTGCAGTCCCTGGCGATCATGCGGTGTTTTTTTTGAAGAGAAATACCCGTCTTTGCTCCGGAAAGACGCCACGGTAACGACAACGGCACGGAAAGCTCGACGCCCCCGATATTCGTCTGCTATGCAATGCCGAAACAATACCGAACAGGCATAAACGGCGTGTTTTCCGCGATATAATGCGGCCGTACTCATGGATTTGACGGCCTGGGATCCATTTTCTTGACTTGTCAATTACGAACTAGTATGATCGTGTACGTTACCGATTGGGATTAAAGAAATGGCCGCATGTGGTTCCCAAAAGGCCTGCCTGCGCCATCCTGGTCTGGATTGACAGTTGCCGGCTGGAGACGGATACTAGCATGCTCGGGGACGTGTCGCCCGTTTCAAGGGCGACAAGGAGCTGGTTCCTTGAAGGTGACCATAAAAGAAATAGCTGCCATTTGCGGATTCTCGATCGGCACCGTGGACCGGGCGATGCACGACAGGAAAGGCATTAATCCGAAATCGCGCGAGCGGGTCATGGCAGTGGCGCAGCAGCTCGGCTACCGCCCGCACCTGCTGGCGCGCAGCCTGGTGACCGGCTTCACGATGACCATCGGCGCGGTCGTCCCCAACCTCAAGAATCCGTTCTTCTCCGAGCTCGTCGAAGTGATCCAGAAAAAAGCCCGCACCGCGGGATACCACGTGTACATGATGCTGAGTGAGTTCGATCCGAAAGAGGAGATCGCCTCCCTGGATCGGCTGCGGGCGTTGAATGTGGACGGCATCGCAATCATGCCGGTGAACAGGGGCCGCGCGTTCCAGGCATACCTGAAAAGTCTGGCAACCCCGATCGTCACCATCGCCAACCGCGTGTCGAAGCAGTGGACGTGGGTGGGAATCGACGACCGCGCAGCGGTGCGGGATGCCGTGCGCTATGTGATCTCCAAGGGGTACACGCGCATCATTTTCGTCACGCAACAGCAGGATCCGCGGTCGCTGCAGAGCCTCTACTGCGACGATCAGCGCATACTGGGCTACAAGGAAGCGCTCCACGAGGCAGACGGCTCCTCCGCCCCCTGCGTGGTCACGGACGAGGCGATGATACGCATGATCGAGGAAACGCAGCTTGCCGGCTGGGAGCGGACCTGCATCCTGGCGTCCTGTGACGCGGTTGCCCTGGAGGTCATGTCTGTGCTGAAGACGCACCACATCGCCATCCCGGAGAAGATCGGCTTGATGGGTATGGACAACCTGGAGGAGCTGAAGTATATCACCCCTCGGCTGACCACCGTGGCAAGCCCGATCCAGAAGATCGGCGAACAGGCGTTCGACTGCCTGCTGGAAACCATCCGGGGCGAGTGCATCGACTCCGGGGTCCTGGAGCACAGAATCGTCGAAGGGGAAACTGTTTAGGGAGTGCGGGCCGCAGGCGCCTTCGGGCGTCCCCTTGAGACCATACCCGGTCCCTTTGAGGCCGCTGCTGCGGGCCTTACGACGCTTCGGGCGTCCTATTTCCAGGCGCCCCCGCGGGCCGCGCGCTTGATGTAGTTCCCACGCCCCGGCGCGCCGAGGAACTCCTGGCCGTCCACGATCACCTCACCCCGTGAAAGCACCATCCGCGCATTGCCGCGCACCTCGTAGCCTTCGAACATCGAATAGTCCACTTTCATGTGGTGCGTCTTGACGCTGATGGTGTATGGCGCCTTGGCATCCCAGATCACAAGGTCAGCATCGCTCCCCGGCGCAATCTCCCCCTTCTTCGGGTACATTCCGAAGATGCGCGCAGGCGTGGTGGAGGTCAGCTCCACGAACCGGTTGAGGGAGATCTTTCCCGAGTTCACGCCGTGGTGATGGATGAGCTGGAGCCGGTTTTCAATGCCCGGTCCCCCGTTGGGGATCTTCGTGAAGTCGTCTTTGCCCAGGATCTTCTGGTCCTTGAAACAGAACGGGCAGTGATCCGTGGACACCACCTGCAGATGGTCGTTCTTCAGGCCGTCCCACAGTTTCGGCTGGTGCTCCTTGGGCCGCAGCGGCGGAGTGAACACGTACTTCGCCCCTTCAAAGTTCGGCCGCGCCAGCTCGTCCTGGGAAAGGAGCAGGTATTGGGGGCACGTCTCCGCAAAGGCCGGTACGCCCCGGTCACGCGCTTCACGCACTTCGTTCAGCGCGTCCTCAGAGGAGAGGTGCACGATGTATACGGGCACGCCGGCTATCTCCGCCATGGCGATGGCGCGATGCACCGCTTCTGACTCCGCCCTGGGCGGGCGGGTCAGCGCGTGGTAGATGGGCGCGGTCTTCCCCTCCGCGAGCGCGCGGGCCACGATCACGTCAATGATGCTCCCGTTCTCCGCGTGCATGCACACGAGCGCCCCGTTCTTCGCGGTCTGGGAGATCGCCTTGAAGATAGTCGTGTCATCCACCATCAGCACGTTGGGATAGGCCATGAAAAGCTTGAAGCTCGCCACGCCCTCTCTCACCATGCCGTCCATGTCCTCCAGGCCGGAGGAGCCCAGGTCCGTGATGATCATGTGCAGGCCGTAGTCGATGGAGGCCTTTCGCTCGGCCTTCTTCCACCAGGTGTCCAGGGCATCCCGCATCCGGGTTCCTCGCGCCTGGATGGCGAAGTCAACGATGCTCGTGGTCCCTCCGAATGCCGCCGCGCGAGTGCCGGATTCGAAGTCGTCCGCCGAGGTTGTTCCGCCGAAAGGCATATCCAGGTGCGTATGCGCGTCGATCCCACCGGGGATCACGTACATGCCCCTGGCGTCTATAATCTTGTCCCCGGCGCGTGCAGGAATACCGGCCCGGACTTCCTTGATGCGTTCTCCCTCGATGAGAACGTCCGCCGCTTTGGTCTCCCTGGCTGTGACGACGGTTCCACCCTGAATCAATGTGTTTGCCATTGGTTACCTCTTTACTGCCCGGGCTTGCTGTAGACGCGCCCTGCCGTGCGCTGTTCCCAGCTTTCACTCGGTTTTCCCGTTTCCACCTTCTCCATGGTGATGCACTCTTCCACCGGGCAGACCAGCGCGCAGAGGTTGCATCCCACGCACTCCTCCTCGTCCACGTGGGGGACGTGGGGCACAGCCGCGGATCCATGCCCGTTGCCCCCGCGCGCCTGGTCCAGCTTTGCGATGGGAGTAAGGGTGATGCGCTGCCTGCTTCGCGCTTCCCTGACGGCAGGCGGCTCCTTGACCTCGTGGTGGATGCACTGGTGCGCCCCGTCCCAGCAGGCAATATAGCAGAGGTCGCAGCCAATGCACTTCTCGGGATTGATGCGGGCGACGATCTTGTAGTTCAGGTCGAGGTGCTTCCATTCCTTCATCCGCGGCATTGTGCGGCCGCGGAAATCCTCTATCGTCTGAAAGCCCTTCTCGTCCATCCAGTTCGAAAGACCGTCGATCATGTCTTCCACGATCCGGTAGCCGTAGTGCATCACGGCAGTGCAGACCTGGACATTGCCGCAGCCCAGGAGGATGAACTCCGCCGCCTCCCGCCAGCCGGCAATGCCGCCGATGCCCGAGATGGGAAGGGCGACTTCCGGGTCCGAGGCGATCTGCTGGACAAGGTGCAGCGCAATGGGCTTGACCGCGGGGCCGCAGTATCCGCCGTGCGCGGAGAGTCCGCCCACGTTCGGCCGCGGGATAAGCGTGTCCAGGTCGATTCCCGTGATCGAGTTGATGGTGTTGATAGCGGACAGCGCGTCGGCTCCGCCCTTTTTTGCCGCCCGGGCCACCAGGCGGATATCCGTGACATTGGGGGTCAGCTTGACCATGACCGGCGTGCGCGCCGCCTCCTTGGCCCACTCGGTGATCATGCAGGAGTACTCGGGCACCTGGCCGACCGCTGCGCCCATGCCGCGCTCGCTCATGCCGTGCGGGCACCCGAAGTTCAGCTCCAGGCCGTCCGCGCCGGCGTCCTCTGCGCGCTTGACGATGTCATGCCAGACCTCCTGCCTGGATTCCACCATGAGGGAGGCGATGACGGCATGCTTCGGATAGCGCTTCTTGACCTCCGCCATCTCGCGGAGATTGTCTTCGATGGGACGGTCGGAGATCAGCTCGATGTTGTTCAGCCCCATCATCCTCTGGCCGTTCCAGTCCACGGAGGAGTAGCGGGAGACCGTGTTCACCACCGGCTCGCCGATGGTCTTCCACACGGCGCCGCCCCACCCTGCGTCGAATGCCCGCATGATCTGCTCGCCGGAATTGGTCGGCGGCGCCGAGGCCAGCCAGAAAGGGTTCGGGGAGCTGATGCCCATGAAGACCGTCTTGAGGTCAGCCATTATTTGCCTCCTGCGCGATGGCCAGGGCGGCCCTCTTGCCGTCCGCCACTGCGTCCACGACCTCGCGGCCGCCGTTCACACAGTCTCCGCCTGCGAAGTATTTCGGATTGGTCGTGCGGCCGGTCGGACGTTCCACCGCCACGGCCTTCTTGTCGATGGTGATCCCCCGCGAGGTGCGCAGCAGCTCAAGGAACCGCGACTGGCCCAGGGCGGGTATGACCATGTCACAGGGAAATACGAACTCGGAGCCCGGCACGGGTTCGGCATTCCGCCTTCCCGTTGCATCCGGCACGCCCAGGGCCGTCTTCACGAACTTGACGCCCGCCGCATGGCCGTTCGGTGAGAGGATCTCCACCGGCTGGGCCAGCCAGTGAAACTGCACCGCCTCGACCTTTGCCTGGTCGTACTCGAACGGGAATGCCGGCATTTCCTTCTCGGTCCGGCGGTAGAATATGTGGACTTCCTCCGCGCCCAGGCGCACTGCCGCGTTTGCCGCGTCGATGGCCGTGTTGCCGCCGCCTATCACCGCCACGACCCTGCCCACGGGGAGATCCGGCTGCGTCTTGTAGCGCTCGATGAAGCGCAACGCGTCGATGACGCCGTGCGTGTCCTCTCCCGGAATTCCCAGCCTGTCCATGGCGCCCAGCCCCATGCCCAGGAAAATAAAGGCGTACTCCCGCTCCAGTGCGTCCAGGGAAACGTCCTTTCCGACTTCCGCCCTGCGAAACTCGACGCCCAAGTCCCGGACCATTTCGACTTCCCGCAGGCTGTCAGACGGACGCAGCTTGTACTCCGCGACACCGTACGTGGCCAAACCTCCGGGCAGCGGGCGGTTGTCGAAAACTGTCACTGCAAAACCCTGTTGACGCAGCTCGGCGGCGCAGGCTATTGAGGCAGGGCCTCCCCCTATGCAGGCGATCTTCTCCGCATGCCGGATCGGAACGGGCGGGCCCGGCCTTCTCTTCTCATGGAAATCTTCCATTGCGAAGCGTTGCAGCCGCCCGATTTCTATGGGTTTCTTGTTGTACCGATGCATGACGCACGCACCCTCGCAGAGCACTTCCACGGGACAGGCCCGTGAACAGCTCATTCCCAGGATGTTGGCCTCCAGTATGGTGCGCGCAGAGCCGCGCACATTGCCGCTTGCGATCTTCTTGATGAAGCGCGGCACGTCGATATGCGTCGGGCAGGCGTCCATGCACGGGGCGTCAAAGCAGCCCAGGCAGCGGTTGGCTTCCGTGACCGCGGATTTGGAGTCCAGCGCAGGGTGCAGGTCCGCAAAGCGCTCGAGGTTTCGTTTGATGGGAAGCTCGGGGTCGCTCATGTCGTGCTCCTCGCAGGTCCGAAGACGTCGTGCACTCTACTATAGTAATAACGCCGGCGCGGGAGCGCAAAATAAAAATGCCGCTTGAGTAAATCATTTGATCCATTTCCGAAGGGTTTCTCCAGGTGCCGTCGTCCAATACTGCAGGGGCGCGGCAGGCAGGCCCCGCACAGGGAAATGCACGCCGCGCCTGGCATCTGCTGATCACGCCCGGCGGTACTCCGCTCCTGGTGATTAGAGCGGTACTTCGCACTAAGGAGACAACCATGGCACCACGAACACAGGGGGGACTCACGCTCCTCCAGCGGCTGGGACTCTTCGCGCTCCCGATCGGACTGGCGGTCGTGGGCCCCGCATGGGCACAGGACAAGGGAGCGGCAGGCGGGCCGAGCACGGCCCCGGACGCGGCGCCAGGGAGCACAGGCAGCGGCCAGGCGACGGGGCACCCCTGGTACGATCTGCGGATGATGCCTGACCCGATCCTCGACCAGGTCCTGCTCTTCTACCTCGGTGAAGCGCGGATGGGCATGACGGATGTGGGAGAGGTCCTGGATACGGTGAGCCGGGTGAAGGCAGACGATGAGTACAGCTGGACCCGGGAATGGGAGAAGACCGCCGAGCGGTTGCGCGCAGCGGCTGAAGCGGGGGAAAAGGCGGGGCACCGGCTGGGGGCCGGGCAGTCTTTCATGCGGGCCGCGGCCTACTACCGGGCGGCGCTTCACCGGCACCCGGACCCGACAGCACCCGAGGTACAGATGCTTTCGGAAAGGGAAGTTGCCTGCTTTGCGCGCGCAGTGGGCCTTCTTTCCCTCCCCGTCCAGTCGGTGAAAATACCGTACGAAGGCACAACGCTTCCCGGCTACTTTTTCAGGTCATCGAGCGCGGGGGAGAAAGCGCCGATTCTCATCGTGCACTCGGGTCGTGACGCATGGGCGGAGGATGATACGTATATCGCCCAGGAGGCGCTGGCGCGCGGCTGGCACTGCCTGCTCTTCGACGGTCCCGGCCAGGGTCAGACCCTCCGTCTGCAGGGGCTGGCTTTCCGCCCTGACTGGGAAAAGGTGATCACACCCGTGGTGGATTTCGCCGTACGGCAGCCCGGGGTTGATTCCGCCCGCATCGCGCTCATGGGTATTTCCATGGGGGGTGCGCTGGCCCCGCGGGCCGCGGCGTTCGAGAAGCGCCTGAAGGTCCTGGTGGCGAATCCCGGCGTCCTGGACTGGGGACGCGTGGTGACGGGATTCATCGCGGAGCGCTATCCTGAAATCGTCGACATGCCGGAAAGAGATCCCCAGGGATTCAACGCGCTCATGGCCCAGGTGATCGCGGCAAATCCCTTCATGCGATGGGGACTCAGGGACACGATGTGGAAACAGGGGTGCGCCACGCCGGCCCAGCTCGTGCAGGAAATGAAAAAATACACGAACAAGGGCTTTGCCGAGGGGATCACCGCGAAGACCCTTGTTGTGGACGGCGAGGCTGAGGAGTTCGGCCAGGCAAGGGAGCTCTTCGACGCGCTGCGCTGCCCCAAGGACTACCTGCTTTTCACCGCTGCCGAGGCGGCGCAGCTTCACGTCCAGACGGGTTCGTCAGCAGTCTCCTGCCAGCGGATATTCGACTGGCTGGAAGAAAACCTGTAAACGTGTTGCCGGCGGCGCGTGCTGCAAGTACCTTCAACCGGGGGGCGCAGCATGGTCAAAATATCGGGCAGGAAGCTGGAACGGCTGGAGCGTCTGGCAGATTCGCGGGGCGTGATCGCGGCAGCCGCAATGGATCAGCGCGGGTCATTGAAGAAGTCCATTGCCAGGGAAAAAGGCGTGGATCCGTCACAGCTCTCTGACGACGTGATGAGCGAGTTCAAGGAGGCGGTCAGCAGGGTGCTCACGCCGCATGCGACCGCCATCCTCCTGGACACCGAGTTCGGCGAGCGCGCCATCAAGGCTCGCGCGAAGAATGCGGGTCTTCTGCTGGCATATGAGAAGACAGGCTACGACGCGACGCAGCCGGGCAGGCTCGGTGACCTGCTTGATCACCTGAGCGTGCGGCGTCTTGCACAGCACGGAGGAGACGCGGTGAAGCTCCTCCTCTACTACGCGGCAGACGACGATCCCCAGGTCAACGACATCAAGCACGCATGGATCGAGCGGATAGGGGCGGAGTGCGCGGCGGAGGAAATGCCGCTGTTCCTCGAGGTCGTGACCTATGATCCGAAAGGCGGGGAAGAGAAGAGCGTCTCTTTTGCAAAGCGCAAGCCTGACCTGGTCATGGGATACATGAAGGAGTTCTCAAAACCCCAATACAGGGTCGACGTGCTGAAAGTGGAGATTCCCTTTGATATCGCATTCGTAAAGGGGTCCAAGGCGAACAAGAGCGGCCAGGCGGCCTACGATCAGCAGGAGGCAAAGGACATTCTCCGGCGCGCGGCCCAGTGCACGCACCTCCCGTTCATCTATCTTTCAGCGGGCGTTGACGATGATGTCTTCCGCGAGTCCCTTGTCATGGCAGGGGAAGCCGGAGTGCAGTTCTCCGGGGTTCTCTGCGGGCGCGCCACGTGGAAAGAAGGAATCCCTGTCTATGCCAAGCGCGGTGCCAAGGCCCTTGAAGAGTGGCTTGCCGACCGGGGAGTCAAGAATATCGAGACCTTGAACGGAGTATTGAAGCAGTACGCAAAGCCCTGGTACGCCGCGTACGGCGGGCGTGACAAGGTGCAGAAGGTCGAGCGGACAGATTGAGCCTGGCGGCGACGCTCCATTGATCTGGATCGGCAAATGGAACGTCCTCGACCTTTGAAGACACTCCTGGATACCGCCCAACTCCGCGGAATACCGCGGAAGGGGCGGTGCTATATGATCAGCACGATTTTGCCGAAAGCGCCCTTCTCCAGCACCTTGCGGTGAGCCTCCGGGGCGCTGGCAAGCGGAAGCTCGGTTCCCACCACGGGCCGCAGCGTCCCGTTTTCCAGCCCGGCAACCAGGGCGGCATGAGCAGCCTGCACGTCAGGCTCGGAGATGTTCCACAGCAGCATGCCGTACACCGCCGCGTCCCTGAACATCAGCTCCCGGGGATTGATGGTCACCTCCCCGCGATTGCCAATGACCACCACGCGTCCGCCCCGCGCCAGCATCTGGAGGTCTGTGGCGAGGTTCACGTTGGCCAGCATTTCAAGGATGACATCGACTCCCCTGCCCCCCGTCAGCTCCTTCACCTTGTCCGGGTATCCGTCAGCGCCGTGATCCACGACGTGGTGAGCACCCTCGCGGAGGACCAGCGTGCGGCCCTTGTCCGTGCCGGCGGTGCCGATCACGATCATGCCGCGGGCCCGCGCCAGCTGCACCGCCGCAACGCCGACCCCGCCGCTGGCCCCGTGGACCAGGAGCGTTTCCCCTCCACGGGCATGCGCAACCTGCTCCAGCGCCCGGTAGCCCGTGGCATAGGGAACGAACACTGCAGCGCCCTGCGCCCAGGAGATCCGCTCAGGAAGGGGCTGGACCTGGGACTCCAGCGCAAGGGCATATTCCGCGTAGGTGCCGCTCACCGTCCGGGCCGTGTAGACCCGATCACCGGTCTTCACCCGTGTCACGCCGGCCCCCACGGATTCGATCACCCCTGCCCCGTCCGTGCCCGGCGTGTAGGGAAGCGGAGGCTTGTTCGAATAATTCCCGCTGCGCATGTATGTGTCTGCCGGATTGACCCCCGCCGCCCTTATCCAAACCACGACCTGCCCCGGACCCGGCTTCGGCGCGGGGATCTCCTCCACCTTCAGGACTTCGGGGCCGCCAAACTCTCGCACGACGATGGCTTTCATGCTCCCTCCGATACGGATATATTATCCACTATGGCATCACGCGACATCAACAAACCGGATTTCGAGAAGCGGCTGAAGGACCTGGGGCTCACGATCCCGCAGCCGCCGGCGCCCATGGGCCTCTATGTTCCCGCGGTCAGGACTGGTTCCCTGGTTTTCTGTTCAGGACAGGGACCTTCGGTGGAAGGCGTGTTGAAATACGTAGGAAAAGTCGGGGGTACCCTGACGCTGGAGGACGGCATCCAGGCCGCGCGCATCTGCGCGCTGAACTGCCTGGCTGAGGTTCGCTCGGTGATCGGCTCTCTGAACAGCATCCGCCGCATCGTGCACCTGAGGGGATTCGTGAACAGCGCCCCGGATTTCTTCGACCAGCCCAAGGTTGTCAACGGCGCCTCCCAGCTCATGCTGGACGTGTTCGGAGAGACGGGAAGGCACGCGCGCGCGGCCCTGGGCACAGCCAACCTCCCGTCCAACATCGCGGTCGAGCTGGAGATGGTGGTCGAGGTCGAGTGACCGCCGGGCCGGGGCGCCCCTGCCCCCGGCCTCAGGCCACCCTTCCCTCTCCGCGAGACAAGGCGTATCTGCCGGGACCGAGGAAAAAAATCGCCACGGCGGTCAGCAGGTAAAAGGCCTCCAGCTCGATGCCCCATCCTCCACTGCGGTTGAGGGTAAGGGCGAGCTTCCACGCTTCCATGCCGATGGCCATCACCATGTTGAAAGCGACCACAAGCGCCGCCACCCGCGTCCAGAGGCCGATGATAATGAAGATCGGCGCAACGACCTCTCCGACGTACACCCCGTAGGCGATGAACGCGGGCAGATGCATGGCGGCCAGGGGTCCGCTGGGGCCTGTCATGAAGGCGATGCCGTAGATGAGCTTGTGGATGCCGTGAAACAGGATGAGGCCCGCCAGCGTGAGGCGCAGGATCAGTTTTCCGGTGTCTTGCATATTGAAGAAGCTATGGTCTGCCGCTCCCGGCGTCAAGCATATTGGCGTGACCGCGCGGTGCGTCACGCGGCACAGCCACGCGCAGGCCACGCCGCTCTTCACCTGTCCCCGGCATCTTGTGATCCTCATCCGTTGTCAATAAAATGCGCAGGTCGGGGTATGTCATGGAACAGCTGATCTACCAGGAAATGACCGAAGAGGAAAAGAGCCTTGACTGGTTCATCACCACGACCGTGCTGTCGGACACGCTCCTCCTGAAGTCCCTGGAGGAACGCCAGTCCGGCCGGGAAAAACATGCCATCATCGCCGTGGTGGAGAATGGAGCGCTGAAGGATGCCTACGTGAGCCCTGAAAGCGCGGTGGTCAAGAACTTCCCATTCGACCAGGTGCGTCATGCATTCGACTACTACGAGATCGGAGACGAGATCTGCCTGGTGATCGTCAGGGACAACAAGGTCGTGATCTCCATCCGGGGAGAATAGTGGCCCGCATCAGGGTTGCGCTCATTGGTGACTACGATCAGGCAGTGACGGCGCACCAGGCCATCCCGCGGGCGCTCGCCGCGGCGGCCGCGGCTTTGAATGTCGTCATCACCGGAGAGTGGATTGGCACAGCCGCGGTGGAAAAGGAGCATGCCCGGCAGCTCTCTCCGTACCACGCCCTCTGGTGCGTGCCGGCAAGTCCCTATGCGAGCATGGAAGGCGCGCTGCGGGCAATCCGGTTTGCCCGCGAAACACCGCGGCCTTTTCTCGGGACCTGCGGGGGCTGCCAGCACGCCATCCTCGAGTATGCGCGGAACGCACTGGGTATCGCTGAGGCGGATCACGGGGAATCCAACCCCTCCGCACGCCTGCCCTTGATCTCGGAGCTTGCCTGCGCCCTGGTGGAAAAGTCCGGATCTGTCCTGCTGGAGGAGGGCACAAGGATTGCCGGAATCTACGGCAGGAGAGAAGCCCAGGAGACCTATCACTGCAGGTACGGATTGAACCCTCAGTTCGAGCACCTCCTGGGCGGATCTGACCTCAGGATCAGCGCACGCGACGAGACGGGCGAGGCCCGGGTATTCGAGCTCGCCACTCATCCCTTTTTCTTCTGCACGCTGTTTCAGCCGGAGCGCGCCGCGCTGGCGGGAAAGAACCATCCGCTCATACACGCATTCATGGCCGCGGCGCTTGAGTTGCGGGGCGCCAGCGACTGACTGCAAGGCCTGCAGGCCAGGGCAGCCCTGGCTGACCGAAGCTCCTTCCCGCCTTGCCCGCCGGTCTGGCTGTTTGGAAATAGCTTACAAAAGAAGTAATGTATTACTAAGAGAGCGTGCAGGATGCTTCTGAAAGACAGGCCTTACATAATCGAGCTGCTCACGCCAAAGCAGAGTGACCCGGACTTCGAGCAGAAGCTCGAGGTCTTTGCCCATCGGTACCGCAGGATTCTCGACAGCGGCGCCATTGTGTCGGTCTGCGACAATCCGCTGGGCAATATCCACTTCACCGCAATGGAAGTGGTAGGATTCCTGGGACTCCCGCTGGACCCGGAGTGTACGCTTCTTCACCTCAATTCGTTCCACCGAAAGGTCGATTTCGACCTGTTTCTGCGCTATGCGCGGGAGAGAGGCCTCCGGTACCTGCTTGTCGTCAGCGGAGACGGCGGCCCACGGCTGACGCGCCTCGAGCCCGCAGATCTCGGCCTCGACACGAATACCGCCACCTCGGTTGAATTGCTTCGCTACATCGAACGCGAGCACGGGGGGTTCTTCACCTGCGGGGTTGCTTACAACCAGTACGAGCCCCTGAAAGAGGAAAGGGAAAAGCTTCATCGAAAGCTGGACGCAGGCGCCCGTTTCATCATCACCCAGCCGGTGATCGCGGCTGATGCAGGCGTGGAGGGGCTTCACATCGAAGGGGTCCCGGTCTTTGTCGGCGCATGGATGTCCAGACGCATCGATCCCCTGTGCGAATGCGTGTGAGTAAAGAAACCGGAATCTTCGGATTACGATCCGGACTTCAACCTGGCCCGTATACACGACAGGTTTTCCACCTGGGGGATCTACCTGTCGCAGCTCGCCTTCAAACGGCCGTGGGAGAATCTCCTGACCCGCATGCCCAGCGCCGCGGGGGCGGCCAGGACCGCTGCGGGCGGGGCAGCCTCAAAGCCAGGTGACTTCCTCCACAACGGTCAATGACACGATCGTGCAGTCTTTTACCCGCGCCTCCACTTTGAACGGGGGATACGGTCTGCCATTCGGCCTCTTTCGATCCGGCTCGAGTGTAAACCTGACCGTATCACCGGTCACCCCGATGCGTGTGTCATGGTAGACTGGCCCATCCGCCGCCGCGCCGGGCAGATGCCAGCGCACCCCGCGCGCGTCCGCCAGGAACCTCCTTATTGCATCCTTGCCCTTTAAGTGCTTCTGCGCCACGACGTAGCCCTGTACACCTGTGGCCCATGTTGCGAAGACAGCGTCATCCGCCAGGTAGCGGGCGCCGGCATCGAAATTGCGCGCATCATTGGAGTCGTAAAAGGCCCGCAGGATTTCCAGGGGGTCCGCACAGGGTGCGGGGGCGCCAAGGGCGCCCTGGGCAGACACGAAGACGGCAAAGAACACGAGAAACGCCGCAATCCTTTTCATGCAGCTCTTCGATCCCATATTCAGGCCCCAGGGTTTTCGGGCAAGGATGATTTCCGTCCCCCCTTTTTCATAGAATGTTTTCCAGGCCTTGTCCAGCCTCGCCGCCGTCAATTCTATCTCATCGGCAGAGCCGCCCTCGGCCTTCGCCAAGCCGACCGTGCCTGTGCCCGCGCCGCATGATGAACCGTCTTGACACCACTCCGAGCAGCCTCATACTCAAGCTCGATGAAAAGAAAGCCGCTGTCCTTTCATTCAGCGATCCAGCGATCCTTTGCCGGCCTTTCCAGGAATACGTTCCTTTTCGCCTTCACGAGCCTCTTCGCAGATATCTCTACGGAGATGCTCTACCCGGTGTTGCCGGTTTTTCTGATACAAACACTGAAAGCAACCGGCAGCATCGTGGGACTGGTGGACGGTCTTGCACAGGCTGTACAAAACATCGTGCAGGGTTTTTCCGGCGCACTGTCGGACAAACTGCAAAAGCGAAAGCCCATCGCGCTGGCCGGCTATCTTCTTTCGGCGGTTGCAAAGCCGCTGATGGGATTTTCCAGGGTCTGGCAAGGCGTATTGGGCGCACGCGTGCTGGACCGGCTTGGTGCAGGCGCCCGCTCCGCTCCGAGAGACGCGCTCATCGCGTCTTCAGTGGATGAGAAGAACAGAGGCAGAGCTTTCGGGCTTGAAGGCTTTGGCGACAACGCGGGCGCATTCCTCGGGCCGCTACTTGCCGTCTTCCTTATCTATTCACTGCATACCGGCATACGCACTGTTTTCTATCTGGCGCTCATTCCCGGCCTGCTGGCATTCTTCATGGTCCTGTTCGTCAAAGAGCAACCCACGGCAGCGGCGGCCAAATCGAAGATCGGTGTCAGCCTGCGGCAGTTTCCGAACGGCTACTGGAGATACCTGCTGGTGACCGCCTTGTTCGGTCTCGGCAACTCCAGCAACGCATTTCTGATCCTGCGGACACAGGATATCGGGGCTTCTCTGGAAACGACGATCCTGATATACGCGGCGTTCAATCTGGTGGCGGCCCTGATTTCGTATCCGGCGGGGTCTCTCTCCGACACGTGGGGCAGGAAAACAATCCTGCTCGCTTCGTTCGTCGTCTTCCTGGTCGCCTATCTCGGTTTCGCTCTTGCGCAGAACATTTTTCTCGTCGCCGCGCTGTTTGTCTTCTATGGATTGTATCAGGGGATGTTCCGCGCTGTCGGCAAAGCATTCGCGTCGGATTTCGTGCCGGACCATCTGCGTGCAAGCGGCATCGGCTGGTACAGCACCACCGCAGGCATGTTGCAGCTCGTGGCCAGCGTCGTTGCCGGTCTGCTTTGGGATCGGGTCGGCCACACGGCCGTGTTCTACTACGGCGCGGCGTTCGCCGCCGTCGGGAGCATAGGACTGCTCATTTTGATTCCGGCGAAACATGACCGGTCCAACGCGACAGCGGCGAAATGATTGCTGGCCGGAGCCAGGACGCGGAATCACGCGGAGGGACGGACCGCCTTTTCCTCCCTTCCTGCGCGCTGCTGCGTTTCGGCAGCATCGTCATACGGGTAGGAGACAGGGAGGGCGCTTGCCGCGTCCAGACGGCGCATGTGCTCGTCGCTCAGCTGCCAGCCAACGCATCCCAGGTTGTCGTTGAGCTGGTCCATGGAACGGGCGCCGATAATCGGGGCCGTGACTGCGGGGTTCTGAAGAACCCAGCGGAGAGCGGTCTGCGCGGGTGTCTTGCCGGCCTCCTGGGAAACCGCAAGGAGCTCGTCGATGGTCTTCCACGTGGCCTCGTTGTTGTACCGTGCCCACGACTCGGGCCAGCCCTTTTTTGCCGCCGCGTCGACACGGCTCCCCTCATCGGGGCCCTTCGTGCCGCGGCGGTACCTGCCGCTGAGCCACCCGCCGCGGAGCGGGCTCCACGGAATGACGCCGAGCCCTTCATGACGGCATACCGGAAGGATCTCGAACTCGGTTGCACGGCACAGCAGGTTGTACTGGGGCTGCAGGCAGACAAACGGCTCCCAGTTGTGTGAGCGGGAAGTATCGAGCGCTTTCTGGAGCTGCCATCCGCGGAAGTTGCTGGCCCCGATGTACCGCACCCATCCGCGTGTCACCAGCTCGTTCAGGGTGCCCAGCGTTTCTTCAAGCGGCGTGACGGGGTCCCACGCGTGGACCTGGTAGAGATCGATGTAGTCAGTCCCCAGGCGCTTGAGGCTGTCCTGCACTGCGGCATGGATGTGCTTGCGGCTCAGGCCGACGTCATTGGGCCCCGTGCCCATGGCAAAGCGGACCTTGGTCGCGATGACGAAGCTTTCACGCCGCTGCTTTCCCAGCCATTTGCCCACCACCTCCTCCGACTTTCCCGTCGAGTACACGTTGGCCGTGTCGATGAAGTTGCCCCCGGCCGCCGCGTAGCGATCCAGCATGGGATAGCTCTCCGCTTCGGTTGCCTCGCGGCCGAACGTCATGGCTCCCAGGCAGAGCTCACTGACCTTGAGTCCTGTTTTTCCCACTTGTCGGTATTCCATAGGAGCAAATGTAACCAACGCGGCGTGCGGCGTCCAACTCCGCGGTGTACGGCGTACTCGCCGAACGGGTACTCCCGTACCGCGGAAAGTCAAACTTTCTCCATGTTCACGAGCCCGCTCAGGAGTCGATGCCGGCCTCGCGCATCTTGTTGAAGAGGGTCCGGCGGCTGATGCCCAGCTCCGCGGCGGCGCGGGTGCGGTTGCCCCCATGCTTTGCAAGGACTCGCTCGATCAGCTCCCTCTCCTGGTCATGCAGCCTGCCGGTCCTCGGCGGACGCGCCGCCTGGGAGAACGGCTCACCCAGGTCGCGGGCGGTGATGAGGCCGGAGGTGCAGAGTATGTAGGCCCGCTCGATCCTGTTTTCCAGCTCGCGGACATTCCCCGGAAAACTGTACGCCTGCAGGCGCGCCATGGCGTCAGGCTCGAGCCCTCGGACCCTGCGTCCCATCTGCCGGTTGAGCTTCTCCAGGAAATTGCCGGCGAGCGCGGCGATGTCTCCACGCCGTTCGCGCAGAGGAGGGACCTCGATTCGGATCACGTTCAGGCGGTAGTAGAGATCCTCCCGAAACTTCCCTTCCTTCAGGAAGGTCTCCAGGTCCCTGTTGGTTGCCGCGATGATCCTCGCATTGATGGGAATGGACAGCGTGGCGCCGAGTCTCTGCACCTTTTTCTCCTGCAGGACGCGCAGGAGCTTTACCTGCAGGTGGAGGGGCAGGTCCCCGATCTCGTCGAGAAAGAGCGTGCCGGAGGCGGCCAGCTCGAACATGCCGCGCTTGCGATCGGCCGCGCCGGTGAAGGCTCCTTTCTCATGACCGAAGAGCTCGCTCTCCAGAAGCCCCTCCGGGACCCCGCCGAGATTGATGGCCACGAACGGACCCTCGGCGTTCGCCGAGAGCCCGTGCAGGAGCCTTGCCACGACCTCTTTGCCGGTCCCGCTCTCCCCCGTGATGAGGACCGTGGAGGGGGTGGGAGCCACTCTCTCCACCAGGGACCGCACGGCCCTCATTTTCTCGTCAGTGCCCACCCAGCCAGTCTCGGCAAGCGCGCGCCGCCCGGCTTCGGCCTGGCCGGCGAGTGCTTTTTCCGACAGGACCCGACGGAGCCGCATCGTCAGCTCTTCCGGGTCGAAGGGCTTCACCAGGTAGTCCCGTGCCCCCAGCTTCATTGCCTGGACCGCATCACGCACGTCTCCATACGCCGAGATGACGATGACCGGCACGGGCGGACCTGCCTCCTGGAGCCAGGCAAGGAGCGAAAGGCCGTCCATCTTCGGCATGCGCAGGTCCAGTATGAGGCACTCGAACGCCTCTTCCTCCAGGAGCGCGCGCGCTTCAGCTCCGTCCGCCGCAACGGCGTTCTCGATTCCCTCCGCCCTGAGGTACGCGGAAATCGAGTCGCGGATGTTCTTCTCATCGTCGGCGATCAGGACCTTCACTTCTGCACTCCCGCGGGCAGCGTCACGCGCGCCTCGGTGCCGCCGCCGGTGCGCCGGAGAAGCGTGAGGGTCCCACCCGCAGCCTCGACGAACCTCCGGGAAAGGGAGAGCCCCACCCCGGAGCCGTGGACCTTGTCCGTGAAAAAGGGGTCAAAGATCTTCTCCGAGAGGTCCGGCGGAATCCCTCTTCCCCTGTCCAGAACAGAAATCACGACATGCCCTTTTTCCCGGGAGAGATCCACCTCGACCTGCTGACTGCCGCTGCCCTCGTCATAGCTTTCGGTCGCATTGCGGACGAGGTTCTCCACGACGGAGCGGAGCAAGTCGGGATCGAATGTGATCTCCGTCTGCGATTGGTCTCTCGCCGCAGCGACGACGAATGGCGCGGGCAGCTTCGCGGCAAGCTCGCGCAGAAAACCCTCCACCAGGATCTGCCGGGGAGTACCGCTCGGATTCTTCATGAAATCCGATACGCGGCGCGTGAGAAGGGAAAGTCTCTCCACTTCCTCGTCGATTGCGTCCAGGGGCGAGGAATCCGAAGCTGAGATCCTCTTGCGCAGGAGGCCCGTCTGCATCCGGATGGCGCCCAGGGGATTCCTGATCTCGTGAGCCAGGGTGCGGGCACTTTCCCCCAGCCGCGCCAGGGTCTCCCGTTCTTCCGCCCTCCGGCGCTGGCTGATGCTCGCTGCGAGGAAAGAAAGGAACAAGGCAGCAATGCCGGCCACCGTAATGGGAGCGAGGACAGCCGCGGCGCGGTAGAGAAACTGCTGGCGGTAGTAGGACGCCATGTCCATGGAGAAAAAGAGAATAGCGGGACCGTGGAATGGGCCCTGGGGCCCACGCCCCTGGCCCGGACCCGGTCCTGGGCCCGCGCCCAGCCCCCGGCCCAAGCCCGGCATTGCCCCTCCACGCGGCCCCATCATGCCCCGCATGCCGGGGCCGCCCATTCCGAGAACCCGCACCAGCGTGAGCAGCCTGTGCGGGGAATCATAGCTGAAGCCGGGCCGCGCCTCTTCGACGGCGGAGAGCTCGGGAGCATCCCCCTGTCGTGCCAACGCTTTTCCCGAAGAGTCGTAGAGGGCGAATCCCCGGACGCGGGGATCAAGCGCACCTGTGTCGAGGGACCCCGCAAATCGCAGCGAGTCCATGAGCGAGGACGCCATACGATCCGCTTCATACTCGACCAGGATGCCGGCCCTGCGTGATTCTCCAATGAGGAGGAAGACAGAGAGCACAGCAAGTCCCGCAAAGAGGACCAGAAAGCCGGGCACGAGAAACCGTGTCTCGTTCAGTGACGTCTTCATTCCTGACAAGGATAGCTCCCGTAGATGGAAAGAGCCAGCGGCTTCCCGCTGGCTCTTCCGGGTCATATGAGGGGCAGCGCTCAGAACTGATCGTCGTCCCCGTTCCCTCGGCCATTTGGTCCCCGGCCGCCCATCATGCCATAGCCGTCTCCGTACCCTGGCCCGTAGCCGCGTCCCATCATGCCCCCGCCGGAGCCGCGTCCGCCCATCATCCGTCCGCCGTGGTACCTGGACAAGTCGTAGTCCTTGCCGTCGATCGTCGCCTCCGTGACGAAGATCCTGATTGCGGTCTTGTCTGCGCCCGCTGCAACGAATGGCGAGATCCGCATCTGGTAACCCTGCACGGTCACCTGGGCTCCGTCTTTTACTCCCGAGCGATTCACGAGGTAGGGCGGAACCATCAGCGCGTATTGCTTGTCGCCGCTCTTCAGCACGGGCGGAAAGTACTGAAGGCTCACCGTGCCTTTCAGCACGAGCTTGTCGCCCTGGTAGGGTCCGTACTGCTGCGAATCATCTTTCTGCCCGGCCGCGAAAGCGGCAGTTGCAAGGGACAGCACCATGAGAGTCATGAGAATCTTCTTTGCCATGATTGGCCTCCTTGAAATACTCTGCATAGGTATATGCAACGACCGTGCCAAGACTGAATCGAAAAATCGGTGCTTTCAGCGGTTTCTGATCCTGAATTGCATCTCAACCGAGCCAAATAGCGGCTCCGAACACTGACAGACGAGCAGTATTTTCACAGTGGTGCTTTTGCGGGAAAAAATTGCCCGCTTGTGTGATCATCATGACTCTGCGCCGCAGGCACGATTACCATGCCGGGCATGATTCAAGGAGCCCGGAGTTCCGTGTCGTATGGGCATATACCCTGGACACATTTCTGCCGCAGAATACCTGGAGCTACCCGGGCAGGAAGGACTGATGTCCATGAAAACGGTTGATTGCCATGAGGAGGACGCAAATGCAGTACTACATGCAAAGAATGCTTTCCATGTCGTTCGAAAAAGCACTCGAACGTGTCAGGGAGGAGCTGAGCAAAGAAGGCTTCGGCGTGCTCACGGAGATTGATGTCAGGGACACCATGAAGAAGAAGCTGGACGTTGATTTCCGCAACTACAGGATCCTCGGAGCGTGCAACCCCTCATTTGCGTACAAGGCGCTGCAAATCGAGGAGAGAATCGGCCTCCTCCTGCCCTGCAATATCGTCGTCCAGGAAACTCGCGATGGGAAAGTAGAGGCGGCCGCCATTGACCCCGCCGTCTCGATGCAGACAACAGGGAATCCACGTCTTCTGGAAGTTGCGGAACAGGTTCACGCAAAATTGAAAAAAGTGATCGCGGCTCTATAGGAATGCTGTGCATCACGATGAGCCAGTTGACCCGCAGGCGCCACATGGCTAAGCATGAGCCTCTCGCCGCTATTCAGCGAGAGGCCTGCTCGAGATTTTTTTGCTAGAACCGCTCGTTGTCCTGCGGCCCCTCGCCGCCCATCATGCCGCCGCCGCTCATCATTCCTCCCCCCGCGCCCATCATCGGCGCGTCTCCGCCCATCATCCCTTCGGCGCCCGCGCGGTTTGAACCCATGCCGGTTCCGTTCCCGCGCATGATGTACCTGGTGTAAACGGGAAAGTTTTCGTCACCGATAATCTGCCGCAGCTGAACTTCAGCGGAAACGAGTGCCTTCATCCTGTCCGCTTGTGTCTGCGCAATCTGAGCGATGTATCCGTTGACCTCCTGCATGTTCGGGGCCGTGGGAAGGAGCGCCTTCTCCATCTGGGCGTGCAGCAGCCGAAGCTGAACGGCGTCCTGCTTGATGGTGGATTGCGTCTTGCTCTGGATGTCGAGGACCTGCGCCGCCTGGGAGTCATTGAGCCCAGACACTATACGTCAGCGTGTTTATGAAATGATTACAGGATGGTTAATGTTTCGTAACGGCTGCTGACAACGCCGCAACCGCGATCATTCTTAATCTGCTCTAGAACGAATTTGATGGAACCTTTCGCTATTGACCCGCCCCGCCGCCTCCCATCATGCCGTACCCTGGTCCCCCCATCATACCGCGGCTTCCCATCATGTCTCTGCCGAAGCCTCCGAAATCATAGCTCTTTCCATTGATAAAGGCTTTGCTCACGGCGAAGTAAGGTCTGGCTCCGGCCGAACCTGCCGCGAAAAGGTACCCCTCGAGCTTCAGATTTGCCCCCTTCTTGATTCCATCGGTGTAGGCGTAATAGTAGAAATCCGGGAAACCGAGAAGGTAGGTCGCGTCCTTCGTTTCCAGGGCGGGAGAGCTGTCGATGAATCCGAGCTTTCCCTCGATGGTCTTCGCCTGGCTCGTTGCCTGGTCTCCGAGCCTTCCCCATCCGTACATCATCCCAAAGCGACCCATTCCCCAGGGCCCCCCGAAGCGCACTCCGTCCAGGCCGCCGTTCCTGAGATACTGCTCGCCGAGATTGCTGTGAAATGCAGTGAGACGCGGAGAGCCGTCGCCGCCAAGCATTCGGTCCATCCTGTCGTGCATATCGGAGTTCCCGATCATGACTCCCATGACCGCGTCTCCCAACTCCTCGAGAAGGGCCGGCACAACCCTGTCGATCTTGATCTGGTCGGGCGCGGTCACTTTCTGTTGTTGTTCGATGTCGGCGACGATCACCTCCACCGAACGGGGCTCGGCCATCGAGGCCTGGCCGAAAGCGCTTGCTGCAAGCGCAAGCGCCAAGGCGAACAAAACCAGCATTCTTTTCATAGACCCTCCATATATCGCGAAGGGACAGCGATATATGCAGAAGCTACTGATGCGCTCGACTGAGGTCCACCTTATTGCGGGTGATCGTCCTCACGCCTCGCGGCGGCATGTCCAGAATGATTGTGCCCCATGCCCGTGGACCCCATCATGAGCACCATGGAAAGCGGACATGACGCCGCACCCCGCCATCATCAACCATGAATGCTCTCCCATTTTCATCACGGAACCTCCCGAGATCGATTCGCCCGCCGCACACGCGGCTTGTTCAACTGCTATCTCGTCTTCCAGTTAAGAAAAATGGGCTTGGCCTCCGCGAAGAGTGACTTAGCGATGGTGATGTTGTTCGTATCCTCGGTCTTCAGATCCTTGGTGATCGGCACGGGATTGCATCCGCCCTTGATAAGCTCCACCTGGCTGGCTTTGAACCTGTTGCGGCAGTTCTGGCAGACAAGCACGTCGCCCTGCTGAATATAGTAGCCGCGCCCGGACGAATAGCAAACCTGGCAGGTGTTGAACGCAGTCCTGACTGTGCCGTCAGGCGCCCGGAGAGCCAACACCTCGATAAGCACGCCGTCGAGCTTGTATTGATAGAATCTTGCGGTAGCCGTGACTTCCTTTTTCGAAATCTGCATGTCGCCGTTTGGAAGGATCTTGCTTCCTGCGAACCCGGTCTCGGCGCCGATAGCCAGTGCCAGAGCCGCGAATACCATGACTGCGAGTTTCCTGCTCATGTGAAAATGCTCCTCGTGTGGTGTGATGTACAAGGGAAAGCTACCCCACAGCTGTGAAGAAGATGTGAAGAACCGTCTTCACATCTTCTTCACATGGCGAGCCTATACTCACGCACATCCGGGATTAGCAAGGAGGTTTCATGAGCGAAAAGCGTGCCACTGCACGATTCATTGTTGGCGGCATGTCGTGCAGCAGCTGCGAGCAGCGCATCGAGAAGGCGGTGCGTGCACTCGAAGGCGTGAGCCAGGTGAGCGCCAGCGCCTCGCTCTCCGAAGTGATGGTCTACTTCGACGCCGACCTTGTCACACGGGAAAGGGTCATCGAAGGCATCGGGGCTGCGGGGTACCAGGTGCGGGAGGAGTCCGCCACGCGGGCGCTCTCCCCTGCCGCCGCTCAGGAAATGGCGGCGGTAAAGTCGAAGTCCGGCGCCACATACCGCTTCCTCGGGCTCATCGCGGTCGTTGCGGCCATCTATCTCATCATCCGCTACACCGTCGGCTTTACGTTCCTGCCTGCAGTCACACAATCGATGGGCTATGGTCTGATCTTCGTGGTCGGGCTGCTCACCTCGCTCCACTGCATTGCCATGTGCGGCGGCATCGTGCTGTCGCAGGGCATCACGCGGCACGAATCCGAAGGACCGGATCCCATGACTTCCCAGAAGCTGACGGGGGCTCCCGCCGGCCTGAAGCAGCGTCTGCTTCCGAGTCTCCTTTACAATGGAGGTCGGGTCGTTTCCTACACGATCATCGGCGGAGTCGTAGGCGCCCTGGGTTCCCTGTTCAGTATCTCCACAACTCTCAAGGGCGTGATGCCGGTGATCGCGGGCGCCTTCATGCTGTTCCTCGGCGTTCGCATGCTCGGGATATTTCCATGGCTTTCCCGGCTGAAGGTCAGGTTCCCTGGCCTTGGAGGGAAGAAGATGCGTTCCGCGGCGGCCGGCCGTGGGCCATTCGTGGTGGGTCTGCTCAACGGTCTCATGCCATGCGGGCCTCTGCAGACGATGCAGGTCTACGCGCTGGGAACAGGAAGCTTCTTCGCGGGTGCGCTGTCGATGTTTCTCTTCAGCCTGGGAACGGTGCCCTTGCTGCTCGGATTCGGAGCAATCAGCGCCTTCCTCAGTGCGAAATTCAACCGCCGGATGTTGAAGGCCAGCGGCGTCCTGGTCATGGCGCTCGGCCTTGTCATGTTCACCCGCGGGATGAGCCTCTTCGGCGTTGCCATCCCCACGCTGCCCCGGGGATCGAACAGCTCCATGGCGGTGGCCAAGGTTGTCGGGAACTACCAGGAGGTGAGAACCACCGTGGAGTCCGGAGACTACCATCCCTTCATCGTGCAGAAAGGCATCCCCGTTCGGTGGACGGTGAGCGCGAAAGCGGCGGACCTCAACGGCTGCAACAATCCACTCACTGTCCCCCAGTACGGAATCAGAAAGACCCTGGTGCCGGGGGACAATCTCATAGAGTTCACTCCGGACAGGGATGGGACAATCGCGTATACGTGCTGGATGGGAATGATCTCGAGCTCCATCAGGATCGTCCCTGATCTCAAAGCGCTTACCGCCAAGGATCTCTCCGCGCCCGCAGGTGGAAGCATCTCGTCTGCATTCGGTCCGAGCGGAGGTGGAGGAGGGCTCTCGCCGCGCGATGCGCGGCTGCCGCCCCAGGGATGCTGCGGAGCCACGCCGGGGAAATTTGCCAACGGCAGGATTCCGACGGACACGATCCAGATCGCGAAACGCATCGCTGAAGGCCAGGTTGCGGACATCGTTGTAGATGCGAACGGCTATACGCCCGCGGTCATCGTCATGCAGCGCGGAGTAAAAGGAAAAGTGCGGTTCGCGGCGGGCAGCCTGAGCTCGTGCAACTCTGTCGTGAACTTCCCCGAGTACAAAGGCGGGCTGGACCTCAGGCAGGGACAGCTGGAAACGCCGTTTCTCAACATCACATCCGACTTCACGTTCGAGTGCGGGATGGGAATGCTCCACGGATACGTCAAGGTCGTGGATGACACGGACAAGGTCGATCTCAACGCGGTGAGGGCCCAAGTGGCCTCCTTCAAGCCGCGGGCTGGCGCGGGGGGCTGCTGCGGGAAATAGGGCGACAGGCCACGGGACGGACCAGGCCGCGGACTACCCG
Source organism: uncultured Spirochaetaceae bacterium (assembly GCA_964437385.1). Classification (GTDB taxonomy): domain Bacteria; phylum Spirochaetota; class Spirochaetia; order SZUA-6; family Fen-1364; genus Fen-1364. The sequence goes on from CAYTGX010000030.1 coordinate 36,119, forward strand.
CGGCCGTCCTCCCGCTTTTCTCAGACTTTGCTGTATTTCTGCGGATCTGCGTCAAATGCGCGCGCGCATCCCTGGGCGCAGAAATAGAAATCTTTGCCGCCGTGCGTTCGCTTTGCCGCGGCGGTGGCAGGGTCTATCATCATCCCGCAGACCGGATCTTTCACTTTCTCAGTCGTTGTGGCCATGAGTTTCCTCCTCACCTTTCCAGGTACTTCTCCAGAATCATCGTGATTTCGTCGATTTTTTCGGCGCCCTTGTCCGTCCGGATAGCGTCCTTCACACAGGTATCCATGTGCTGTTTGAGGATGACAATATTCGCTTTCTTCATGAGGGCGATGGTGGCGAGAACCTGCTTCGAAATATCGATGCAGTAGCGATCCTCCTCCACCATTCGCAGCACTCCGTCGATCTGGCCTCGCGCTGTTTTCAGCAGCGCAAGCGCCTTGTGACTGTCGTGACTTTCGTGGTCCAAGGGGGCTACCTCCTCCTCGAGCGGTCCGGCCGACGCACTCCAAACCTGCGCAGCCGGAGGGCGTTGCTCACCACGGACACGGAGCTCAAGGACATGGCAGCAGCGGCGAAGATCGGGTTCAGCAGCGGGCCGCCAAATACGTGCAGGAGCCCTGCCGCAATGGGGATTCCCAGGACGTTGTAGCCGAACGCCCAGAAGAGGTTCTGCCTGATCGTCCGTATGGTCGCTTTGCTGAGTCGGATGGCCCCGGCAACATCCGCAAGATCGCTCTTCATAAGCACGATGTCGGCCGATTCGATCGCCACGTCCGTGCCTGACCCGATGGCGATCCCGATGTCTGCCTGCGCAAGTGCCGCGGCGTCGTTGATGCCGTCACCGACCATCGCCACCTTGCGGCCTTCCGCCTGTATCTTTTTCACCGCCTCGGCCTTCTGGTGCGGGAGCACTTCCGCCAGCACCCGGTCCACGCCGACCTGCGCGGCGATGGCTTTCGCGGTTCTCTCGTTGTCCCCCGTGATCATGACGACCTCCAGTCCCATCTCTCGGAGGCCAGCGATCGCGCGGGCGCTCGATTCCTTGGGCACGTCAGCCACGGCGATCAGGCCGGCGGCGGACTGGTCCACCGCGACGAACATCGGCGTCTTTCCGGCAGCAGCCATCGACTCGGAAGAGCCGAGGAGCGCGCCCAGGCCTATGCCCCTCTCGCTCATGAGCTTCTCGTTGCCCAGGAGCACCGCCCTTCCACTGATACGGGCTTCGATCCCCCGTCCGGGCATGGCCTGGAATTTTTCCATGGGCAGAAGCGTAAGCTTTCGAGCCTCCGCGCTCTGCACGATGGCATCACCCAGGGGATGCTCCGAGCCCTTTTCCGCGGAAGCGGCGAATTGAAGCAGGGAATCCTCGCCCATGCCGTTTGCCAGGAGGACGTCGGTGACGACCGGCGCCCCTTCGGTGATGGTGCCTGTTTTGTCCAGGATCACGGTCTGGATCCGGTGCGTTTCTTCCAGCGCGGCCCCGCCCTTGATGAGGATGCCGTTCTCCGCTCCTCTTCCCGTTGCAACCATGATTGCAGTCGGAGTGGCAAGCCCGAGGGCGCAGGGGCAGGCGATGACGAGCACCGCGGTGAAGATGGTCATGCTGAACGCCACGCTCTGACCGCTGATCAGCCACGATGCTCCCGCGGCGAGCGCGATGAGCATGACGATGGGAACAAAGTATCCCGACACCACGTCGGCAAGCTGGGCAATCGGTGCCTTGCTTCCCTGCGCCTGCTCCACGAGCTTGATGATCTGCGCAAGGGCGGTGTCGCTTCCGACACGGGTGGCGCGGAAAGTGATCGTGCCGTTCTTGTTGATGCTCGCCCCGGTCACCGGGTCTCCGGCCTTCTTCTCCACCGGGATGCTTTCACCGGTGAGCATGGATTCATCCACCGAGGTGTAGCCATCCACTACCTCGCCGTCCACGGGCACCTTTCCTCCCGGCCGCACACGCACGATATCTCCCACCTCCACCTCGGCGATCGGGATTTCGGATTCTTTCCCATCGTGGATCACGATGGCTGTCTTGGGCGCCAGCCCCACCAGCTTCTTGATGGCCTGGGACGTCCGTCCCTTGGACACGGTTTCCAGTGTCTTGCCCAGCAGGATGAGGGCGATGATGACAGCGGCTGTCTCGAAGTAGAGGTTGCTCACCGCGGAAAAGTCACCCGCGGCGATTCTCCATGTTGAATAGAGGCTGTAGAGGACAGCGGCCGCGGTGCCGATGGCGATCAGCGAATCCATGTTCGGCGCCCGGTGCCAGAGGGCCTTCACGCCCACACGGTAGAAGCGGTTCCCCGCAGTGAGGGCGGGTACCACCAGGATCACCTGTGCCAGGGCAAATATCAGCGGGTACTGCATGGAGTCCAGGAACCAGGGCAACGGCAGCTTCAGGACAGGAATCATGTGCCCCATGGCCAGATAGAGAAGCGGCACTGCCGCCGCCGCCGCGGTGATGAATTTCGTCCACATGGTGCGGATCTCGCGTTCCTTGCGCTCCGCATCCTGATCCACGGTTTCAGCGGCATCGATATCCCGCGCAACATAGCCGGCGTCGGTGATCGCCTTCTTGATCGCTGAAAGCCGGACTTTCTCAGGAGAGTAGAAAACATCTGCCTTTTCCGTGGCAAGGTTCACGGAGACTTTCTCGACACCGCCGAGCTTCCCGACGACCTTCTCGATCCGGGCCGAGCAGGAAGCGCAGGTCATCCCTCCGATGGGAATCGTCACGTGCTTGGCCTTCTGCTGTTCGAGCAGGCCATACCCTGCCGCTTCCACGGCCTTGCGGACGGCGCCTGTCTGGATTCGGGACTCGTCGTACTCGAGATGCAGCCTCTCCGTGGCAAGGTTGACGCTTGCTTTTGCGACCCCTTCGAGCTTTCCTACCACCTTCTCCACCCGTGCGGAGCAGGATGCACAGGTCATTCCGGTAACCGTCATTTCCTCGGTCCTCATACCATCTCCTTGTTGGACCCCACCCCTGGTGGGGAGGGGTTACATCAATAACTTATCTTGCCCCAGATGTTTTGTCAACGCGAATCGATAATCCAGGCTTCACAAATCCTTCACATTGGTCTGGTACCCTCGCGGGGCTTCTGCGTGATCTCAAGGTCGATGTGTCGATGAGGGCCCGGGGACTGCGCGCAACTGTCAGGATCGGCACGTCCGACACGGACATCACGTGCATCACGACTCCGAAGCTTCACTACTGAGCGGGTGAGCGCTTCAGCGGCAGTCCCAATTTTTCCCATTCATTCATGCCGCCCGCCAGGTTGAAGACGCGCGTGTATCCGTGGTGCACCAATTCGCTGGCCGCGATTTCCGACATGCGCCCGCTTCGGCAGTACAGGACGATCTTCGCGGACTTGTCCGCGGGGTACTTGTCCAGGCTGGCTTTTGTCTGGTCGAACGGAATGAATGCGTCGGTAAGGGCGATCTCCCCCTGGTAAGGGATGTGCACGTTGACGAAGAAAAAATCCTTCGTCGAGAGAAGGACATTCAGTGTGGCAGGAGTGATATCCATGTAGCTGCCGCCGTCAACGGACACCTGGGTTCCGGCAAGAGGTCCCACCGCCTGTCCACACGCGAACCCCGCTGCGGCCGCAAGCATTGCAGCGGCCAGCACGACTGTCTTGCGCATGCATTGTTCTCCTTCCCATGTACAGCTGAAAGATACGGTAAGTCCATGAAGGATTTGTGAATTTCGGCGGATTGCCGGCCAGCCGCCGCTTGCATATTTGGCGGCGATGGGGATGATGGAGGGATCCACAATGCAGTATAGAACCATGAAACATTCCGGGGACAAGGTCTCCGTCCTGGGCTACGGGGCATGCGCCTTCCCGAAAAGGGCGGAAGGATCGACGAGGAGCGGGCTGCGCGGCAGCTCCTGTCCGCAATAGATCGGGGTGTCAATTACGTGGACACGGCCATGCCGTACCACGTGGGTGCCAGCGAGCCGTTCCTCGGCCGGACACTCCAGAACGGGTACCGCAAAAAGGTCAAGCTCGCGACAAAAATGCCCCACTGGAACGTGCATGCAAAAGAGGACATGGACAAAATCCTTTCAGTCCAGCTCGGCAACCTGCGCACGGACTACATCGACTACTACCTCATTCACAATCTCCAGGCCGGCTCGTGGAAGAAGCTGAAAGACCTTGGAGTGGCTGACTTCATTCAGGCAGCCGTGCACGACGGGAGAATCCGCAACATCGGCTTTTCCTACCACGGCGGGAAACAGGACTTCCGGGCCATCGTGGATGACCATGCCTGGCAGTTCTGCCAGCTCCAGATAAATTACCTGGACAGCGACAACCAGGCCGGGTTGGAAGGCATGCGGTACGCGGCCTCGAAGGGGATGGACGTCATCGCCATGGAACCGCTGCGGGGCGGCGCGCTTGGACGGGAGGCCACTCCGCGCATCCAGGCCATCTGGGACGAGGCGCCCACGGCGCGCTCACCGGCCGAGTGGGCGCTGCGCTGGGTGTGGAGTCTTCCCGAGGTGACACTGGCGCTTTCCGGCATGAACGAGGAAGCGCACATAGAGGAAAATCTCCGGATTGCAGACCAGGCACTTCCCGGCTCGCTTTCCGCGCAGGAAAGGGAGATCGTGGAGCGGGTGAGCGTGGCCTACCGGCACAGCCTCAAGGTGGGCTGCACCGGCTGCCGTTATTGCATGCCCTGCCCGTCAGGAGTGCAGATCCCGGCAGCATTTGAAGCATACAACGACGCGTTTCTCGGCGGGCCAAAGGGCGTCGGCACCCCGCGTCTGCGCTATATCGTAGGCGCGGGCGGATACTTCACCGGCAATGCGCCCGGCTTCGCTTCCCAGTGCATCACGTGCAATCGGTGCATCGGCGCCTGTCCCCAGCACATCGCAATACCCACGCACATGAAAGAGATCGCCAAGAAGTTCGAGGGCCCCTCCACTCCCCTGCTGGTTTTTGCGATCAAGGGATTCCTGCGGTTCGACGGATGGAGGACGCGCAGAAAGGCTGCCCGCGCGCCTGCTGCGCGCTGAACGGCCGCGCCACCGTACGCGGTGGATTCTGCGCCGCTGTCGGTGGCCTTTTCAGGCCAATGTCAATAAACTCCAGGCCTATGATTCAGAGCACATTCACCGGCAATCGGCTCGAAGATTACCCGCACCTGGTCAGCCAGGCCAGGGAGCTCTGGGACCTTACCCTCCCCCTCGGCTCCAACCTCGCCAACATTTCGGCGCTGTTGAAACAGTGCCTCGAACGCACCAACTGGGTCGGGTTCTACCTTTGGGAAGAAAAAACTGGCCAGCTCGTGCTGGGACCGTTCCAGGGACTTCCCGCCTGCACGAGGATCGCGCTGGGCAGGGGCGTGTGCGGAACAGCGGTGAGCACGCAACAGACACAGCTCGTCCCTGACGTGCATGAGTTCCCCGGCCACATTGCATGTGACGGCGCCAGCCTGTCCGAGATAGTCGTGCCTATTATCAGGAAAGGTGAGGTCCTGGGCGTGCTCGACGTAGACAGCCCGGAAAAATCTCGATTCGATTCCACAGACCAGGCGTGGCTGGAAAGAGTGGTAGAGACCCTCGCTCCACTCTGGCCGGCCGCCTGACGGACTCGGCGCCTGCAGGCGGCCGGCCAACTGGCGCGCACCCCATGCTCAGCCGCGGCTCAGTCAAGAAGCCCTTGTGAGAACACCAGGGGGTCCTCCTGCGGACCGATGAATCCTTCCGGTACCAGGCCATCGAGAAGAAGACCTGCCCACCCGTGCACACCCGCCCACACGGACAGAATGAGAGCCCGGAGGTCCTTTTGTGATTTCCATCCGGCGAGCTGCGCATCCTGAACGCTTCGAGTGAGGACCCCGAACGCTCGTGCGCTGTTCAGTCGGCATGCTTCCGAGTGAAGACTGTATCCCAGCCTGGAGAACATGAGTCGATAGAGAGCGGGCTGGGACTGCGCAAAGTCGATATAGGCCCTTGAAAGGGCCCTGATCCCTGCAAGAGGGTCGGCGGGGCCCACTGGAGACAGGTCTGCGACAGCCCCTTCCAACAGGTCGGCGAACCTGCGAAACCCTTCAGCGGCGAGCGTTATGAGCAGGTCCCTCTTGTCAATAAAGTGCCGATAGGGCGCGGTCTTTGAGACTCCTGCGGCTTCTGCCAGCCCCCGCAGGCTGATTCCTTCCAGTCCGTCCGACTCCAGCGCCTTGAGCGCCTCCGCGATCAACGCCTCACGCAGAGCGCCATGATGATAGTGATCCTTTTCGCCCATGGAGCCACTGTACTATCAGCCTGCAGGAATGGCAAGAAAAATGTAGGCATTGCCTACAATTTATGTTGACGACGCCTATATAATGCATTACACTCGCTATGTGGGCATTGCCCACATAGGAGGTTAGTCATGAATCTTGAAAAGGGAGCAGCGAACGGGGCATCGAAACAGGGCGTCCACGTTATTTTTGGAACGGGCCCTGTAGGCTGTTCCGCGGCAAAGTTCCTGCTGGAAAAGGGCTTTCGCGTGCGGATGGTAAACCGCACAGGTAAGAGGCCGGATGGGCTCCTGGAAGGTCTCTCGCGGGACGAAGAGTCGCGGCTGGAGATCAAGGGAGCAGACGCCCTGGACGGGGCACGCGTGCTCGCCGTCAGCGAAGGGGCCACGCACATCTACCACTGCGCCAACGTCAGCTACGAGCTCTGGAACACAATTCTTCCGCCCCTGCATGGAAACCTGGTCGAAGCAGCGGTTGCGCACGGAGCCGTGCTCGCGGTTGCGGAGAATCTCTACATGTACGCCCGGGGCACGGAAGTGATCAACGAGGCAACGCCGGAGATACCTCCCTCGCGAAAGGGAAAGCTCCAGCATGACCTGCACGGCAGGCTGATCGAGGCGGGGACTCGCCGCGGCTTGAAATGGGTGTCGGTGCGCGCCTCGGATTTCTACGGCCCGGGCGCGATCCTTCAGAGCGTGTTCGGCACAACGCGGTTTCTCGATCCGCTTTTCGCGGGCAAGCGCCCGGGGCTCCTGGGGGATCCCGACCAGCCGCACACGTACACGTATGTCGGAGACTACGGCCGCGCGCTTGCCCGCGCCGCTCTCACTGCAGAGGCGCACGGCCGCGCCTGGATCGTGCCGAACGACCGCACAATGAGCAGCCGGGAGATTGCGCGGCTTTTTTTTGCCGCGGCGGAAAAGGGCAAAGATGTCTCGAGAATCCCGCGCTTCCTTCTTGCCGCCCTCGGGCTGTTCAACCCCATGATTCGTGAGCTGGGAGAGGTGCTGTATCAGAAAGAAGAAAAATACGTTGTGGACGGAAGCCTGTTCAGCTCGAAGTTCGGGTTCACGCCGACATCACTTGAAGAGGGCATACGGCGCACCCTGGAGTGGTATAAGGCCAATCGACGGCCTGTGAAGGCGTGAAGAGACTACGACGCCGGATGCAGGATGTCGTGGACCCGCGCTGCAAAGACTTCGTGGGTGAATGGCTTCTGAATGAGCGCCACTCCTTCCTCGGACACCCCATGCCGGCTCAGGATGTCCCGCGCGTAGCCGGACATGAAGAGAACCTTGATGCCGCGCCGTTCGCCTGCCAGGCGCTCGTAAAGCTCCCTGCCGTTCATGCCTTCCAGCACGACGTCGGAGACGAGCAGGTGCACGACTCCTGCATAGCCCGAGGCAAGGCGGAGGGCGGACAAGCCGTCGTGCGCCTCCAGAACAGTGTACCCGAGGCTGCGCAGGTGCTGGCAGACGAGCTTCCGCACCTGGTCCTGGTCTTCCACGACCAGCACGGTTTCCTCCCCGATTGTGCCGGGAGAACGCTCGACACGCTGCACGCGTGAGAGCAGCGCGTCAGTGACGGGAAAATAGATGACGAAGCACGTTCCCTGCGCGGTTTCGCTCTGCACGTCGATGCTCCCGCCGTGCTGTTTCACGATGCCGTAGACGGTGGAGAGACCGAGCCCGGTGCCCATGCCCTCCGGCTTGGTCGTGAAGAAGGGCTCGAAGACCCTCTCCAGGGTGTCCGTGCCCATTCCCGCACCCGTGTCGCGCACCGTCAGCCGAACGTGCCTGCCCGGTGCGACATCGCCCTTGTTCTTCGCATACGCCTCGTCGATCAGAAGCACCGAGGTTTCGATGCTGAGCGTCCCGCCGTCGGGCATGGCGTCCTGGGCATTGGCGGCAAGGTTCAGGATGACCTGCTCGATCTGCCCCGCATCCGCCAATATGAACAGCGGAGAAGGGGCGAAGCGGATCTCCAGGGTGATGCTCTCCCGCACCGTCCGGCGCAGGATGCTCTTTGCGCCCAGGATCACCTCGTTGAGGTCCAGGGGCTTCATCTCCAGCGACTGCCTGCGGCCTATGGCCAGGAGCTTGCGCGTCATGTCACGCGAACGGCCCGCGGCGTCGATGATCTCCTTGAGGGCGGCGCGCGAATCCCTTTCCGACAGCTGCCCGGTCTTCAGCATCTCCGCGGACCCCAGGATGACGGCCAGCATGTTGTTGAAATCGTGGGCCACCCCTCCGGCAAGCAGGCCGAGCCCCTCCAGCTTCTGCGCGGCCAGCATCCTCCGCTGGAGATCGAGACTTTCCTTTTCCACCTTTTTGCGCTCACCCAGCTCCCGCTGGAGACCGTCGCGCAGCCGCGCGTTCTCCGTTGCGATGGCAGCATGGTTGGCCAGAAGGGTCAGCAGCTCGAGGTCGGCGCGGCTGAACGGGGTGTAGCGGCGGTAGCGCATGAGATCGATCACACCGATGGCCTGGCCCTGCCAGAGCATGGGAACCGTCACCACCGCTGCGCGCGCCTTCTCCCCGTCATAGTTTGACGCGTGGCCGGGCCACGCGAAATAGTCCTCGATGAGCAGAGGTTTTCCCGTCTGTGCCGCAAGACCCGCTGCGCCGTCTCCGTATTTCAGCGTGTCCCCCGTAAAATCGCGCGGCGTGTTGAAGCTCACGACGCAGCGCGTTTCCCGGGACTTCGAATCACACAGATACAGGCAGCCGCCATCCGCGTGCAGCAGCCGAACCGCCCTCTCGGTGATTGTCTGCAGAAGCGCGGACAGCTCGTGGGGGGTCGTGATTTCGAGCACGGTGGATTGAAGCGCGGACAAAGCCGCCACCCACCGATTCAACTCCGCCTCGGCGCGCTTGCGCTCCGAGATGTCCCGCGCAAACCCGTTGATGTACTCTTGTCCATCCTGCACGACGAGCGTGGAGACAATTTCAACTGGAAAAACAAAACCGTCCTTGCGCCGGTGGGTCGTCTCCAGGCGCACAGTCCTGACCGTGCGCAAGTGCTCCAGGAGCCTGCCCATGTCTTCTCGTGTGGATGAAGGATTGATATCGAAGAGGGTCATCTTCAGGAGCTGTTCCCGGGAATATCCCACGGAATCGCAGGCAGATGCGTTGACATGGATGAACCGGGCCTGATTGTCCATCCAGAAGACCGCGTCCGAAGCGACGTCGATGGATCTCTGCAGGAGGTCGATGGTCTCTTCAGTCTGGCCGCGAGTATGCATGCCTGGTTTCCTTTGGAAAAGAGAATGCAATCACCGTGCCAACAAACGGGCGTCGGTTCTGCGGCGGGGGACAGGGCGCCAATCAGCTCTTTTTCTTTTCAGGAAAGGGAGTTGGCAGATGAGCAGGTCCGTCGGGTTCCAGCCGGGGACAAGGGTGCCCGACCCCACTGTGCCATTCTGGAACGTTTTGTGAGCGGCCCTGGAACACCATTGGAACAAGAACGCGAGCAGGGGTACGATCAGGCCCGAGGAGCACGCATATGACGAAGTGGGGCATCATCGGCGCGGGCGGCATCGCCCGGGTCTTTGCGCACGGCGTAAGGTTTTCCAGGACAGGACGCGTGGTAGCGATTGCCAGCAGAACTCCTGAACGCGGGAAGTCCCTCGCGGAAGATTTCTCCATCCCTCGATTGTATGGGACCTACGAAGAGCTCCTTGCTGACAAGGAAGTGGATGCGGTCTATGTCTCCCTCATCCATCCTCATCATGCCGAGTGGGCCATCCAGGCCGCGCGCGCAGGGAAGCACGTCCTTGTGGAGAAGCCGCTCGCCATGAACTCAGTCCAGGCAGCCCGGATGATCGACGCGGCACGGCGGAGCGGCGTGTTTCTCATGGAGGCGTTCATGTATCGCTGTCACCCGCAGATGGCGCGCATGGCCGACCTGATACGCGGGGGGGCCATCGGCGAGGTGCGCGCTATCCGCGCGACCTTCAGCTTCTCCATGCCCATAGACAAGAGCTCGCGCATGTTCAACAAGGAGCTGGGCGGCGGTGCCATCCTGGACCTCGGATGCTACCCCGCCTCCATGTCGCGTTTTATTGCGGGCGCGGCCCTTGCCCCGCGACGCCCCGCAGATGCGGGCACGCCGTTTGCCGACCCCGTCCGCGTGCGCGCGTGCGGCGTCATAGGGCCTACCGATGTGGACACCTACGCAGCGGCCACCGTGGAGTTTCCGCGCGGAATAATCGCCGAGCTCGTGTGCGGCACCACCTGCCAGCTTCCGATCGAGGTCAGCGTCACCGGCACAAAGGGACGGCTGTCTCTGCCGAACCCCTGGCTGCCCGCCACCCCCGTGCGGAAGGCGCTGAAGCCTTTGCCCATGGACACTCCCTGGCCGTCGGAAAAGATCCTGCTTCAGATGCACGACACGCCGGACGTCTCCGAGATCGTCGTCACGGCGGACCGCGACCTCTACGCCTACGAGGCGGACACGGTGGATCAGCACAAGGCAGACGGCAAGGCTCCTGCCATGAGCTGGGAGGACAGCATGGGCAACATGCAGCTCCTGGACCGCTGGCGGGAGGAGATCGGCCTCACCTACGCACAGGACTCTGAATCGTAGATGGAGCGTCCGCAGGCGCGGGTGCGGTTACCTGAGCTCCTTGTACAGCAGGCTGCGGAACACCATGCGCAGCTCCCGTACAGCCCCGACGCCGGCCGTGTCGTGAATGCGCGCTGCTTCTGGGGAGCCGCCTGACAAGTACGCGGAGACGATTTCGTTGATCCTGTCCTCGCTGATACTCTTGATCTCCTCCGCGGACAGCCGTGAGAGGCACTGCGCACCGGCAGCCCTGAGGGTTTCAATGAAATCCGCGGTCTCTGCCACCTTGGACCAGGGAAAGATCCCGCCATGGCCGGGCAGGACAAACGCGTTGGACTCCACAGACAAAGTTCGAAGGGCCGCGATCCAGTTGTCGACATTCGCGCTGTGAAAGTGCAGGAGTGACAGATCGACAACGGTGTCCCCGGTGCACACGAGGTCCGCCTGGGGGACGCGAACCAGCATGTCCCAGGGGGAGTGCGCCGTGCCATCAAGCGCGAAGCACTCCACCTGCATTCCCGCCATACGGACCCGGGTCCGATCCCTGACCCCGACCACGGTTGCCCTGTGCGGCCGCTCCCCGGTGGAGATCTGGTGCACAAGACGTTCCGCGCAGAAGATCGTGACAGGCCGGTCGAAGAAAACAGGCAGACCGTCCACGTGATCGTCATGTCCGTGCGTGATGAATATGACCGAGACAGGCTGGCCGAACAGAAGCTGGGACTCCTCCATGATCTCGCGGGCTCCCTCCCGGGTGGGAACGTCCACCACGCCCACCACGCCGTCTGAGAAGAAGTAAGCGCCATTGCATTGACCCCTGGTCATGAGGTCTGCCTTGCGAAAATACAGGTGGGGGGTAACCTTGAAGATCTGGACGAGGTTCTTTTCGTATACGGGCTCCATGGCCGCCGTGCGCGGTGAGGACATCTATCCCTTGACCGAGCCTTCGGTCATTCCCTTGATGATCTGCCTGTTGAAGAAGACGTACAGGATGGTCACCGGAAAGAGCGAGATGACACACGCGGCGATGCGCAGGGTCCATTTCGTGTCCCAGTCACTTGCAAAGTTCATGATGCCCACCGCGATATTGCGGACCGTCTCACTCGCGTTCAGGACAAGGGAGAAGGGAAACTCGTTCCATGCAAAATTGAAGATGATGATGACAGCCGTGATCAGTATGGGACCGGACAATGGCACGATGATCCGCATGATCGTCTGGGACAGCGACGCCCCTTCTATCTCCGCGGCCTGTTCCAGCTCCCGGGGGAGCGTCTTGATGTACGCCTCGATCAGGAAGACACCGAGGGGAAGCATGACCCCCAGGTAGGGCAATATGAGCACTCCCCTGTGGTCCACCATGTCCAGCAGCTTGTACTGGATGTACATCGGCACGAGCAGGGAGTGAACGGGCACAACCAGGCCGATCATCAGCAGCGAGTTGACGAGGTTCTTCCCCCTGAACTCGTAGCGCGCCAGAAAGTACCCAATGCAGAAGGCAAAGAACACGATCACGGCCACCGCGGTGACGCCGTTGAAAACCGTGTTCAGGAAAAAGTAGAGGATCTTGCTCTTGATCAGCGCCAGATAGTAGTTGTTCCACTGGAGCGCGGTGGGCAGGCTGAACATGCTGCGCACGAACTCATTTTCGGTCTTGAGGGAGGAATAGGCAAGCCAGATGAGCGGGTAAATGCAGGTAACGGCCACCGCGAAGAGGGCGATGTTCATCGCGAGCGGGCCCGCAACGGCTCTCTTACCGCGCATACCGTTTTCCTCCGAGGAGAGTGCGGGCAAGAAAGGTGATGGCAAGGCTCACCACGACGATGCCGACTGCAATCGTATTCCCGTACCCGAGCTGGAGGTTCCTGAAGGACACCCGGTAGGCATACAACGCAAGAACCATGGAGGCGTTGCCCGGCCCGCCGTCGGTCATGACCAGCACGGTATCGAACATCTTCATGATGCCGGAAAGGCACAGCAGCACCGCAACCACCACCGCGTCGTATGTCAGGGGAATGCTGATGAAGAACGCCTTCTTGAAGCCCACGGCACCGTCCAGCTCTGCCGACTCGAGGATTTCCTTCGGGATGGTGCCGATGGCGCCCATGAAGATCACCATGTAGAATCCGAACCACTGCCAGATCAGCGGAACGGCCAGGGCCTCCACGACCAGGTGCGGGTCGCTCAACCATGCATTGGCGGACGCGCCCAATCCCACCGCACGCAGAACGACATTCAGCATTCCATAGTCATTGCTGTACACGAGGGTCCACAGGAAGCTGAGCACCACCGTGGAGATCAGCACGGGAAAGAACATCACGGTCCGCAGAAAATCACGGGAGGTGACGAGGCGCGAGGTCAGGAGAAAGGCCATCAGGTAGCCGATGCCGACCTGGCCGATCAATGTGTACAGGGCCAGTTTGAGGTTGTTCCAGAGAGAGGACCAGAACAAGGCGTCACCAAGAAGATCCTTGAAGTTGGCGAGCCCGATCCATTGCGGCCTGGTGAGACTCTGCCAGTTGTTCAGGCTGTACCAGACGGCGACGAGCGTGGGGACGACGATCGAAAAGGCAAAAAGGAACATTCCGGGAAGGATGAAAACCGCAATCAGCTTTCCCAGAGGCTTTCTGTTCAATGCCTTCAATTTACCGCCTTTGGGCTGAAAGAAGAAGACGGGAACCCGGGGTTCCCGTCTTCCGGATGAACAAGATTCTTGTTACTTCGTCGGTACCGCTTTTTCCAGGGCCGCCTGTATGTTCTGGAGAGCCTTGTCCGTGCCCTCCTGGCCCAGCATGACGTTCTGCAGATTGGCGGAGACCTCGTCGGTGACAGCGCCCGGCATTCTTCCGTCGATATGGCCGCCGACCACTACCTTCGGGGAGAGATCGTCGAAGTAGCGTTTCACAGCTTCAGGAACCTTGGAGAAGTCTACCCCTTCGACCTTGCGGACGCCGATGCCGCCCTTGGACTCGAGAACCTTTGTGTAGTCATCTCCCAGGACTTCCACGGCGAAGGCCTGCGCGGCCTTCAGCTTGTCGCCGCTCAGCTTCGAGTTGAATGCGATTCCCCAGTCAGTTGCAACCGGTACGTTGATGCCCTTGCTGAGATCTTCGCCGGGAAGCTGGGGGAAGAAGGAGAACTGCGTGGCGGCCTTCAGCTCCGCGGGCCACTGGTCATCTTCGATCTGCGCAAAGGTCACCATCTCGTTGTACATCGCGACCTTCTGGTTGAAGTACAGCGAGCGCGCCTGGGTGTAGTCAATGCTGGTGAAATCCTTGTTCCACGCGCCGGCCTTGGCCAGTTTTTCAAAGACGCCGACCGTTGTCTGGAACGGGGGATCGGTGAACTTCATCTGGCCGCTCTTGAGCTTTTCCAGGTAATCCACCCCCGCAGTCCTCACGTTGAGACCTGAGAACAGCAGCCTGCACTGCCACTTCCCCTTGTCCCCCATGGCAATCGGGGTGATACCCTTGGCCTTGAGGGCCTTGATGTCCGCCAGCATCTCGTCGAACGTCGCGGGGACCTTCGTGATGCCGGCCTTCTTGAACAGGTCCATATTGTAATACATGACCGAAATGGGCATGGCCTGCCAGGGAATACCGTAGTGAGCGTCCTTGTATTGGAAGTCATTCAACATCCCGGGAATGAATCCGTCCATGAACGTCTTGTTGTCCTTCAGGAGCGTCTCGATGGACAGGACCTCCCCGGCATCCGCGAACTTGGGCGTCCAGGAAGACCGTGCGGCGAACAGGTCAGGAAGCTGGTTGGCGGCGCCCAGGGTCGGCACCTTGGTATCCAGAACGTCGGAGGACGACTGGTCCCGTGTCAGCTTGATTTCAGGATGCTTGGCCTCGAAATCCTTGATTTTCAGATTGAGGCTCACGTTGTAAGACTCGGACAGGTTCGGCAGAAAAGAATCCAGCAGATTCAGCTCCACTTTGCCTCCACCGGGCTTTCCGCAGCCTGCCAGCGCCGCGGAAACAAGGGCAAGTACCGCCAAGCGCACGACGAGTTTGCGCGAAATTGTCATGAATCCCTCCTATTGCATACTATTGAATCGTATCCTCGCTCAAGTTGTTTAAATTGTCAAGCATATATTTAATTAAAGATAGTCACTAAAATCGGCAGCATATTTGAAGTCTTTTCTTGAAGCTACGTGCGCCTGGTGGATCTGCCATTTGTCATCTTCTAAATAATCACTTATGCAATAAATAGTTAAATGCCAAGACCGCTCTAACGACTGATTCAGGTTTGGCTAACTTTTTAAAAAATCGTTGATCTTTAATTGACAAAAGTGTGCTATAAAATATCCATGAATCTCGAGGGCATAGCGCGAAAAGCTGGGGTGTCCACGGCAACGGTCTCACTTGCCCTGAACAACCGTCATGGCGTCAGCCAAAAGACACGGGAGCGGATCCTGGGAATCGTGAAGGAAGTGGGATACAAGAGACGCTCCTCGCGTGCCTCCCTGCGGGGAACCATCCAGTTTCTCAAGATCATCAGGCACGGACACACGTTGAACGAAGACCACAACGTCTTCATCGCGGACTACATCGACGGCATCACGCA
>CAYTGX010000031.1:0-22261 GCA_964437385.1 uncultured Spirochaetaceae bacterium
TCCGCCTCCGGCGCGTCGAACGGGGGCAGCTCCAGCTTTCCCATCAGCCCGATCAGCGCGACCAGGAACCCGAGGGGCTGGGTGACGATCATCCACATGCTCTCCCGCGCGTATCCGTTGACCTCGGAAATGCGCCAGGTCCCCGCGGCGATAGCCGGCCCCAGCAGGGCAAGCAGGAACGGGGCCTCGTAGGAGAAAAGCTGGGTGAGGGCGCGGGTTGACCCGACGATGGAGAACCGGTCCATGGTGTTCGCCCCGGCAAGACCGATGCAGAGGGTCATCATCATGAGCAGGTATACCGTGACCACGAGGTCTCCGCGGTACCCCCACGTGGGTGCGAGACCTGCCATGGGAATGTAGAGGGCAGCAGTGAACGCCGCGGCAAGGGCCGCCACGGGAAGCCAGATGAACAAGCCGCGGTTCACGCCGGCCGGGACGATCTCCTCCTTCACGAGGAGCTTCACCAGGTCCGCAAGCGGCTGGAACCACCGGGGCCCCACCCTGTTCTGGAACCTGGCTATGAGCTTCCGATCCACGTATTCGTAGGCCAGGCTGCCGACCATCACGAACAACCCGCCGGGGAAGAGGATCATTGCCACAATCGCCAGGACGACGTTCATGCTTCCCCTCCGTAGTACGAGATCCCGTAGCGCCTGAGCTCTTCCCAGCTCCAGCACTCATCCCCGCCGCGGCGCCGGACCGTGATGGAGCGGTCGTTGCAGGAGAAGCAGGGATCGATTCCCACCATGATCATCGGGATGTCAGCCAGCTTGTGACCTACCGCCACGCTGAGCACTGCCGCCCAGTTGCACAGGCTGGGCGTGCGCACCTTGACCCTGTCCGGCTTCACCCCGCCGCTGCTCCGGATGAAATAGAACAATTCTCCCCGCGGCGCCTCCACCCTGCTTATCACCTCGCCTTCCGGCACGCGGCGGGGTGAAGCCGCGGCAAGGTCTCCCGGCGGGAGCTTTTCAAGAATCGCGCGGATGAGGCGGTACGACTCGAAGAGCTCGTTGATGCGGACGACAAAGCGCGCCTCCAGGTCGCACCTCGTGTCCAGAACTGTCTTCACCGGGAAGTCAGCGTACGCCATGTAGGGGGCTTCCACGCGAAGGTCCCGCGAGACCCCTGATGCGCGCGCAGTCGGCCCCACGGTGCCCAGGATGTTTGCCTGTTCGAAGGTGATGTTGCCTACGCCCCGGGTGCGGCGGAGGAAGCTCTCATCGTTCGTGACTATTTTCAGATAATGACGCGTGCGCTTTTCCAGGAAGTCCATGCCGCGGCGGAGTGAATCCGCCCCCTTCGCGTCGATGTCGTACTTCACGCCTCCCAGGAGATTCACAGAGTAGTTCACACGGTTTCCCGAAATCTCCTCCAGGAGGTCCATGATTGTCTCCCGGTCCCTCCAGCTGTACATGAAAAGCGTGTCGAACCCCGCTTCGTGGGCGGCAACGCCGAGCCAGAGCAGGTGGCTGTGGACGCGCTCCATCTCCGCGAAGATGGTCCGTATGGCCTGCGCCCGGGGCGGAACCACGGTTCCCGCGAGCTTCTCCACTCCCAGCACGTAGGCGGTGGAATGGATGTGCGAGCAGATCCCGCAGATGCGCTCC
Organism: uncultured Spirochaetaceae bacterium; assembly: GCA_964437385.1. GTDB lineage: Bacteria > Spirochaetota > Spirochaetia > SZUA-6 > Fen-1364 > Fen-1364. The sequence goes on from CAYTGX010000031.1 coordinate 1,611, forward strand.
ATGAGGTAAATATTGTGGATCCAGCTTCGATCCTCGGCGCCTTTCTCTATGCCTCTATGCACGTAGCCCAGCCTGATGGCAGCGTGCGTGACGATCTCCCCGTCCACGGTGAGCTCGAAGTGGCCGGGTTCCTTCAGCGCCGGGTGCTGGGGCCCGATGGGGACGATGAACGTGCCCGGCGTTCCTCTTCTTTCGAGGGCGGCGGCGGCAACGGGAGCGGCCTGCGCAATTCCTTCCGCCGACCCGGGAGAAAAATCCTTTCTCATGGGGTAGAGATTCGTCGGCCAGTCATCCGACAGGAACTGTCGTCTCCTGTCCGGTATGCCTTCTATCGTGACGCCGAATGTTTCCGCAAGCTCTTTCTCATAAATCAGTGCTGAAGGGACTACGGCGCTCAGGGTCGGCACCGTGGGGGTATCTCTGGGCAGCTTCACTCGGAACGTGAGGACCGATGGCCCGCGGCAGAAATGGTAGAGCACCTCGAAGCCGCCGCCGTTGCGGGCGGAGCCGCCCGGGTCCGGGTTGGCTGCGGTGCCCGCGGCCTGCGCGGGGGCGCTCAGGTCGAGGCCCGTGATTGCAGACAGGAACCCCCACTGTACGCTCTTCAGCGCGCCCACGGCAGGCACGATGTCCGCCGCGGTCGTTACCACTTCCAGCCGTGTATCACTGACCGGCCGGGACGCGACGGTCCATGGCTTCAGGAGCTCTGTCATGCCGCCAAGGGTCATCTCTGTGCTCATGGCGTGCTCCCCGAAACTTCGGCGGCAGCGCGCGCAACCTTGGGCGGCTTCAGCTTCTGCAGGAGCTGCACCACGCCGTCGATGATAGCTTCCGGCCGCGGCGGGCAGCCGGGTATGTACACGTCCACCGGTATCACGTCCCCGACGTCTCCCACGATGTTGTAGCAGCCGTGAAACGCTCCGCCCGAGATGCTGCACGAGCCGACTGCGATCACGAACTTGGGAACGGGCATCTGCTCGTAGGTGCGAAGAAGCCTTTCACGTGCCTGGCGCGTGACAGGGCCTGTGCAGATAAGCACGTCGGCATGCCGGGGAGAACCCTGGAGCTTCACGCCGAAGCGCTCCAGGTCGTAGCGCGGGGCGAGGGTTGCAAGGATCTCGATGTCGCACCCGTTGCAGGAGCCGCTGTTGAAGTGGACCAGCCACGGCGAGTTGATGCGCGACCACAAGGCCGCCTTGTCCAGCGCGGTTCGCAATATACCGGGAAGCCTGCCCTCGAGCTGCTTTCCCATACGCGCCTCCTTTGACCTTATCCCAGCGCCAGGGCCAGGAGGGAAAAGATCAGGCCCAGGATATAGATGCCCGTGACGGGTGTGAACCCGCCGCTTCCCACGATCAGCACCCCGAGGTGCAGGATCGCGAAGAAAAAAGCGACCATGAAAAAAGGCTTGTACCCCGGAGAAGCGGTGCCTGCCTGGGCTTCCTCTCCGCTGCTGTACGTCTTGGTCTTTGATGCGCTCGGCGCCCCTTTTGCGGCAACGGACTGGGCAACGGCGAGCAGTATTCCCGCAAGCAGGACGTACGCGGCAAACGCGACAGGGGGAGAAAATGCAAACGGCATCTCACATCCCTCCTTGACGTGCGAAGAGGTCGAGCACCACGCGGCCGGCAGGGCCGGTCAGGCCCGATGCAAGGGCAGGCCATACGCCGAACGCCACCACCACCACGGCCAGGAGCACCAGGGGCACCACCATGGCGAACGGCACGCGGGAGCCTCCCATGACGATCTCAGACTGCTCCCGGCGGTACATGATGCTTACGAGGGGCGCGTAGTAGCCCAGGGAGAGCAGGCTGTTGAGAACAGCGAACACCACGAGCGCAATGGCGATGGGATTGCCCGATCTCACCCCTGAGGCGAAGATCTGCCATTTGGACATGAAGCCTCCCAGCGGGGGAAGCCCGCCCAGCCCGAGGAGCGCGACTGTGAGCGCCGCCGCGGTGACGGGATAGCGCCGGGATGCCCCCGCCAGGTCAGCGGTCATGAGCGGTCCGCCGTCCCCGCGGGAAAGCCTCAGGGCGAACAGCAGGCAGCCTGCGGCGAGGAAGGCCAGGCCCTTCATGGCGGCATGGGTGAGCAGGTGGAACACGCCGCCCTGCGCTCCCTCTGCCTGGCCGAAAGATACCGCGAAACCCAGGCCCAGGAGCATGTAGCCGACATGGGTGAGGCTGGAAAAGGCGAGCAGCCGCTTGACCTGGGTCTGCCGCAGTGCGAGCAGGTTTCCCACCAGCATGTTCACCGCGCCGAACACGAGCAGGAGTATTCCCCATCCTGCCGAAGTATCGATGATGACGGAGAGAGCGCGCAGAAGGGCAACCAGCCCGGTTTCGATCACGACACCGGACAGCATCGCGCTGATCCCGCTGGGCGCCTGCGAATGCGCATCCGGCAGCCACGTGTGCATGGGAACGATGGCGATTTTCACGCCGAACCCGACGCAGAAGAGGGCGCCTGCGCCGAGGAGCGGCATGCGCGGGACCGAGCCGCCGGCAATCAGGTGCTTGAGCTCGGACAGGCTCAACGTTCCTGTCTGCGAGAATACGAGGCCGATCCCAAGAAGCACCAGCATGGAACCCACGGAGTTCTGCACGAGGTACTTGACCCCTGCCTCGAGACTGGCTGCCCGGTCGGAGTGATAGGACACCAGCATGTAGGAGGCGACTGCCGCAGTTTCGAACCAGACCCAGAGGTTGAAAAGGTCCGCCGCGCAGCCCAGGCCGAGCATGGCCCCGATCATCGCGTTCAGAAGGGCGTGATACTTTTCCTGCCCGTCTTCATGGCCGATATAAGGCCCTGAGAACAGAGAGACCATCACTCCGAGGGCAAGAATGGCTGCTGAGAGCAGGAGGCTGATGCCGTCGAACTTGAGGTTGATGATGCCGACGGAAAGCATGAGGCCTGATCCGGCGGACAGGTCCTGCCATGCCATGACCAGGGCAGCGGAGGAAACCAGGAGGATGGCAAGACTGATCCAGCGGACTGGATTGGCTCTCCAGGGGCGCGGGGCGGTCCGTCCACGGGCAGCGGCACGGATATTCGCCGCATCACGGGCGCGCTGGAAGAGCCGTCCACACAGGTACACCAGGGGCGAGGTGATTATCGGGAGGGCGATCATCCATACCCAGCTCGGCCACCCCATTTCATCCTCCCAGCGCCACGGCGGCCAGGACCGCGATGACTGCCATCACGATCGCTGCGATGTTCCAGTTGAGAATCCCCGTCTGCGTGACGCGAAGTCCTTCTCCCGCGCCCTGCACCGCATTTGCGATCCCGCGGTTCACTGCTTCAAAACCGAACCCGGCTTCCGCCGCGCGCCGCGCCGGGCGCAGTCCCGCGCCCATCTTCGCGAACACACCTCTGCCGACCCATGCCAGGATGCCGAGAGCGACAACCGCCAGCGCTATCCAGGTGGAAGGCGCGGAGACCACCTCCACGACCATCTGCCATGTTCCCGAGGCTTCCACGGCGCCTTCCCCCGCTCCACCGAAGTGGAAGGGAAGGGTGCGGGCAAGCAAGGCGTGGAAAGGTCCTGCGAGCAGCCATGTGATGAGGCTTCCGAGGGCGAGGGGGATCAGGGCAACTTTCATGGCAGGGCCTGCGTCATGGATGCTGTGGGCGTCCGGCGCCGCGTGATCTTCCCTGGGTGCCGCAAAAAATACCATCCAGACGCACCGCAGGGCATACAGAGCGGTCAGGCCCGCCGTGACCAGCATGACGACATAAGCCCAGAACGGGCCGCTCTGGAGACCTCCTTCAAGGAGAAGCTCCTTGCTCCAGAAACCGTTTACGGGCGGGATCCCGGCAAGGGCCAGTGCCCCTGTGACGAACACGACGCAGGTGAGCGGCATTTTCTTCGACAGCCCGCCCATCTGCCGCATGTCCCGCGTGCCCACCGTGTGAATCACGGCGCCCGCGCCGAGGAAGAGCAGCGCCTTGAACACCGAGTGGCTGAGAAGGTGGAACTGGCTTTGAAAAATACCTCCCGTGCCGATGGCATACACCATGAATCCGAGCTGGCTCACCGTTGACCACGCCAGTGCCCGCTTCAGGTCATTGGCAACGACCGCCATGACCCCTGCAATGAATGCGGAAATCGCGCCCACCAGGACAACGGCAAGCGTCCACCCCGGCACGGAGCTGAATGCAGGATAGAACCGGGCAAGGAGATACACGCCCGCGTTGACCATTGTGGCTGCATGGATGAGGGCCGATATCGGCGTGGGGGCTTCCATGGCATCCGGCAGCCAGGTCTGGAAGGGGAACTGCGCTGACTTTGCCGCTGCGGCGGCCAGGAACCCGAACCCGATCCATGCCAGGAGCTGCGGGGGAAAACCGTGGGCCTGCGCCATGAACGTGGGGATGTCAAAGGTTCCGCTCTGTGCGTAGATGGCAAGGGAGCCTGCCAGGAGGCCCACTCCCCCCAGCCCGGTGATGATGAGCGCCTTGATGCCGCCCGCCACGGCCTTTGGATCATCGTTATGGAAGGAAATGAGCAGCCACGAGCAGAGAGCCGTGATCTCCCAGAACACCACCACCATCAGGAGATTTGCGGAGAGCACCAGTCCCACCATGGCGCCAATGAAGAAAAGAACAAGGGCATAGTAGCGTCCCTGTCCCTCCTCTCCCCGCATGTAGTCCACTGAAAACACAACTGCCAGGCCGCCGATCACGGCCGCAACCGCTGCAAGGAACACGCCGAAGCCGTCCGGCAGGAGGCTCAGCTCTCCGAATGCGCCGCCCAGCGTGACAGAGAATCCCGTCCTGCTGGAGGCCAGGGGAATGAGCAGCAGGGAGAGCACCGCGTCCGCGGCAGCGAAAGCTATGGCCAGCACGATGCGCAGCTTTGCCGCCCTGCCTGCTGCCAGCACCAACAGGGCACCGGCCCAGGGCAGGAAAACCGTCAAGGGGAGCAGCCACGAGTTTTCCATCCCTATCTCCTCAACGTGGAGATGACGCGCGTGTCGAGCGTCCCGCACCAGCGGCGGACCTGGATTGCAAGGGCGAGTGCCACGATGGTGACCGCGGTGTCAGCCACGAGCACGGTGATGGCAAGGCTCTGGCCGATGGCCGGCTTGCCCGCCATGCCGCCCGCGACCACCATGATCAGGATGGTGCCCTTTGCAAAAATCTGCAGTGCCACGACGATTTTGATGAGATTGCGCAGTATCAGGAGTCCGTAAATCCCGATTGCCACCAGGCACAGAACCGCGGCAATGGCGATGGTCCATGGGCTGCCGTTCACTGGGCACCTCCCGCGCGGCGCACGGGAGTCTCCGCCCGGGCCGGTTCTCTGCGATCCGCAAGAAGACCTATGGACCCGAGCACGGCGCTGAAGATGAGCGCCACCTGGAGAATGGTATCCAGGCTGCGCTCCTCCCAGACTGCCCGGAGAAAAGGAAGAGCATCACGGTTCAGGGCAGGAACGAAGAGCCGGGGCACGGTCAGCCAGAGCAGGAGGAAAAGGAAAAGGCCCATCAGCACCCAGGCGAGGGGCCGCGGAACGAGCGCTCCGGACACGGCGGTCTCTTCACCCGCAATGTTGATGGCAAACACGAATATGATTGTCACGAGACCCGCGCCCACGGAGAGCTCGACCACACCGACTTCCGGGGCGCCGAGGAGGGCGATTGCCAGTGCCAGGAGCGCGCTGCAGCCTGCCAGCCACAGGGCAGACACCAGGAGCCGGCGGGCGCCGATGGCCTGGAGGGCACAAATGAGCATTCCGGACAGGACGAGAGTCTGTATAACCATACAGAAACCCTCCATACGAGAACTTTTTTGCGTCACTGCGCAGGGTGGAAGCCGGTTCCCGCCAGTGCCTGACTGAAGCGATCCCACGTAGGGAACTTTCCGGCGATGCACGCATCATAGGTCCTCCGGAGAGCGCTGTCAAGAAATTCCTGCCGGACTTCCGTGGAGGGGCCCATGTCTCTTGACACTCTTTTTCATCTCGAATAGCTTGAGTCACCGCGCCTTGATCTTGATTGTTCAACGTAGATATCCGTAGTGGGGAGGATCACGCATGTCACACCTTACCAATGCCACGATGTTCGAGACCGTATCCCTCTGGGTCGTTCTCGGCATCGCCGTCTTGGGGCTCCTGTACGCCCTGCTGCTCCGCAGGCAGGTGCTCCGTCACGATACGGGAACCTCGGAAATGAAGGTAGTCTGGGACGCCATCCGCGAGGGAGCGGACGCCTATCTGGGCAGGCAGCTCAAGACGATCATCCCCCTGATCATCGTCCTCACCGTCGTGCTCTTCCTGTCGGTGTACGTCGTCGCCCCGAGCGAGGCGGCCAGCGCCCGGTTCTCCGGTTTCTCGGATTCCCAGGTGAGGCTGATCGTCGGCATCGCGCGTGCAATAGCGTTCGTCATGGGCGCGGTTTTCTCCCTCCTCGTCGGCCAGTTCGGCATGCGCATGGCCGTGCAGGGCAACGTGCGCGTTGCCTCGGCTGCCCGGACAAGCTTTCCGGAGGCTTTGAAGATCGCCTACCGCACGGGCACCATTACGGGCATGCTCACAGACGGGCTGGGCCTGCTGGGCGGCACGGCGATATTCCTCTACATGGGCATGTCCGCTCCTGACGCCCTCCTGGGATTCGGATTCGGCGGAACCCTTCTTGCCCTTTTCATGAGGGTGGGAGGCGGGATCTACACCAAGGCCGCTGACGTGGGCGCGGACCTGGTCGGCAAGGTCGAGGCAGGCATGCCGGAGGATGACCCCCGCAACGCGGCGGTCATTGCTGACCTCGTCGGTGACAACGTCGGTGACTGCGCAGGTATGGCGGCGGATATCTTCGAGTCCTATGAGGTGACCATCGTTTCCGGTCTTATCCTCGGCGTGGCCCTGGTCTTTGCCACTGGTGACCTGAAGTGGATCATCTTCCCGCTCCTTGTGCGCGGCATCGGGGTGCTCTCCTCCATAGTCGGAACCTACCTGGTCAGGGGCAAGAAAGGCGGCGCCAGCGACAACGCACTCGCGTCCATCAACAAGGGGTTCTACTCATCGGCCGCAATCTCCCTGGTCGCGTTCTTCTTCCTGGCCATCTTCTACATGCACGAGTGGCGCGCGTTCCTCTCGGTCGGCGTCGGCATCATCCTGGCCATTGCGCTGGATGAGCTCACGAAGTACTTCACGGACACGCACCATCGGCCGGTAAAAGACATTGCAAGCGCCACCAAGACCGGCCCCGCCACCGTGATCCTCCGCGGCCTCGTGGTCGGATTCGAGGCAACGGTGTGGCAGGCAATCGTCATTGCGCTCACCATCCTCGCCGCAGTCATCATCTACTGGGGCCAGGAGGTCACGTACGTGCTCTACGGCGTGGCCATGACAGGTATCGGGATGCTCACCCTGACCGGCAACAACGTTGCCATGGACTCCTTCGGTCCCATCTCCGACAACGCCAACGGCATCGGTGAGATGGCCGGCCTGGACCCGAAGGCCCGGCAGATCATGGCGGACCTCGACGCGGTCGGCAACACCACCAAGGCAATCACAAAGGGCGTGGCCATCGGCTCCGCCGTCATTGCCGCCGTGTCGCTTTTCGGCTCCTTCCTGACGGACGTCGGCATTGTGCAAAAAGCAGCGGGTGTGGTCGAACAGGCGCGCCTGTCATTCACCGGAATCCGCGTCTCGGTTCCCAGCGTCTTCATCGGCCTGCTCATCGGCGGAACCATTCCCTGGCTGTTCTCCTCCCTGACAGTGAACTCGGTGGCACGCGCCGCAGGCCTCATCGTCGAAGAAGTGCGGCGCCAGTTCCGCATACCAGGGCTCCTTGAAGGCAAAGTCAAGCCTGACTACGGCCAGACAGTGTCCCTGTGCACCACCGCGGCCCAGCGAGAGCTGATCCCGCTGGCCCTGATCGCCGTGCTGTCCCCGTTGGCGGTCGGACTCCTGCTGCACGTGGAGGCCCTCGGCGGATTCCTCGTCGGCGTCATCCTCTCCGGCCAGCTCCTGGCGGTGTTCATGGCCAGCTCGGGCGGTGCGTGGGATAATGCGAAGAAGACCATCGAGGACGGCCTGTACGGCGGCAAGGGCTCCGAAGCGCACAAGGCCTCGGTCATCGGCGACACCGTGGGAGACCCGCTGAAAGACACGTCGGGTCCTGCCCTCAACCCCATGATCAAGGTCATCAACCTCGTGTCGCTCCTCGCGGCGCCCCTCCTGGTCAGTCTCACGCTGAACGTGTGGGTGGCCCTGGTCGGGGCCGCGTGCGTCGTCGTGATCCTCGGGTCCGTCTGGTACTCCAAGCGCGGAGGATTCGGCAAGAAGGTGCAGACCGAGGGCCAGTTCTAGGGCGGCCGCGGACTCCGCCAGCGTGGGCATCACAGAGTCAATTGCCGCGTTCGGCACGCATGTCATCGCGGGCATCGGCTACGTGGGCGTGTTTCTCCTCATGGTTGCGGAGAGCATGGTCCTGCCGGTGCCCAGCGAGGCCGTGATGCCGTTTGCCGGCTTCAGCGTTGCCGAGCACAGCCTGTCGTGGGCAGGTGTGATCCTCGTCGCAACCCTGGGAAGCATCATCGGATCGTTGATCGGATACTCAATAGGCAGGTACGGCGGAAAGCCGTTCCTGCTTCGATTCGGAAAGTATCTCCTGCTGGACAAGGAAGATCTCGAAAAGACCACTGGGTTTTTCCAGCGCAGGGGCAGCATCACGATTCTCCTGGCCCGCTTCATTCCGATTGTACGTCACGTGATCTCGATCCCCGCCGGCATGGGGAGCATGCCGCTTCTGCCGTTCTGCCTTTTCACCGTACTCGGGGCAGCAGCCTGGAACACGTTCCTCACCTGGTGCGGCTTCACCCTGCGCAACAACTGGGGCACCGTGCTCCGCTACAGCCATATCATTGATATCGTGGTTGTCGCTCTTCTTGCCGCGCTGATCGCGCTCTACGTGGCGCGGCACCTCATGAGGCGGAAGAGGGCGTAGGCATCCCTCGGCTGGTCTTGGGCGGGGTGCCGCGCCGACATTCGACGGCGTTTCGACATAGCCAAATGCTGCTCTGTGAAACCCAGTTATCATCGTGGAGGCACCCGTTGTGCCCATATCCCCGGATTATTGACGGATTCTCGTGCTTATGATCATACTGGGGGTGATAATGTTGAATTGAATAGCCTAATGTCGGAGGTAATGAAAATGCGATTGTGCAAATGTGTTTTTATGATGACAGCCGTAATGCAACTGCTGATCTCATGCAATAATGGTTCAACCAATCCTTCAAATGAAGGGTATCCCATGACCTGGAACCAAGAAGATTACTATGTTGATATTCACTACAATCCCACCTACAGATATCTAGCAACTACCGGATTGTGGGGACCGAAAGATGTAACGGTCAATGCCATTACTTCCGGCAAGTATGAAGCCAAAGGGACCTATGACTTAACTGGTAGTTCAATTGCAAACGGCGAAATCGAGTTGGGAATTAACGGGACCACGACTACTTATAATAGTGACATCGTTGAGAATACTTATGTCATCCCATCGGGACAATTGTCTGGCAGCTATGACGTGACACTAGAGATACCCCAAGGAGCCCAAATACAAGGGTATCTCTGCGTCTGTATCAGGGTCAACGCTACCAGGGTCGTTTGGTTGACACTATCCACGGGTACCCCGACGACTGTCCTGTCAACATGGGCAGGAACGTACTCAAGCAACATGGGAGGCGGAGGCGGCACGATTACAAACTGGAAGCTATATTCGGACAACACCGCAACGGGAACGTGGGTCGACACTTCGAACGCCTTATCGCTTTCCTGTAGTGGAATCTACACACTTAGCGGCGGTACGTTCGGCTTCACCATGTCCGGCACAGCGGCGAAGAGTGGGATGACGCCGCCCACCTCCTATTTCAATATCAGCGGCAGCGGGACTCTCGGGACCACAAGCGGTACCGGTAGCTTCGGCATCACCCTCAACGACTGGCAAACCGGCGACTCAGGGACGTGGTCAATCTCAAAGCAGTAGAAGTGAAGTCCCCTGCGCTGGTCAACTGCGCGCCCTTGTACGATTGCCACGATGCCTTGGTCGGTCGTGCCGGCTTCACTCATCCGGTGGTGCCGGCTCCTGGAGGTCGATTTCGATTACAGTGTCGTCTTCATCGGGGAGAGGGAAGGTGAAATCGGCCGGTTCGCCGAAATTCACGAAGGCGTGATCTGGAAAGATCTTCGTATTCCAGGCGTCGTTTTCGCGGACTTCGGATCCGTCCTTGAGGAGCCGCATGCGCGCGATCCTTCCGCCGCCGAGACCGGGGAGGGCAAGGGACCCGATGGGCGGCTCAAAGACATGAGCGTAGAGTTTCCGGCCATTCCTCGTGAAACATCCCCATTCGGGCTTGGGAAAGCCGCTCGCGCCGCATTCATAGATGCTCGCTCCATTGTCGCCGAGCCAGGAGCCGACATACTCGAGGGTGCGGGCGGATTCGGCAGGGATTCGGCCGCGGGCGTCCGGTCCGACGTTAAGGATAAGGTTTCCGCCCTTCGAGACGCATTCGACGAGCTTGCGCAGGAGCTGGCGGGGCGGCTTCCAGGCGTGGTCGGCGGCCGCGTAGCCCCAATGGTTGTTCATCGTGACGCAGGCCTCCCAGGGAAGCGGGCGGCCCCGCGCGTCCCGTACGCCCTCTGGCGGAATGATCTGCTCGGGAGAGGCGAAGTCACCCGCGTACTCCTCCGACTCGCCTTCGGCGATTGAACCGAGGCTCTCACCGGACGCCTCGAGGCGGTTGTCGATGATCACCGAGGGCTGGAGGGAGCGGACCATCCGCACGAGCTCGGTGGCGCGCCATGCCTCGCCGGAGAGCCCGTCATAGGAGAAATCGAACCAGAGGACCGAGAGCGCGCCATAGTTGCTGCATAATTCCTTGACCTGGCCATGGAGATAGTCGAGGTAGCGTCCGAAGTCGTGATGGTGACCCTGCCACGCGGCGTCATCGCGCTGGGGATGATGGCGGTCACCATAGTGCGGATAGTCGGGGTGGTGCCAGTCAATCAGCGAGTAATAGAGTCCGACTTCAAGACCCTCGGCTCGGAAGGCTTCGACATATTCGGCGACGAAGTCGCGGCCAGCCTTCGTAACGGTCGATTTGTAGTCGGTGAGGGCGCTGTCGAACAGGCAGAACCCGTCGTGGTGCTTCGCCGTGAGGACGGCGTATTTCATCCCGGCTTTCTTTGCGAGGCGAGCCCATTCCCGGGGATCGCAATCGACGGGATCGAAGGAGTCGAAATACTCGCGGTACGCCTCCTCGGTGATCCGGGCCTGGCTGCGGATCCATTCGCCCCTGGCAGGGATTGCGTAAAGCCCCCAATGGATGAACATTCCGAACCGTGACCCCATGAACCATTCGGTTCGTGTCCCGCGGTCTTGCGGCATTCGATTACTCTCCCTCATCCAGTTTCCGCCTGAATTCCGAAAAGCTCATGCCGGTCTCCTTTCTGAACACCTTGGCCAGGTAGAGTTCGTCATCGAAATGAATGATGGAGGCGGCCTCCTTGAGGAGGAGCCGATGATCCTTCTTCATCATTGTCATGACGAGATCGATCTTGGCCTTCGTGTGGTAGCGCTTGGGGGAGATGCCGACGAGAGCTTTGAAAGCCCGGGACAGATAGAGCGGATTGTAGCGCCACGCTTTGGCGACGTCACGGAGATCGAAGGGACTGCGCACGATCCGGTCCAGGTGCTCCTTGAGCCGCGCCCCGGTGTCGAGGCGGGCATCCGGCGCATGATCCGCGAGCCCTTCGAGCCCGAGGGATTGCCGCACGCGGAGAAGGACCTCGTCGAGGCTCTCGGGCAGGCAGGTTTTCAGGACATAGTCCATGGCCCCCGCCCTGAGGGCGGTGCGGGCGTACTCAAAGTCAGAGTGGCTCGTGATGATGACGCAGGGCAGATCGGGATGGAGTCGACGGGCGGCCTCGATGAGATCGAAGCCGCCCATTACCGGCATCCTGATGTCGGCGAGCAGAAGATCCGGCCTGTTGATGGCGAGCCGGTCGAGCATGGTCCTGCCGTCGTGCGCGACGAACGCGGTCCGGAAGCCGGCAGGCGACTCGTCCACCATGGACGCGATCATGTCAGCGATGGGAGGCTCGTCCTCGGCGATGAAGACCTCAAGCGAGGCCATGCGGCCCCCCTATGCGCACGAGGAGACCGGTCCCCTTGGTGCTTTCAAGTGAGAAGGCCGCCCGTTCCCCGTAAAGTGCACGAAGGCGCATGAAGGTGCTGAGGAGGCCGAGCTTGCCGCGCGAGAAGTCGCGGTCGAAGACGCTCGGTGATTCCTCCGCGAGGGCCGCCTCGAACTCGGCAAGAAGGTGCCGTATGCGGTCGGTGTCCATTCCCTCGCCGGAATCTTTCACCGATACTTCCCAATTGGTTCCCTGCAGGCGCGAGCCGATCTCAACGCGCCATGGCCCGGGGGTATTGGCGAAGCCGTGGACGAAGCAGTTCTCGATGACGGGCTGCAGAAGCAGTCGCGGGACGGGAATCCGGGAAGCCTCCGGGGATCGATCGACCCGATACTCGAGCAGGGGCGCGTAGCGCTTGCCCATGAGGTCGAGATAGCCCTCCGCCTGGTCGAGCTCCTGGTCGATGGTCGCCGGTTCATTCGAGTTCTGAAGGGAATACCGGAGCATGGCAGTGAGATCCTTGCACATCCGCTGCACGGTCGCGCCATCACCCTTCTTGCCGTAGGCCGCGATGGAGGTGAGGGTGTTGAACACGAAGTGCGGATTGAGCTGGGCCTGCAAAGCCGCCATTTTCGCGCTCATCTCGTGGCTCTGGAGCCGGAGCCGGGCAGTGTGCTCCCTTCGCAGGGAGACGAGGAGGTCCTGGAAGGCGCGAGCGAGGATCGCGACTTCCTCGGGCGCGCGCGGGTCGGGCGGTCTGAAATCCTGGTTCAGGCTCGTGATGCCCCGGACCTCGTCGGTGAGCCTCCGCACCGGCCTCGTGACGCGCGTGAGCGCCAGCCAGGAAAAGAGCGCCATCAGGACAAAGGCGGCCAGCAGGATCGCAGCCAGGATTCCCATGGTCTGGCCGGTGAGCAGCTCGTGGCCTTTGGAGTCGGCGAAAAAGGCGAGCCTCCAGTCGGCGTTGGCGAGGTCGGCCAGGAAAACCATCGATCCGGAAGGCAGGCGCGGCCCGTTCGAAAGCCCGGCGGCGCTGCCGGGTGCACCGTTGAAGTTGGCGTAGAGCAGGGTTCCGGCCATGTCGTAGAGGCCGATCCGCGCGGGCGTGGCATTGCCTCGCGACTCCCATATCCATCCGAGGGACTCGACCTGTTCGTTGATCTCCAGCCAGCCATAGCGCTGTTCCGCATCCTGCAGGCGCCGGACCAGGGCGATGACCGCCGCATGGCGGCTGGACCAGGGTTCAGGTCCCGGCGGCAGGAGGGCCTTGGGCTCGTTCCCCAGCGCCTCCTCCCTCGTGGCCGTGATGCGCGAGAGCTCAGGCTTCGTGAAGGCCATTGTGTCCTGCTGGTTCGAGAGGTCGAGCAGGTCGCCCTTGTCCGAGACCAGGCAGATGCGGCCCCTGAGTGGCTTGAGGGCGGTATAGGAAAGGAGCAGGTTGAGGACCTCGTACCTGGTGGCAGGATGGATCAGGAAGTAATTGTTCCTGTCGTCCCGGGGAATGCTGAGCATGATGTCACTGATCCGCCGCGAGGCGAGGATGGATATCGACAGGCGATTCATCTGGTCCAGGACGCCGTCCAGCTGTTCCGCCATCTTGTCGACACGATATCCCTGCTGAGTCCGGAAGTCAGCGTGGAGGAAGCCTCCGAGGACGAAAGACAGGGCCAGACCGCCGCAGGCCAGGAGCGCGAGGAGGATTCCGAGGTTGGCGAGCAGCAGCCGGTTCGTGAACCGCTTGGCGAGCATCGGGCTTATTGTACCACCTTCAGCCCTTCACGGCGCCGGCGGTCATGCCCGAGATGATCGAGCGCTGCCCGATCAGGTAGAGGAGGGTCACCGGGGCGGAGACAATGACCATGTTGGCACAGATGTACTGCCATGAATGATTGTACTTGCCGAAGAAGCTGAACACCGAAAGGGGAAGGGTCCAGCGCGCCGCGGAGTTGAGGAGGTAGAGGGGGATCATGAAGTCGTTCCAGACCCACATTGTGTTGAGGAGGAAGGCCGTCATGAGCGGTGCCGTGAGGAGGGGCAGAATGATCCTCCGGAAAAGCGCAAGGCCCGAGCAGCCATCGATGATGGCTGCCTCGTCCAACTCGCGCGGCAGGGTTTTCACAAACGCCGAAAGCATCATCGTGGTGAAAGGGAGAAACATCGCCGTGTAGACGAGGGCCAGGGCGCCGCGCGTGCCGAGGATGCCGAGGGTCTTGAGCAGCATGATGGTCGGCAGGGCGGTGAAGGGTGCCACCAATCCAAGGGTGATGGCCCTTTCCATGAAGACCGTCATTGGCGTTCGGCGGCGCGTCAGGATGAAGCCAAGCACCGAAGCCGAGAGGAGTATCAGGATCGTGGCAGCGGCCGTCACGAAAAGGCTGTTCGCTATGCCGCGGATGATCCTGCCTTCAGCGAAGACCGTGACGTAATTGCCGAAGAGCAGCTCACGCGGCAGGGAAAGGTTGAGAGAGGCCGCCTCCTTGAGACTCTTGAGGGAAGTGACAACGACAACGGCGAGGGGGAGGAGGATGACGACCGCGCAAAGCCAGAGGAGGGCGGCTCCAATCAACCTTTTGAGCCTGCCTTCGGCCCTGTTCTCCGCGGTCATGCCTCTACCTCCGTCGCGCGGCGGTAGGCCTGGAACGCGAGGGCAAAGGACACGAGGACAAGAGTGAAGACGAGGTTGGTGGCGGTCGATTGCGCGTACAAGTCCTGACCGTATTGGTTCAGGATGAGCGTCGAGATCGTCTCGGTCTGGTAGCCCGGTCCGCCCCCGGTGAGGATGTAGACCAGATCGAAGATCTTGAGCCCGAACAGCATGCTCGTGAGGAGAACGAGGTTGATGGCCGGCATCAGGAAGGGCACGGTGATGCTCCGGAAGCGCCTCCAGGCCGAGGCGCCGTCGATCATGGCTGCCTCGTGGTAGTCCGCGGGTATGCCCTTCAGGGCAGCGAGGAAGATGGCCATGGCGTAGCCGGTCGACCGCCAGATTTCACCGAAGTTGAAGACGAAGAGGGCCGTCGTCCGTTCACCCAGCCAGGAGACGGGGCCATGGCCGAAGCCCGCGACGAGCTGGTTGGCGAGTCCCGCCCTGGCATCGAAGATCGCAGAGAAGAGGAGGCCGACAACGAGGGGCGAGAGCACCGCCGGATAGAAGTAGACCGTGCGGAGCAGGTTGCGCGAGCGGATCGCGGTATTGAGCCCAAGGGCAAGGACAAGCCCGAGCCCGGCCTTGCCGAAAGTCGTGACCACCGCGAAGATGAGCGTGTTGGCGAGAGCCACGCCATAGACCTTCTCGGTGAACATCGCCGCGAAGCTCTCGAAGCCCGTGAATCGGAGGGTCTCCGTGTAGGGGCTCCAGTTCGTGAACGCGAGCGTGAAGCCTGCCGTCGACGGCAGGACCAGGAACACCACGTAGATGCCAAAGGGCAGGATGGTCATCCAGAGGGGATAAGCCTTTTTGACGGCTATGGAGTTGCCCTGCATCACGTCGTCATCCTAAGGCCGGTTCCACGTGCGGTGAATGGAGCTTTTCGACAGCTGGGATGGAAAAAAGATACCTTGCGGGTCGTCGATGCCGAAACGTCAATGCCGGAAAACGAAAAGGCCGGGGCGTTGCTATCGGCAGGCCCCGGCCTCGCGTTGTGTTCTGAAGGGGCGGCTAAAATCCCGCGAGTCCCCGTGCCTTGGCGACCTTGATCCTGATGTCGTCGATCTGCTTGACCGTGTCCGCCACGCCGGGCTTGCCCAGCATCATCATCTGGGTGGGCTTCACGCTTTCCACCTGGCTGTAGCCCACGATCCCCGCCTGCACCGAAGCCAGGATGAGCCTGTCCACGGAGGCCCTTGCTTCGGCCACCTGGGGCGAGACCTTGTTGGTGGTCACGCTCTTGAAGTAGCTTTCGGTAAAGACGTCCTTGTAGGCGAGGTTGAGGTTCTCGGGCCTGGCCAGGAAGCGGATGAACTCGAGGGCTTCCTTGGCGTTCTTGCTTTTCTTGTTGACGAAGCTCATGCACGCGTTGGGGCCTTCGTACGAGCCCTCGGGCGTCACGTTCATGAAAAAGGGCATGATGCCGAAGTGGGCCGCGGCGTCGGCGTACCGGGGTTCGAGGTCTGAATAAAGGTACTGGTCCCAGGCAAGGGCCATGGCATAGGTGCCTTCTCCGAGCGCCTTGGCCTGCCCGTCCCAGGTGTTGCTCACGAAATCGGCCCCCAGATAGCCCTTGTCGACGAGGGTCTTGTAAAAGCCGACGAGGTTCGTGAACTCGGGCACATCGGCGAACTTGAGCTTGTTGGAATTGAGCTTGTCCACGAAGCCGGGATACTTCCTGGCAATCGGGTCCAGACCGAACTGGGGCAGGGCCGGCCAGATGTCTTTGAAGGCAAGATAGATCGGCGTTATGCCGGCTTTCTTGATCGTTTCGCAGGCGGCCCAGAACTCGGCCTGGGTCTTCGGAACGGATATGGTGAGCTTCCTGAAGATGTCCTTGTTGTAAAGGGTGCCGGAGACAGAACCCTCCCAGAGGGGCAAGCCGTAGATCTTGCCTCTGTAGGTGGCCTGCGGAAGGACGAAGGGCTTCAGGTCTTTCACGAAGGGCTCATTGGAGAGGTCGAAGAAGTTGTCGGCGGGACGCATCGCGTCGAGGACCGGCCCGGCGAAGGTCATGACGATATCGGGCAGCTCGCCCGCCGCCGCGCGGGTTTTCATGACCGTCTCCCAGTTGTCGATGGGCAATGCCTGGATGTCGAGCTTGTTGCCGGTGACCTTCTCGTAATTGGCCCAGGCTGCCTTCATGTAGGGCTTGGTGACCCAATCCTGGTTGGCGATGATTGAAAGGGTCACCGGCGCCTTGGCGGTCTGCGCGAAGGCGACAGCCGCAACGAGCGCCGCCAACGCTATGACCAGGTTTCTCTTCATGGGATCCTCCTCTGCAATCTTCCCGCACGCGGGTATGGGGCGAATCCTATACCCGCATTCCCAAGGCGTACATGGAAGTTAGCGATTGATGGTATGGCGGAAAGATACCTTCGTTTTTTCATTTCCGGGCAGCCTCTCTCGAAGCTGGCTGTCCGATCCTGCTCCCCCGGCCGGACTCGAACCAGGGACCGGGAGGTTAACACGGTTGTGCGCACCTCTGATCGAGGACACCATCAGTCTCTTATGCATCTCTTGTTGGAAGCAGAGAGTGGATGTGCGGCGTCCGTTCCGAGCGCCAACCTACGGCCTTTCCCCAGTGGCCCTCACTCAATCGTGTTAGCGAATCGTCGAATGATGTCCATGAACCGCGCCATCGTCCTTCTCCATGGGATAGCCCCTCTGTAAGGCTGTCCAGCGAGCACTACTTTGGTAGATCAAAAGCGTGGCGTAAGGGAGGGTCACTCCCGCTGACGGCTTGGTGGGCGAGCACATCTGATGCCCTAGCCCACATGCGGCGACGGCTTCCACCTCATCGGTACGCTGCTTGCGAGCGCTGTCTATGAGTCGCGCCATCCACGGCAGGGAAGTCAATGGTTCTCCCCACAAAGCTCAGAATATGGTCCAGCTTCGCGAGGCCGATGTTCTGGGCCTCACCAGCGCGGATGCTCTGAATAGTGGTGGCGGATACCTTGGCACGCTCGGCGAGTTGCCTCACGGACAACTTGTGATTCTTCATCTCCTCGATCATGAGCGTCGAGAGGTAGATCTCGCGCTTCTTCTCGTCGATGCGCCGGCGGACCGCAGGGTCCTTCGCGCGATCCAGGGGGCTAACGTAGCCCTTTGGTTTGTTCATCATAGTAACACCCCTTAGTATTTCTACCCGTGTAGTCTCGACGATATGCCTTTGGCGGAAGATCGTCGCGCTTCTTTAGAAACCCGTGAGTAATGATCACGGTCTTTCCCTTCACAAAGAACGCCATGAACCGATGCGGCTTTGGCTTGAATGCAAACAGCTTGTCGCCCTCGCTTCTGATCTTCTCTTTGTTCTTCAGCTGGCCATTGCACTCCGCGAGAAACTCGAACAGGGCGGTCAGCTCGTCCTTTCCGTCCTCGTCCAGCTCCTCCTGGTAGTACTTCGCCCCTGGGCTGTTCCCTTCTTCATTGACGTACCACTCAAACCGCCAGCCTTGGTGCTCATGCGCCAGGCACTCACCACGTTTTACCATCGAGGACGAATGTACCAATATATAGGTACACTGTCAAGTCCCTCCGCCAGTTCTCCCGCGAGGTACAGAACAACATGGCTGAAGTTGGGAATAAAGGTGCCCTACCGCATCCGGTATCATCCGGACGTCAAAGCGAAGGACATTTCCAAACTCAACCGAACTATCCAGAAACGGATTAAGACCGCCATCGAGCGAAGGCTTGTAGTGTCCCCGGAGAAGTACTCGGAGCCTTTGAGAAGAACACTGGAAGGCTATAGAAAGCTGAGGGTTGGGGACTATGGGATCGTTCTGAAAATTGAAGGTGCAGACATCCTGAGTCTATGTATTTGCCACCGAAAGGATGTCTACGAGAGAATGGAGTGGTGTAGTCAGTAGTTCCTCCGCAAGAGGCCGTGCGGTCTTGCCTGTTTTGCTAACCTCTATCTGGCTCTTTTCCGCTCCGTGAAAGGACGGCAAGACGAAACTAGCCGCCTCTGGTGTTAACCATGAGGGGGTCAGTTCGACTCTGTCTTCGCTCCCCCGGGGCGGACTCGAACCAGCGACCAGGAGGTTAACGGTTCCGCCGCTGATCGAGGATATCGTGCGATTGTTAGATCGACCCTTCCGCAAGCAGACGACAGTGGAGCTGCGCTGGTCCCGGTCCCCACTCTGTCACCTTGCGTTTGTTGCTATCGGCTTCTGACCAACCATTGACGGCGAGGACCACGGTCGAATATCATAGTCTTGATGAAGCAGTACACCGTAAGCGACGGGAAAATCGTTCTCACTCTTCAAGAGGCAGCGGAAGGCGGTTACGTTGTGACCTCTCCCCTTGACCCCCAACTCATTACCGAGGCCGAAACCGTCAAGGAGGCGTTCGATAATGCGCGAGATGCTCTGGCTGCTCTCGCTGCCTCCAGGCGAAAGTTGATCAAGAAGTTGGCCGGCGTGAAAGCATGAATCGAAGGGCGCTTGAAAGGCACCTTCGTTCATATGGCTGTTTTCTCAACCATCACGGAAGTCGACATGACATCTGGGTAAATCCAAGAACGCAAGCACACGCACCTGTGCCAAGGCACACAACAATCAAGAGGGATACTGCCAAGGGTATTTGTAGGATACTCGGGATCCCAGCCCCCGCAGGAGCGTAGGCAGATGCGGGAGGCAGCATCTACAACATGGCGCCTCCCGCCCATTTATCGACTTGTTCGACTCTGTCTTCGCTCCGCGGCTGGCCTCGAACCCTCGCCTGTAGCGCTCACGTCCCTTCAAGCTCGTGAATGGCGTCCATGATTTCCTGGGCGGAGGTTGCCGCAAGCGCGCGCTCCCTCAGCTCGGGCCGTGTGCCGAATGCGCTGACCCCGGCGAGCGTGCGCACGTGCTGCTGCAGGGACCCCTTGGGTATCACGAGCAGGATGACCAGCCGCGCAGGGCTCTCGTCCACTGACTCGAATGGGATGCCTTCGGAGGATGTTCCCAGCGCAACGATGATGTCCGTCACGCAGTCCACGATTCCGTGCGGCACGGCCAGGCCGTATTTCAGGCCCGTGCTGAGGGATCGCTCCCGGGCCACCACCGAATCGATCACCGCTGTCCGGTCATTCAGGCGTATCTCGTGTGCAGCCACCAGGACATCGACCAGCTCCCGGATGGCGTCCCACTTGTCCCGGGCCTTGAGCCCGACCTTGATCAGGTCCTCCTGGATGAGCTCGGACAGGAGCATCTACGCGCGCCTCTTTTTCAGGTGCTTCAGACGCAGGACGTCTTCCCGCTCGCGCTGGTCCAGAACGCCGCGGATGTACTGCACCTGTTCTGCCAGGGAGGGAAGGAGGCGCTGCTCCAGGGCGTTCACGCGCCGCGATGTTTTTCGAATTTCCTCCGCCAGCTTTCCCAGCTTCCGGTCCAGCGGGGCGATGCGGAGGATCAGCTCGAGGGCTGCCTCGAATCGTTCTCCCGCTTCTTCGATTCTGGCGCTGGCGCCGAGGGAGGTGTAGCCGCGCTCCTCGGGCAGGCGGGGGGCATAGTCCGTGCTCACCTCCACGATCCGCGTTCCCCAGATGTTGCGCACCTTTGTTTCCAGCTCGATTGGTCTCCTGCTGGCAAGACCCGCGGAGGCTACCGCTTCGGGGCCGTCCACTGCAAGGGCGCGCATGAGGGACTGCTTGGCCTCGCCGAGCTCCCTGCGCAGGGCGTCACGGGTGTCCATGAATCTCTGCAGCTCGGAGAGAAACTCCCGCACGAGCGCCTCTCTCTTGCCCCGCAGGAGCTCGGCGCCCTGCTCGGCAAGCCGGATCTGCGCCCTGCGTGACAGGAGCTCGGTGCGGGTCGGGCTGATCTGCTCCATGCCAGGTCAGGCCTCGCGGGCCCCGGGGCCGGCCGCGCCGCC
>CAYTGX010000031.1:22361-51391 GCA_964437385.1 uncultured Spirochaetaceae bacterium
TGATCTGCTCCATGCCAGGTCAGGCCTCGCGGGCCCCGGGGCCGGCCGCGCCGCCCGCAGAAGGGCCGGCCGGCGCCGGGGCGTCCAGCGGTGCAGCCCTGTGGTAGCGCTCGATCAGCTCTTTCCTGATGCGGCGATATTCCACCTCGGGAATGCCGCCCAGGACGCGCCAGCCGGTATCAAGCGTCTCCTCTATCGTCCTCTCTTCCACTCCCTGGTGGATGAGCTTGCGCTCGAAGTCCTCCGCGAAGCGCAGGTACTTTCTGTCCAGCTCTCCCAGCGCGTCTTCACCGACAATCGCCACGAGTCTTCGCGTCTCCTGCCCCTTTGCATAGCAGGAGTAAAGCTGGTTTGCCAGGTCCCGGTGGTCCTCCCGGGTCCGGTCCTTTCCGATGCCGTTGTTCATGAGCCGTGAAAGGGAGCGCAGCACGTCGATGGGCGGGAAGACCCCGCGCCGGTGGAGCTGCCGGGAAAGGACGATCTGCCCCTCCGTGATGTAGCCGGTGAGGTCGGGGATGGGGTGCGTGATGTCGTCATCGGGCATGGTGAGGATGGGCAGGAGCGTCACGGATCCTTTCCGTCCCTTTATTCTTCCCGCCCGCTCGTACAGGGAGGCAAGGTCGGTGTACATGTAGCCCGGGTATCCGCGCCGGCCGGGGATCTCCTCCCGCGCGGTGCCGATTTCCCGCAGCGCCTCGCAATAGCTGGTCATATCCGTCATGAGGACCAGCACCTCGTAGCCGCGCTGGAATGCGAGGTACTCCGCGGCGGTGAGGGCGCAGCGCGGGGTGAGCAGGCGTTCGATCGTGGGATCGTCCGCAAGATTGAGGAACGTGGCGGTGCGGCTGCGCGCGCCGGTGCGCTCGAACTCGGCAAGGAAGTACGCGGCCTCCCGCTGGGTGATGCCGATGGCGGCAAACACGATGACGAAGCTCTCCTCCTCGCCGGTCACGCGGGACTGGCGGAGGATCTGGGCCGCGATCTCATTGCCGGGGAGACCCGCGCCGGAGAAGATGGGCAGCTTCTGACCCCGCACGATCGTGTTGAATCCGTCGATGGCCGACACCCCCGTGTGGATGAAAGAGCGGGGCTTTTCCCGGGAAATGGGATTGATGGGGATGCCGGACACGGGAAGCATGGCATCTGCAATCACCGGCGGCAGGTCGTCGATCGGCATGCCTGATCCGTTGAGTATCCTGCCGATCATGTCCTCTGACACGCCCAGCCGCGCCTCCCGGTCAACCAGGGAAATGGCCGTGTGCGTGACATCCAGGCCCATG
This sequence comes from uncultured Spirochaetaceae bacterium, assembly GCA_964437385.1. Classification (GTDB taxonomy): domain Bacteria; phylum Spirochaetota; class Spirochaetia; order SZUA-6; family Fen-1364; genus Fen-1364. The sequence continues at coordinate 23,642 of CAYTGX010000031.1, forward strand.
GTTTCTTCGAAAACCTGGATCACGGTGACCGCCTCCGACACCTCGATGACCTGCCCGCTCCGCCGGGTGCCGTCCGGTGAATGAATGGAGACCGTGCCGGCATACGGCAGGTCGGAGGCGCTCTCCACGAACAGGAGAGGCCCGGATACCTTGCGCACACCGCGGAACTCCCTGGTCACAAGAGGTGAAACGCTGTTGCTGGATGAATGCCGCGGCGTGCCGTGGCCGGGTGAAATGCTGTGGCCGCCTGGCTCCGTCACTGCCTGTATCCCTCCACCTTCAGCGCGCTGAATGAAGCGCGCATCCGCTCCCCGATGTCCGCGCCCCGGGCCGGGAAATCCGCGGCGGAGATCTCACGCAGCCGGGCAAGCTCTTCCCGCTCCGGCATTGAAAGAATCCTGTCCAGGGGGACCTTGGCCTGCAAGGCCGCCGCGGCCAGCTCATAAAAGGAGATGAAAAGGGTGAGCATGCCGTGCTGCTTCTCCAGGCTGCACGACGCGTCCGTCTCCGAGGTCGCATTCTGCTGAAGGAACCCGTCTCTCAACATCCTGCTCACTTCAAGGATGAGCCGGTCGCTTTCCTGCAGGGAGTCCGGTCCCACGAGCTGGACCACCTCCTGCAGCTCCGCCTCTTTTTCCAGTATCTCCATGAGACGCGTGCGCTGTACCGGCCAGCCCTCCCCGATGTGCGCGGCAAACCAGGGGGCAAGCCTTTCCACGAACAGCGAATAGCTCCTGTTCCAGTTGATGGCAGGGTAGTGACGGCTGTGGGCCAGCGGGTAGTCCAGTGCCCAGAGCGCCCCGGCCACGCGCATCGTGCTCTGTGTCACCGGCTCGGAGAAATCCCCGCCCGGCGGAGAGACGGCGCCCACGATCGTCACCGAGCCCTTGCGGCCGTCTCCACCGAGGCATTCCGCCGCGCCGGCCCGCTCATAGAAGGATGCAAGCCGGGAGGGAAGATACGTGGGATATCCTTCCTCTCCCGGCATCTCCTCAAGCCGGGATGAGATTTCCCGCAGGGCCTCTGCCCAGCGGGAGGAGGAATCCACCATGACCGCGACCGCGCAGCCCATGTCCCGGAAGTACTCCGCAATGGTCACCCCTACGAATATCGATGCCTCGCGCGCCGCAACGGGCATGTTGGAGGTGTTCACCACGAGGACCGTCCGGTTCATGAGCGGTCCGCCGGTGCGGGGATCGATCAGCTCGGGAAACTCGGTGAGCACGTCCGTCATCTCGTTGCCGCGCTCACCGCACCCGACGTACACAATGACTTCAGCCGCCGAATACTTTGCCAGGGACTGCTCGAGCACCGTCTTGCCGGTGCCGAAGCCCCCGGGAAGACAGGCTGTCCCGCCCGTGGCAATCGGGAAAAGGCAGTCCAGCACCCGCTGGCCGGTGACAAATGGCTCTTCGGAAACCGTCTTCCTTTTCACCGGGCGGGGCACCTTTGCCGGCCATCGCTGCGACATGGTGAGCGCGGCTCCGTTGTCCAGCCGGGCAACGGGCTGGTCGATGGCCAGCTCGCCGGACTCGATGGACACAATGGTGCCCTGCCGGCCCGGGGGAACCATGATCCGGTGCACAAACGAGTCCGTCTCCCGGACGTGGCCGAGCGTATCGCCTTCTGAGACCATGGTCCCGGGACGCACGTCCGGCGTGAAGAGCCAGCGCTTCCCCGGCGTCAGCGCGGGCACGGAGAGGCCGCGGCTGATGAAGACACCGCTTGCCGCTTCCAGGGCCCTGAGGGGTCGCTGGATGCCGTCAAAAACGCTGCCCAGGAGCCCCGGTCCCAGGGTGACAAGGAGGGACTCTCCCGTGCAGACCACCGGCTCCCCTACGCAGATTCCCGAGGTGTCCTCATAGGTCTGGATGAACGCTGTGTCCGCGTCCAGCCGGATGATTTCCCCCATGAGACCCGCGCTTCCCACGCGCACAACTTCCGCCATGCGCGCTCCGCTCATGGAACGGGCGATCACGGTCGGACCGGAGACCCTGGAGATCGTTCCCTGCACCAGATTTTCCTGCACTCTCCAACCTCACAACTTGATGTTCAACTGGTAGCCGACCGCCCGCCTGATGAGCTGCGCCACGTAGTCATCATGCGGGGCCTTCGCCCCCTCGCGCCATACCATTTCTCCCTGCACCTCTATGATGAGCGGCACCGTGGACTCCGCGAGCTCCTTCCGTGCCTGTTCTCCCATGCCCCGCAGGAGCTCTTCCTCCACGATGATGATGCCGTACGCGCGGCTGGCAACCGCCGCGTCGAGGGCTGTGCGCGCCGCCGCGGAGTCCGCGGCAACGCTCACTTCCACCCCTGCAAGCGCGAATCCCGCGCCGAGGTCCCGGCTGAGGACAGCGAGCACCTTAGACAAGGATCATGCCCTCCCGAATGGCGTTGGCGGGCATGCCGTACCTGATTCCCCGGGCCAGGAGGCGCAGGTTGACCAGCTCACTGTATTTCCGCCAGAGGTACCCCAGGGGCACGGCCGCGCTCAGCACGTCCTGCCTGAAAAGCCTGCACCCGTGCTCGATCACGACGGATTCGAGGAAGCGCTCCATGACGGCAAGACTCTGCGCCTGGCCGTAGGCCAGGATCCCTCGAGCGATGCCCGCTGCGAAGTACGTACCGCCCAGCATCTCGAACGCCGTGACCAGCGTGTCACACGCGCCGAGCTCTGCCAGGAGACCCCACGGCAGCTTTCCTCCTGGAATCGGTGCAGCGTTTTCCGGGGCCCCGCCACGCGCGCGGTCCCGCACCAGCTGGAGGGCTGCCTGCACGTTCACCAGGTCTATCTGCCGGCGAAAGCTTTCGCGTGCGCAGTCCTGCCGGGGATCCCCCACAGTGAGCTGGGAAAGGGCCCACTGGAACCAGCCGCGGTACAGCGCGCTTTCCAGCGCCGCCATGTCGTCCTTATCCGTGCACTCGCGGATGACGCGGCGCAGGGCGAAGGCAAAAGCGTGCTTCCACGTGGGAAGAGCGTCCGCCAGGTTCACCACGTCGATTTCCGCAGACAGCTCTCCAAGCTGAACCTCGCTCAGCTCCCCGATGGGGAGCACGGCCGCGAAGAGCTCCCGCGGCCCGGCGCCGCTCGCCTTCCCGCGGATAAGGGCCAGGACGTTTGCCACGTCCCACCTGTTGACCTGCAGCGCGATCAGCCGCCGGGGCTCCGGGGGGGCTATCGCCAGGATCTTTGAAAATGCTGCGCGCACGTTCGTGCTCAACGCGGTCTCTACCGCCTGCGTGTCAGCGGTCCCGGCGTGCGCCGCCATGGCGCGCTGGATGTCTTCCGCGTACGGGGTGGCAAGGAGAGCGTCGGCCAGCGCCTCAGCCGTTGACGCCTGGAGGACGCGCTCGTAGAACTCGCGTCCCAGCAGCAGCGTGCTCATGCCGCGTACGCGCGCGTTCAGGTAATCGTAGTCGCTCATTCCGTGGTGCGTCCGAACAGGAGACCGGCCACTTCTGCTTCGAACGCGGACTGGGCCCTGTCCAGGCGCGAAAGGAGGCTGTTGTCCGCGCGTCTTCTGCCGTCTGGGGAAGACGCGACCACCGAGCCTTTTTTGACGTCCACCTCCACCGAGCACGGCTCTCCCACGGCGGCAGAGGCCTCCGCGGAAAGCATCTCCAGGGCAGCGGCCGCGTCCGGAGAAGCGCACAAGCGCTGGACCTCCGCGCGGGCGCGCGAAAAGGCTTCTTCAAGCAGGCGGCGCTTCACCTGGAGCCCTTCGCCGCGCCCCTTCATGCGTGCTTCCCCCACCAGGCGCTGCGCTTCAGAGGCCAGCTCCCGCTCCAGGCCCCGGAGGGCCTCCGCCTTGAGACGCTGGATCTCCGCTTCTGCTTCCTCCAGGGTGACGCGCGCCCGGCCCTCCGCTTCCGCGCGGATCCGGGCCCGCTCTTCCCCGGCCCGCTCTTCGATTGCGCTGAAGAGCTGCCCGGGTTCCTGTTCCTGGTCCATGTGCGTCAGAGAGTGAAGATCATGACGATGGCCACCACGAACCCGAGGATGACCATGGTTTCAGGGATTGCCAGAAGCAGGATGATTGTGCCCGTGGCCTCGGGCTTCTCCGCGATGGTCCCGGCGCCTGCGGCACCGATCCTGCTCTGCGCCAGTCCCGTGCCGATTGCGCAGAGCCCCACGGCGATGGCCGCGGAGGCGGCAATGAGACCAACCGTGATGTCACGTTTCTTCGGCTCCGCCGCCTGCTCTTTCTGATCCTGTGCCCACAGGGATCCCGAGACGGCAAAAAGGCTGAAGAGCATGAGGACGAGGAGCAGTGTTCTCTTGTTCATATCTCGACACCTCCGAGTTTTTTAAAGGGAGCAAACGGCTGGCCGCCCCCCAGGTAGAACTTCGAGAAGAACTCCACGTAGTGCAGGCGCAGCCCCTGGATGGTCGGGTCGATGATGCCGAGGGTCAGGTTCAGCGCGTGCACGAGTATCATAATCACCGCCGCAAGAACGATGTTTCCTGCCATGCCGCCCAGCATGGTGGCAAGAAGGGAAAGAACGGCGGATGCCAGGCCGATAGCCATGATCCGTGCGTAGGACAGGATGTTGCCCAGCGTGCTGAGGATTTCCAGGGGAAGCAGGATTCCGTGCGCGGGGTGACGCACAATCTGATAGATCATGAGCACAAGGAACGCAAGGAGCGCCACCATGCCGAAGGAAGTGAAGACCGGGGGAAGGACCCTGGCCAGCCTGCCGACAAAAAAGAAAAGCACGGCGATTCCCGCAATCCTTGCCAGGTTGCCCAGGGCCATGTTCCTGTCCTTTGTCCTGCGGGCGTTTATCACCCCGAGCACGAGCCCGAAGATGATCTGCAGCAGCCCCACGGCAACCGCGATGACCAGGTATCCGAGAAGGGTCGGCGCCGTGCGCCCCGGGGCCAGGGAAAAGCGCTCCTGCCAGAGGGGATGCAGGCCGAATGACCGGCCCAGCTCGCCGAAGAGCTCACCGAAGACCAGGCCGAACACCGTCGTGAAGAATCCGCAGGATGCTGCGATCAGCGAAAGGCTCCTGAGAAGCTTCTTTGTGCGGCCTGCCAGGAAGAGAGCCGCCGCGCCTGCCAGGAGAATCGCCCCATAGCCGGCATCCGCAAGCATGAGCCCGAACATGGGCGGAAAGAACGTGGCCAGGAACACCGTGGGGTCCAGGGTTCCGTACCTGGGCAGCGGCAGCAGGAAGAGCAGCGGCTCGAACGACCTGACAGGCTGCGCGTTCTCCAGCAGCACCGGAGGAATCCCGAGGGTGCGCGCGCGGATCTCACGCACCACCACCGTGCGGGAGGAGATCCGGGCAAGGCCGCCCATCAGGCCGTCCAGCCCCTGGCGCAGGACCCAGCCGTGGATGATGAAGGCGTGCCGGGTGCGGGCGAACTTCGGCAGGGCCTCGTAGTGTGCCAGGCGGTCGTGGCAGAGCCGCTGGCGGGCCATCAGCTCCGCCGCGTTCTCCTGGAAGAAGCGCTCCATCTGCTCCCTGACCACCCGGCGCGCCAGGCGGAGAGTGGCCAGCTCATCCTGCAGGGCGGCGAAGGCTTCCTCAAAAGGCTTGTCCCTGAGATGCCGGGGGAAAAGCATGTCCCCGATACCGGCGCTGGAAACAAGCGCGCGGACCTTTGTCGAATCCTTTCGGGGAAACCCGAGAAGCACGGAGAGGCGGCCCCCTTCGACCTGCTGCTCGATGAAACGGAAGCTCCCCGCTGTCAGGCGCTCCACCTCCCGCCGCAGCATGTCGCGCGCCAGGCGGTTCCTCCGCTCGAAGACAACGCCGATCATCTCGAAATCACGGGGAAGCTCGTGAGTCTCCACGAGGGGAGCAAATGCAGCCAGCACGCGCTCGTGGCCCACGAGGGAGTTGATGTCATCCGAAAGATTCCGCTCCCTGCGCAGGAAAGACCGCGCCTTTGCGTGGAGGGTCCGGACCCGCGAGGACAGGGCTTCGAGGGGTTCAGCGGCTATGGAAGTGTAAATCCGCCCGACGGCGCCCGCGTGTTCCCGGACCAGGTGTGCCGGTATCTCCGCGCTCATCTCATCCATGGCTTCAGCGGTCCTCGCATAGGACTCCCGTTCCTGTGCCTGGGTTTCCGTGAGGTAGATCCTGTCCAGGAACTCCCCGTGGCCGGCTGCTGCCCGCGGCGCCTCCACAATGTGAAGGCTCCCGGAATCCTGGATCAGGTCCACCGATGCGTTGAACAGCTCGATGGGACCCAGGATCTCCACGGCGGCCATGGGACTGATCATTTTTCCGCCCCCGGCCAGACCCGGGATACGATCAGCGTCACCGCGGCCTCCATGCCCCCGGCAGCCTTTTTCTCCAGCCGGCGGTTTTCCTCCCGCGCTGTTTCGAGCTGTTCCGCGGCCCGGGCGTAAAGGGAAACCATGCGGGACTCCCGCTCACGGGCCAGAAGCGCGGGGATTTCCTCCCGGCTGCGCTGGATGCGCCGGGCTGCTTCGGTCTCCGTGTTCTGGATGAGGTCCGCAGCCTCCGCTCGCGCGCCTTCCAGAAGGTCGTCGAGGTTTTTTTCCGCGTTCTTTATCGATGGAATGAGTGAGTCGAGCTCTTGTCTTTCGCGCAGCTTCTTTTTTGCCATATGGACACCAAAGAGAGAGGCGAGACAAACAGGATAACGGCAGTTCTTGACCGCCGTCAAGCCCATCACACAAATGCCACGGATTACCGTGGCCGCGGCACTGCGTGCGCAGGCGCTCCTGCGGAACTACGCCAGGCACTCCCGCAGCGCGTGGGCTGTCTCCTGTACGGCGGCGGAGACTTCCGGCGACATGCTTTCACCGAACTCTATCGAAGCGGGCTGGATGCCGATGACCGACACCCGGCACCCGATCTCGCGCTGAATGTAGTCTGCCAGCACGCTCAAGGGCAGGGAGTGGGTGCCGAATGATGCGCCGCTGATATCGGCGGACTCGATCAGCCGGACAGTTCCGGGAGATTCCTGCATGTGCGCGGAGTCCACGATGATAAGATGGGCCGGATTGAGCTCTCGGATTTCCGCGGTGCAGTTTTCCGGCGCGGAGCCGCCGTCCAGCGCGTGCACACCGGCAAGCAGCGCCCGGGCAAGCTCCGCTGCCACACGCACGCCCGCTGCATCGTCAGAGCGCAGCTCAGAGCCGACGCCCAGGACGACGACCGGCCGGCCGCCGGTGCGCCACGAAAGCCCGTCAGGTTCCAGTGCTCTCTTCAACGCATGCCTTAGTTGTGTCGGCATGGAATGTCACTTTCAGTTTTCCCCGGTCCAGCTGGGCGAGCTCGAAATCGGTGGTGATGTCGATCACCTTGCGCGGGCAGGTCTCCTGGCACTGGGCGCAGTAGACGCACTTGCCCAGGTCGATGGATGCCTCGAACTTTTTCTCTCCTATCTTGGTGATCGTAATGGCCTGGGAGGGGCAGTCACGGATGCAGAGCCTGCAGCCGGTGCACAGCTCGGATTTGAACTTCGGCTGACCGCGGAAGTGATCCGGCATACGGAATTTCTCAAAGGGGTATCTCATGGTGGCCGGTTTCTTGAACAGTGAGCCGAGCACCGAAAGTATCATTTCGCCGGGACGGCCCTTTTTTTCGCCGGGACGGCCCTTTTTTTCGCCCATATCAGAAGACCTCCTTGATAACAAGGTCGATGATTACCTGAAGGAAAGCAATGGGCGCTACGTAACGCCAGCAGAAGTTGATCATCTGGTCCATCCGCAGCCGCGCGAACACGGTGCGCAGCACCGCGAGGACAAAGAGGATTCCCGCCACCTTTGCCAGGTAGAGCGGAACGCCCCACCAGAGGGGAAGCCCCATGCCGAAGGGCAGAAAGACGGCGGCCAGGAGGGAGGAGGAGGCGATGGCCTCGGAATCGATGGCCAGGCGGAAGAAGGCGAGGTGCCTGCCGCTGTATTCGGTGAAGCTCCCCGCCACGATCTCGGTCTCCGCCTCCGGCGCGTCGAACGGTACGCGCTCCAGCTTGCCCAGCAGCGTGATCAACCCCACGCCGAACCCGATGAGATTGAAGAGCCACCGATAGGGATGTTCTGCGTAATACTGCACCATGCCGGAAATCGACCACGTGTTGGCCAGAAGGGCAGGGGACAGCAGCGAGATCAGCAGGGGAATCTCGTACGCAAAGAGCTGCGTGATGGAGCGCACCGCGCCCAGGGTGGAGAAGATCGAGCGCGAGTACCAGCCGCCCAGGAAGAAGGTGAGCGTGGGGATGAGAAGGAGATACAGCACGACGACAAGGTCTCCCTGGAAGGAGAGCACAGGCCTTGCATTCCACAGCGGGATATAGAGAAACGCCGTGATCACCGCGGCAAGGGCGAATACCGGGGCAATGCGGAACATGCCCTTATCCGCTTCTTCCGGGATCACCGATTCCTTTCCCAGCAGCTTGAACAGGTCCGCAACGGGCTGATACCACGGAGGGCCGACCCGGTTCTGCAGCCGCGCGTACAGCTTCCTGTCCAGGTACTGGCCTGCCATTCCCATGACGACCAGGAAAATCATGCCGGGGAACACGAGGATGCGAAGAAGGTCAAGAAGGGCGTTCATGCGCCGGCGCCTCCCGGGATGCGGACGCGTGAGAAGTCGATGCCGCGCGCTTTGTGCCACTCCACCCCGTATCGTGAAACTTCTTCCCAGCTCATCGTGCGGCCCTCGTTCCCGTCATTCTCCCGCAGGGAGACCATCCGGTCCGTGCACGAGAAACACGGGTCGATGGCGGCAATGACGATGGGCAGGTCGGCCAGGTAGCCGTCTTCCAGCATCTTCGACACCGACTGGGTGTTGGCCAGGGTGGGCGCTCTCACCTTTACGCGTTCGGGCTTCTCCGAGCCATTGCCCCTGACGTAGTGCACGTCCTCCCCGCGCGGCGCCTCGTAGCGGCTCACCGCCTCCCCTTCGGGGATGCGCCGGGGAGCCTTTATGGCGATGGGACCATCAGGGATGTTCTTGATGAGCTGCCGGACGATGGAGAATGATTCCAGGAGCTCGCCCAGGCGCACAACCGTTCTCCCGTACACGTCGCAATGCGTATCCGTGATCACTTTGAAGCTCACGTCGCGGTACGCCAGGTACGGATCGTCCCGCCGGGTGTCCCTGTCCACACCTGACGCGCGGGCCGTCGGGCCCACCGTGCCCAGGGAAAGCGCGTCTTCCCTTGTGAGCTTGCCGACGCCGGACAGGCGCTGGATCACGGTTTGCTCGCTCGTCGCAAGATTGATGTAATACTTGACCCGCTCTTCCAGCGAGTCCACCACTTTCAGGATCTCCGGGATCATCTCTGGAGCGATGTCGCGCCGCACTCCGCCCAGCGTGTTCATTCCGTAGTTGACCCTGTTGCCGGTGAGGCGCGCCAGGAGGATCATCACCTGCTCGCGGTCACGCCACGTGTACATGAGCAGGGTGTCGAAGCCGATTTCGTGTCCCGCAACTCCGAGCCACAGGAGGTGGCTGTGGACCCTCTCCAGCTCCGCGATGATGGTACGGATGTAGACCGCGCGCCGGGGAAGCTCCAGGCCGGCAATCTCCTCCACGGCCTGCACAAAGGCGGTGGAGTGCGCGTAGGAGCAGATGCCGCAGACCCGCTCGACAAGGTAGAGGTCCTGCGTATAGGAGCGCTGCTCGCAGCCCTTTTCGATGCCGCGGTGGTTGTACCCGAAGCGCATGCGCACGGCGTCGATCTTCTCCCCCCGGAGGTCCACCATGAAGCTCTCAGGCTCCTTGAGGGCCGGATGCTGGGGTCCGATGGGTACTGTAACGACCCTTTCGTCACTCATTGGCCTGGGTTCCTTTCTCAAGCGTCGGGGCGGTTTTCGGTTTCCAATCCTTCAGGAGCGGGTGATCCCCTTCAGGCCAATCCTCGGGAAGCGGGTAGCGGACACCGGGGCCCAGGCCTTCAATGCGGGCGCCCAGCAGGTCCACGAGCTCGCGCTCGTAGATGTCAGCCCCCGGGAACCAGGGAGTAATCGTCTTTATCGACCCGTCCTTGGGGCAGCGGGTTTTCAGATTTGCCATGATGCCGCCGTCTTTGGCAAGGTGATAGATGAATCCAAGGTCGGCGCCGAGGTCCAGCCCGGTGATGGTGCACAGGATGGAAAACCCCATGCCTTTCACCAGGTGATCGAATACCTGGGGGAACAGCTCCTTGTCCGTTTCGATCCACAGCCGGGTTGCCCGCTGCACCTTGAGCGCGCCCTCCGGCAGGGAAAACCTGGATTGGAGCTCGGCGGCAATCGCCTGCACGTCACTCATTTCTTCTCCTCGAGGCTCTTGATGAGCTTGACGAAGCCGTCGATGATGGCCTGGGGGCTCGCCGGGCAGCCGGGGATATAGGCCGTCACCGGTATGGCCTGGTCGATTCCCCCTTCGACGTTGTACAGGCCGTTGAACACGCCGCCGCTCGTGGCGCACGATCCGATTGCCACCACGATCTTCGGTTCCGGCACCTGCTCGTAGATGCGCACCAGCCTGTCCTTCACCTGCTTCGTGACGGGCCCCGAGCAGGCCATGATGTCGCAATGCCGGGGAGTGCCCTTGAGCTGCACGCCCAGCCGCTCCAGGTCAAAGCGAGGGGTGAGTGCGGCAATGATCTCTATGTCGCACGCATTGCACGCCCCCGTGTTGAAATGCAGGATCCAGGGGGACTTTCGCTGCGCCCATCGCACGATCTTATGGAATACGCCCATCCGCGTGAGTTACCTCCGGAACAGTATGAAAAGGCCCAGCAGCGCGCCCAGGACATAGATGAGTGCTATCGCGAGGCTCTCCAGGGTGCGCGCGGGGGATGTTGCGACGACCAGTGTGACCACGTGAAGAATCGTAAAGAAGAAAGCGAACGGAAAGAACTGTCCGTAGTCCACCTGGACACGGTTGTGCGCCATGGTCTCTCCACCGGCGTACGGCTTGTCCAGGGCGCCCCGGGTTCCCTTCCTCTTGAAGCCGAGGGTGCCGGAAGCCCGGGACAGGGCCCATACGACCATCACCATGATGGTCAGGGCAACAGGCGGAACAAGAAGTAGAGTCGACATCGTCAGCCTTTCAGATCCCGCGTATGGCGGATGCTCAATGAGTCGTTCTTGCGGAAAAACCCGAGAATGATGCCGGCGGCAGCCACGACCACCACCACCTCGATCACAATCACCGTGATCACCATTGCCTGGGCCAGGGCCATGCGGCCGCTCAGGTACCCGGCAACGATCAGGAAGAACGTCACGGATTTCATGAGGACCTCCAGGCCGATCAGCATGCGGAGGAGGTTGTAGGTGGCCAGCATGCACCAGAGCCCGTCCACCATGAGGAGGATAAAGAAGATGAAATACAGCCAGAAGGACTGCGGAATCTCAATCAACATCTTTTCCCTCTCCCTTGAACAATACCAGCACCCCGAATACTCCGGCCAGGAGAATCAGGATCTGGCCGAACAGGTCGAGCTGCCGCAGGTTCCACAGCACGGTGCGCACGTCCCCGTCACCGCCGGGCAGGGGGAGGACGATCTGCACCGGAACGTGCACGAAGGACAGGCCCAGCCCGATTGCCATCAGGACCAGCGGGAGCGGCCAGAATCTGCTGAGCCTGCTCAGCCGGCGCGTGACATATTCCTTGAACGGCTTGCGCTGGGTGAGGCTGATCACGCTCACGAAAACCACGGAGATGAGCCCCGCACATACGGAGAGCTCCAGGACCGCCGCAAGAGTGGCGCCAAGGCTGTACATCACCACCGCCAGGAGGGCGCTTGTCAGGGCAAGGGCGATCGTGGCGCGGAGGAGGAGCGTCGTCATGGAGGCCCAGAGGGCCGCAATGACCAGGAGCACCAGGAGGATCGTCATGAGTGTCATACGCCGCCTCCGAGCAGCATGGGCAGGAGGAACGGGAACCCGATGCCGATTGCCACCGTGATCAGGGCGAGGGCGATCACCGGTACCAGAAGCCCCGCACCCGCCTCCCGCACGCTCTCCCATTCAGGCAGGATCTTCCCGAAGAATACCTTTCTCTGCAGAACGAGGAAATAGCCGAGCGTGACCAGGCTGGTCAGTATTGCGATCACGGCAAACACGCGCTGTCCGCCGTTCCACAGCGCGATCACCACGAGCAGCTTGCTCCAGAACCCGGCAAGGGGGGGAAGCCCTGCGATGGAAAGGGTTGCCACCGCGGCCGTGGCGCCGGTGACCGGCATCCGCGCCGCAAGCCCGCCCATCTTGTCCATGTCCCGCGTGCCCAGTCTCTTCTCCACCGCCGCGGCATTCGCGAAGAGCTGGGCCTTCGACACCGTGTGGTTGAAGAAATGGAAGCCGGCGGCCAGCAGGGCGAGTGAAGGCTCACCGCCGAGGGCCATCACGATATAGCCCATCTGGCTTATGCTGGAATACGCGAGCATCCTCTTCATGTCCGACTGGCCCAGGGCGAGGAATGCGCCCCCCACGGCTGCCAGCGCGCCGGTAATCAGGAGGATTTCCCGCCCGGGAGCCGATGCGGGAAGGAGGGAAGGCGCGAGACGCATCAACGCGAAGATCCCTGTCGCCTTGGTCACGATGCCGGCCAGAAAGACGGACACCGGCGCGGGGGCGGCCATGTAGGCATCAGCCAGCCATCCGTGAAAGGGGATCATCGCACCCTTGACGAACAGTCCGCACATGAACAGGGCCGCCGCAACCCAGGCAAGCGGCGCGGGTGCGGCCAGCGCCGCAGCAGCCTGGTCGAATGTGATGCCGCCCGCGGAAAGGAGGAAGAAGCCGATGGAGGCGAGCATGAAGACGCTTGCCACGGAGGAGAGAAGCAGGTACTTCCATGCCCCTTCGAATCCTCCCGCCCCTTCGCGGAGGGTCACGAGGATGACGGCGGCCACCGAGGTCACCTCGACGAACAGGAACAAAGTGAACAGGTCGCGCACCATCGCGATGCCGTTTATTCCAATGAGCGCGACAAGAAGCAGGCTCAGGAATATGGCCCGGGATCGGGGTTCCTTGAGAGTCGCGCGGCCGACCAGGATCGCCGCGAGCCCCGCAATCCCGGTGGTGACAAAAAGCAGGATGGAAAGGTTATCCGCGACCAGGGTGAATCCGATCACTTTCTCGAGCGGTGATGTGAACGACCAGTCGATCAGGCCGAATGGCTTCAGAACAGCCGCCGTGGTTTGAGCGAGGAAGATCAGGAGGCACACGACAAAGGGCGTGACACGCGCGCTTTTCGGCAGGAGGTTCAGCACGATGAGGGCGAGGAACGGGACCAGAAGCAGAAGGTCGCTCATCATGCCCCCCCGAGGAATGCGAGTACGCAGATTACCACTGCCGCGGCTCCGGCCAGTGACCAGAGGACGTAGCGGTTGACGTTTCCGTTGTGCGCGCGGCGCGCAACCCAGGAGATTCCTTCCGCAGTTTTCACCGCGAGCACCTGGTAGATCCAGTCGATTGCCCGGTCAACGCCCCACAGGAGAGCCGAGGCCCCCTTCATGATGGATCGGCCGATGGTGTACGGATCCAGGCGGCCCGCCTCGGCCACCGAGTACACGGCAGACACGACCGCGGCGTTGTGGATATGGTCGGCGGCGCCCAGGCCGCGTCCCGTCCTCCTGACCCCGTACCAGTGATTGAGAACCGCCAGCAGGAGCGCCGCCGCGGTAAGCCCGACCAGCGTGCTGCTTGCAGGGAACCCCGCAAAGCTGCGGCCTGCGGTGACTGCTGTCCCCACCGCGGGCTGGATGAGACCTGCCAGCGGCAGACTGTTCGCCACCCCGAACAGGACGCAGAGTCCTGCCAGGACGATCATGGGAATCAGCATGGGCAGCGGCGCTTCCCTGACCAGGCGATTCTCCTCGGAGCGTTTTCCGAAGAAGGCCGCGTGGCCCAGCTTGAGGAACGAGGCTGCCGTGAAGAACGAGCCGGCAAGGGCGATGGCGTAATACTGCCAGCCCCTCGCCAGGGCGGCGTCATACACCATCTCCTTGGAGAAGAATCCGTTGAAGGGCGGCACGCCGGAGATCGACGCTGCGGCCACGAGGAAACAGATAAGCGTCACCGGCATGGCGCGCGCCAGGCCGCCGAGCTTTTCCAGGTCCGTCGTGCCGGCCTGCTTCTCCACCGCGCCACCGGTGAGGAAGAGGCAGGACTTGTACATCGCGTGATTGATCATGTGAAAGAGACCGCCCACGATCCCGATGGGAAGGGCCGTCCCGATGCCCAGGACCATGTAGCCCACCTGGCTGATGGCGTGATAGGAGAGCAGGCGCTTGTAGTCCTTCTGGATCAGCGCCATGAGGACGGCGATGATGATGGTCGCGGCCCCCACGACCATGAGGACCGTGGACACCCACGTGCCGGGGGCAAGGGCAAAGAGGTCCAGGGAGATCCGTGCCAGGAAATAGATGCCCAGCAGCTTGTCGATGCTGGCCGGAAGGATTGCCATGAAAGGCAGGGGGGCATCGAGTGCCGCGTCCGGGATCCAGCTGTGAAACGGCATGGCGCCGGCTTTGCCCAGGCCGCCGATCATCAGCAGGATGAATGCCGCGCCGCCCACCCCGTCCACCGGCAGCCTGATGGCCGACATGGCAAGGGTGCCGGCGAGCCGGCTGGTGAGCATGACGCCCAGCATCATGCAGAGGTCCGTGACGCCGACGATGATGAATGCCTTGATTGCAGTGCCGTACGCGCGCTTTCGTCCCGCCACGATCATGCCGAACTGCGTGAGGAGGAGCCCCTCCCAGAAGACAATGAGGAGAACGAGATTATCCGCCAGCACGGCCCCGCTGGCCATTCCCGCGGTCAGGAGCATCCACGTGAAGAAGCTCCGCGTGGAGGGGGCGCCGGCCAGGGAAGCGCTGGAATAGAGGGAGACCAGGAATGAGAAGCCGGCAATCGCCAGGAGGATGAAGGCGCTCATCCGGGTCAGCTTCAGGCTGAACTCGATTCCGTATCCCAGCCACGGCAGCGTGAAGCTCATGTCGGCGGGGAAGAGCATGATGGCGATTACAACCTGCGCGGCGGAGGCCGCCACCGCCACCATGGACGTGATCCAGCGCGCACGCGTGGCGGGAAGGAGGAGCGCAATGAGCGCCGCGGCAGCGGGGAGGGCGATAGGAACGATCAGGAAGGAGCTGTTCACTGTGTCACCCCCGGTATCTGGAGCGCGGCGACTGTTGCGAGCTGTGTGGGCCAGAAAGCCAGGATGCCGCCGGCAAGAGAGAGGGCTGCCAGGATGGCAACGCAGGTCACCATGAGCCGTGAGCGCTCGACTGCCGGAGCGCCGCCGCCCTTCGCTTCTCCCAGGAATACCCTGGAGAACAGGCGGAAGAGATACAGGATGGTGAGCACGGCCCCTGCCATGAACACCGCGCCCAGGGCGAATTGTCCTCCGCCGATTGCGGAGGAGATCACCATGTACTTGGCGATGAACCCGCCGAACGGCGGAATGCCCATGACCGAGAACGCGCAGAGGAGGAAAGACACCGCGGTCACCGGCATGGTCCGCAGGAGCCCGCCGAGCTTCGTGATGTCCTTGGTTCCCGTGTTCTGCTCTATGATCCCTGCGGACAGGAAGAGTCCTGCCTTTGCCAGGCCATGCATGAGGATGTACAGCAGGGCGCCGACCGCGCCGAGCTCATTTCCAATGGCAAGGCCGAGGAAGATGAACGCGATCTGGCTGACGGTGGAGTAGGCAATGATCCGCTTGATGTCGGTTTCCACGAGCGCGGCCCCCGCGCTCACCAGCGCGCTCGCCGCGGCAATCACCATCACGGCGATGCGAAGCTGTGCTTCGAGCGGGAAAGTGGAAAGGAACAGCCGGGCAAAGACGTAGACGCCAATCTTGACCAGCACGGCGGCATGCAGCAGGGCGGTCACAGGGGAAGGGGCGACACCCGCGTCCGGCAGCCACGTGTGGAAGGGAAGTGTGGCTGACTTGGAGAGCATTCCCACAAGCAGCAGTATGGAGACCATGACGGGGAGGACAGTTCCTTTCATGGCGGCAAGCTCGAATGTGCCGGTCTGCCCGTAGACGGCAAGGATACCCACCAGCATGACAAGGGCGCCGAACGCGGTGACCAGGAATGCCTTGTCAGCCCGCAGGACGTCCGTTTTTCCCCTGTAGAAGCCGATGAGACGCCAGCTGGCGATGCCGGTGATCTCCCAGAACACGTACAGGAATATGAGATTGGCGGAAAACACGAGGCCCATCATCGACCCCAGGAAGAGGACTGCCATGAGGTAGTACTCGTTCTGGTTTTCGTAGTGGCTGATGTAGTCGAAGGAGAAAAGCATGATCAGCGCGCCCACGAGGGACGACACCACGGCCATGAAGACGGCAAGCGCGTCCGCCGTCAGTGTAAAGGAGATGCCCAGGGCCCCGAGCACCTGGAACGTGATCGTGCTGCCCGCCGCTGCATCCGGCACGAGGGCCAGGGAGCAGACCAGGGAAGTGACCACCATGGCCAGCGCACACCAGTTGCGCAGACGGGCCGAGATCCTGCCCAGCAGAGGCAGAAGGAATGCCCCTGCGAGCGGGACCAGGACGCAGATGAGCAGAATAGCTCCTCTTCCCATACCCTCTCCGTGAGAAAGATTTCGGTTTCTGAATGATGTCTGTTACGAAGGTGCCACGAACTATAGCGCGTGCCGGGGATTTTGGCAACCGGGCGCAGCCCTTCCGGCCGTCCCACTCCGCGGTGTACCGCGGAAGGTCTCCGCTACTGCTTCTCCACCACGACGATATCGACCCGCCTGTTGTACGCGCGGCCTTCGGCAGTGTCGTTCGTCTGCACCGGCCGCGTGCTGCCGTATGCCGCGCCGGAGAGCCGCTCCGAAGGCACCCCGTAGTCTTCCAGGGTCTGGAGCACGGCCAGAGAGCGTTCCGAAGAGAGCTGCCAGTTCGAGTTCCATTTGGTCTTGTCAGGGGCGATGTTATCCGTGTGCCCCTCCACGACTATGGAGTTCGGGATCTGGCCGAGGAACTCCGAGACCTCCTGGAGCACCGGCATTGCCTCCGCGCCCAGAGCGGCTGACGCGACCCCGAAATAAAGGTCGCTGACCAGTGAGATAGCAAACCCGTTCTCCGTGGGGATTACCTTGACCTTGCCCGCCTTGACGAGGTTCTGGAGGCTCGAGAGGGCCTGTGTCCGGAGCACTGACTGCCCGCCCTTGCCCTCGAGCTTGCCGCCCTGCTTGCTGGCCAGCTTCTGGCCGGCAGAAACCCCCTGGAGCACACCGGCCCCCCCCGCGCTTCGCGTGTCGAATACCGTGAAGTTTCCGCCATTGAAGACGCTGTTGAACGCCTGCGCCATCTCGGTGAACTTGGCCTGGTTGATGCTGCTCAGCGAATAGAGAATGATGAAGAAGAGCATCAAGAGCGTGATCATGTCAGCGTAGGTCAGCAGCCAGCGCATCAAGTCAGGCTTCGGCTCTTCAGCTCGTGCGATTTTCCTGCGTGCCATCCAATCCTCCGACTACTCCGCCCTGTTGGCGTCGAGTTCCTTCTTCTCCTGCTCTTCCAGGAATCCTTCGATTTTTTCCCGCACAAGGGCGGGGCTCTCACCCTGCTGGATGGAGCGTACCCCCACGATGATGAGCTGTTTCTCCAGGCGGAACAGCTTGATCTGCGCCTTCAGCTTGTTGCCGAGCGGGAGCCAGAACAGGTTGGCAAGGCCGATGCCATACAGCGTTGCAATGAATGCCGTGGCGATGGACCGGCCCAGCTCATTCATGTCGGCTCCCAGCCGGCCGAGGACCAGGACCAGACCCATGACCGTGCCGATGATGCCCATGGTGGGGGAAAAACCGCCTGCCGTCTCGAATATGATCGCGTCTTCCATCTTCCTCTGCTCCAGGATGGCAAGGTCGCTTTCCAGTACTTCCACGAGGATCTCGGACTCCGTGCCGTCCACGACAAGGCGCAGACCCTTGCGCAGCGTCTCGTCCTCCAGGTCCTCTACGGTGTCCTCGAGGCTCAGGATCCCGTCCCTCCGCGCTTTCTCCGCGAACTCCAGGAGCTGCTGTGCGAGCTGGGGTGAGGGCCCTGCCTGCTTGCGCATTGACTGGGCAATGAGGGACGGGATCCGCAGGACGTCCCGGAGGCTGGAGGATATGGTGAGCGCGCCGATGGTCCCTGAAACGATGATGATCATCGCCGGGATTCCGATAAGTGCGAGGAGGCTTCCCCCGTCGAGCGTGAACCCGACGATCATGCCGCCGACGCCGATCAGAAGCCCGATTACTGTCGATGTGTCCGAACCTCTCCTGGCCATCGTTCACTCCTTGCGATTTTTTCGACTTCGATTATAACGATACGTGGTAGTGTAAACCATATCACTCAGCGCTCCCGCCGCGCCGCCGCGCGTCTTTCGCATTCCCCAGGATCATTGTCCGCGCCGCGCTCTCCAGCTCTCTCTTTGCCTGCACGGCCTCGTCCCATTCCAGGAGGCCGCCGTCCAGCTGTTTTCTCACCAGGAGCAGGTCCTCTTCCAGCCGCTCGGCCCGCGCGGCGCTCACGTTCTTCCGCACAAAGGCGAGCTCGGCTTCCGCGCCCACCAGGCCCAGGCAGATCGTCCTGTCCGGCTGTGTGGCGAGAAACCGCTGCGCCTGCGGCGCGCTCATCTCGCGCAGCGCCGTAAAGGGGATGCCGGCCGCCGAAGTTTCATCCAGGATTCTTCGCGCCCGTGCCCGCAGGGGAGGCAGGATCATCTCCGCAAGCACGAACCGGGCACGGGGGGAGAGCAGCGCCGTGTTCATCCGCGCCGCCCGGTCTATTCCAAGAAGCACCTCGCGATTCACCCGCAGGTACTCCTCCCGTGTTCCCAGGTTCCGCCCCGACTCGCGCTGCCAGCCGTCCCGCATCTGCCGGCTCATGTGCCGGGAGAGTTTCTCCTCGTCGAACAGGTGCGGGGTGACGATGCGCCGGCGCGCCTCCTGTGCCGGCGCAGGGGTCCCGGGGTCCGCGGCCTGCTCGGACCAGGCATACAGGCTGCGCACCGGTCGTCCGGCCAGGGCGCGGGGCAGGTAGTTCTGGAGCACGATCGAAAGGTCGTGCTCGGTGACCAGGTCGGAAAAACCGCTGAAAGGGAAAAAGTCCGGCCCGAGCCGCGGGTCGCGAAAGTGGCCCGGAAAGGTGTGGAACCTTTTTGCGATCAGCCGCTCGTTCAGTGCAAGGGCAAGGGGCAGGGCGGAGACGGCGCCTCGTGCCGTCACGGCGAGGCCCCCGGGGCTGCAGTATTTTCTCAGGAGCGGTCCCAGCCCGGCGGCATCGATATAGACCTGCACCGGCATCCGGACCGATGCCAGGCGCATCACTGCTGTCAGAAGGAGGTGGCGCGTGCGTCCGCTAAAGTCCGGCTTGACGTCCAGCCCCATGGCCGGTTTTTCAAGCCGTCCGCCCAGTGCTTCCCCAAGGATCGGAAGCGCGCCCCTGAACAGGCACCCGGCAATCTCCTTGTACGTCTCCCGCGTCCGTGCGGCGGTTGCCTCATCCGCGCAGGGAAAAAAGTACCAGTGGGCCAGGCGTTTCGGTTCGCCCGGATCTTCCCGCGTGCAAATGCAGGCCGCCCAGACACCGGGCGCGCTGATCCCCTGCTGCGGTCCGTGCGCCGCTGACAGCGTGGAGCAGAGCGTTTCCAGGGTCTGCGTGCCGCATTCCATGCGCGGGGGCAGGTAGAGATTTCCCAGGAAAAGCTCACGCGGCGAAAGGAGTTTCAGCGTATCAGGCGGGTTCTTCGGTGTCAGCGCGGGCGTGTCGTGAAGCCAGGAGCGAAGGGAATCCTGCGCAGCGGGGTCCTGGAGAGAATCTTCGAAAGCCCGTGCTGTTTCCCAAAGAACGCACGCATAGAAGGAATCTTTTTCCGAATCCCCGGTGACCACCTTGAACGGGGCAGTTTCGGAAAGCCGCCACATGAGCGCTTGCTGGTCGCCCCGGGCATACGTGTCCTGGACCCGGTGGAAGGAGGCCGGTGTTTCGAACTGGAGAAAGTCAGCGGCGGCGTCGCACAGTTTTGAAACCATCAGGGGGACCTTTTTCCCCTCCTCCTCTGGGACCAGGGCTGCGAGTGTGCCCAGCCAGTCGTCGGGCATGAGAAAGATGAGCCAGGAAGAGGAGGAGTCCTGGAAAAAGCGGGTCATCCATCCGGACGGCCTTCGCCGGAGCTCCTCCAGCAGAGTTTCCACGGGCATCGGCTCGCACCGTGCCGCCAGCTCTTTCCCGGTGACTCGCTGGAGCCCTTTGCGGACAGTCGCGGCAAGAGCATGAGCCAGGCTTGGCTCGAAGTCGTCCCCGGGCTTCCGCCTCCTGAAAAGCCGGGCAAAGAAGCCGGTTCCTGCTTGTGCCATCCCTCTTCCCTTCCGCGGTACGGGCGTACCCGTTCGGCGCGAACGCCGTACCCCACGGAGTTGTCCTTCCGCGGTACGGGCGTACCCGTTCGGCGCGAACGCCGTACTCCGCGGAGTTGTTCCTTCCCCCTGTCAATGTCGGCAGAAATCCAGCTCTTCTCATTTTGCACCTTTCAAGCCGTCATATATCAGGATCTCTTGCTCCGGCCTGTTCCCGTGCCTATTATGGGGTAAAGGGGGACCGCATGGAGGAATCCACTTGGACAAAGGTTGCAGAGGAGTCCAGGCTTCAGGAGGGCGTCCCTGTGCTCGTGGAGTCTGGAGAGGACAAGATCCTCCTGGTCCGACTGGAGGGGAAAATCCACGCGGTCGGCCACGAATGCCCCCACTACCAGGAAAAGCTTGAAAACGGGGTGCTCTTCGGACGCGAGCTGGTGTGCAAGAGCCATTTCGCGCGCCTGGATGTCACAACGGGAAAGACGACTGCCCCTCCGGCCATGAATGACCTGCCCACCTACCCCGTGAAGGTGGAGAATGGCGCAGTGTACGTAGGCCCGGCGGTGAAGCCGAAATTCCCCAAGCCCGCGCAGCCCCTGGGGTCTGATCCGCGGGTCTTCGTCATCCTGGGGGCCGGGGCAGCGGGAAATACCGCGGCTGAGACCCTGCGCCGCCAGGGATTCGCCGGGCGCATTGTGCTGATCACGGAGGAGGCGGAGCGCCCGTATGACCGGCCCAACCTCTCCAAGGACTTCATTACCGGCAAGGCGGGGGAAGACTGGCTGCCCTTGCGCGGGCCGAAGTTCTACGCGGCGCAGGGCATCGAGCTGCTGACGGGGCGCCGGGTGGTTTCCCTGGACCCCGTGAAGAAGACAGCTCGTTTCGAAGACGGAGAAACACTTTCCTTTGACAAGGCGCTTCTTGCCACGGGCGGATCCCCGCGCATGCTGGGCATCCCGGGCGGAGACGGAGAGGGCTGCTACTTCCTGCGCACTGCCGCTGACGCGCGCGTCCTCCTTGCCGCGGCACTGCAGCAGAAAAGCGCGGTCCTTGTCGGAGCGGGATTCATCAGCCTGGAGCTTGCCGGGAGCCTCCGCGAGCGGGGCCTCGCCGTCACCGTCGTGGCACCGGAGGCGCTCCCGTTGGCTGGCATCCTCGGTGAAAGGGTGGGGGCATACCTCAAGTCCCTGCACGAGAAAAAGGGAGTCACGTTTCTCATGGGCAGGACTCTCACGCGGATCGAGGGGACAGTCGGAGCGAAATCGCTGATCCTTTCAGACGGCACACGGCTCGAGGCGGGTTTCGTGGTGATCGGATTGGGTATCAAGCCCGCGGTGGACTATCTTGCAGGCACCACGCTGGTGGAGGCCGGCGCAGTGCCCGTGGACGGCAGGATGCAGACGCGCGCGCCGGACATATTCGCCGCCGGGGACATCGCCGCGGTGCCCGACCCGGACTGGGGAACGCGCAGGGTGGAGCACTGGGTTGTGGCCGAGCGTCAGGGCAGTCTCGCGGCCGCCTGCATGCTGGACAGCGAATCCGCCGGGTACGGGAGTACCCCGTACGTCGGCGCGGACGTGAGCTTTTTCTGGAGCCGCCAGGCCGGGCTTTCCCTGAAGTATGCCGGGTATGCGAAAGAGTTCGACCAGGTGGTCTTCAGGGGAGTGGTGGAGGACGGCAAGTTCATTGCCGGCTACTATCGCGGGGGAACGCTCAAGGCCGCGGCAACCATCGCAATGGCCCATGAGCTTGTTGCCATCGAGCGGCTCCTGCGGCACGGTGCGCCCCCATCGGCGGAGCAGCTTGGAGACCCCGGGTTCGATGTGATGGCCGCGGCGCGCCGCGTGTAGAACCGTGTAGGGCGATGGCGCGGCGCGGGTTATGAGCGTGACGGCGATGGACCGCCTGATCCGGCTAGACGTATCTGCCGGATATCGCGCTTCGCGCGATGCGGGTATGAGGGTGACCGCGATGGCAAGCAAAGGACAATCGGACCCGCGCGTGGATAGCCGCGCTTCGCGCGGCGCTGGTTAGGGATCTATCTGGATCAGCGTGTCGAACTTTATCATGCGGAGAAGCTGGAGAAGCTGGGGCCTGCATTTGCGGATCAGGAGCTTGCGGCCCTTCTCGTCGCAGCTCCTCTTGAACTGGAGGATCTTTCCGATTGCGGATGAGCTGAGGCTGGCCACACCCTCGAAGTTCAGGGCGATTGTCCCGTGCGTCCCCAGAAGCAGCTTGTCGAGCCAGGTCTGGAATTCACTCATGTCCTCTCTGGCCAGGTGATTCTGGAGGACCAGCTCGATTTCCTCCGCGGAGATCTCTCTTAGGCTCATCATTGTCGGTATTTCAACCTCATCCTCGGTACCCACGGTAGTCCAAGTATAAGCCTTGCCGCGGCGCCGTGCAACATATGTCAGAGCGTCTTTAAAAGATCGACGAAATAGGGGAGGACCTGCTTCTTGCGCGAAAGCACATTCTTCATCTCGAAGAGGCTTTCCTCCTGGCGCGGGTAGGAGATGGCGCCCAGGACGCGCGCCTCCCCGCGGCAGAGGAGCAGGCTCGACTCCCGTGACACGTCGGTGATCATGAGGCAGGCAAATGAGCACTTCTCCACCTCGATGATCCTTTCCAGCTCCGCGGCCAGGGCGTCCTTCATGGCCAGGATGGGGCCGAAACCGACCGTTTCGAACTGGCTCAGGCTGAAACGCCTGTCCGCCTCCGTGTAGATCTTCTGGTCCCGCGCAATGATCTTGCGCGGGTCCATGCCCTCCAGGGACGCGCCGGCGGCGAACATCTCCCCGCCGTGTCTGTCGATGTCCACCGCGGACAGCTCGGCCAGCCAGGCGGCGATCTCCCGGTCCAGGCGTGTCGTGGTGGGGGATCGCAGGATGATCGTGTCGGAGAGCATCGCGGAGAGCATGAGACCCGCGTCGCGGGCCGGGGGTGTGGCGCCGCTGGTGCGGTAGAGGTCCGCCACGATGGTGCAGGTGGAACCGACCACCCTGTTGATGAAGGTGATGGGCAGCGAGGTGGTGCGCGCGCCCAGGCGGTGATGGTCGATGATCTCCACGATCTCCGCCTCCTCGATCCCGTCCACGGCCTGCCCCACCTCGTTGTGGTCCACCATGACCACACGGAGCCTGTTTTCCTGGATGAAATTGACGCGCGTGATCACGCCCTGGATCCGCGCTTTCTCGTCCTGGATGATGAAACCGCCCTCGTTGCTCCTGCCGATCTCCCGCAGGACGTCGCGCACCACGTCATCCGCCCGGAAGGTCTTGTGGTCCCGGTCCACCAGGGGGCTGATCGTGCCGGCAAGCAGCTCCCGGTCGGACTGCTCCATGGGCTCGTCGTCGTGACAGCCCGACGCCACGCGGCGCAGCACGCCGACAAGCTGCAGCGCGGTGAGCTTCCCGATGCACGTGTCCCCGTTGCCCACCACCGGCAGAAATGAAAAATGCCGCGAGGTGAGAAGGTCGCATGCCTTCTCCAGCGTGTCATTCTCCTTGAGAACGATCAGCTCCTCCCGTGGTATCATGATGTCCTCGATCCGGGAGCGCACGTCCGTCGCAAGCGGGGGGCTTTCCGTCTCGAACCGTGAAAGGACGAACTGGGTCTGCGGGTTGACGTTGCCGGCGCGCCGGGGCACCGCCTCCTCTTTCAGCACTTCGGTCTTGTATCGCGAATACGCGAGGGCGGAGCAGATCGAGTCGGTGTCCGGGTTCTTATGGCCAATGACGATGAGTGGCTTCTGGCTCCGTGGCATGTGGTCTCCTCGTCAGAGTTTCTTCGCGCGCCTTTCATTGTAGCGGACGAGCGCACGGGCAAGGATCTGCGTTGATTCGACGATCTTCGGGCATTCCAGCACGTAGGCAATACGCACCTCGTCATGGCCGCTGCCCGGCGTGGAATAAAAACCGGCGCCGGGGGTGAGCATCACCGTCTTTCCTTCCAGTGAAAAATCGGCAAGGAGAAAACGGCAGAAGTCCTCCGCGTCCGCCACCGGCAGGCGCGCCATGAGATAGAAGGCCCCTTCCGGCACGTGGAACGTGACACCGGGGATACCGGTGAGGCCTGCCACCAGGGTATCCCGCCGCCTGCGGTACTCGTCCCTGATGGGCGTGAAATAGGAAGGATCCATGCGGTAGGCCGCATCCGCGGCAAGCTGTCCCACTGCCGGCGGGCACAGCCGCGCCTGCGCGAACTTGTCCACCAGCTCCATCACGCCCCGGTTGTAGGTGACGATGGACCCGATGCGAGCGCCGCACGAGGAGAATCGTTTCGATATGGAGTCCACCAGGATGGCGTGCTGCTCGAAGCCCTTCAGGTCGAGCACGGAGGTGAACTTCACGTGGTCGTCGTAGATGAACTCGCGGTAGACCTCGTCGGAAATCAGGTACAGCCCGAAGCGCTCGCAGAGCTCCCGCAGCGTTTCCATCTCCTTGCGGTCGTACACGATGCCCGTCGGGTTCTCCGGGGAGATATAGAGGATCGCTTTTGTGCGGGGCGTGATGTACCGCGCGATCTCGTCCCGGGACGGCAGCGCGAAGCCGTTGTCCAGGGACGAGGGAATGGGCACCACCCTGGCCGAGATCATTGCGGCAAAGGAGATGTAGTTCGCATAGAACGGCTCCCGCACGAGGATCTCGTCCCCCGGATCACAGACCGCGGAGAGGGCGAAGAATATCGCTTCGCTTCCCCCCACCGTGACGGCCACGTCACGCGGCTCGATAGCGTGCCCGTACCGCCCGTGATAGGCGGCAATGGATTCCCGAAGGGAGGGGATGCCCAGCGAGGGGCCGTAGGCCAGGATCTCTGCGTCGAAGTTGCGGTAGGCGTCGAGGACCGGTTGAGGGGTGCGGATATCCGGCTGGCCGATATTGAGGTGGTGGACCAGGATCCCTCTCTGCTTGGCCTCATCTGCCAGGGGCGTGAGCTTGCGGATCGGGGAGAGGGGAACCTCGGCACCCCTCAGGGACAGCGTGAGTCTTTTCTGTTCCATGCGGACATTTCTCCCGTGCCTACACGTCTCTCACATCATCGACCGACCGGACGAGCGGCGTGAGCGTTGCAACCACCATGTCCCGGCTCAAGCCGTCAACCTTGATGGTGCAGCGTCCGGTGGAGGGGTCTTCACCGAGATATGTGCCCAGCGCGATGATATTCCCCCCCGCGGCGCTTATCGCGGCCGTGATTTTTGCCAGCGTGCCCTTCTCATTGGGCATGGTCACCGCGGCGCGGATGCCCTTCTGCCGGGCGCCGAACAGCTCGATGAAAATGCGGAAGAGATCGCTCTCCGTGATTATCCCGACGACCGCCTTTCCCCTCACGATGGGGAGGCCGCCGATCCCGTGGTCCGCCATGATGCGCGCCGCTTCTTCCAGCGGCACGTCCTCTGCGATGGAAATCACCTCCCGTGACATCACCTTCTCGACCTTCAGCTTGGCCAGAAGGGAGGTCATTTCGAAAACGCTCAGGGTCGTGGCAACGGACGGCGAAGCGTACAGGAGGTCCTTCTCCGTAACGATGCCGACCATCTTTTCGTCCTTGTCCAGCACGGGCAGGTGGTGGATTTTTTCCCGCTTCATCAGGGCCTGCGCCTCGGTGACCGGCGTATCCGGCCTGATGAATATGGGATTGCGCGTCATTCTCTCTCTCACGAGCATGGCGATTTCCTCATTCTTCCATAATAGGGAGCTTTTCCGCGTTGGTCAACGCGGGGGGTTGAAGTTGCGCCGCCGGGACGTCCGTCCGAGGAGCATTGCGAACCGGGCGGTTGCCGGAATGCGCTCCAGGATTATCTTCAGTGAAGCCGTGACCGGGATGGCCAGCAGGACCCCCGCGGGCCCCCACATCCAGCCCCAGAAGAAAAGGGAGAGAAAGATCACAAAGAATGAAAGATCCAGCCGCTCTCCCAGGAACCGCGGCTCCAGGAAATTGGAGATGCTGAAGTGCAGCGCGCTGAGACTGGCCACCACTGCCAGGGCCATGACCGGGACCTGGCCGGGGAACTGGACCAGAGCGATGAGGGTGGGCAGCGTGACCGCGGTAATGGGCCCCACCACGGGCACGAAATTGAGAAGCAGGGTCAGGAAGCCCCACGTCACGGCGAACTCAACCCTGAAAGCAAGGAGGATCAGCGCCGTGCCGAGCCCGATTGCCAGGCTGGCAAGAGCCTTGATGCCCAGGAACGCCCGCATGTGCCGGTCAACGTGCTTCAGCATGAGCGGCACCATGCTGTGCCGTTTGGGGAACACGGTGAGGAGCATCCGGATCAGGCGGTACTTTCCCAGCAGGAGGATGACCGCAAAGAAAAAGATCAGCGTGAACTCCGAAACCACGCGAAGGCTTGACCGGGCAAAGCCCATGAGTATGGGCCGGAGCGGCGCGGTGCGCAGCTCCTCGAAGGGATCGATGGCGAAGGACACTCCGAAGTTCCGCTCGACGATATCCAGCATTGCCGCCGCGCGCTTGAGGATCTCTTCCTGGAATTTCGGAAATGTTCTGGCGAAATGGGGCAGGTCGATGACGATGAGCACGGCGAAGCTTGCGAAGACGGCTCCTATGAAAACGATGGCGATGAGGGCGGAAAGCCACAGCGGCAGCCGCGTCCGGTTCAGGAGGACCACGATGGGGTCTATGAGGTAGACCAGCATGACGGTGAGAAGCAGCAGAATAACGACGGGGGCGACCAGCTTCAGGAAAGCGCCCGTGAGGAAGACCACGATCGTAATGAGCAGTCTGTTCGTCGTGCGCGCGGGATCCATTTCAGGCATTGTGGACAATCGATCAGAACAGGGCACTACTGTCAAGGCCGCGCCCGAAAAAGGCGCGCCAGGTCGCGGTCTGTCGGATTCTAGGTTATAGTAGAAGGCCATGAGCACATCCGGAAAGGTCGCGGTAGTGGCAATCGGGGGGAACTCCCTGATCAAGGATTCCAGGCATCAGACCGTCGAGGACCAGGAAGAGGCCCTGCGCGACACAGCGCGCCATCTTGCCGACATGATCGAGGCGGGCTGGGACCTTGCCATCGGACACGGCAATGGCCCCCAGGTGGGGTTTGTCCTGCGCCGCTCGGAGATCGCGCACAGGGTGGAGGGCATGCACGAGGTCCCCCTGGATGTGTGCGGCGCGGACACTCAGGGGGCAATCGGCTACGAGCTCCAGCAGGCACTGCAGAACCAGCTCTTTCATCGGAGCATCCACAAAAACGTGGCCACGATCATCACCCAGGTCCTGGTTGACAGCAGGGACCCCGCGTTCCAAAGCCCTTCGAAACCCATCGGCGGGTTCATGGGCGCCACTGAGGCGGCACGGCGCCGGGAGATGGGGTGGTCGGTAGTGGAGGACGCCGGCCGCGGCTGGCGGCGGGTGGTTCCCTCGCCCATGCCCATGGAGATTGTGGAGCTCGACTCCATCAAGGCGGTGCTGAGTGACGGCATCGTGGTCATCACCGTGGGCG
>CAYTGX010000032.1:0-49042 GCA_964437385.1 uncultured Spirochaetaceae bacterium
GAGACTGTGAGCACGCCCCCCTTGCCCGATGTGATCGGGTTGGGGCAGGCTGCAAGAAGAAACGCGAGCAACGCACAGACGACCAGAATGACAGTGGAAGACTTGCCGTAATTCATACAATCGCCCTTTCACATTTCCGATGCTCGTATCCCGAGCTGCGTGCCCAGCTAATACGGCTACTTAAGATAAATGAGCTTCTGGAGATTTTAAGGTACAGAATTTACTTTGTCAACGAAAATCGCTTCTAAATCAAGATCCCCAAAATGAGGATCCCCAAACTTGGGGCCTTCAAGACATATGCGGGCGGGGGAACGGCGTGCTCCCCCTGTGCGCGAGATCCCATCCCCGCCTCAGCAGCGGGCTGGGGGCGGCCCCTCAGGGCGCCGAATCCTTGAAAAGCTTGTCCGCCTGCACCTGCAGCGCCGCCAGCGTTGCGTCTACATTCGCGCCATCCAGCACCTTGCTGTACGCAGCGGTAATGGCATCCCGGACAAGGTCATAGCCGGCATAGGGGGGTTCCGACTTCAGGCTGGCAACCTTCAGAATTTTCCAGGCCGCGGCGAAGTTCGGATCCGCATCAAGCAGGTCGGCAATGGGCTGTTCCGCAGATTTGCGGACGGGGAAATACTTCGACACATGCGCCCATTGCGCCTGCTGCTGCGGCTCTGAAAACCACTTGATGAAGAGCCAGGCAGCGAGCTGTTTCTCCGGGGTGCTCTTCGGAATACTGACACTGGCGCCGTAGAGGTCAATGGCGGGCGCAGCAGAAGCAGTGAGCTGGGGCACAGGTGCGATCCCCCACTGGAACGGGCCGTCCTTGTTCGCCTTGACCGCCTTGTCGTAGAAAGTGAGACCGGAGGTGGAGCCGAGCGTGAACGCCGCCTGTCCATTTCCGAAATCCGTCTGGTCGTCGTATTTCTTGGAGATCTTGCGCGCAACGCCCTGGAGCACGAGACCGCGCATGTAGAGCATGGCTGCCTTCATCTGCGGCGTATTCAGCGTGTACCCTTTTCCGTCGGGCCGCGCGAACTCTCCGCCCCGGGAAATGACAAGGGCGTACACATGGGACGCGTCCAGGTTGTCCAAAGCGTAGCCGTAGGTGTTCTTGTCCTTGTTCGTGACCCTGCGGCAGTCAATGGCAAACTCTGTCCACGTCCTGGGCGGGACGTTGATTCCCACTGACTTGAGGAGCGTCATGTCGTAGTACATGACCTCGAGGGAGCGATTGGGCGGAAACCCGAGCCGTGCCCCGCCGAATTGTGCGTTCACGTCCTGGTGAATGAAACCCTCGAAGAAATCCCCCAGGTCCTTGGCAATTCCCCATTTCGGGTCCATGACGTAGGCATTCATGTCCACCAGCGCGTTGTTCACCTGGTAGGTGGCGGACTGGTTCTGGTACGCTACCACGAGCTCAGGCGGGTTCCCGGCCGCGATCGCGGCCACCATTTTGTTGTAGATCTGGTCATAGGGTCCCGCATACTCGCCATTCACCGTGATCTTCCACGGATTGGCTGCGTTGAAATCGGCGATCATCTTCTGAATGGCATCGCCGTTGGCCCCGGTGTGCTGGTACCAGTATGTGAGTGTGGCTCCCGTCGGATCAACGCCTGCCAGATCTTTGCCCTGGCCGAACAGGACAAGCGGCAGGACGAGGAGCAACGCAAGCATGATTCCCCGCCTCATGTTCCCTCCCGTGCAGTTGTCCGCCCTCAGTGGGCGGCAATGTCAAGGTAATGGAAATCAGCCCTTGATTCCACTGCGGGCAATGGCCTCCGTGAATCTCTTCTGCGCCAGAAAGTACACAAGCACGACGGGAACCACGGACAGCACCGCGCCGGCCATGCGCAGCTCGTTCTGGGGCCCGGCCTCCGAGATGAATGTGGTGAGCCCGACCGTGATCGGACGCCAGCGCGCCGTGCGGGTTGCCACGAGCGGCCACTGAAGAGAGTTCCACGATCCGACGAAAGCAAGAAAGGCCACGGTGAACAATGGCGCACTGGAGAGAGGGAGAAGGATGGAAAAAAAGGCGCGCGTATGACCGGCGCCGTCCATGCGCGCGCTCTCCAGCAGCTCATTGGGCACCTGGGAAAAGAACTGCCGCAAAAGGAAAATGTAGAATGCGCTGGCCATGAAGGGGACGGTGAGACCGGCCAGGGTGTCGTACCAGCCCAGGCGGGTGATCAGTATGAAGTTGGGAATGAGGTACACGCTGTCAGGGATGATCAAGGTGGCGAGCAGCAGGGCAAACAGGAAACGGGAACCGGCAAACCGGATCTTGGCGAACGCGTAGGCGGCAAGAGATGAGCTTGCGATGACGCCCAACACGGTGAGCGCCGCGGTGATGACGCTGTTTCTGAAATAGAGGCTGAAGCTCGCGTCCTTCCAGGCAGTGGCGAAGTTGATCCATTGGGGAACACGCGGCCAGAACTGCGGATCAACAGGAATCGGGCTGACGCGAGTGATCGTCTCCCCGGTCGTTTTCAAGGACGTGCTCAGCATGTAGAGGAATGGCATGAGGCACACCAGGGCGCCGAGGATCAGGACCGTGTAGACTGCGACCCTGCCGCCGGTGAGTCGAGGTCCCGGATGCGGCCTCCGGCTGCCGGGCAAGGACGCGTGTCCCCTAATCGCCATACTGCACTCCCTTCTCCGATGTCCTCTGCTGCAGGACGGTAAGCCCGAGCACGATCAGGAAAAGGAGTATCGAGATGGCGGACGCATATCCCATGTTGCTCTTGCGGAAGGCGGTGAAGAAAATGAAGATACTGACGGCATCCACCGTGCCGGATGCCGCGGCGCTGCGCAGCACGTAGAGCTGCGTGAACGCTTTGAATGTGCCGATTACCCCGAGGAGGGACAGGAAATACGTAGTCGGGGAAAGGAGGGGGATCGTGATGGAAAAGAAACTGCGCACCCTTCCCGCCCCGTCAACCTCCGCGGCTTCGTACAGTTGACGCGGAATTGCGCCCAGACCGTTGATGTAGATGAGGGCATAGTAGCCCACGAAAACCCACCAGCTGTAGATGATGACTGACACCAGCGCAAGGCTCGGCCCTTGCGCCCAGCCCGCCCAGTACGAGGGCACCACGCCCGCCCACTGCGGCGCGGCTCCGGACGCGAGCTCCGCGATCCCTCGGGATTCCTGCAGCCACTGGAACGGCCCCACGCCCAGGAGCCTGATGAGCTGGTTGGCAAAGGAGTCCGGGCGGAGAGAGAACAAAAGCTCGAAGATCGCTGCGGTGGCCACCGTGGGCGCGATATAGGGTATCAGGTAGATGACACGAAACGCCTGCCTTCCCCGCATGCGCCGCGTCAGGAAAAGGGCCAGCACCAGGCCTGCAGCGAGCTGGACCGGAACGGTGCAAAGGGAATACCAGATCGTCACCCGCAGCGAGTCGAAGACATCCTTGTCCCCCTGGGAAGCGAGGGAAGGCAGAGACAGGCCGACCCCCAGAAGAGATCCGGCAAGGACCACGACGCCCAGGGCACGCCGCAGGGCCCCCCGCGCGCCGCTGCGGCGGCGGAACAGGATCACGGCTAGAACGATCCCCCCGAGGGAGGCGAGCGTTGCCGCCAGGTACCACAGGTTGCTGCCCAGGAGCCGGACGTAGTTGTCAAGACCGGCGAAGTCCCCCCGGGCCAGCCGCCACTTGAAGAGGCTCACATAGATCGTGAAGAACAGGGGAAAGATCCCGAATACTCCGATGAGAATGGCCGAGGGGCTGAGGTACGCGTATGCGGTCAGAGTGTCGCGAAGAAATCGCGCCGATGAGCCGCGTTGCCCCGGCTTCCGGCGGGAGGCGCTTCGATCCCGGGTCACTTTTTCTTTTTTTGCCCTTTCCGGCTCTGTGCGCCCCGTACGGCAGGCCGCACATGCGCGTCGGCAAGGGCCCGTGTCTCGCTTGACACGCTCTGGACTTCCATTTTCTCGATCTGGGTGCGCAGGCGCCTGGACTGCTTGTCAAACGAGCTGAGCAGTTTTTTCACTTCGGTGCCGTCGTGCTCGGCACGGCGCCCTTCCCTCTCCTCCATCACGTAGCGGGAGAACGTGCCGAACTTGTAGTCGTCCGTGTCAAAAGCCTTCCCGGTGAACAGGTAGATGAATCCGCTCTTGAACTGCTTCTGGACGAGGTTGCCCACTCCCTCCCTCTGATAGCGGCGCACCGAATGGTAGACGAACACGTGCGGGTAGACGCGAAAACGCCCCACCAGGGAGGCGCGCTTGATGTAATCGAAGTCCTCCGACACGCGAATGGCCTCGGAGAACCCCCCGATCCGGTTGTGAAGGCGGCGGGTGACCAGGAGGCAGATGCCGAGGCCTTGCGGCTGGATGGCCTCCATGAGCTTGAAGAACGTGTTGCTGAACTGGAAAATCGTGCGATAGATCGGCTTGGATCCATCGATCGGACGGATCCAGGGCACGCAGATGTCGACAAAGTCCTTCTCGAACCGGGCAACGATCTTTGAAATGAAGCCATCCGGCAGCACCGTGTCGGCATCCAGGAAGAGGAGGGTATCCCCTCGGGCAGCCGCGGCACCCCTGTTCCTGCCCACGCTGGGGATGCCCCCGTGGACCACCCGAGCGCCGTGCTTTTTCGCCACGTCGCGAGTGCCATCCCGCGAGCCGTTGTCCGCGACGATGACTTCCCTGTCCCGGTAGTCCTGCGCCTCGATGCTGGACAGGAGACGCGGCAGGTAGACAGCCTCATTGAACGTGGGAATGATGATACTTACCATGCGACGCCAAATCCGCCGTGTACGCGAGTGCGGGAGTACCCGCTCGGCCCGAAGGCCGTACGCGTTGGGGGAATACCCCGTACGGCGGCGCCACCAAATCCGCCGAATACGGCGGCGCTCTGGACAAAGCCTTCCTTATTCTGTAGAGTCACGCCGGACAGCCGTTCGGCAAGGCGCCGTACCCAAGAGGTAAGGGAGAGGTCTGCAAAACCTTTATGCATCGGTTCGATTCCGATCGGCGCCTCTCGATCCTGCCCCTCCTCCCGCTTGCCTGCGCTCATACCACATCAGGGCGACCATTGTCTGGGCGTTGATCAGTTCCCCGGTCCCGATGCTTTCCCTCAATGCAGAAACGGGGATTTCCAGTACGTCCAGCTCTTCAGTTTCGTCAAGAGACAAGCCGCCGACACGCTCCAGGTCTTCCGCGAGGAAGGTTGAGCACCAGTTGTTCATGAACGAAGGGTTCGGGCTGACCCGGCCCAGGGGTGTCATCCTGCCCGCGCGGTACCCGGTTTCCTCTTCGAGCTCTCGCGCTGCGCCCTGGAGAGGGTCTTCGCCCGGGTCCACGAGGCCGGCAGGGAACTCGGTAGTGATCAGCTCGACGCCGTGCCGATACTGGCGCACCATGAGGAATGCATCCTCCCTCCCCGGCGCGTGGAGAACGGGGACAATGGTGACCCAGTCAGGCGCGGCGAGGATGGAGAACACCCCTGTTTTTCCCCCGCCGGAGGTGCGTTCTGAGGTATACAAGTCGAACAACGAGCAGGATGTGACGAGCTGCCGGGAGCGCTCGTTCCACCTCAACCGGACGTCCGTACCGCTCATAAGTGCCCTACTATACCAAACAGGGGGTTTGACGGCTACTGCGCGGTACACCGCGCGACTTCCCGAACGGTACCCCGTACGGCTTGCGCGGTACACCGCGCGACTTCCCGAACGGTACCCCGTACGGCTTGTGCGGTACACCGCGCGACTTCCCGAACGGTACCCCGTACGGCTTGTGCGGTACACCGCGCGACTTCCCGAACGGTACCCCGTATGAACATGTCCCGTACGGCACCCCGATTCCCGTCTCTTCACATTGACAACGTAAAAACCGATCTCTATACTGGTAGCTTGGTGAGACGGTAATAAGAATGGCCAGCCCGCTTCAACTATCTATCGTCAACTTCAACAAAAACTCGTATATCATCGTGGAGGGAAAGCAGAAGGCCGACTACTTCTACATCCTTCGCAGCGGCAAGGTCCGCATCAGCAAGGAAGTGGAGGTGGTGGAGGAGGAGGGAGGAAACACACTCGCTCCGGGGGATTTTTTTGGCGTCATCTCCACGATGTCGTCGCACAGTCACATCGAGACCGCCCTTGCCCTTACCGATGTGTCTCTGATATCCGTGGCCCGGGAGCAGTACGGCCTTCTCATAGAGCGGAACAGCCCGGTCGCGCTCAAGATCATTCAGAGTTTCTCGCGCAAGATGCGCTTCCTGGATGAGGCCCTGACGCGCCTGACCTTCAAGAACACCGCCAGCGGGGACCCCTCTCACCTCTTCAAGGTTGCCGAATACTACGCGCGGCAAAGCCAGTACAACCAGGCCTACTACGCGTACTACCGCTTCCTCCAGTTCTGCCCCACCGACCCCAATGCGGACAAGGCCAAGGAGCGCATGGCCAAGATCCACCCGTACGCAAAGGCCGTGTACCTCGACAAGGTGAATGACGACTTTACCCGCACGTACCCGAAAAACACCATGATCTTCAGCGAGAATGAGCCGGGGACCGAGCTCTATATCATTCAGCGGGGCATCGTGAAGATCACCAAGATCGTTGAAGACAATGAAGTGCTGCTCGCCATGCTGAAGACGGGGGACATATTCGGAGAGATGGCCCTGCTGGAGAACAAGCCGCGCTCTGCGTCCGCCGTTGCCAACGAAGACTGCAGCCTGATGGCGGTGAACAAGGCCAACTTCGAGCGCATGGTCCAAAGCCAGCCCCAGCTCATCACCCGGCTCACCACGCTTCTGGCGGAACGACTGTGGGATATCTATAAACGGCTTGCCAACACCCTCATCCAGGATCCATTGGGAAGGCTCTACGACGCCCTGCTGCTGCAGCTTGAAAAGAACCGCGTTCCCATCGTCCCGGCGGGGAAGTACACCTTCCAGCTCGGAGCCAAGGAACTGCTCAACACGGTGGGGCTCTCCAACGACAAAGGCGCCCCGTTCATCCGCAAACTTCTGGAAAACAAGAAGATGGCCCTCACCGACAACAAGATCGCCACGAATGACGTCGAAGAGATACTGAAGCAGTCCGAGTATTTCCGCAAAATGGAGAAGATCGAGCGCGCCCGGCGAAAGGCCTCTTCCCAGCAGTAAGGCCGCTTCCCCTAATATGTCCCGGTGACCGCCAGGTCCTCGAAGCTGGTGGTGTAGGCGGTGAGCCCGCCCACTGCCTCCTCGTGGATCGTGAAGAGGTACGGCAGATCCGCGTGGACCCTGGTCTTGCCGGCGGGGTTCATCTGGTTCACTTCCTCGAGCCCCTTGGTGAACGTGACATGCTGGTTGTCCAGGTTCCCGAAGTAGTATGACTTGGCGTCAAAATCCTCGGCCGGCCGCGTGGGAATCAGGGATTTCTCATCTCCCAGCAGCGGGTCCACGGGTACCCACCCGAGTGTCTCCACGTAGAACTCATCCCAGAAGTGGCGCCGGGTCGGAGTGCCGGAGTCTCCGACGAGATATCCCGATACCATTCGTGAGGGGATCCCCGAAGCCCTGAGCAGTGCGCAGTACAAGGACGAGTACACGAGCGCGTCTCCTCGTTTCACACGCAGCGCGGTGAGCACGTCCTGGTCGGTGGACGGGGTATACTTGAGCTGGGTGAGGAGCCACTCATAGATCCGCCGTGCCTTGAGCCAGGGATTCTTCTCCGCGCCTGCGGCCGCCGCAGCGGCCTTGACGATCTCCGGATTGGCCGACGGCACCAGCGCGTCCGGCACGGTGAACCTGGCGTACAACTCCGTCGTGGTGTCATTCGCCGGGACATCACCGGGGTTCACCTGTGTTTCCACTCCGTAGCGGTCGAACATCCAGGTCAACGTCACCTTGTACTTTCCGCCCTTCTGCAGATTGGCAAGGGAGTACAGCGCCGAGCTGCTGGTGACCAGGAGGGGCTCGGGATCCTGTTCCACCGCTTCTATCTTCCGCTGCTCGGGGGTCGGCAGGATTTGCGGCATCCAGAGGTACAGCGTGTTGTCCCCCGAGGCTGCGCCGACCGTGACGTCCATGGCGTACTGGACCGAGTATTTGCGGGGAGAGGTGAAGGTCTTGTTGCCGGCTCCCTTGTTCACCACGAAATAGGCCGCATTGCTCTTGCCCTTGTCCGAGGTGACCAGAACGTTTCCCGAAGCGGCGCCGTCCGGCACGCGCAGCTTGATCTCACGGTCCGACCATGAAATGTAGTCCAGGTTGTAGTCACGCGCGGGAAGAAGATTCGAAAGATCGAGGCTTCCGGTGGAGGGGGACTGCTGGCCGGCCCATGTGAAATACACCTCGGAGGAACCTTTCTCCAGGCCGAAGTTCATCCCGTAGATCGTAAGGGTGTCCCCGATGCGGGCCGCCGAGGGCTGGATAGGGTTGTCGCTGTTGTTGACGATGTAAGGATCCCCCGGTCGCGCGGAGCCCGACGCGGGCAGGGGGATATCCCCCTGGTTCGTGAAGAGAAGACCGCTGCTGCGGCCGCTTTTCGTGATGACGTAGACGATGCCGGAGGCGGCCTCGTCGGGGATGGTCACGCTGATACGCGTGTCGGTCCATTCTCCGTAGTCGGTGGAGGTGGGGGAGACCCCGGAAATCCTCACCTCGGAGGTATCGCGGTGCTGACCGAAGTTGTGACCAGTGACGATCATCACGTCACCGGGTTTCCCCCGTGTCGGAGTGATGGATTCCAGGCGGGGCGGGCTTCCTCCCATGCGCGGGCTGAGCACGACGAATGACGCGAGGACCACTACGACAACCGTGGGAATGAAGCCCTTGCTCCTGAGCAGCCGCTGGTGCGGCTTGACCTGCTCCCCGTCGGGGCCTTTCCCGTCTCCCGGGGTAGTTTCATCTGTTTGCAAAGGCGTCACACCCGGTCTCCGCTATTTTTCCTCGTACGGGACGATCTTGATTTCCAACTCGATATTGTAGAAATCCTTGTTCTGCTCCTCGGCGTTGGAGAGACCGAGCGGAAAAAAGAGGACCTTTTCACCAAAGGACAGGGGGATGCTGTAAAAAGTGCTGGAATACTTGACCTCCTTGTCCGTAGGCTGCGTGAGCCAGACCTGGCCCTGGGCCACGAGAAGCACCTCCCCGTTTTCCTGCAGATAGGGCGTACAGATAAGATAAATGCGCACATTGTCGCCGTCCAGCCTGACCTTGATGGACCTGCCGGGAATGGTGAGCTTCGTGCTGGCCGCGTTCCAGATCGGGGTATCCCCCTGGGCGTCGGTGGGCAGCACCCGCGCCGAGATGGTGACGCTCAAGGCCCTGGAGAGCAGCTGCTGCAGCGCTTCCTTGGGATCCGCCGCGGTTTCCTGGGCATGAGCCCCTGCCACGGCCAGGGTGAGGAGAAGCGGAACCACGACGCTGCTTTTCCTCATCGGCCTGCTCGTCATGGTTTCTTCCTTGAGAACTCCGTTTCCTTGCCCATGCGCGGAGCGCCCACAGGAACGAGCTTGACGTTCTTGGGGAGAGTCAGGACAGCCTCGAGGCTTGTGTCTCCGCCGCCCACGGATTTGAGCAGCGCCTCCACCTTGTCCACCGGGACTGCGAACTGGTACTCGGTGCCGCCGGCCGGAGCCTTGGTGATCTTGACGAAGCCGATGTTGGAGCGCGCTATGGAAAGAGCGGAAGAGACTCCGAGGGCGATCAGGATGACGGCGGCCAGGACGGCCAACGGAAGCGGCAGGGACACCTGGCGCTTCCACGCAGGGACGGGCCGCGTCATGGGAGGGACGCGGGTGAGAATGGCCCTGCGCACCCTTTCCATCGGCTCCTTCCAGTCCCCGATGGGCTCTTCCTGAAGGATGCGGCGTGTCTTTTCGAGTCTTTCCATGATGGGGCTGCACGTGGGGCATGCCCCCACGTGTGCGCCGATGGCTGAGTTCCAGGGAGGACCGATTTCGCCGTCCAGGTATGCGGAAAGAATCTCACGATCAGGACACATAGACATCCCCTCTACCGAGCGCTGTCATCACGCGCTCCCTGGCGCGAAAGATTCGCACTTTGACGTTGCTTTCGCTGATACCCAGGATTGCTCCGATCTCCTTGTAGCTCAGGTCCCCATATTCTCGAAACACCAGAGGCGCTCTCAGATTGTAGGGCAGGGCATCCAGTGCCGTCTGCACGTCCGAGCGCGTTTCTTCCTTCAAGAGCTGCTTCTCACTCGATTCCGATACGCCCGGAGTGAGACGCGTAAGCTTTGCGTAAGCTGCCTTCTCGCGATTTCTTCTCTTCTCATAGTTGAGTGACAGATTCTTCACCACTCGGATGAGCCAGTATTTTGACTGTTCAAGATCCGGCAACAAGTAAGGGCGCTCCATAAGCTTGATGAAGGCTTCATGGCACAAATCCTCTGCAATTTCCTTGTCGCCGGTCACTCGCAGGGAGACGCGGTAGATGACGGGGAACAAGGCAACGTAAACCACGTCAAAAGATGGCGGGCGCGCATATTCCGTGTTACTCATTACTAACAACGATTAATTGCAGATGTTACAGCTTTTTATCGCCTTTGACCATGGGCAAAGCGTACCTTCGGCCCGGTCGGGCTGTCCTGTACCTCCATTCCCTTCGAAAGAAGAAGGGTCCTGATCTCGTCCGCCTTCTTGAAATTGCGGTCCTTGCGGGCACTTTCCCGTTCTTCCAGGAGCTTTCGCGTCTCTTCGTCCAGGGTCATCTCGCCTTCCGCAGCCTCGGACATGCCCAGGGCGAAAATGCGGTCCATTCGGAAAGCGGCCCCGAGCTTCGGGCCCGGCGCCACCGTGGAATCCCGGAGGAGCGTCCAGAGGTCGGCAAGACACCTGGGCATGTTGAGGTCTTCCGCGGCGTGCGCCTCGAAGTCGTCGAGGTAGTGCCGCGCCTTTCCTTCCGGCTCCACAGGATCCCCGGGGGCTTCGGCCTTGAGCTGGATGATTTTTTCCATGATGCCGAGCCTGCCTGACCGGGCGGCGTCCAGAGACTCCCACGTGAATGCCAGCTGCGTGCGGTAGTGCGCACCGAGGCAGAAATAGCGATAGTCCAGCGGATCGTACCCCTTCTCAGTCAGCACTGAGAGCGGCACGAGATTGCCCGTCGACTTCGCCATCTTTTCCTTTCCCATGAGCAGCCATTCGCCGTGCATCCAGTAATTGACCCACTGTGCCCCGGTGGCAGCTTCGGACTGCGCGATTTCGTTGGTGTGATGCACGGGAGGATGATCGGCCCCGCCGCAATGGATGTCGAAATGTTCGCCGAGATATTTCATCGACATGGCGCTGCACTCGATGTGCCAGCCGGGGTATCCTTTGCCCCACGGCGAATCCCAGAGCATGGCCTGGTGCTCGTACTTGCCTTTTGTGAACCACAGTGCAAAGTCCGCCGGGTTCTTCTTGCCCTCGTCCACGGCGACCCGGGCTCCGGCCTGGAGATCCTGCTTGTCCAGCAGGGCGAGCTTGCCGTAACCTGGAAACTTGGCGATGTCGAAATAGACGTTGCCCCCCGCGGTGTAGGTGAATCCCTTTGCCTCGATCCTGGAAATAAGGTCGATCATGTCCTGGATGTGCTCGGTGGCCTTGCAGATCACGGTGGGCATGGCGCATTTCAGGAGTCCGAAGTCCCGAAAGAAAGCCTTTGTATAGAAGTCCGCGATCTGCCAGACCGTCTGTCCTTTCTCCCGGGCGCCCTTGAGCATCTTGTCTTCTCCCTCATCGGTATCTCCGGTGAGGTGGCCGACGTCGGTGACATTCATCACGTGACGCACCGTGTAGCCGGAGTACTCCAGCGTGCGCCTGAGGATGTCCTCAAAGACATAGGTGCGGAGGTTGCCCACGTGGGCGAAGTCGTAGACGGTAGGGCCGCAGCAGTACATCCCCACGTTTCCGTTCGCAATCGGGATGAAGGGCTGCATCGCCCTGCCCATCGTGTTCCAGAAAATCAGCTCCACGACATGCCCTCCATGGGTATGCTACTATTTTGACCGTGACAACAGTACGGAAATTAGCGGGCATGATCAAGGTCGATGGGCGGCTGCAGGAGGGTGAGATCCTTTCCGGCCACACCAGTTTCCGCATCGGGGGGCCGGCAGACCTGTTCGTCGTGCCTCGCACGCTGGAGGATGCGGCCCGGATCGTAACGCTCTGTGCCCGGGAGTCGGTGCCCTGCTCTCTGCTCGGAGGCGGCACAAACATCCTCGTCTCCGACAAGGGCGTGCGCGGGGTCGTGGTGGACCTCACGCTCCTCAGCGGTCTGGAGGCCGAGGGCACCCTTGTCACGGCCCTCGGCGGCACCCCGGTGTCCGCGCTCGCCGAGTTCGCCCTTTCCAAGGGTCTTGCAGGGATGGAGTTCGCATATGCGCTCCCGGGAAGCGTGGGCGGCGCGGTGTGGATGAATGCCCGCTGCTACGAGCGCGAAATAAGCGATGTGCTCGAATTTGTCGACTACCTGGATGCAGACAGCGGGCGGCAAAGACTGCCGATGCGCCGCGACCAGTGGGAATACAAGAGCTCGCCGTTCCAGCGGATGCGGGGCGCGATCCTGCAGGCGGGTTTCCGGCTTGCCCCGGGAAATCCGCCGCAGATCGAAGAACTGATGCAGGAGCACATGCGGGACCGGGAAAAGAAGGGCCACTTCCTTTTCCCGTGCGCGGGAAGCGTGTTCAAGAACAACCGCGCGTTCGGCGCGCCCACCGGGGTGATCGTGGATTCACTCGGTCTGAAGGGCCGCAGGATAGGCGGCGCCCAGGTAGCCCCCTTCCATGGGAACATCATTGTCAACACAGGAGGCGCCACCGCCCGGGATGTCCTCTCCCTGATCGAGCTGGTGGAGGACGAGGTGCAGCGCCGGCGCGGCTTCCCGCTCGAGCGGGAAGTGCTTCTGGTGGGAGAGTGGTAAGGCTCACTTCCCCAGGACGCACCGCGTGCTCCATGACACACTGAGCCGGAAATGCCTGGCCGCATCCGCGGCATTGGTGGAGACTGTCCACTCTTCCATGCCGGTCTCGAGTGACAGCCGGGCTTCCTTCCACCAGAGCTGAAGCCCGGCCAGGACAGTAAGGACAGGGCACCCCAGGCCGAGCGGCTCCAGGCGCGATTCAAGGGAGAAGCGCGGACTCCTGTGCGTCTGCTGAAATGCACCGGTGAAGGAGACGCCAATCCCGCCTGGTTCGTTCAATTCCAGGGAGGCCTCGGCGTCCAGACTTTCTGTTTTGCCCCTCAAAGACGCTGCCCAGCGCCTGGCCTCCTGACGGTCTCCCATGCAGTCCCGGCTGATCCTTCTTTCCGCTTCTGTCCTGCAGACCGCGTCCAATCCGGATGCAGCGGCGAAAGCGCGCTCCAGCACGAGCCCCATCACCTCGCTGCTCTGAAGGAACGGCCGAGGCGCAAACCCGGGCTGATCGACGCAGACTGCATAAGAGAGTTTGGCCGAGCCCGCTTGTCCTTCCGCGCCGGCCGAGCCGGAAAACGCGGAGCCGGCTGTACAAGCCTGGCCGTCCGGGCGGCGGTAGGCTGCGTCAATCCTGCCTGCGAGCCCTTCCGCAAAGAAGTCATTCCCATGCCATGAGCCATGCAGAAGCTGAAATGAGCCGGAAGGCGCTCTCTCCGGGAACGAGCCCCCGACTGTGGCCCCCAGGGACAATGCGCGGAAATCCACTTCCAGCCTCACTCCGCCTGATGCCATGGCGCCCCCGGGATCCTCCGGGGTGGAGAGAAACCACTCCTCACCGAATCCTTCAGATTCGGATTTCGAGAAGCTGAGAAAGCCCTCTACACGGAACCCCGTGCTGGCCATGATGCTCGCAAAGCAGCCGTATGCGCGTGCCCCGTTCGAGCAGGGCAGGCTGTAGAGCCCCAGGGCCTCAGGGAGCGGCATGCACAGGAGGCCGGGACGGCAGGCAGGCAGTGATCCGTCCAGGCGCACTCCGGTGCGCTCCGCGAATACGTCGCTCCCCGCGGAAAAGCCCAGGGGATTCGATGCCTCCCGCAGCAGACCCTCTCCGACAACCGGGCCGCACACCAGCCACGGAGATGACAGGGCAAGCGTGGGATATTCGGGACCGATCCGCCCGGCGGACGTCGCGCAACCATGCCAGGCGCAGAAAACACGAATGCCGCCGTGTGACAAGGCCCACTCGAACCCCATGTTCCCGTCCAGGCCTGCGCGAGAATCCATGCTGACCACGGCGGATTCACCCTGACCGGGAACGAGGCTCACCAGAAAGAGGAATGCGGGAAGAAGCCGTCGCACGCAAGTCCATACGCGCGCGCCGTCCCGGCGCTTGTGCGGCTCTTTGCCTTGACCTCAGCGCGTATTCACGGTACTACAATCGAGTGCGGTTGCCGCGCATTTCCTAAGACAAGGAGCCTTTGAATGGACATCCTCACCCTCAACTGCGGAAGCTCGTCCTTGAAGTACCAGTTGTACCGCTGGGAAGAAAGGGAAGTGCTCGCCTCGGGTATCGTCGAGCGGGTCACCGTGGGAGGCTCATTCATCAACCACTACTCGAAGAAGAGCGGAAAGAAGATCAAGAAGGAGCACGATTGCCCCCATCACCGGGACGCAATCGAGCTGATCGTGCAGACCCTCCTGGATCC
Organism: uncultured Spirochaetaceae bacterium; assembly: GCA_964437385.1. Taxonomy (GTDB): domain Bacteria; phylum Spirochaetota; class Spirochaetia; order SZUA-6; family Fen-1364; genus Fen-1364. The sequence continues at coordinate 14,555 of CAYTGX010000032.1, forward strand.
GGAGGTCGGCGCCATCAGCGATCTCTCGCAGATCAAGGCCGTGGGGCACAGGGTCGTGCACGGAGGGGACAGGTTCGCCAAGTCGGTCATCATCGACGACAATGCCCTGGCCGCATTTCGCGATCTTGCCGATCTTGCCCCGCTGCACAATCCGCCGAACATCACCGGCATCGAGGCGGCGCGCGAAGTTCTTCCGCACGTTCCTCACTGCGCGATCATGGACACCGCCTGGCACCAGACCATGCCGAAAACGGCGTTCCTCTACGCGCTTCCCTACCACTGGTACGAGAACTACCGGGTCCGCCGCTACGGCTTCCACGGCACCTCGTTCCTCTATGTGGCCAAGAGGGCGTCCGTGCTCCTGGGCAAGGACCCGTTCGCCACGAACCTCATCTGCTTCCATATCGGCAATGGCTCCAGCGCCAATGCCGTCAAGAACGGGGTGTCGGTGGATACATCCATGGGCTTCACGCCCCTGGAGGGCCTGGTGATGGGCACGCGCGCCGGCGACCATGATCCGGCCATCGGCTTCTACGTCATGCGCAAGGAAGGCCTGCGGCCCGAGGCAATGGACAGCATCCTCAACCGGAAAAGCGGCGTGCTGGGAATCACGGACAAGTTCACCGACAGGCGCGATATAGAGAACGGGGCCTGCCAGGGGGACGAGCGCTGCCAGCTTGCCATCGACATCGAGGGCTACCGCCTGAAGAAATACCTCGGCGCATATTACGCGGCAATCGGCCGGGTGGACGCAATCGTTTTCACGGCCGGTGTCGGCGAGCGCGGGCCCATTACCCGGGAAAAGTGCCTGGAAGGGCTGGAGGAAATGGGCATCGTCATGGACAGGCGGAAGAACGAGCTTGCAGTGACCCGCAACGCGGAATCCGAGATCACCGGGCCCGGATCGAAAGTGCGCATCTACGTCATCCCCACCGACGAGGAGCTGGTCATGACGGAGGACACCTACGCTCTCATCCAGGGCACCTATGACATCCACACGAAATTCACCTACTCATTCCAGACCAGGGGCTACGTCAACAAGGCCCGCGAGGAGATGCTGAAAGTCGAGCTCGCCGAAAAGAAGGGTCTCGCCGAAGTCGTTGCGCATCCGCGATAGGAGCGCAGGGCGATGGCACGCAAAAGACAGCCGCGCCCGGCGCGCCTTCCGCTCCCTTCTGCTCCTGGCAGAGTGGCGGAGTTGCGCGCCTGCCGCCCTGTGGACGGCGTTCGCGCCGAACGGGTACTCGCGTATGGCCGAGAGGCCGACTGGGCGCCACAGCGGACGAAGTCCGCTTCAAACGACCAGAGCGGTACCCCGCACCTCGCCATCCTGGCTACGCCTTCGGGCGGAGCGGTCTAGGGCGGAGAATGCGAGACTGGTTCGCGCAGAAAAAGCCCCTTGTATCGCGTGAGCTGCGCCGCCTGCTCGAACAGAGGCGTTCGGATTTCAGCCGCATAAACGCCTGGGGACCTGACGCCTGCACGCGTCTTCGCACCTTTGCCGCCCGGGGAAAGATGGTGCGCGGCGGGCTGCTCCTCCTGGGCTACGAGATGCACGCGGGCCGCGCGGCGCCCGCTCCCGTGGCGCGGGCCGCGGCGGCCCTGGAGATCATCCACTCCTCCCTGCTGATCCACGACGACATCATGGACAATGACCGGTTGCGCCGCGGCGCCCGCACCGTCTTCGCTCAGTACGAGCAGGTGGGACGCGCGCGCCGCGCGGCAGACCCGGGCCGGTTCGGCATGTCCATGGGCATCTGCGCCGGAGATGTCGGGTACTTCGTGGCCTGGGACATCCTCTCCCGGCTGCCGCTGGAGCCGGCGGCCCGGGCAGCGCTCCTGGCATTAGTCTCCCGGGAGCTCGCATACGTGGGACTCGCGCAGATGCAGGATATCGCCTTCGGCGCATTTGCGCGCACCCCGGCCCGTGACGAGGTGATCGCCCTCTATCTTCACAAGACCGCCCGCTACACCTTCTCACTGCCCTTGATGGCGGGCGCCCTTCTGGCGGGTGCGGGGGCCGCGGAGCGGCGCAGGCTCGGCGAGCTGGGCGAGCGCCTGGGGGTTATCTTCCAGGTGCGGGACGATGACCTCGGTGTTTTCGGCACCGAAGCGGAAACGGGCAAGCCTGTCGGATCGGACATTCGGGAAGGGAAAAAGACCCTTCTCTACATCGAGCTGTTCCGCAAGGCTCGAGGAGCGGAGAGAAAGGAGCTGGAAGCCCTGTTCGGAAAAGCGACCCTCAGCAGGGCAGAGGCCGCGCGCGTGCGGGCCGCAATCGAAAAGCTCGGCGCGCGTACGACACTGGACAGCATGTTGACAGGGCTGGCGCAGGAGGCATACCGCATGATCGCCTCCCTGCCCATCTCGGCAGCCCATGCCGCAGTGCTGCAGGACATCTGCGAGCGGAGCCTGCAGAGGGACCGCTAGCGGGCTTCACATTCTCCTCCAATTCGGGAGGACTTTCATCCAATGGCGTCAGAATCCCTCATCACGGCACGACCGCGATTCCTTCGGGGTAGGATCCGGTCGCGAAAGTGGAAGGGCTCAGGGGAGTGAGCAAGCCGTGAGAATCAACGGCATAGGCTGACACGGTGCCGCTGCCTGTGTTTACCACGTAGAGGAAAGAGCCGTTGGGCGTAACCACTATTCCGTAGGGCGTGTCTCCGGTAGCGAAGGTGGCGGGGCTCAAGGGGGTGAGCAGCCCACCGAAGCCGATGGCGTACCCCGACACGGTGTTGCCCGTTTCGCTCACCACGTAGAGAAATGAGCCATTGGGGGAAATCGCGACTTGCAAGGGGGACGACCCGGTAGCGAAAACGGGGAGGGTCAAGGGAGTGAGCAGACCACCCGAGCCGATCGTGTACGCTGACACGGTGCCGTCGCCATTTGTGACATAAAGGAAAGAGCCGTTGGGGGTGACTCTGATGCCCAGGGGCGTAGTTCCTGTGTCGAAGGTCGAAGCGCTCAAGGGGGTGAGCAGCCCATCGAAGCCGATGGCGTATGCCGATACCGTGTTGTCCGCAGCGTTCGCGACATAGAGGAGCAAGCCGTCAGGCGTAATTGCCATATCGTGGGGCCTGCCTCCCGTGGCAAAGGTGGGAGTACTCAGGGGGGTGAGCAGACCGCCCGAGCCGATGGTGTAAGCCGACACCGTGTTGCTGACGTTGTTCGAGACGTAGAGGAAGGAGCCGTTGGGCGTCACCGCGATCGCAATCGGGCCATTTCCCGTGGCGAAGGCGGGGGGGCTCAGCGGGGTGAGCAGGCCGCCCGAGCCGATGGTATAGGCCGACACGGTGGCGCTCGTATAATTCGTCACGTAGAGGAAGGAGCTGTTTGGCGTAAACGTGATTGCGTAGGGCCCCGACCCGGTGGTGAAGCTGGGAGTACTCAGGGGGGTGAGCAGGCCGTCAGAGCCGATGACATAAGCCGACACGGTGTTGCTGCTGTAGTTTGCGACATATACGTAGCGCCCTGCGGAGCCGCTCGCCGTCCCGGTCACTCGGAAGCTGACAGTGGCGCTGCCCGCCCGCGTCCCGTCTGCCGTGTACGCAGTCACATCAAGCCTGTAATATCCCGTTGCAAGGGTGCTTCCGAAAGTGTAGCTGGAGCCCGGAGCCTGGCTTAACCCGTTCAGGTACCACACATACACAACGCCGGTCGTCCTGTCGGTCACAGATGCAGTGGCCGTGATACTCGTCCCTGCCGTGATCATGGAGCCGACCCCGCCTATGCTCACGGGAATCGGATTGGCCATGGCCGGGGTGATGTTCACCACGACCGAGCCACCCGGCTGGTTCACATTCGTGAAGGCGTACGTGCCCGTGGTCGTCTGCCCTGCCACGATCCGTGCCACTTCCACCGCTCCCATCACCGGGAGGTTGTTGTCCAGAAGCTGCAGCGTCAGCGTCTGGTAGCCCGCAGGGATGGTGGTGCTGGACCAGGTGGCCTGGTTGCCCGAGATGCTGAAGCTCAGGGGAGTGGCCGGGCCCGAGGGAGGAGTCAAAGTCGCCTGGATGGAGGGGCTTTCCACCTGAGAGGCCGTCCAGGTAACCGTGAGGTTCAGCGTGCCGTTTCCACCAAGGGGCACCACGGAGATGGCAACCGTCGCGGTCTGCCCGGTATGCACCATCACTGTTGCCTGACCGCTGCCAATGATTGCGCCCCCGGCATTGAGGGCATTCACCGTCACATTCCAGCTTCCGAAGGCCAGATCACTGACCGCCACTGAGCCGCCGGTCGTGGTCTGGGAGAAAGCGGCCCCGCCTGGTCCGGTACCGCTGACCGTGAAGCTGGCCGCATTCATATCAATTTGAGGCAGAAGGGTCCTGGCATTGATGTTGTTGGTGAACTGGATGGAGAGGGAGCCTCCCGAGGAGTGGGAGGAGCCGATCGGATTGGGGCAGGAGGTAAGAAGAACAACGCTTAACACCGCAAGCCCGAACACCGCAAGGCTTCTGGTTTTCATACCTTCTCCTTCCAGAGCTTTTGGAGGCATCTTACCGTGCGACCTGCCAGGCGTCAAGAAATTTCTCTTTGCTCCATTTTTCCCTCTTCCGGCATTCGCTCCATTACCCAGAACCCTGGCGCTGGCGCAGAACCGCTTGAACGTAGCCCGAGGTTTTACGATATTGTACCTCGGGAGGCGATGTACAGTGACTGGAACCGAAAGACCGCAGGCTGAACCAATCCGATTATTCAAATCGGATTTCCTCGAGTTTTTTTCACACGTGAGGCCCGTGACGGTGCTCATCCTCTGGATGCCCGTGGCGCTCTTTTTTCTCGTCCGCTCCATCTGGTTTGCCAGCGATCTCACCGCGGCGGCGCGGATCGTGATCGGCCTGGCCGCAGGCTGGTTCCTGTGGACATTCGTCGAGTATGTCCTGCACAGGTTCCTGTTTCACTTCCACCCCAGGACCGAAAAGCTGAAGAGGATGTTCTTCAGCGTGCACGGCGTGCACCACGCACAGCCCATGTGCCGGACCCGCCTGGTCATGCCTCCGGTGATGAGCATACCGCTGGCAATCATTTTCTTCGGTCTCTTTCATCTTGTCTTCGATGTGCTTCTCGGCCGGCCTGCCTGGTTCTCTCCCCTTTTCGCGGGCTTCGTCTCCGGGTACATCGTCTACGACATGATGCACTACACGCTCCATCACAGCAAATCGAAGAATGCATACGTTGTCGCGTGCCGCTATCAGCACATGCAGCACCACGGCATATGCCCGACCATGCGCTTCGGTGTGAGCATCCCGATCTGGGATCATGTTTTCGGCACCATGCCGAAGACGCCGCAAAAGTCGGGCCAGAAGGTGCAGCCGCCAGCTCCGCCGACAACAGCGCCAAATCCACGGGATACAGCGGCGCAGTAAATGCCACTGAGTGCGGAGTACCGCTCTTGCGGCGGGCGCTCGCTTCGCTCGTCTGGGCCGTGAGTACCGCGGCGCGTTGACTTTTCCGCCCCCCTCCCCTATTGTAGAAAAATACCAAGGAGGGCACGAATGGGCAGCCTGCAGACGCACTACATGGGAATCGCCATCGCCAACCCGATCGTCGCGGGAGCGAGCGATCTCACGGCAAACGTGGACAGCATCAAGCGGATAGAGGAAGCCGGTGCGGGCGCCGTCGTCCTGAAGAGCCTTTTTGAAGAGCAGATCCAGCTGGAGCGCCTCAAGCTGGAAGAGGACCTGCAGACCGGAAGCGAGCGGTACGCGGAGATGGGCACCATCTTTCCAAACCTGCAGCACGCGGGATCGAAGGAACACCTCATGTGGGTGAAGAAATCCCGGGACGCTGTGAAGATACCGGTTTTCGCCAGCCTGAACGCCGTCACCCGCGGCACCTGGGCCGAATATGCCGGTCAACTCGCCGACCAGGGCGTCAACGGCCTTGAGTTGAACTTCTTTGCCACTCCCCGTGACTTCGAGGTGCGGGGCACGACCATCGAAGAGGAACAGCTTGAAGCCGTCCGCGAGGTCAAGCACCGCCTTTCCATCCCCATCGCGGTGAAGCTCAGCGTGTTCTACTCCAATCCCCTTCACATGATACGCGCCATGGACAAAGAGGGGGTGAACGGTTTTGTGCTTTTCAATCGCTTTTTCCAGCCCGACATAAATCCGGATACGGAGGCCATGACGCAGCCCTTCAACTTCAGCACCCCCGCGGACAGCAGGCTGCCGCTGCGGTTCGCCGGTCTTCTCCACGGCGAGGTCAAGGCGGACGTGTGCGCCAGCACGGGGATCATGAGCGGCAAGGACGTGGCCAGGATGATCCTGGCCGGCGCCTCCACCGTGCAGGTGGTCACCGCGTTGTACCACAACGGCGTGAAATCCATCCGCACGATGCTGGACGAGCTGAGCCGCTGGATGGACGGGAAGGCCTATACGGCAATCGATGCATTCCGCGGAAAACTCTCCGCAAAGAACGCCAAGGATCCCTGGGCGTACACGCGGGCGCAGTACGCAAAGATGCTCCTGAACCCCAAGGAGTTCACCGAACCGGTCAAAGCATAGTGGCGAGCCCCGCCGCACGGCTGGCACGGTCATGAAGCGCAACACGGTGCTGATCGCGGCGGCGGCCCTCGCGGGGCTCATCCTGTTCATCAACCCCCTGCAGTACCTCCGCGGAAATGCAGGGGGTGTCTCGCGTCCTGCCCCTGACACGGCGGTCGTCTCCTCCCTTCTTTCGTACGCACTGTCCCACTGGCGCTCCCCCGAGGACTATGTCGTGTCCAGTTTCGCCTCGCATGACGTGGTTTTTCTCGGAGAGTTTTTCAAGATCAGGCAGAACGTGCAGCTCGTCCAGGCGCTCATCCCCCGGCTCTACGCGGCGGGCGTACGCAACCTCGGGATCGAATATGCCCTCTCCGACGACCAGAAGGACATCGATGCCCTCGTGGCAGGCCCGGCGTGGGATGAAGCCAGGGCGCGCGCCATCACCTTCGACTGGCTGGTGACCTGGGGTTACCAGGAGTACATCGACCTGTACAAGGCAGCCTGGCAGCTCAATCACGGTCTGCCGCCGGGAGCCAGGCGTTTCCGGGTGGTGGGCTTGAACGTCCGCCAGTACTGGGAGTTCCTGAAGAGCAACAAAGACCTGGGGGACCCGCAGGTCGTGGCCAGGATCTTCGCGCGCGGCGTGCCTGACGCTCACATGGCCGAATTGATCGACAGGGAGTTCCTCCAGAAGGGCGAAAAGGCCCTTGTGTACTGCGGCACGCAGCACATCTTCACCCGCTACCGCAGCGGGGAATACGAGAAGAACGCGGCTGCCATGAAGCTTCCGGAAACCCGGCGCGCCGGAAACCTCATTCATGAGAAGATCGGGGCCCGGGCGTTCTGCATTTCACTGCACGCCCCGTGGCCGGACAAGAACCAGAGAAACGGCCTGGCGTACCCTGCGGAAGGAGTCATCGACGCCCTGATCACTGCCCTTCCGACGGACAAGAAAAGCGCTGGCTGGGATACCGCGGGCACGCCCCTGGGCGCGCTCGCCATCAGGACCGGCTCCTATCCGGAAGGGGCAGCAGGCATGACGCTTGCCGACCTGTTCGACGGGTACATCATCCAGGGGCCCATCGCGGAGTATGCGACAGTCACCCCCATCAAGGACTTCGTCAGGCCGGAGGATGCGGACCGGGCAGCCCGGGATTTTCCCGGAGTGAAGCCTGCGCCCCCCACCGTGGCCCAGGTGAACCAGTCCATCGAGGACGACGTGCAGGCAGTGGGGAAGCTGCTCGCCCCGTTCAAGTAGAAAGGAACACGCCCTGTGGGGACGCGCAGCCTCGTCGTTCTGTATGAGGACAGCGACCTGCTCGTGCTGGACAAGCCGGCGGGCCTTCACACGGCTCCCCTTCGACCGGCGGAGACGGGAACGCTCCTTGATGAAGTGATTGCCCGGTTTCCTGAAGTCGCAGCCGTACCCGGTGTAAAGCCCGTGGAACCGGGGCTCGTCCACCGCCTGGACCGGGAAACCTCCGGCCTGGTCGTTGTGGCGCGCACCGCGGAAGCGTTCGCGCTCCTGCGCCGGGCCTTCGTGACAGGCGGCGCGCGGAAGGGCTACCTGGCCGCGTGCGCCGGAGGCAGTGAGGAGGCGTCCGTCGGCGCTTCAATGCATATTGCTAGCAGGTTCGCCCCGTATGGCCCCGGGCGGAGGAGGGTGCGCGTCGTGCTCCCTGAGGATGCGAAAAGAAGTTTTGCCCGTGAGGCGGCGCGCCGTATCTATGAAACGGATGCGGAAGTCGTTTTTCGCGAGGCGGGGCGCGCCCTTCTTTCCGCGCGGATCGTGCGCGGGTTTCGCCACCAGGTGCGGGCCCACCTCTCATTCCTCGGTCTTCCCATCCTGGGGGACGCGTTGTACGGGACCCCTGTGCCGCCTGGGCTGCCCGCGCGCCTGTACCTGCATGCGGCGCGCCTGGAAATGGCGCATCCCAGGTCGGGGGCGCCGCTCGTGGTGAAATCGCCCCTTCCCGCCGAGTTCGGCGCCGCATTCCCCGACTACAAGGAGAGAAGCACATGAGCACGGGATTTCAGGACAGGGATATCATCTCGATTACCGACTTCTCCCGGGAGGAGATTCTTCACCTGTGCGCCGCCGGCAGCGCCATGGCGCAGCTTGAAAAGTCGGGGAAACGCAACGACCTGCGGGACGCCCTCCGTCACCGCACCCTTTCCTACATGTTCTACGAGCCCAGCACGCGCACGCGCACGAGCTTCAACACCGGCATGCGCGAGTTGGGAGGCCGGTACGACGGATTTTCCGGCACGGAAGGCACGTCAGTGATGAAAAGCGAGACGGTGCGCGACACGGTCACCATGATGTGCGCCAACCACAACGACGTGATCGTGATGCGCCACCCGCTGGACGGCTCCCTGCAGTGGGCGGCGGATGTGGCCACTATTCCCGTGATCAACGGGGGTGACGGCAGGAACGAGCACCCGACCCAGGCGCTCCTGGACGTGCTCACCCTCTACGCGCTGAAGGAGGGAAGGCTGGACGGCCTGCGGGTGGGATTCGGCGGGGATCTCTCCCACGGCCGCACCGTGCGGTCCCTCAGCCTCGCGCTCTCCCATTTCGACGACGTGACCATCCGCTGGGCCGCCGAGGATTTCCTCGGCATGCCGGAGGACCTGGCGGAGCTGCTGTCCTCCCGGGGGGTCCGCGTGGAGCGGGACCGCACCGTGCGGGACGTGATGCGGCAGGTGGACTTCTACTATATGACCCGGCCCCAGCTCGAGCGCATGCCGGGCGTCACGCAGAAGGACATCGTCGCCATGATGAAGCAGTACCGGATCGACCTCGAAAAGATCAAGGGCTTCGACGTGCGGGTGCTCCATCCCCTTCCGGTGAACAGCGAGATCGCCGAGATCGACTACCGGGTCTATTTCACCCCGGCGCAGGCCTTCTTTGCCCAGGCGGAGTTCGGCATATTCCTGCGAAAGGCGCTGCTGCACGAAATGCTGGGGCACGAGGGCTATCGCCGCTACGATGCGCGCCTGCCTGCGGAGCTGGGCACCGGCAACAACCGGCTCCCCCGCCATATCCATGGCGTCAAGCAGAGCGGAATGTTCATCGACAAGATTCACGACGGCACCGTGATCGATCATCTGCAGCCGGGAACGCTCCGGGCCGTGAGCGACGTGCTGGACCTGGAGAATCGCGGGTTCTCCTGCACCACGGCCACAATCGCGGAGAAGCCCAGTCCGTTCATAAAGACCAACATGCGGGAGCTGCCCGAGCGGGACCTGAAGCGGGTAGCCCTCCTCTCACCGGAGCCGACGATCGACCACGTCAAGGACGGCAGGATGGCGGAGAAGTTCGTCTACCTCCTGTGCGCCAACCCCAACTGCATCACCCGGACGGTCAACGAAGACGTGCCTCCGCGGTTCTACAGCGAGGAGGGGATCATCCGGTGCCGCTACTGCAGGCGGCCGTACACCATCAGCAGCAGGAAGGTGAGCGCGGAGGAAAAGAACGCGTACAGGGATGCGCTTCCCCGGCGGATCGAGCCGGTCCTCTACGCGGACTGACGGATGATCGACCCGCACGTCCATCTTCGGGACTGGAACCAGGCTGCCAAGGAGACCCTGCGGCACGGCCTGGGAGTTGCCTATCGCGCCGGGCTGGACGGTGTGTTCGAGATGCCCAACACCGACCCTCCCCTGGTCTCCCGCGAGACGATCCGCCGCCGCATTGACGACGCGGACACCGCGGTGAACAGCCTGGGCATCCGGATCTTCCATGGTCTGTACGCGGGCCTTACCGCGGTCCCGCGGCAGATCGAGGAAGCAGTGCGTGCCTGGAAGGAGCTCTTTCCCAGGGTGGTCGGCCTGAAGATGTTCGCCGGGCAGTCCACGGGCACCATGGGCATACGCAGCGTTGACGAGCAGGCCCTGGTCTATCGGACCCTCGCGGCCCTTGGCTACACGGGCGTGCTCGCCGTCCATTGCGAAAAGGAGGCGCTCATGAAGGCGGAGGTCTGGGACCCTGCCCAGCCTGCCAGCCACGCGCGCGCACGGCCTCCTGCCGCGGAGGTGGCCTCCGTTGATGACCAGATGAGGCTGGCCGCGGCAGCATCATTCCGCGGCACCCTCCACGTCTGCCACATCTCCACCCCGTGGGCGGTCGACCTCCTGCGAAACGCGCACGGCGCGGCCGCAACGGGGCAGCGGGTCAGCTGCGGCCTCACCCCGCATCACGCCCTGCTGGATGCGGCCTTGATGGAAGAGGAGGACGGGCTTCTGCTGAAGGTCAACCCGCCCCTGCGGCCCAAGCCCCTGCCGGCGCTCATGCTGCGCCGGCTGCGCGACGGCGCGATCGACTGGATAGAGACGGATCACGCGCCGCACACGCGCCGGGACAAAACGGACGGCTTTGCATCCGGTATTCCGGGCCTGCCGTTCTACCCGCGGTTTGTACGGATGCTGCGTGAAAGCGGGATGGAGGAGCACACGCTGGTCGAGCTCACGCACGAGGCGATCTGCCGGCAGTTCGGCATGACGATTGCGCGCAGCGGCCGCTCAGCGGAAGAGGGTCTTGCCGGAGAGTACCCGTTCGACCCGTTTGCCCGTGCCATGAGTGTATAGAGCTATGGCAAGCAAAAGGCGGTCGGGCCCGCGCGTGGATACCGCCCTTCGGGCGGTGCCTATATGAGCAGCTCCATGATTGAAACGTCGAGCCAGCGGCCGAACTTGAAGCCGACCTCCTTCAAGACACCGACAACCGAAAAGCCCAGGGATTCGTGCAGCCGTATGCTCACGATATTGTCTGAGGAGATGCGGCCAAGAAGCGCGTGATGGCCCTGCGTGCGCCCTGCCTCGATCAGGGCCTGCAGGAGCTGCCTCCCGATCCCCTTGCTCCTGTGCTCCTCCGCCACGTAGACGGACACTTCCACCGAGCTGTCGTAGGCAGGCCTGTCTGACCAGGGGCTGAGGGACGCCCATCCGCACACCTCCTGATCGGACTCCGCGACCAGAACCGGGCGCGCGGAATCATGATGAGCAAACCACTGTTCATGCTCGCATTCGGTCCTTGGCTTCGTATCATAGGTGGCGGTGGAGAAAAGGATCTCGTGATTGTAGATCGACAGGATCCGCGGCAGGTCCGCCCTGCCCGCAGGCCGTACCGTGGTCAACTCCTGAGCCATTTCAGCGCCTCCACTGTTGAAGGGAAGATGCCCAGCACGCCTCTGAACAGGCCGGGCTGCATTCGGGACACGGCGCATACCTTCATTCCGGCATCCAGGGCGGACGTGATGCCGTGCGCGGAGTCCTCTATCACCACGCACTCCGCGGGGCGCACGCCCAGACGGTCGGCTGCCAGCAGGTAGCAGTCAGGGGCCGGCTTTGCCTTCGGCACGTCGTCACAGGTGATCACCGGATCGAAAAAGTCATGAAGACCCAGGTGATCGAGTATCAGCTCGGCCTCGAACCGGGCGCTGGAGGTGGCAAGCGCGAGCGGAGAGCTTCTCCATCGAACGAGCTCCTCGTGAAGACCGGGGAACGCGGCAAGCTCGCCGTTGACCATGGTGCGGAAGATCGTTCTCTTTCTGATCAGGAGATCGTCTGCCGTGACGGACAGGCGGAACACGCGAACCATGTTTTCCGCGATTTCCGGAGTAGACATGCCGGTCATCTTCTCCCGCTCCGCTCGGAGCTCGGACGCCGAAGGAGCGGCGCCCGTGACCGTGCTCGCAATACCCTGAAGAGTGATGTCCCACGCGCTGACGTGCAGCGGCTCGGTATCTGCCAGAACGCCGTCCATGTCGAGGATGAGAGCGCCGAATTGCATCGCCCCATTTGATCGAATCAACCCTGCCCGCGCAAGGCCCCGGGCCCGTCTCAATCCCGGCCTTTTTCCTTCTCAGCGATCCGGCACAGCTCATCGAAGTCCGGCCCCATGAACGGAATATCGCGATGGAACACCGCTCCGATCACCAGGAGCCAGCCGTAGATGAAGTACAGCCAGCCGTCCTCCACGCGCAGGGTGCGGGCCTCTGCCTGGCTCTTCGCCTGTCGAAGAAACACGAGGTCGCCGCGATAGTTGAAATCCCATGCCATGCCCTGCGCGGGAAACGGCGCGTCATCCGTGATTGGCGAGCCAGGAGCATCCTTGCCGAGCCCTGTTGCGTTGACGACCAGGGAGCCGGGAGCGAGCCCGCGCATCACCGCGTCGTTGTCCTCTGGACGAGGTGTAAGGACGTAGGCGATGGGGACGTCCATCGACTGTCGACGATGAGCTTCTTCCATCTCCTTGAGGCGCGCCGGGCTGCGATTGGAGACGAAGATTTTCGAAGGCCGATTTTCCTCGTGCTGCGGCCGCGCCAGGTACGAGCACAGGGCGACACTCGAGCCTCCTGCTCCCATGAGAAACGCCTGCGCACCGGTGTTTTCCCAGTGCTGGGCAGGGAGAAAGCTTTCAAGGGCCAGGGCGCTGGAGATCGGGTCCTTGGCTCCGCCGCAAAGCCGGCCGTCCTTTTTCGAGATCGAGCTCACCTCCCCCATTTCCGCGCCGAAATCGTCCAGTTCGTCGAACATGTCCCTGCCCGCTCGCAGCAGATCGATCTTGTGGGTCGTCACCAGCGCCCCCAGAGACTGGGGGTCCGACTTTATGAAGGCGACGACCTGCCTGTAGCGCTCAACGAGGTCATGCTGCTTGAGGTCTATGCCCTTGAGCTGGCAGTCTCCCAGCTCGAGGCGGCGTGCCCATTCGGGAAATACGCGCATTATCATTGATTTGGTCGTCGAAACCCCGACGAAATACATCGTGGGCTTGACCGCAGGCTTCAGGTGTAATTCGCTCAATTCTTTCCTCCCGTTTTCAACTTTCCTCTATTATTTAGTACCATATCTTATCGTTTTCTGTCAATAGATACGTTTAGTTATCATTTGCAAATGAAAGAAACGCGCCCGCGGTCTTGCTCCCTTGACCCTGAATAGGGCTCTCACTATCCTTTTCGAGCCTTTCATCATGATAAACAATACTGCTGATCCACCCACGGGTGCCACTGAGTCCAGCAGCCCCCTCATTGTCCAGGGCGACCGCACGATACTGGCAGAGGTGGCAAGCCCGCGCTATGCGGAGGCCCGGGACGCCCTGGCGCGCTTCGCCGAGCTGGTAAAGTCCCCCGAGCACGTCCACACATATCGCATCACTCCGCTTTCAATCTGGAACGCGTGCGCGGCAGGGGAAAGGGCCGATGAGATCGTCGCGATGCTGCGCGCCCTGTCCCGCTACCCCGTTCCAGATCACATCGCGTTCGAGATCGAGGACTATGCCGCACGCTACGGCAGCCTGACGCTCCACCGGGAGGACACGCGTCTTGTCCTTGGCTGCCGGGACCGCGGCCTGGCGGAGCTCGTTGCCGCTGACCGGCACGCGGCGCTCCTGCTCGGGGACCGGCTCTCGGACACGAGCTTCGCCGTGGCGCCCTCGTCGCGCGGGCAGCTCAAGCTGGCCCTGATCCGGATCGGCTACCCCGTGGACGACCAGGCAGGCTATGCCGCGGGCGAGGCTTTCGAGCTCTCGCTGCGGCCCGCAACGCTCGGCCGCGGCCGGCCGTTCATACCGCGCGCGTACCAGCGCGCCGCGGCGGACGCGTTCCACGCAGGAGGAAGCGAGCGCGGCGGATCCGGGGTGATTGTTCTGCCCTGCGGCGCAGGCAAGACGATCGTGGGCATGCTCTGCATGGACCTCCTGCAGACCTCCACGCTGGTGCTCACCACGTGCGTCACCGCGGTGCGCCAGTGGATCGCGGAGCTGATCGACAAGACAGACATCGACCCGGACCTGATCGGCGAGTACACGGGGCAGAAAAAAGAAGTGCGCCCCATCACAGTCTCGACCTACCAGATGCTCACTCACCGGGGCCCGCCCGCGGATGCCGGGGAGCACCCCTACCCGCACATCTCCCTGTTCGGCAAGAGGGACTGGGGCCTGATCGTCTATGACGAGGTCCACCTCCTTCCGGCTCCGGTCTTTCAGATCACCGCCTCCCTGCAGGCCAGGCGGCGGCTCGGCCTCACCGCTACCCTGGTGAGGGAGGACGGCAAGGAGGATGATGTCTTCGCGCTCATCGGCCCGAAGAAATACGACGTCCCGTGGAAGGAGCTGGAGAAGCAGGGCTGGATCGCGAAGGCGGTCTGCACGGAAATCCGCGTCCGTCTGCCCGCACACATGCAGATGAGCTACGCGGTTGCGGACGCGCGCACGAAGTTCCGCATGGCGTCGGAGAACCCTGCAAAGATCGACCTGGTGAAAGCGGTCCTCGACGCCCACCAGGGCGAGCCCGCGCTGGTCATCGGGATGTACCTGGACCAGCTCGCCGCAATCGCGCAGCCCCTGGGGCTGCCCGTCATCACGGGCTCCACGCCGCAGCGCGTCCGTGACGGTCTGTACTCGGACTTCAAGGCCGGGCGGATAAGAATCCTCGCCGTGTCAAAGGTGGCGAACTTCGCCGTGGACCTGCCCGAGGCAAGCCTTGCCATCCAGGTTTCCGGGACCTTCGGCTCCCGGCAGGAAGAGGCGCAGCGCCTGGGCCGGGTGCTGCGGCCCAAGACGCTGGGAAACCAGGCGTACTTCTATTCGCTTGTTTCGCGCGACACGGTCGAGCAGGAGTTCGCCATGAAGAGGCAGCTCTTCCTCTGCGAGCAGGGATACTCCTACGCAATCCGAAACACGGAAGCCGCGGCGCCGAATCCTCACACCGCGCGGAGTACCGTGCAGGATACGTCGGCGCCATGAAGCTCTTCCCGTCCGACTGGCAGGGATTTCTCGCACAGCTGGTCGCATGGGGCGGGCTGTCGATACCGGCCCGGCGGACGTTTCTTGACGGCGCCGCCCCGGGGCTTTCGCTCCTGCCCGCCGCAGGAGACCCCGCAGTGGCGGAGCTCCACGACGCGGGATTGCTGGAGGAATCGGGCGGCCCCGGCTCTCTCGGCATCTCAAAGCGGTACGTGCCATTTCACCAGGTCATGAAGTCCCTGGCGAAATACCCGCTGTTCGAAAATCCAGGCCTCGCGGCCCTCTGCGCGTACCTCGGTGAGCACTACAGCCAGCAGGAGCGGTCTCACCTGCACGAGTCGCTGGCCCTTCTGCCCAATGATTTTTCCCGGATCGCCGGGCTCGTCTCGTCCCTGGAGTGGCTCCAGACAGCCCTTGCGCGCAGGGGGAAGCCTTCCCAGGAGTCAGGATGGGAAACCGCGCGGGTCATGCTTTCCTTCTTTACCGAGCAGAGAGACAGGATAGCGGTGCGCGACCTGGAAGAATACTTTCCCACAGTTGACAGGGACGAGCTCTGCGCGGCAGCGCGGCTGGGCCTCCAGCGCGCAGTGTTCTTTCTCGGGCTCCGCCGGGCAGATCTCGAGCCGCTGCTGGGCATCTGGCCTGCGGCAGCCCGGCGGCTGCGGAGGCTTTCCGTCGTGCTGGCCCCGGAGCCGGTGAGCGTCAGCAAGGTATTTCACCACCCTTTCCTGGTGGAGGACATGACCACGCTTCTCGTCTCCGCCAGCAGCGCGCCGATTCCCTTGAGGCGGGGCGACGAGAAGCCGTTTGCCAGGTTCAGGGAGGAAACGGCCGCCATGCTGCTCAGCCTCCCTGAATGGCTGGAGAGACTCACGGGACTTTCCATGGAGGGGCGGATAGACCTCGCCTTCCAGGCCCTTCGGCTGAGCGGCCTGCTGGTGCCCGGCGGGGCCGGCCCGGGTGCGCCGCTCGTTCCGGCCCGAATAGGGGCGATGTGGATCAGGCAGCCGCTCACGGATAGGCACTCGTTCCTGGTCAACGAGCTCGTGGCCACGCCGCAGCGGCCCTCGCGCCTCTTCGACCTCATGGAAGAGGAAGTAAGCTCGGCGGACGGCGCCCGGGAAGAGATTCTGCCCTGGCTCATGCAGGCTTTCTCCTACGTGCCGCTCACCACTTTTATCCGGTTCGGCGACTTCGCCGAATACCAGGCAGCTATTGGCAGTCCCCTGGCGGCCTCGGGAGCGATCACCGGATCAGGCGGACTCCGCGGAACAGGCTCAGCCCCCCCCTCCTCTCTGGCCACCGAGGAAGCCCTGGAGGAGCTGTGGAAGTCCTTTCTCGGGATCTTCCTCGGCCGATGTCTCCTTGCGCTGGGCGGCGCCGAGGCGGGGGTCACCGCGGAAGGAAAGCCGGGTTTCCGCGTGAGCGGCACAGGCAGGACCCTGCTGGGCCTGCCGCATGACGGGGCAGCAGGCTCCGAGGACGCCGCGAGCCCTGAGCCGCCCGCGCTCATCGTGCAGCCGAACTTCGAGGTGGTCTTTTTCTCCCACTCGCCGGGCTTCGAGGCGGCGCTGGGAAGGTACTGCGAGCGGGTGGGCAGGGAAGTGGGCGTGCTGTTCCGCATCACGCGGCAGTCCCTGCGCCGCGCCGGGGCCGCTGGAATGGACGCGGAGCAGATTCTGCAGGAGCTTGCCCGCGGCTCCAGGAGCCCGGTGCCCCCGAACGTGGAGCACGAGGTACGCGGTTGGATGGGAGGCGAAAATGAGTAACCCGGTCCTGGGCGCATACCATGGGCTGGCCCTCTGGTCGGAATCGAGCTGCACCCGGCCTCTTTCCTTCCTCGATTCCGGCTGGACCGACAGCGAGGCCTGGAAGAGACAGGCCAGGGCGAAAGTGCATGAGCTCCTTTCCTATGATCCTCCTCCATGCAGCCTCCAGCCCGCCATTGAAGAAGTAAGGGAGAGCAATGGGCTCGTGACCGAGCGGGTGAGCTACGCGCAGCCTTTCGGCCCGAGGACCGAGGGGTTTCTTCTCCGGCCTTCCTCTGCAAAGGAGAGGATGCCGGGGGTGGTTGCCCTGCACGACCACAGCGCCTTCAAGTACTTCGGAAAAGAAAAGCTTGTCGCCATGGAGGAGGAACCTGCCATCCTGAAGGAGCTCAAGGCGGAAATGTACGGCGGCCGGTCATGGGCCAACGAGCTCGCGCTTCGGGGTTATGTCGTGTTCGTTCCGGACCTCTTTCTCTGGGGCTCCCGCAGGATGGATCCACGCGATGTCCCGGCCCGGTTCGTGACAGGGGTGCTGAACGAGGAGCCGGGGAGCCGGAGGTACATCGAGGCGTACAACGAGTTTGCCGCGCAGTATGAGACCTTCGTGGCAAAGACCCTGTTCCTTTCCGGCGCGACCTGGCCGGGCGTCATGGCCTACGAGGACAGGCGGGCCATGGACTACCTGGCGGGCCGGCCCGAGGTAGATCCGCAGCGCCTGGGCTGCTGCGGGCTGTCAGGCGGCGGCTTGCGCACGGTCTACCTTGCCGGGCTCGATCCCCGCGTGAAGTGCGCGGTCTGCGTGGGTTTCATGACAGTGGCGCGCGAGGTGCTCGAGGAAAAAATAGTCGAGCATACATGGATGTTCCACGTTCCCCATCTCTCGCGTCTCATGGACCTGCCGGACGTCGTGTCCCTGCACGGTCCCGGACCGTTGATGGTCCAGTACAATCGCGAGGACCAGCTCTGGACCCCGGCCGGACAGAAACAGGCAGACGCGAAGCTTGCCGCTGTCTACTCCAAGCTCGGGGCACCTGAGAGGTACGCGGGGCTTTTCTATCCAGGTCCCCACAAGTTCGATGAGAAGATGCAGAATGACGCGTTCGCCTGGTTCGACAGGTGGCTGTGCGCTCCTAGACCAGATCGGTAGCTCCGGCAAGGGCCTTCTCGATGCGCTCCACGACCTGCGGTGTGAGCTTGGGCAGGATATCCAGCGCCTTCATGTTCTCCTTCACCTGCTCCGGCCGGCTCGCCCCGGTGATGACGGAGCTGACATTCGGATTGTGCGCGCACCAGGCCAGGGCAAGCTGCGCCACGGTCCCGCCCAGCTCGCTCGCGATGGGCTGGAGCTTCTTCACCGCGTCCACCCTCACCGTTGTCAGGCTGTCCTTGAGCCACTCCATGCCGGGAAGAGCCATGCGCGAGTCCTTCGGGATCCCGGTATTGTACTTGCCGGTCAGGATACCGGAGGCCAGGGGGCTGAATGTGGTCAGACCGAGGCCGATGCCCGGATAGAGCCGCGCAAAATCGCGTTCCACCTTCCGGCGCACGAACATGTTGTACTGCGGCTGTTCCATCTGCGGCTTGTGCAGGTGGTGTTTCTCCGCGACATCCCAGGCTTCCCTGACCTCGTCTGCGGCCCATTCGGAGGTGCCCCAGTACAGGGCCTTGCCGGACTCGATCATCATGTGCATGGACCAGACCGTCTCCTCAATCGGGGTTTCAGGGTCCCGTCGATGGCAGAATACGAGGTCCAGGTAGTCGAGGTCGAAACGCTTCAGCGCCCCGTCGATTCCCTCCCGAAGCCTCTTGCGATTGAGCGTGTTCTTCTCATTCACACCGTCGTGCAGGCCCCAGAAGATCTTGGTGGAGACGACATAGCTTGCCCTGCGCCATCCCGTTTTTTTCAGCACAGCGCCCATGATCTCTTCGGACCTGCCCGCTTCATACGCCTCGGCATTGTCGAAAAAGTTGACGCCGTGCTCCCACGCCGCCTGCATGCACGCGCCCGCGGCGTCGGGATCCATCTGCTTTCCGTATGTGACCCATGAACCATAGGAGAGGAGGCTCACTTTCAGCCCGGCGCTTCCCAGCCTGCGATATTCCATTCCGTTCCCCCTTTGGGGAAGAAGATAAGAAAATTCGCGGCAGGCGTGTTCAGCGCTCCGCGGTACGGCCTTCGGGCCGAGCGCGTACTCGCGCATTCCGCGGATTCATTGCGCCGCGGCATTCCGCGGATTCATGCGCCGCGGCATTCCGCGGATTTAGTGTTCGGCGGGGCGCGGCAGAATGCTTTCGATTTGCGCGACGCTCGATTTCCGCCTGCGGAAGACGTGCACCTCCCCGCCCAGGGCGCAGACCGAGCCGTCTTCTTCTATCTTAAGGGCCGCACCGGAGACAATACCGTAACCCGTTGCGCCCGGGGGGCACAGGGACAGGAGGGCGCGCAGCTCGCCCCATTCATCACCTTCACCATGCGTATCGCAGAACACCGGCGCAAAACCGAGGCACGGAAAGAGCTCGGCACTCTCTTCGTCGTGCGGGTCGGTCCAGCGCACCCAGCGTCGGGCAAGCATGATGCTTCCCGCGGAAAGGCCGAACAGGGGTTTCCCCTGCTTCCACAGCCTGCGGAGAAGTGGCCCGGCCCCCTTCGCCCGGATAACCCGCATTCCCTCCTCCACGTCCCCGCCGGACATGAAGATGACGTCGGCGTTCTCCAGCACCGAGCCGGCCTTCTGGAGACTGCCGCGCGCCCCGCAGAGGGGGGCCAGGGTCACGCGCCCGGCCCCGGCCTTTTCAAGTATGCGGCTGATGAGCAGTCGAAAGGCCGGGTTGTCCCCCGAGGCAGCGCCCACGTATGCCACGGAAGGACGGGAAACACCGGTGCGATCAAGCACCGCCTGCACAAGGGGGTCAGGGCCTTTCCGCTGTATGGAGTGCCGACCGCCGGCAATCAGGTACAGCGGGGCTCGCTTCTCAGACACGCGCGGCCTCCTCCAGGGAAAACCAGCGCCGGGCAAGAAGGAACTTTCCCGATTTTTCTGGAAGGAGCAGGTCGACTTCCGCCACCTCCACGGCCATACTGGGACCGAACACGCCGGCCAGCGCATCCTTCGCGCCGCGAGCGGCCTGGGAGCCCGGCTCTCCAATCACTGCGCAGCGCACGAGACGAGGCGAGACCTGGTCCAGCCTGTACTGCTCCAGTCCGTCCACAGCTGCAAGGGCGAGGTCGATCCGCCCATGAGTGACAGGACTCCCGTCCGCCGCAAAGCAGAGACTTTTCAGTCTCCCCTCCACCGCGCTGAGGGTGACGCCCATGCCGCGGCCGCAGGGGCAGGAGCCAGCCGCCATACGGCCGATGTCCCCCACTTCGAACCGCACGAGCGGACACCAGGCATTGCCGAAGGTTGTTGCCGCAATGCGGCCTATGCCGCCGGGGCAGACGAACCCGTCCTGCCGCTCCCCCGGCAAGGGCACCATGTCCACGCGGCATGCCTCGGTGTTCTGGTGCATCATTCCGTGCTCGCATTCCATGAAAACGTAGCCGGCCTCCGTGGAGCCATAGGAGCTCACGACAGGAGATACGAACACGCGTCGGATGGCCTTCAAATGAAGCGCAGAGGGAAACTCGTAGGTGAGAGTGATGAGGGGCGGCTGCCAGGCCTCCACCCCGCTCCGTGCCGCCCAGCGGGCCACCCGGGCAAGCAGGGAAGGATTCGCCTCCAGGACGGCAGGTTGATAATCCGCAATCTCGGCAAGGATCCGCTTTTCATGGCCTTGCGGCCACTGTGCGGTGCTGCCGTGCTCATTCAGATAGAGGAATCTTCCCAGCATCCGGGCAGACCGGTCCAGGGGGGCGTTTTCCGAACGTGGTCCGACAGAGAGGGCGCTGGCAAGGATAGCTTCCCGGTGGGTGCCCGTGGCTACGCGCGCGCTCACCGGGTTCAGGCTCCACGACGCGCGCTCCGACGCGTCCCACCACCGCTGGTTCCAGATGTTCTGGAGTGCTTCATCCACCGTTCCGCTGGTGCGGACAAAGCTCACCTCCCCTCGCGCGCGCGCCGCGTCCAGGTCCAGGCCGCGGGGGACAAGCCCGTAGGGAAAGTGCGTCCTGATGTCATCCTTGGTGAGCAGGGGAAGAGCGCGGTACCGGTCATCAATATCCCGGTCAGGCCCGGGGTCGCGGTCTCTCCAGGCTTCATACATGGGAGTCCGGTCCAGCGCCACGGCGAGCTCCCGGCGGCAGCGTTCCTCGTACAGCGCCATATCTGCTGCGGCATCGTGGGTCATTCTGCGCTATCCTTCACTGCAGCCCCTGCCTTTGTCCAGCCTGCCGGCGGATCGCTCGCTTGCCGAAGGCGCACCCGTTTATATACTTTGCACACATATGGTCGTGGAAAGTCCCGCGCCTGGCGGCAGCCTCTGGGGCCGGCTCAGGGCGTTCGCCGAGCTTACAAAGCCCCGCATCGGCCTTCTGCTGCTCGCGGTCGCCGCCTGCTCGTACTACCTCGGCGCCGGGAGAAGCTTCGACAGGGGCCGATTTGCGGTCCTCATCGCCGCGGTGGCTCTCCTGGCGGCCGGCGTGCTGAGCCTCAACCAGTACTTCGAGCGCGAGCGGGACGGCCGCATGCAGCGCACACGGGGAAGGCCCCTGCCGAGCGGACGGCTGCGCCCCGGTCAGGCGCTGTGGTTCGGGCTGGCCGGGACCGTATCGTCAGTGCTGCTCTTTGCCCTTGCCGTGAACCTGCTCAGCGCGGCGGTGGCCGTCTTTACGGTGGTCAGCTATGTCCTCATCTACACCCCGTTGAAAACAATGACCGCGTATCATACGACCATGGGCGCGCTGAGCGGAGGCACGCCGACACTGCTGGGATGGGCCGCGGCACGCGGGTCCCTGGAGCCCCCTGCCTGGATCCTCTTCGCTCTGCTATTCCTCTGGCAGTTCCCGCACTTCCTTGCCATCAACCTGATGTACCGGGAAGATTATGCGCGCGCGGGCATCCGCGTGCTGCCCGGGGAAGACCTTCGCGGCACCAGGACGGCGGTTGCCATCATCGCGCCCACCGTGCTCCTTTTCGCCGCGAGCCTTCTTCCGGTTGCCATGAGACTGCTCAATCCGATCTATCTGATCTTCGCAGTGCCGCTGGGAGCGCTGTTCCTCATTGCTGCCGTCCGGACAGCCGTGCGCCAGGAAAAGCGGGACGGCCGGTTCCTGTTGGAGGCTTCCGTGCTGTACCTGCCCTGCATCTTCCTGCTCATGACACTGACCCTCGCCTGAATCCGCGGGGACCGGCGCGGAGGGCGCCTTCACCAACGCGGAGGCCCGCTTACCCGGCGCGGAGGCGCGCCCTCACCCGACGCGGAATGCCATCAACAATATGCGGATGAAGATAAGCGCCCAGCCTGCGAGGAGGATGACGAGCGCGACCTTTCGCGCTGCCGAGGTCAGTATGACAAAGAGGGTGAGAAGGGCCAGGTAGCCGATCGGCTCCGCAAGCGTGGCGAGGTCCCTCACCGACGGGAGGATGTACTGCACGAGATGCACGATCACTGAGCCGATGAAGCGGGCAATCGTGGAGAGGAATCCGAGGATCTGGGTGAGCAGGTCTGGCTTTGTCACGAGGTCCCTCCCGGCGGGGAGTATACTCCCGTGACCGCCGGGGGAGAAGTACTTCCCGGCGGCTTCCTGCCGGTGTATGATGACATCGCAGATGGAAAAACACGGATCCGCCGCTCCATCCCACAGGCTCAGCCGGGCAGAGGCACTCTCCCAGCTCAGAGAGGCGCGCACTATCGAGAAGGGTCCTGTCAGCCTCGACGCGGTGGCCATGCCCGTCGCAGTCCTGAACGAGCAGCGCCAGGTGATCTTTGCCAACCTTGCATTCCGGGAGTTCGTAGGCGCGCGAAGCCTGGAAGATCTGTGCGGGGACCGGCCCGGCGAGCTCCTCGGATGCGCAAACGCGAATGGCGCGTGTGGAGACTCCGAAGCCTGCGAGTTCTGCGGGGCCGCGCAGGCCATCCGGGAGACCCAGCGGACCCGGCGCGTGGCCGTCAGAGAGTGCAATATCTCCGTGGGCACGGCGGACCGAAAGCCTGCGTATGACCTGCAGGCCCTCACGTCCCCATTCGAGATCGGCGGCAAACCCTATGTTCTCATCAGCTTCAGCGACATCAGCCACCAGAAACAGCGACAGTCGCTGGAGAGAATTTTTTTCCACGATATCCTGAACACTGCCTCCAGCTTCAAGGTCTACCTGGACCTGCTGCGGCGCGGAACCGCCGATGAAGGGAGCCTGGGGCTCATATCACGGCTCTCCGTGATCTCAGATACCCTCGTGGAGGAGATAGAAGGCCAGAAGGTGTTCGTTTCGGCGGAAAACGGCACCCTTCAGTGTCAGCGGAATCTGATCGAGTCGACGAGCATCGCCACGCAGCTCATGGAGCAGGTGGGCGGGCTCGAGGCGGCGAAGGAGCGCTCAATTCAGATTGCGCCTTTTTCAGAATCCTTTTCCTTCGTGAGTGATGATTCGCTGGTGAAACGGATCCTGGGCAATATGCTGAAAAACGCCCTGGAGGCTTCCCCCGCGCGTTCCGTTGTCACGATCGGGTTCGGCAAAGGCACCGACGACCATGCCTGGTTCAACGTGCACAACCCCACGTACATCGAGCCTGTCGTTCAAAAGCAGATTTTCCGCCGCTATTTTTCCACAAAAGGCAGGGACAGGGGCCTTGGCACATGGGGCATGAGGCTGCTGGCGGAGCAGTACCTGGGAGGGAGCGTTTCCTTCACCTCGACGCCGGAGGAGGGAACCACGTTTACGCTCGCCCTCCCCCTGAGGCCGCTCGATTTCTGACCGCCTTCCCCCGGTTCGGGCGCAGGTATCCGTTCACCTCGAACCACGCGCACACATCTCCGATGGTCTCCTCGAGGTCCCGAGGGCGATAGCCGAGCTCACGCGAAGCCCGGTCATGGCTCACCGTCCGGTAAGCCCGCAGAACGCCGAGGGAGTAGCCTGTGAACAAGGGCGTCTTCCCCACGGCACGCGAAAATGCAGCGGAGACAGGCGCCCACGCCTGCGCAATCCAGAAAGGACATGTCAGCCCCGGCAGCCGGGCTCCCGTGACGGTACACACAAGCTGCGCCAGCTCCGCCATCGACGCCCACCTTCCCCCCACGAGGTAACGGCTGCCTGCCGGGGCGCGTTCCGCGGCAGCCAGGGCAGCTTCTGCCACGTCCCGAACATCCACCCAGTCGAAACCGCCGTCCACGAGCATGGGCAGGCGACCGCCTGCGATGGACAGGATGGCACTGCCCAGGAGAGAAGGCTTGTAGTCCCAGGGCCCGACTATTGCGGTGGGATTGAGAATGACGGCGTCCAGGCCGGCAGCCATGGCGCGCCGTACCTCGCCTTCTGCCTGCGCCTTGGAGATGGCATAGGGGGAAGCCGGATTCGCGTCCACAAAGGGGCGCTCCTCGTCCACGGGTGAGTCCACCGGCTCCGGCTGCAGAGCCTCGATGGAGCTGAAATGCACAAGGCGGCGCACACCGGCCTGCCGGCATGCGGCTATCACGTTTCGTGTCCCACCGACATTCGTCTCCGCCACCTGCGCCATGTCGGCACGGGTGATGGAGATGCGCGCGGCGGCGTGGAAGGCCACGTCGGCGCCGCGGAAGGCCCGCGCCAGGGATTCAGGGTTCCCCAGATCCCCGTCAACCTTTTCAACCTCCAGGCCTTTCAGCCCTTCCGCGTCCTTTCGCACGATCGCCCGGACACGATGGCCCCGGGAAAGCAGCAGCCTTGACAGGGTGACCCCGACATGGCCAGTCGCTCCGGTAATGACTGCAATCATGATGTGTACCGCATGGTTCTATGCATAGACAGCCACAGTATACCATGATGCACAGATTCTTCTATAGTCCGGGGCGAATCGAGCATGCCGAAGTGAGACTCCTCTGCATCCTTGCAATTGTCACGTTCGTTGCGGTGAGCCTGTGCGGCGCTGATTCGACATTTGTCGACAGTCTTTCATCCGCCGGGAAGCTCGGCATCCCGGTCCAGCAGGCGAAGGACATCGAGTCACGGCTGGGCCAGCTCTTCATCGTGAATGTGGACGGGTTCGGGTACGGAGGACCCCTGGCCCTGGAGCCGGAGTTCGCCCCCATGATCGCCCAGCTCCAGGTCGGCGGGGTCATCCCGCACTATGGCTCAACCAGCTATGAGAGGATTCGACGCACCAACCACGCCCTGAAAAAGCTCACACGCCCGCCGCTCCTTGTCTGCGCCGATATCGTGAAGATCAAGGGCGCGGGCGTTGTCGGCACATTCGGAGACGGGTATGTCGGCGGCTTCCTGGGCAGGTTCAAACGCCTCCCGGATTCGGAGCTGGAAGCTCTCGCGCGCCTGAACGCATTTGGTTTTGCGGCCATGGGCATCAACGTGGTCCTTGGTCCCACTGTGGACACGAGCACTGCCGACCCGCGGACCCCCGACCGCGCGCGCCTGGTGATCAGCGCGCTGAAAGAGTTCGGGCTCGAGCCGGTCATCAAGCACTTCCCCTACCTCCCCGCGCGCGCCAATCTGCACAGGCAGTCTCCGGATACCCTGGTGCCGCCGGATGAAGTACAGCGGCGTTTCGCCGTGTTTCATGAGCTGGAAGACGAGGCGGGGATAATGATGACGACCCATTTGTACGATTCATTGGTGGACCCTCGGATCGTCACTTTCTCTTCCGCCTGGAACCGCCTGCTGCGTTCTGGAACCGGATTCACGGGGCTTCTCATGTCGGACGGGCTCCTCATGCTCCGAAACTATGCCGACACGAAAATGCTTTCGATAATTCCCGGAGACCCTGACGCGCCGGGCATCGATCGGACATCCTCGTGGGCTCTGCGCGCCATCCTCGCGGGCCACGATTTCATCATCGTGGAAGGCTCGGCAGCGCTCACGTCCCGTACGTTCCAGGGTCTGCTTGCAATAGCCTGCAGCGGCACCCCTCTGGGCAGGGAGCTCAGAGAGAGAATCCAGGAATCGTATGGGAAGATTGAAAGGTGGAAGCAGGAACACGAAGCTTCCCTCAGCCGGGAGATCGACGTGCCGGCAGACGTCATCACGACAGTTGTGCAGGCGCTTCCCACGGACAGCGCTGACCTGAATACCTTCAGGTTCGACGCGCGGGCCCTGGCCGGCCTGGAGCCTGCGCTGGTCAAAGCGAAGCCACGGCCCTGAGCATTTGCCGGGAACTTCTCGATTGTGACCGTGCGGTCCTCCGTGATAGATTCCCCTGATGTCGATCGGCGCGCTCTGGATGATTTTCTCACTTTCTTTCCTCCTGTCCCTGAGCGGGGCGCTGATGCCCGGACCGCTCCTCACGTATACGATCGTGCGCACACTGCGAACCGCGGAAAAAGGCTGGCTTACGGGCGCACGGGTGATCGCGGGCCATGCCGCGCTGGAGGGTGTGCTGATCTGCAGCCTGGTGCTCGGTGTCGTTGGGTTCCTCCGCGCCCCGGCAGCGGCGAAGATAATCGGCGTAGGCGGGGCGGCCCTGCTCCTCTCCATGGGCATCGGGCTGCTCCGTGAAACCGTGCGCGGCAGGGGCATCGATCTCATCGCCGGCGATCCCGGGTCAGCCGGGGAAGCCGCCGGCAGAATGAGCCTTGTGGGCCGCATGGACCCGGTTGTTGCCGGGGCGCTCGTGTCCATGGGCAATCCCTACTGGTGGATCTGGTGGGTCACGGTGGGGGCGGCGTTTCTCCTGCGGTTCGACATCACCCTTGCGCGATGGCCGGCGCTCGCTGCATTCTTTCTCGGGCACGAGCTCGGAGACCTGGGCTGGTACTCCG
The DNA here is from genome assembly GCA_964437385.1 of uncultured Spirochaetaceae bacterium. Lineage (GTDB taxonomy): Bacteria > Spirochaetota > Spirochaetia > SZUA-6 > Fen-1364 > Fen-1364. The sequence goes on from CAYTGX010000032.1 coordinate 41,402, forward strand.
CGGTATCCATCCTTCTGCACATTGGCCGCCGGAATATCCCGCGCGGCTTGACCACCGGGATCCTTTCGGTCTGCGGGGTGGCGATAATCGGGTTTGGCGCCTGGCTGGGCATCTCGCCGTTCCTGGGGAAATGAAATGAAAGACACCTTGTCCGCACAACGCTGGGTCATTGCCGCAATGGGCACAGTCCTCATGCTCTGCCTGGGAACCGTGTACGCGTGGAGCTTCTTCCAGGGCCTCCTGGTCAGGGAGTTCAAGGACGTCTTCGGTTGGACCAACTCGCAGGTGGCCTGGATATTCTCCTTTGCCATATTCTTCCTCGGCGTGACGGCCGCCTGGGGCGGCGCCCAGCTCCCGAAGAGGAATCCCCGGACCATGGCAATGATCGGCGGGACGCTGTTCGCCGCGGGCTGCGCCGTTGCTGCCTTTGCATTCAGCATCAAGTCCCTTGCCCTCCTGTATGCAGGCTACGGGGTGATGGGCGGGATCGGCCTTGGCCTGGGGTACGTGACGCCTGTTGCCACCATCGCCAGGTGGTTCCCGGACAGGAAGGGCCTGGCAACAGGCATGGTCGTCATGGGCTTCGGCCTCGGGGCCTTGTTCATGAGCAAGGTCCTTGCCCCTCTCCTCCTTGACCTGACGCACAGAAACCTCGTATCCGTATTTCTCCTTCTGGCCGGGGTGTTCCTGGTGCTCGGCGTCGGATCTGCCGCGTTCATGAAAAACCCGCCGGCGGGCTGGCTGCCGGAAGGGTGCGCGGAGCCTGCAGCGAAAGCCGCGTGCGACGAGGTTGAAGAGATTCCGCTCGGAAAGGCCCTGCTGTCCGGCCGCTTTCTTTCCCTGTGGATCGTATTCTTCTGCAATATCACGGCAGGCATTTCCATCATCAGCTTCCAGTCCCCGCTGTTTCAGGATTTGTGGAAGCGGTTCAACCCCGAGCTGGCAGCCGCCGCCCTGGCCGGATTCGGTGCCACGCTCGTAGCCGTCAGCTCCCTGTGGAACGGCGCGGGCCGATTCCTGTGGGGCGCGGCGTCGGACCGCATCGGCAGGTCCCGCACTTTCCGCGTGATGCTTGCCTCCGAGGTGCTCGTGTTCGCCCTCCTCGTGATGACGAAGAACCCGTGGGTTTTCGCCGTGCTGGTGTGCTGGGTCCTGCTCTGTTACGGGGGCGGGTTCGGCGCCATGCCTTCTTTCATCGGTGACGTGTTCGGATCACGGCTGATGCCCGCGGTGTACGGCTTCATTCTCACCGCCTGGGCTGCCGCAGGGGTCGTGGGTCCGCAGATTTTCGCCGCGCTCCAGGACCGCCTGAGCCCGGCCGCTGCCTCCACCTGGTCCTTTATCGTCGCGGGCGGATTTGTAATCCTCGGCCTGGCGCTCTCATTCCTCCTGTCGGACGCAAGAAGAACCGCATAAAAAAAGCCCCGGGCAGAAGTGCCCGGGGCTGCATTTTCGGAAACGGAGATCTTAGGGAAGATGAATCTTCACCCAGTTGACCCCGTCGACAACGAGGAAGCGGTTCAGCCGATCGTTGGGCGGGGGATTAGGCGGCGGATTGTTCACCTGCATGGTCTGGAAGAGGGTAGGAATTCCAGTCCCGCCCGCCAGAGGCGTGTCGGTCGTGGATTCCGTAGCGTACGCTCCTCCGAAGTCCCACCCGTCGTAGGAAGTGCTTGGAGCCGTCATCACACGAATGGCATAGCCGAACGCGTGAGTTGGATTGTCTGACGGGGTTTCCTTGACAAGGACGTAATAGTCCCCAGGTGCAAGTCCCTGTGCGTAGTCGATATAAGCAAAGCCTGCACTGACCGCTCCCGGCCTGCTGGCCCCGCTGTCGTCCGAGGTGAGCATCGTCTTGCCGTCCGAGCTCCATAGCTCCATGTAAGTCGAATAGAAGGGGGCGAAGCTCCCCGGAGACCCGGGATCATAAGTGTCGAGGACGATCTCATCGTAGATCACCGGCACGGCGAGATTGGCCGTGTTGTTGTTCTCATTCGTTTCTGCCACCGCGTTGAGGGCATCTGCGATGACTGTGACATGATAGGTGCCTGGCGCGCTGGTGAGATCGCTCACATTCCCGGACAGATTGAGGGTCTGGCTCCCGCCCTGCGGCGCGAGGCTGCCAACGGCAATCTGCGTGGCCCTGCCATTCACCAGGTACTCAAGGGTGCTCGGACCAGCCGTCCCCGTTCCAAAGTTCGTCACCGTTGCGTTGGAGCTCCAGATCCCGCCCAGGTGCAGAGGCGCGACCGGAGTAACACTCACCGTGAGGTCCACGTAGGTCACCACGATTGCGGCGTCGGCCGTGCTGGTGCCGTCGGTGACGGTAATGTGGTAGGTACCCGAGGCGCTGGTGAGATCGCTCACCTTGCCGGACAGGTTGAATGTCTGGCTCCCATTCGGCCCTATGCTGCCAACCGAAACCTGCGTGACCTTTCCATTGACGCTGTAGCTGAGGGTACCGGGGCTCGATGTCCCCGTTCCGCTGTTCGTCACCGTTGCGTTGAAGCTCCAGGTTCCAAACAGGTCCACGGGAGTGAGACCGGAAACGCTGACCGTCAGAATAACAGTGGATGTCTGCCTCACCTGCGCAGCGATCGCGGCCTGCGCCTGATTGTCCGAAAGGTCAATCTCGCAGTTCTTCGGATCCGACGCGACAGTCACCACGACGTAGTAGGTCCCTGCAGTGGTAATGCCGAGCTTGCTCAGCGAGTAGGTCTGCGGAGAATTGATTGTAATTGTCTGACCCACCGCGAGGCTTGGGATCGTTGGGGCTGTGTCTATCAACTTTGCCGTAGTGGGATCAAAGTTGAGAGTGTTGCTCAGCCAGTATTGCACGATAACCGAAGTTGCCTGGGCTGTGCCTTCGTTTGTCAACGTAGCGCTCGCGCTCCACTGATCGTCGGTGAATACGGACGTCGTTGGCCCCGAAGACGTCGACACTTTCAGAGCCGAAACGTTGAGGTCAGGTACGAGCACCTGTATTGTCACACCGCCGTTCTTGTCGATTGTCGCAACCGCAGGCAGCCCGTCTTCGTTTATCCCCAGGACATCATAGGTCCCGGTAGCCGTTGCCACGGCAGCGGTCACGCCCTGCGGAACGTCCAGGTGGACAGAGGTGGGCTTCACGAGATAAGACTGGAGGGTGCCCATAAAGAACAGCCTCAGCTGTTCAAGAAGAGGAGAACGGCCAGACCAATGCGCCGCCCACTTTGCAGGAAGCGGCTGCTTCACGAATGAACCGATTATGTGAGGTGCCGATACTATGCAGAATTTGCTGTACGGGAGGCTGTATACCCTCCAGTAGATGCCAATGGTCGTTCCGGCCTGGATCTGGACGCCTCCGATTGTCACGCCTTTCGGATTGTCCGCGTAGCCTACGATCATCCTTCCGTCAGCGCTCACCGCCGTCACGTGGAATCCCCACCCGTAGCGTATCTGTACGCCGTCAGGGAGGGTATTCATGTCCGCGCCTACGATGCATTTTGCTGTGCCGGAATCGTCCACCGCGGGTTGCGGAAGATCGATGGTGTCGTCCGAATGAATCTCCCAGACGCCGGGAGTGCCATCATTCCTGGTGCCGGCCACCAGGGCTTTGACAGGAAGGGGGTCGTCATCTGTTGCGGGGGGGACAAGCGTGAAGTCCGCCATTTCCACGCAGGCAACGAGCGGGCCGCCCGGATACTCCGCGGCAACCACGTCAAAACGCTGACCCGATTCGTTGATATAGACGGCCTGACCCCGTGTCTCGTCGTTCACCACGGAGATGGCTCCACCCGCGGCCTGCGGGGCGGCCTGATCCGCCGCACCAGCAACGTCCTTTGTCGTCCCTACCCCCTCGCGGGGCATCGGGCATGCAACTATAAACACAGCCGCCAGTGCCACACAGATTATCGCAATTCTCGATCTCATTAAGCGCTCCTTTCTCCCAGTCCTTCCCCGATTCTGCGGACTAACATACCCCTGGCAATTCGAGATTTCAACTTTTCTGATATATTTGTCTGAACAGCAATTCAGAGGCTTTGTTGCCTCAGGGCAGGGTAAGTTTCATCCAGTTGACGCCATTGACAACGAGGAAGCGGTTCAGCTTATCGTTGGTCGAATTGCTGAACACGAGCGTTTGGAGTTTTGTAGGAATCCCTGTCCCTCCGGCCAGCGGCAAGTCCGTCGTGATTTCTGTAGCGTACGTTCCTCCGACTCCCCACCCGGTGTAGGAGCTGCTCGGCGCCGTGAGCACGCGTATGGCATAACCGAATGCGTCAGTAGGCGCAGGGCTTTCCTTGACGAGGACGTAATAATCCCCGGAAACAAGTCCCTTGGTGTAGTCGATATAGGCGCAGCCCGGACTGGCCGATCCCGTCCTGCTGTTCCCGCTGTCATCCGAGGCGAGCAACGTCTTGCCGTCCGAGCTCCACAGCTCCATGTAAGTAGAAGAAGGGGCGAAAGTACCTGGAGACACCGAATCGTAGGTGTCGAGGACTATCTCGTTGTAAGTCACGGGGTCTGTAGGAGGCACCGGCGTTGTGGGAGGCGTGGGCGCTGCGGGACCCGTCCCGCCGGCTGTGCATCCGATGGAAAAAAGGAGCAATCCGCAAGAAATTGCAGGCCACCCGTGAAACCTTTTTTGATTCATCCCGCCCCCTTGTATCTTCTATAGTATCGACAACATAAACAATAGCCCGCCAGGTGCCGATTCTCAATGAGTGCACGCCTGTCGAGTATTTGCCTAATCAGCATGGAGTTAGCGTCCAGGCGGCCGAGTTTCGCGTAGGTTATTCATTGGGCGGCAGTTTTTTCGGTGATATACTATCTGTTGAAAGGGAGAAGCGAGGATAGCGTGCTGAGAGCGCATAGGTTCGCAATCTTGATTACGCTCTTTCTCGGTGCGGCCGTCCTCGTGCAGGCGGACTCTGCCACTGACAGCTACCATTTGCAGGTCGGGAGCGGCAACTGGGGTACCGTGGGAAGCTGGTTTGACGACACGACCGTTGCGCCAGCACTCGCAGTACCAGGCGCGTCCAGCAATGTAACCATCGCCAACGGCGGAACGTGCAACCTGGAGGCAAACCACGCCGTCAACAATATCACGGTTACCAGTGGCAGCCTGACCAGCGGCGGCAGTACGCTCTTCGTGTCCGGGAACGCAAACCTTTCGGGAATCATCTCCTACTCGGTCGGCAAGCTGGAAATGTTCGGCACGGTGAGCTCGACCCTGACTGCCCCTACCGGTGCAGTTTCGATCCAGCAACTCCAGATCAACAGCTCTCCCAACACGATAACGCTGGTAGGCAACCTCACTGCTACCGGCCTGCTCACGATGACCTCCGGGATATTCAGCCTCCACAATGGCGCTGCCCCATACACGCTCACCCTCTCCACGGCCCTCACCATGAGCACGGCAGCGACTCTGGATATCGGCGTCGGCTCCCTCACCAGTAGTTCCAGTGTCACAGTGGGCACTGTGGCAGGTGCAACCATCACGCAATCGACAGGAAGCCTCACCTGCACGAGCTTTACAATGACGAACGGAACCTACAGCAACAATGGCGCCTTGAATTGCAGCGGGAGTGTCTCTATAACGGGCGGCACCTTCACCGCCGGATCTTCCACATTGACCATGACCGGCACTTCTACGATCACAAGCACCCCGGCACTCAACAACTTTACCGTAAACGCACCAGGGAACACGGTGACCATGGCTTCCAATCCGCTCACTGTGGGCGGAAATCTCACGATAAGCAATGGAACCCTTGCGAGCGGGAACGTCGGGGGCTTACATGTCGGCGGTGGACTCGCAGTCGGACCCGGCACCCTGGATTTGTCAGGCTCCACTATCTTGCCGACCGCTTTTGCAACAGTGCCCTTCATCGTCACGGGAGTCGGGATAGTCCATGCGAACGGAACAATCATAACGGGCAACAACAGCATGTATTTCCAATCCGATCTGACTCTTGACGGGGGCACTTTTGACTTTTCCGGGATTACTGGTACCTACACCGCAAGCATAGATGTCGATGGTACGCTCAGCGCGACGGGGCTGGGGACCAGCGTGTGGAGTAACTCCACTTTACATGGCGGTACGATCAGGCTAAAAAGCGCCGATCTGTCAAACTTTGCCACCTACACTACTGGGATGGCACGCTTCACTTTTATCAACGCCGGGACCTTCAAAAGCGGAGGTTGGCAGGTCGCAGGCATACAGCCGGGCAGCGGTGTTCGTATCTTGACCGGAAGCACGACTCTGCAGGACGACCTGACCATTACCGGCAACATCGACTCGGCGTCAGGGGGTGCCATCGCTCTCGGACAAACCGGGTCCAGCCTCGATGTATCAAATCGAACGGTGACGATTGGCAGCGCCCTAACGGGTTCGGTCCTCTTCGCCAACACCTCAGGCTCAACACTTACCACGCTTACTTCGACGGGATCAACATTCGTTTTCAATGGCAACAACAGTCTGGCCTCAGGAACGAATGCACTCAACAATATTACGATCACAGGCAGTGGGGCTCTGACGCTGGCCAACCCACCCGCCGCCAACTCACTCACTGTCAATGGGAACTGGACCAACAACCGCGGTGCGGCAGGGTTCATTCCGAACGGATTTAGCGTCATCTTTGCCCCTACAAGCGCCTCTTCGACGATCAAGGGGAACACAACCTTCGCTGCCTTCACGTGCAACACGCCGGGAAGTACGCTTATATTCGATCATACAGGGACTCAGACGATAACCGGCACGTTCACGATCAACTCCGGCGCCGTTGCGACAACTCCCCTGATCAGTCTCTTGAGCGATTCAAGCGGGATCCAAGCGGCACTTACCTTTACTGGTACCGCTACCTCGAGTGTCACACGGGCCGCGGTGCGGGACAGCTTTGCCAGCGGTGTGGCCACGGCGGTTCCCATCGCCGCCACCACCTGCACCGACTTTGGCGACAACACCGGTTGGACCTTTTCGACGGGGACGTCCTTTGCATGGAGTGGGACGACAAGTGACTGGAACGTGGGAAACAATTGGACACCCACGAGTGGACCGGCTCGAGTCCCCGGCTCGTCTGACACGGTTACCATCTCCGCAGGCACCAACCCCGTGCTTACTTCCAACGCATCCGTAAGCACATTGACCATCTCTACCCTGACGGTCGACCTCAAGAACTTCAACCTTTCCGTGGTCGGCGGGGCGCTGACCCTTAACGGGAACGGTACGCTGCAACTTCAAGGCGGCCAGACGATCACGACAGTGTCGCGCGCGCTGAACGGAACCGTTATCTACTACGGGATTGGGACCTACACCTCTCTGGCCATGGGCAACACGTACGCCACCCTCCAGTTCTCCAAGCTCCTCGCAACGGCCGGCCAATGGACCCTCGGTGCCGGGCTCACAGTCGGCACTGCTCTTTCCCTGAGCGGCGGCACGGCCTTGCGCACGGCCGCGTTGTCAATTACGGATAACGGCAGCCTGACAGTCGGGACCGGCTCTACCCTGGACGCCTCGGGGGGAGGCGCGGTGTCGGTGAAGGGCAACGTGGACTTCACGGGAGGCACTTACACCAGCGGAGCGGGCACCTTCACCTTCAACGGCACCGTTGCCCAGAGCTTCCTGCCCGGCGGGCAGAGCTTCGCTGCGGTGCGCGACTCCAA
>CAYTGX010000033.1:0-41587 GCA_964437385.1 uncultured Spirochaetaceae bacterium
GCCTACGGCAAAATGGGCGAGGGTGCTGATGACGAACGAGGTGATCAGCGCGGCGAGGCCGCCGATGAAAAGGTACGGAAGCACCGGAACCGCGGCCCCGACGGCAGTTGCCGCTGTGGCGCTGGCAGCCGAGCGCCAGGGATTCTGAAAGGCCTGCTCGGAGAGACCCAGCTCCTCGTGCGCGAGTGTTTTCAGCATCTCCTCGGGATTCTCCGCCATGCGCGCCGCCATGGCGTTGGCTTCCTCCTCCGAGAAGCCCTTGAGCTGGTAAAAGAGGGAAAGCTCTTCCCGCTCTTCGTCGGGATTCTCCTTTATTTCATGGCGCTCGCGTGAGAGCTCCGCTTCGTGCACTTCCTTTTCAGACTTCACGGCGAGGTAGGCGCCGCTGCCCATGGAAAGGGCGGAGGCGACCATGGAGGCGAACCCGCTCAGGAGCACAAAGGAGCTGTTCACATGCGTGGCACCGGCCACGCCGCTCACGATCCCGAATGCCGCGCCCAGACCGTCGTTGAGGCCGTAGACGGCCTGCCCGATCCATCCGCCGCCGCGCACGTGACGCTCCCGGCCCAGGATCGTGTCCAGCCTGCTTCGCGGCTGTTCGGCCCGCGCCGCCATGTCCTTGAGAACCCGGTCGTGAGCCCGTTCCGCCCGACCAGCGTCGGCAAAGGCCCTTCGGTCCTGGTCGGTGGGAGCCAGGGCCGCGAGTGTTTCATATGCGCCGTCCGCATTTCCTTCCGCGGCAGCCATTGTCGTTGCAATCACTTGCGGGTCCTGGACAACGAGCTCACGCCTGCGCTGCATTTCTGCGGGAGTCTCGATGTACGCCCCCGGCTCGGCGCCCAGCTCGCGGAGTCTCTTTTCCCACCGCTCGGCATGCTTCGCCTCTTCGGCGGCCATGCGGAGGAAGATGTCACGGCGCCGGCCGTCTTTCTCCCGTTCCGCGGCCGCGGAATAGGTGAGAGCAGCGGACTTCTCATCCCTCCACGCGCTCTGAAGCTCTTCGATGAACCGTTTCGTGTCACCCATGGTGTGATACCCTCCGTCACCCTTGTCGCTTGTCGCTTGCCGCGGGTGATTATACCCAAAGCAGGGACTTGCCGCACCCGCATGGCACCGCTATTATTAATTGAACGTTCAATCAAGATAAGGGTGGAGCAGTATGGCAAGGAAAAAGGACGGAAAAAAGCCTGCCCAGATTATCGACGCCGCATTCTCCGTGTTCGGAGAGATCGGCTATGACGCGACGCTGATCAAGGACATCGCCCTTCGCGCCGGCGTCTCCTCAGGCACGATTTACACCTATTTCGGCGACAAGAAAGATCTGTTCCGCGCAACGGTGGATGAAGGGTGGAACAGGTTCCTGGCCCAGATCCGGGAGATCGTGGAGTCGAAGGAGCCGACCGGGGCCCGCATGAAGAGATTCATCGACATAGGGTTCGGCTCCCTCAAGCACTACCTGCCTCTCCTCCGCGGAATGCTGTTCGAATCCAGCCAGATGAACATGCTGCAGGGAAAGCTCGAGCAGTTCTGCGGTCTTGTCGAAAGGCTTGTTCCAGGACAAGGGCGGGGACGGGTGAGGCGCGCCGTCGAGTCGGAGAATCGGCGGTCCCTGATCCGGGTGACCGTGTTCGGAGTGCTTTTTTCGGCGGCCCTTGCCGAGCCGTCACGCGTGGACTCCGAGATCGACCGCCTGCGGCGCATGATCGCCCTCAGGCTGTCCGGAGAGTAGGATGCCTGTGAAGCTTCCGCGCGGCCTCCTCCTGCTGCCCCTGCTGTGCGCGGCGCTGCCCGGAATGGCACAGACCACGGGGCTCACGCTGGAAGATGCATACAGCCTTGCACGCAGAAGCTCGGAAGCGGTGCACGTCAAGGAGCTCGCCGTGCGGAAATCCCGGCTTGCGCTGGAGGAAGCGGGCAGCAGGGCCCTGCCGCACGTGGACCTGCAGGCATCTGCTTCGTACCTCGCTCACCCGCCGCGGGGGTACACGGTGGGGGCAGGCACGTTGGGGACTATCTCGCCCGCGATCCCGGCTGGCACGCTGGGCCCTGCTCCGGTCCCGCTGGGCTCCTTTGCGATTCCTCCGCAGGATTTCAGCGTCGGCGCCCAGCAGCACAACTACTTTGCCGCCACTGCCTCACTCTCGCAGCCGCTTTTCACGTGGGGAAAGATCAGGAACGCGATAGATCTTGCCTCACTCGAAGTGGAGTCTGCAGGGACTGATCTCATCGCCCAGCAGAGGGACATAGACCGCGAGGTGCACAGGGCGTACTTCGGCGTCCTGCTTGCACGGGACTCGGAAACGGTGCTGAGACGGATTCGCGACACGGCGGCTGAGATCGCCGCCGATCGGCAGAAATCCTTCGACCAGGGGACGATCAACAGGGAAACCGTGCTGGAGGCGCAGGCAAATCTCGCCTCCATCGAAGCAAAGCTCTCGGAGGCGGAGCAGAGCAAGGCCACTGCGCTGGAGAGCTTAGGGCTTCTCACCGGCACCGAGCCGAAGGTGGAGGATCTTGCCACGGGATTCAGGACGCAGCTCCCCCTGCTGGACGAACAGTCGCTGCGCGAAAAAGCCCGCGCCTCCTCGAACGCCCTGGCCGCGTCCCGCACACGGATCAGCCAGGCGGGGAAAAAGCTTGCGGTGGAAAAGGGCGGCGAGCTCCTTCACCCGGACTTCTCATTCGGTTTGCAGCTCGGCTTCCAGGGACAGGAGGACCTTCCCTTCTCGGCCTGGAACTGGAACAACACCACCTGGGATTGGGACCTGGTGGTCAGCATTGGCGTGAAAATGAGCGTGTTCGACGGGCTGGCCTCCGTTCAGCGCGTGCGTCAGGCGGAAAAAGACCTTGAAATGGCCGGGATGGGGCTCAGCCTGGAGGAGAAACGCGTGGGCCTGGACGTGCGCAAGTCGGTCGATGCCGCCGTCAGAGCAGACAGCGACGTCAGAGAGAAGCAGGCCAGGGCCGACTATGCGGAGGAGCGCCTGCGCAACGCCAGGGCGTCACTTGAAAACGGCATGGCCAGCAGGGACGAGGAGCAAGGCGCCGACATCCAGGCAGGCTCGGCGGAGCTTGACCTGCTCTTTGCCCGCTTCTCACGGGAGGAGGCGCTGGCCGACATCACCCGTCTCATCGGGGAACGGATCTGAGGGACGCATGAATATCACCGAGCTGGCCGTCCGTCGACCGACGGCGATCATCATGGGAATGGCCCTCGTTCTGGGACTCGGCATCGTCGGGTACGTGAATCTGGGCGCAGACCTTTTCCCCGAGGTGAACACGCCGGTCATCACCATCCACTCCACCTACATCGGCGCCGGTGCGGAGGAAGTGGACAAGGACGTGATCAAGCCCATCGAGGATGCAGTGTCCGGCGTGAACGGCATCGACACGATCCGCTCGGTCTCCGGTACCGGCTTCGGCTATACGCTCCTGATGTTCACGCTGTCCACCGACATGAACGCGGCGGTCATCGATGTGCAGAGCGCACTGGCCGGCATCGCAGACAAGCTTCCCAAGGACGCCACAAAGCCCGTGATGTCCAAGTACGACTTGAACAGCCAGCCCATTCTCATCATTTCGGTTTCGGGGACCGCCTCCCCCGAGGAGCTGTACAACGAGGCGGACAGGATCATGCGCCGCATCGAAAGCCTGCCCGGCGTGGGCAATGTGAGCATTGCGGGGGGCCTCAAGAAGCAGCTCCTGGTCACCGTGGACAAGGCGGCAATGGACTACTACGGCATCAGCGCCACGACGCTCCTCGGTGTTCTCCAGGCGGAGAACCTGAACCTTCCCGCGGGCCAGCTCGAGCAGCACACGCGCAATGTCACCGTGCGGCTGGTCGGCGAGTTCAAGGACGTGCAGGACGTGAAGGACCTGCGGGTGCCGACGATCACCGGCGCACGCGTGCGTCTTTCCGAGATCGCGAATGTCACACTGGACTATCCCGCGCCGACAAAAGCCGTCCGGCTGAACACTCAAACCTCCATCGGGCTCATGGTGCGCAAGCAAAGCGACGCGAACGTGGTGGACACGGCACGCCGGGTCAAAATGGAGCTGGCCGCGCTGCAGTCCACGCTCCTTCCCGGCACCTCGCTCACGGTGGCGCACGACGCAACGAAGTTCATCAACGCGTCTCTGGATGAGACGCGGTTGAACCTCGTGGAAAGCATCATCACCACTGCGCTGGTGCTTTTCCTGTTCCTGCGGCGCTGGCGCTCCTCGCTGATCGTCCTTGTTGCCATCCCCATCTCCCTGGTGGGCACTTTTTTCGCAATGTGGCTTTTCCACTTCACGCTGAACATCATTTCCCTGATGGCGCTCGGCCTGTGCATCGGCATCCTGGTGGACGACTCCATCGTCATACTGGAGAACGTGGACAGGCACATCCTGCTCGGCGAAGACGCACACACAGCCGCCGTGCGCGGGAGGATGGAGATCGGGCTTGCCGCCGTGGCGATCACTCTGTGCGACGTGGTGGTGTTCGCTCCCATTGCATTCCTGACCGACATTGTCGGCCAGTTCTTCAAACAATTCGGGCTCACCGTGGTGTTTGCAACCCTTCTCTCCCTGCTCGTGTCCTTCACTATTACGCCGATGATGGCGTCACGGATGCTTGGAAAGAACGGCGGAAAGCGCGGAGCGCACAGGAAGGCAGCGGCACCTTCCGAGCCCGCTCACGGCAATGCGCGGGGTACCGCGCCCGGGGCCGAGTACGGGAATGCGCCGGGTACCGCGCCCGGGGCCGAGTACGGGAATGCGCCGGGTACCGCGCCCGGAGTGATCGGGCGCCTTTTCGAAAGCGTGATCAAAGGTTCCTATCGCAGGACTCTCGAGTGGTCCCTGGGCAACCGCGGCGTGGTGATTGCCGCCATTGCGGTGCTGGTTGCCGCAAGCCTCGCGCTCATCCCGCTGAAGGCCATCGAGACGGAGTTCCTGCCGACGTTCGACCAGGGCAGGCTCATCGTGGACATCGACCTGGGCCCAGGGGCCGGCTTTCAGCAGACAGACGCCAAGACAAAGCTCGCGGAGGAGCACATCCTGACGCTTCCCGAGGTGCAGGACAGCTTCGCAAGCATCGGCAGCGACACAACGGCGTCCACCGCGGAAATCATCGTGCGATTGAAGGACAAGAGCCAGCGCCGCAAGAGCCAGTCCGCCATTGCGCGCGAGCTGCGCGATTGGGGGAGACAGCTCACCGGAGCGGCCTTCTCTGTCACGGAGCCCGGCATCATTGCGCGCACGTCGATCGAAGGAGCCAAGCCCCTCATCGTGAACGTCAGCGGCCCCGACCGGGACGTGCTGCGCCAGGTCTCCGCGCAGGTCGAGGATCTGGTGCATTCAGTGCCCGGTGCGGCGGACGTGGACAACACCATGCGCGCCGCGCAGACCGAGGTGAGCGTGCGCATAGACCGGCTCGCCGCCGCTTCGTATGGCCTCACGACCCGGGACCTGGCCACTGTGCTCCGTACTGCCCTTGCCGGGACCAGCGTGGGTGTCTACCGGCACGCGGGAGACGAGTTCGACATGATGGTCCGGTATCGCGAAGACCAGATGAAGACTTCCTACGCCCTCGGCACCATCAAGGTGACCAACCCGCAGGGCCAGCAGATCTCCCTGTCCCAGGTGGCCACGTTCCTCCGGACGGAAAGTCCCCAGGAGATTCTCCGGCGCGACAGGCAGAATGTGGCAACAATATCGGCGAACATGCAGGGCCGGCCGCTGGGAGCCATCACCGCCGATGTCAAAGGCAAATTGAAGGCGCTGCCCATGCCGTTCGGCTACGAGATCACCTACGGCGGGGACACGCAGAACATGGCCAGTGCATTCGGATCCCTGGCGTGGGCGCTGGTGGCGTCGATCCTTCTGGTGTACATGGTGCTCGTCGTGCTCTACGAATCTTTCCTCACGCCGCTTATCCGCATGCTCTCCATCCCCTGCGGCGTGATCGGCGCCTTTGCGGCCCTTGCCCTGACGGGCAAGGCAATCAACATCATCACCTTCATCGGCCTCATCATGCTGGACGGGCTCATTTCCAAGAACGGCACGCTCCTGATCGACTACACCAACACGCTGATGAAACGCGGCGTGCCGCTGCGGGAGGCGCTGGTGGAAGCCGGTATGACGCGGCTGCGCCCTATCTTCATGACGTCGGTGACAATGATCGTCGGCATGATGCCACTGGCGCTGTCCATCGGCGCGTCGAGCGAGATCCGATCCGGTATGGCAGTGGTGCTGATCGGGGGCCTGATCACATCGACCCTGCTGACGCCGGTCTTTCTACCCGTCGTGTACACTCTGATCGATGACCTGAAAGGGAAGCTGAAATGACGTCACCATCACCATCCTTGGGCAAGGCGCGCTCGCGAGCGCGGCGCGCCCTGGCCGCGCTCGCCGCACTTTCAGCCATTGCAGCGGCAGGCTGCGGCCCGTCCCGGCAGGCTGCGCCGCAGCCGGTGAAAAACGTCACTGTGGCTGCTGCCATACGCTCCACCATCGCCATTTCCCTGGAATATCCCGCCCGCATCCGCCCCCGCCAGGAGATCGTCGTGTCCCCGAAGATCGCCGGTCGGGTGGCCTCTGTACGGGCGGATGTGAGCCAGCGGGTGCACCGGGGGGACGTTCTTTTCACGCTCGAGTCCAGCGACAATGAGACCCAGCTGCGGCAGGCGCGGGCAGCGGTGGAAAGCGCGAAGGCGAACCTTACCCGCACGAGCGACTCCTCTCTCTCCTCCCAGGTCATCCAGGCGCAGGCGGCGATGAAACAGGCGCAGGTGCAGTACGACGACACCAGGGACATCTACGAGAGAACGCAGAAGCTGTTCGCCGACGGCGCTGTCTCACGGCAGCAGCTTGACAGCATGAAGGCAAAGCTGGACAGCGCGGGAATCGCCCTGGACACGGCCACGCAGAACCTCAGCCTCATCCAGGACAAGGGCGGACCCCAGTCCACCGGTCTTGCCTCCACCCAGGTTGACCAGGCACAAGCCACGGCGGAGCTTGCCGAGTCCCAGCTTCGAAACACCGTCGTGACCTCCCCCATCACGGGACTGGTCGCCGCGCGGAATATCGACCCCGGCGAGCTTGTGGCAGGCGGGGCGCCCGCTTTCGTGGTCATCGACGTGAGCAGTGTGACAGCCGAGACGAGCGTCGAGGAAAGCATGGTGGAGAAAATCCACGGGGGCCAGGCCGTACCGATCACCGTGGATGCGGCGGGCGGCCAAAGCATCCAGGGCATCGTGGATACAATCAGCCCGGCGGCTGACCCCCGCACCCAGGGCTATCTGGTGAAACTGAAGATCGCAAATCCGGGCTCGGCCTTCAGGCCCGGCATGTTTGCCCGGGTGAGCTTCCTCGTGGAAAACCGGAAGAACGTGGTCGTGGTGCCGAACAGCGCCGTGTTGACGGAAACCGGGGTCGACTACGTGTACGCGGTCGTGCCGGGGGACGGGGAAAACGTGGTGAAGAAAACCGCGGTGCGCACCGGGATCAGCGACGAGTCGGTCACCGAGATTGCAAGCGGGATCGAGCAGGGGACGCTCGTGGTCACCGAGGGCCAGAGCTTCCTGAACGACGGGGAGAAAGTGGCAATCGCCCGATAGACCGAGCCGCTCCACCCCGCCGTCGTCACCTGGCCGTCCGGCCGGGGCCGGCTTGGCCGTCCAAGGCCGGCCGCTCTGTCCCCCCGCAGCCGCCAGCGGTATCTTTGCGTATGCAGCTTCTCATGTCGTATCTCAGGCCGCACAAAGGGATGATCGTCCTTGCCATCGTCCTCGCGGTCATCAACCAGGTGTTCTCCCTGCTCGACCCGCAGATCTTCCGCATCATAGTGGACAAGTACGCGTCGAATATCGCCACTATCCCCCGGGCGGAGTTCATCCGCGGCGTAGGGCTCCTGATCCTGGCCTTCGTCGCCGTGGCCATGATCAGCAGGATTGCCAAAAACTTCCAGGACTACTACGTGAACGTCGTTTCACAGTCCGTCGGCGCCACAATGTACGCGGATGGCATCGCGCACTCCCTGCGGCTGCCCTACCGGGCCTTCGAGGACCAGCAGAGCGGCGCCGTGCTGCAGCAGCTGCAGAAAGCCCGTACGGACAGCAAGGATATGATCGGGCAGTCCATCAACAGCGTCTTCATCTCCTCACTGACCCTGCTGCTCGTGCTGGGGTACTCGTTCTTCGTACATTGGAGCATCGGCGTGGCCCTCCTCATCCTGGCACCCATTCTGACCGTTCTGGTATCCACTCTGGGGCGCAGGATCAAGCAGGTGCAGAGCAGGATATTCGGAGAGACGAACGCCCTTGCAGGATCCACCACGGAGAGCCTCCGCAACATCGAGCTCATCAAGAGCCTGGGCCTGGAAACCCAGGAAATCGACAGGCTGAACGCGACCAACCAGAAGATCCTCGATCTCGAGCTGGCCAAGGTGAAGACGGTGCGCGTGCTGATGTTTTTCCAGGGGACGGCGATCAACTTCTTCCGGGCCCTGTTCCTGCTCCAGATGCTCATCCTGATCTACATGAAGCTCATTACGCTCGGGGAGTTCTTCAGCCTGCTGTTCTACTCTTTTGCAATATTCTCTCCCCTGGGGGAGATCGGGAGCGTGATCACCAAGTACCAGGAGACGCGCGCGAGCCTCGAGAATGTGGCGCGCATCCTCGCACAGGAGCCCGCCCCTTCCAATCCCGGAGGCGCGGTCCCAGACGGCGTGGAGTCCCTCGAATTCTCGGGCGTGACCTACCGTCACCCCGGTGCGCGCGACTACGCCCTTTCAGACGTATCCTTTGCGGCACACTCAGGGGAGAGCGTCGCCTTTGTCGGCCCCTCGGGCGCGGGAAAGAGCACTCTCATCAAGCTTCTCCTCGGCCTGTACCAGCCGAACGCAGGAAGGATTCTCTTCAACGGCGTGGATTCCCGCGAGGTGAACTATGACCTCCTTCGCACCCACGTGGGATTCGTTCCTCAGGCCATCGAGCTCTTTGCCGGGACCATCCGGGACAACCTGCGGTTCGTCCACCAGGAGGCCACGGACGAAGAGTGCATGGCGAGTCTTGAGGCGGCTCAGCTGAGGGGACTCCTTGAACGCAGCCGCGACGGCCTTGACACCCGCATCGGGGAAGGGGGGCTGAAGCTCTCCGGTGGAGAAAGACAGCGCCTGGCAATCGCGCGTGCGCTGCTCCGCAAGCCCCACCTGCTGATCTTCGACGAGGCAACCAGCTCCCTGGACACGGAGACGGAAAAGGAAATCACCCGGACCATAGACGGGATCATCGCCACGAGGCCGAGCTTCGTCACGCTCCTCATTGCCCACAGGCTTTCCACGGTGGCCAGCGCGGACAGGATCGTGGTACTCAGAAAGGGCAGGGTCGTCGAGCAGGGCTCCCATCTGGAGCTTCTTCGCACGCAGGGCCTCTACTATACTCTGTGGAAACAGCAGGGACTGGAAAGCGACGAGCAGCTGCCTGAAGCTGCGGTACAGGGAGGATGACATGCAGAAGCGCAAGCTTGGAAGGACTGGCCTGGAGGTTTCCGTCCTGGGTTTCGGCGGGTTTCACCTCGTGGAGATCACCTCCGCGGAGGCGGCGCGCCTGCTGGGCGCCTACCTGGACCAGGGCGGCAGTTATATCGAGACTGCCGCGAGCTACGGTGACGGGATCTCGGAGACGAAAATCGGTCGGGGCGTGGCCCATCGCCGCGCCGAGTATGTCCTGGCAACCAAGTCCATGGAACGCACGCGCGCGGGATTTCTTGCCCAGCTCGACACGAGCCTGCGCAGCCTGAAGACCGATCACGTGGATGTCATGTTCATGCATGCCGTGCAGACAGTGGCGGACGTGGACGCCATCCTGGGCCCCGGGGGTTCCATGGAAGGAGCAGTGGAGGCGCGCACGGCGGGCAAGATCCGTTTCGTCGCAATCAGCGGCCATGGCAGACCGGACGCCATGAAAGAAGCCATCCGCCGCCACACGTTCGACGTTCTCATGACCGGATTCAACTATCTCGACCGGTTCAACTACCCCGGAATAGAGGCAGAGCTTCTGCCCCTGTGCGTGGAGCGCGGCGTGGGCGTCATTGCCATGAAAGCCATGGGCGATGGATACCTCTACCGCTCGCCGGCCGTCGCGCTGCGGTACACCCTCGGTCTGCCGGTGGCCACGGTGGTGGCGGGAATCAACTCTGCGGAGATGCTCGCGACTGATCTGGATATCGTTTCCCGTTTCACCCCGATGACGGATGCGGAGAAGGAGGAGCTCTACAGGTCGGCACCCGAGCTCGGCGACTACGTCTGCAGACTGTGCGACAAGTGCCGCACCGCCGATTTCGATCCGCAGAAGGTCTTTCTCCTGGAGGGGCTTTTCGATCGGCAGATGGATGACATGCGTGTGACGGATGCCGCGCGGTACGCGCTGCGGGAGAGGCTGCGCCACTGGTTTCAGCAGGCGGAGCTGGCCCGCACGGAGTACCAGGCACTCCCCTCGAAGGTGGACCCCTCAAAGGACTACAGCGCCCTTTCCGCGCTCTGTCCTCACGGAATCGACATCGACAGGAAGCTGAAGATCGCGCACGGGAAACTGTCCAGCCCCCAGTACATCGCCTGAAACCGCCCGGCGTTCGCATGAGGGCTCAAGGTCGGACGTTGTCGAGCAGTTCTGATCCGGCCGCGGCCGCTTTCCGAAGCTCCTGATTTGCCGCCTCATTGAGGCGGGGCGCCCACTCGGTAATCTTCAGGGCGCCGCGGATGCTGTTCCAGATCACGTCTCCGGCCTTCCTGTCCGCAGAGATACCGGCATTCCAGCGCGACATCTGGTACCCCGGCACCACGTTGAGCCCTTCCATGATCCCCGCGTCCAGTGACGTGTAGAGCCTCCTGATGCCGGGCGTTCCCCAGCTCTGAAAGTACGCGCGCAGCACCCGCGGATCAGTAGTCAATGGAAGACTCTTCACCGGCAGCCCTTCTTCCCCCGCGATCCGCAGCCGCGCAACGCTGCCGTCCACGGAGAACGACATCCAGCGGGCAAACTGGTATGCGGCGGCGGGGTGGGTCGATGACCGGGAGATTCCCAGCCAGTCATTGACGATCGGCGTACGTCCTCCCGGAACCCCGATGAACTCCCAGGCAAACCCGAGCCTCGCACACGAAGACAGCGACCATGTGCCGCCCCAGTGAAGGGCCACCGATCCCTTCTCCCACGCTTCTCCCGGCCAGCTCGAATCGAGATTCTTCTTCTGCTCTTCCTTCAAGGCATCGAAAACCCAGCCGCTGGCAAAGAACCGCCGCGCCATCTGGACGCCCGCGATGAACTCCGCACTGTCCAGGTTGTATCTGCGGCCGTCCCAGGCAAACCACCGCAGGCGGGAGCTCGCCGCTGCCGGGTACCATTCGGGAATCTGCACTTCCTCGCTGAGGCCGAGCACGCGCTTCCGGGGCCTGGCAAGGGATCCTACCAGCGCCTCGAACTGGGCCACTGTCCAGCGTGAGTCAGGGACCGGGTATCTCTCGCCGGCCACCAGGTCGATGTTCACAAAATAGCCCAGGAGCTGCTGTGTGAAAGGCAGAGCGATCACTGCATGATCGTGGAAAACCGCATTGCCAACGGGAATCGGAACATATCTCCAATCAGGATCTGCAAAGACGAGATCGGTGATGTCGGCCAGCCAGCCTCCTGTTATCGCGCGGGGAAGGCTGCGGACAGCGAAAACATCGGGGAGAGTGCCGGACCGGGCGGCCGCCGCCAGTCTCTCCTCCCAGGTGACAGGATCGAGCTGCTGAACCGAGGTGACCTGGGCTTCAGGGTGCGCCTCGTTCCACGCCGCGATCATGCGCAGCTCCAGGGTGTCCAGGGCGGGTGCGCCCTTTGCAGGTGCCGCATTCCACCCGGCATAGGAGAGGGTGACGGGGCCCGCACCGATCCCTTCGGCGCAGAGCATGATCGCGGCGCACGCTGCAGAGAAAACCCGCCTCACTGACCCCGTTCCTCCGGACCCACTATATACCGGACCCGTCCGCACCGTCTCCCGCAGGGCCTGGGGGTTGTCGAGGCTACTGACCTGCTCTATCATCGCAGCGGAGAAAAACATGACGTCACGAGAGCGCCTCCGCAAGGCAATTCATCACGAGCAGCCGGACAGGCCGCCGCTGGACCTGGGCAGCACCCTGGTCACCGGCATCCAGGCCAGTGCGTACGCAAAGCTGAAGAAAGCCCTGGGAATCAAGGGCGGCGTCATACGCGTGTACGATCCCTTCCAGATGCTTGCCGAGGTGGAGGAGTCGGTAAAAGCGGCTCTCGGCATCGACACGGTGGGCATTCAGCTTCCCACGACGATGTTCGGGTACAAAAACGAAAACTGGAAGCCTTTCCGGATGTTCGACGGCACTGAAGTGGAAATCTCCGGTCACCTCGAATACGACGTGCTGGCCAATGGAGACATCGTCCAGTACCCCAAGGGAGACCGATCAGTTCCCCCTTCGGGAAGACTGCCGAAAGACGGGTACTATTTCGACGTCATCGTCCGACAGGAGCCGATCGACGAGGCAAAACTCGATCCCGAAGAATGGGTTGCGCAGACCTATTCGTTATACACGGAGGAGGAGCTGCGCTTCATCGAGGACACAACCCGGTCGTGGTACGAGGGCTCGGAGTACGGGATCGTGGGCAATTTCTGGGGCGCGGGGTTCGGAGACATCGCCAACGTGCCCGGCCCGGCCGTCCTGCATCCCAAGGGGATCCGCGACCCCGAGGAATGGTACGTCTCCACCCTCACCCGCAAGGATTATATCAAGGCGATCTTTCACCACCAGTACGAGCTGCAGATGAAGAACCTGGCCATGTATCGGCAGGCGGTGGGAGACAGGATCGATGTCGTAGTGATGAGCGGCACTGATTTCGGCTCCCAGAACGGCCCGTTCATTTCCCCGGATTCCTACCGCGAGCTTTTCAAGCCGCTGCACAAGGCCATGAACGACTGGGTGCACAAGAACACCCGTTGGAAAACCTTCTATCATACGTGCGGCTCGGTGGTGGCCTACCTCGATGATTTTGCAGAAGCCGGCATCGACATCCTCAACCCGGTGCAGATCTCCGCGGCGGGAATGTCTCCCGAGATGCTCAAAGGCACTTACGGAGACACGTTCGTGTTCTGGGGCGGGGCAGTAGATGCACAGCACACGCTGGCATTCGGCTCCGCGGAACAGGTGAGCGCAGAGGCCAGGCGCAACATCGGGATATTCTCAAAGGGCGGGGGATTTGTGTTCAACAACATTCACAACATCCAGGCCACGGTGTCCGTTGAAAACATGATGGCCCTGTTGAAAAGCGTCACGTCGTAGGAGACATGGGAATGTCCAATCAGTACACTCAGCTGAACTCGGCCGAGCGCGCCCATCTTGAAAAAGTGATCGCGCGGCTCTCCCCTTCGGACTATGCTCGGGCGGCAGGCGGGCCCGGCTGGACCGTCGGCGGCCTGCTGGCCCATCTCACGTTCTGGGACAATCGGGCGCTCGTCCTGCTTGCCAAGTGGAAAAAGGAAGGCATCGGGCCCTCCCTGATCGACACCGACCTGTTCAACGAGTCGATGCGGCCGCTCTGCAATGCGGTGCCCGCCGCCGTGATTGCGAAGATGGCCGTCGAAACGGCGGCGGCAATAGACCGGGAGATAAGCGCGCTGTCTCCTGATTTCCTGGCAAAGGTGGAACGCGAGGGAACACCGGTCCGCCTGAACCGGGGGCTCCACCGCGGTCACCACCTTGCGCAGGTCGAAAAGGCACTCGTATAAACGTCCTCCACTTTCCGTGTTCCCGGTTTTATATTCGAGGTGACGTACGCGAAGGGAGGAAGGGCTATGGCCATCAATCTCGCAATGTGGCGAAGGGCATCGTGGTCACTCGTTCGCATGGACGACAAGAAGGAATGGGACCGCCTGGACATTGTTTCGAAATGGTTGATCGCCACCCGGTCCGGGGTCGCCACCGTGACGATCTATTCCTGCGTCATCGGGGGCCTGTTCGCCGTGCAGGCCGGCCGCTTCCCGTGGCTGACATGGCTGATCGTCACCCTGGGCCTTTTCCTCGCCCACGGGGCGAACAACCTGCTCAACGACTACACCGATTTCAGCCGCGGAATCGACACGGACAACTACTACCGCATCCAGTACGGGGTGCATCCCCTCGTGCAGGGCTTCTGGACCAAGCCCCAGCAGATGCGCTGGTTCGTGGTGAGCGGGATCCTGGCGCTGCTTGCCGGCTTCTACGCACTCCTCTTCACTGGTTTCGACCCGATCGTGATCGGCCTGTTCGCCTACGGCGTGGTCATGCTCCTCCTCTACACCTACCCCCTGAAGTACATCGCACTGGGTGAGCTGACTATATTCCTCATCTGGGGACCCATCATGATCGCAGGCGTGTACCTCGTCCTGGTGCGGGAATGGAACTGGAACGTGGTGCTTGCCGGTATTCCCTTCGGTCTGAGCACGGCCAGCATCAACGTCGGCAAACATATCGACAAGTCGGCGGAAGACCGGCAGAAAGGCGTGGGCACCCTCCCCGTTCGGATCGGAGAAACCGCGGCGCGCTATTTGAACATGGCTGCCATCATTTTCGCCTATGCCATCACCCTCTACATGATCGTGGTCCCGCGCTTCCTGACCCCCATCCTTGTGATCGTATTCGTGGCATCACAGGAAGCCTGGACTGCCATCAAGCGACTGTCACGGCCCCGGCCGGCGGCAGCCCCTCCCGGCTACCCCCTCTGGCCTCTGTGGTTCTCCACCGTTTCATTCGCTCACAACAGGAAGTTCGGCAACCTGTTCGTCCTGGGCGTGGCCCTGGATACCGTGGTGCGCCTTGTTTTTCCGACTTTCTGGCATTGAAAGTCTCTGAAGAGCCGGCGGTGAGGCCATCTGCAGCGAACATCCTCGGGCAGCTCTCATCACGGGTCCACGACCGGACGGCAAAGTCGAATCTCAAGGCGGCGGCACGATGCCTGAAGGAGCCGGCGCTTCTGGATGAAATTGCCCAGGGTCTCATGGAGCAGGACGCCGTTCTGGTCGGTGACTGCGCCGAGGTGCTCACCGAGGTAGCCGGGGAAAGGCCCGACTTGGTCGCGCGTTATGCAAAGGATCTCGCTCCCCTTGTGAGCCATGCGACCACCCGGGTGCGGTGGGAGGCGATGCATGCGCTGGCCCTGGTGGCCACCCGGGACCCCCGGGTCATCGCCTCCCTTCTGCCGCGGCTGGATGAGATCATCCGCCTGGACGGAAGCGTCATTGCGCGCGACTACGCCGTGGACGCGGTGGGCAACTATGCAGGGACACACATGCAGGCGGCCCGGGCCGCCTACCCGCTTCTGATGGATGCGCTCACCGTCTACAACGGAAAGCAGGCCGGGCACGCTCTGGCCGGCCTGGCCAAGGCCGTGGCTGTCTACCCCGGACTTCGCGGCGAGCTGGGCCCTGTCTGCGAACGGTTTGCAGACAGCACAAGCGGGGTCGTGCGGAAGGCTGCAAAGACATTGATGAAAGCGATGAAGGCACACGAGGAATCGCGATGAACGAGACGGCCGGCCCCGCCCCTGATCTGCTGCGGCATACGCGCGCGGCGCTCCTGGAAGAAGCCGCACGCAGGGCAACCGCGTACCTGGAAGGTCTTGAAACCCGGCAGGTATCGCCGATGTCTGCGGATGAAGCGCCGCTGTCTGCGCTGGAGGAACCGCTGACGGATGAGCAGGTCCCGCCGGATGCGGTCCTGAGAATCCTCGATGAAGTGTGCTCGCCCGCCACCATGGCCATGGCAGGACCCCGGTTCTTCGGCTTCGTCGTCGGAGGCTCGCTCCCGGTGACGGTGGCTGCGAACTGGCTGGCCGCGGCATGGGATCAGAACGCCGCGTTCTCCAGCGTGACCCCGGGCGCAGCCGTCCTGGAGCGGGCTGCCCTGAGGTGGCTGATCGAGCTTCTTGGACTGCCGCAGGGATGCGGTGCAGGCTTCGTGACCGGTGCCACGATGGCGAACTTCACGGCCCTTGCGGCAGCCCGGCATACCCAGCTCCAGCGGGCCGGCTGGAACGTGGAAGCAGAGGGTCTTTTCGGCGCCCCTCCCCTTACGGTCGTGGTCGGTGAGGAGGCACACTCGACCCTGTTCAAGGCCCTCGGGCTCCTCGGGCTCGGAAGGAAGCGCGTGGTGCGCGTGCCGGTGGACGGCCAGGGGAGGATGCGCGCTGAAAAGCTGCCCCGCCTGTCCGGGCCGACAGTCGTCTGCGCACAGGCCGGCAATGTGAATACGGGCGCATTCGACCCGATCCGGGAGATAATCGGGAAGGCCCACGCGGCCGGCGCATGGGTTCACGTGGACGGCGCCTTTGGACTGTGGGCGGCCGCGGCCCCTGGCCGGAGGCATCTTGCCGAGGGAATTGCGGAGGCGGATTCATGGGCCACTGACGCCCACAAGTGGCTGAACGTGCCCTACGACTGCGGGCTTGCCTTCGTGCGGGATCCCGAGGCGCTGCGGGCGGCCATGGCCATCACGGCAGACTACCTGCCGCCGGCAGGCACGCAGCGCAATCCGTCGGACTACACGCCCGAGCTCTCCCGGCGGGCACGAGGAGTGGAGGTGTGGGCCGCCCTGAAATCCCTTGGAAGGAATGGGGTGGCGGAGCTCGTGGAACGGACCTGTCGGCACGCCGCGCGTTTTGCGGAAGGCCTGCGGGCCGCGGGCTTTGAGGTGCTGAACGACGTGGACCTCAACCAGGTCCTCGTCTCATTCGGAAGCGCAGAGAAGACCGGCAAGGTCATTGCCGGCATTCAGGCAGACGGAACGTGCTGGTGCGGAGGCACTGTCTGGCAGGGCACGACCGCAATGCGGATTAGCGTCTCCAGCTGGGCCACAACTGCACCAGATGTGGAAAGAAGCCTCGAGGCCATCATCCGAATCGCCCGCGCATAGGAAGCTGAGCTCCGGCGGAACCCCTCCGGCTATTTGCTTTCTTCGAGGAGCATCTGGTCCACAATGGAAGCGGCGTCCCGCACGCATTTCACGCAGACGGTTTCATACAGGTCGTGGTCCTTGAAGTACTTCCTGCCTTCATCACTCTGCAGGTCGCACCCCAGCAGTGTCCTGCACGAGATGCTCGTGTTCTTTTGGATGAATCGATCGGCGAACTGTCGTACGCGTGCGTAGGTCTTTTCTCTTGCCGCCCCGTCATCTTTCGCGGTCATGCCGTATCTGCAACCGATCAGCATGAATGCTCCCGTGACGGCGCCGCACGTCTCCTGCAGACGACCCATCCCGCCGCCAAATCCACATGCAATCCTCAGGGCATCGCTTTCCGAAACACCAAGAACCGCCGCATGAGCGGAAAATACGGCCTGCGCGCAATTGAACCCCGACCGGAAGACGTCGACTGCAGCTTCACTTTTGCCTTTCATTTGATCCCTCATATCCTGGTCTTTCCCCCTGCTGCAATTGCGCGTACAAGCGCGCGAATGTGTTCGGGGGTCGTTCCACAACATCCGCCCAGAATCCGGGCCCCTGCCAGTCTGCATGCGGACATTCCCATCGCGAACGTGGCGGGGTCCATGTCGAATTCCGTCTTCCCTTTGATCAGCCTGGGTTTGCCCGCGTTCGCTTCAGCGACAATCGGCAGCTTTGTCGTCTGTGACAGGGTGCGGACGATTTCCGCCATTTGAACCGGATCGACATCCCCGCAATTGGAGCCAAGCGCATCCGCGCCTTCTTCGGTCAGGCAGGATGCGCAATCGACGGCGGAGTTCCCCATCATCGTCCTGCCCCCGTTCTGTTCGGTGCTGAATGACATCGAAACAATAACCGGCAGGGACGACACCTCCTTGCAGCCCCGGAGCGCACAGAGAGCCTCACGCAGGTCGAATATCGTCTCTATGATGAACCCGTCCACTCCGCCGTCCCGCAGGTACGCAGCCTGCTCTTTGAACGCTTTCAAAAAGTCGGCTTCCGCGTACGTGCCGTACGGCTCGAGCAACTGGCCTGTTGAGCTAAGGTTGCCGAGCACAAAGCCTTTGCCCTTTGCGCACGAGCGCGCAATTGCTGCGCCGGCCACATTGACGGCTTTTACATCGATATCCATACCGTGTGACTCGACAAAGATGCGGTTCATTGTCAAGGTATTCGTGATTACGGCATTACTGCCGGCCTTGAAATACTCTTCGTGGATCGCGAATACCGTCTCCGGGTATGACAGATTGGCGGCGGCAACCGATTCGACACCCCGGCGCACGAGCTCGGTCCCCATTGCCCCGTCCAGGACTATGACGCCGCCGCCTTCCAGGACCGTTTGAAACTCATTCATGCCGTTTTCCTTTCTTTTTCTTTCTGAACAAGTGAACCGACAACCGAGCCACCCATGATGAGCACAATCGCAGCCCCGGACTGGAGCGTAAAGACTCCGCTGCCGCTCACGATCAGGACGAGAGTGGAAAGCATGGGTGTCAGGTAGGCGATGGAACCAATGACCCGCGGATCACCGTCCCGCAGGGCGGCGTTCCAGAGAAAAAAAGCCGCGCCCATGGGTCCGAGGCCGAGCAAAATCAGCAGAGGGAAGTCCCTTACGGCGAAGACATATCCCTGTTCGAGCAGGAAATGCATGAGGAGTGAAAGCAGGCCGGAGCAGAGGCAGAACAGACCGATGGCGGCATTCGGGAACGACTTGATCCTCTTGGTCATGAGCGAATAGCTCGACCAGATGAAGGCTGCCAGCGCCGCAAGGAGATAGCCCGGCATATATCGGGAGTCAAAGCTCAGCCTGCCTCCTGTGACGATGAGGGCTGCCCCCGCCAGTCCTAGAATCGCAGCAACAATGTGACGCGCTTTCAAAGAATAGCCGGCCAGAAAGAGCGGTGAGAGAATCACGATGAGAAGCGGCCACAGGTAGTTGATGAGATTCGCCTCCACGGGCGGCGCGAGCCTCAAGGCCATGAAGAGACAGAAGTGGTATCCAAAGAGACCGTACACACCGAGGAGGAGTACTTTTAGCGGCACTCGCCATTGGGTGATGCGGCCCACACCGCACAGCGCGCCGATGATCAGGGCACATCCGATCAGGAGGAACGGCGGCATCCGGGACAACTGCACGCTCAGGAAGGCAAGCATGCTCCAGAGGAGCATGGCGCATAACGCCAGGATTATCGGCTTTGACTGCATATCACGGCGCAGTATTGCACCGGCCCCGGGCTCATGTCAAACTCTCGGGGTGATCCTTACACGCACACGGCTCTTGAAAGCGCTCCTGATGCTTCTCATCGTGCTCATGAGCGTCGGCTGCGACCAGGCAACGAAGCAGTTCGCACGGACGGGGCTCATGGACAGGGGCGCGATATCCGTTGTGGACGGCGTCCTCGTTCTGCACTACGTGGAGAACGAGGGCGGATTCCTGAGCCTGGGTGCACGGCTGCCGCGGCCGGCACGGACAGTGACATTCGTCGCTTTTCCCCTTCTCATTCTTTTCTGGATCATCTTTTCCCTTGCGCGGAACAAGGAAACCGGCTGGAGATTCATCATGGGGTTTTCCTTCATCGCCGGCGGCGGCCTCGGCAACCTCATCGACAGGCTGTTCCGCGACGGGAGAGTCAGCGACTTCATCATCATGGGGATCGGGCCTGTACGAACGGGTGTGTTCAACCTCGCGGACCTCTCAGTGCTCGTCGGATGCCTGCTTCTCCTGGTGGGCCCATGGAAGTCACATCAGGAAGCCTGATGCACCCGGTACCCCGCGATATTCCTTTACGGATGGAAACCGAACGCCTGTACCTTCGCTGTTACGCCGAAGGCGACGGCCGGTGGTACTACAGTATGAGCCTTGAGAACCGCACGCATCTCTCACGCTATGAATCCGAGAATCCCGTGATGGCAATCACGAACGAACGGGAAGCGGAAGAGGTTGTGCGGAGTTTTGCCCTGCAGTGGGCGGAGGGCAGGAACTTCTTTCTGGGCGCCTTTGAACGGACGAATGACGAATTCGTGGCCCAGGTGCACGTCGGGCTCGTCTCCTGGGATCTGCCGGAGTTCCAGATCGGGTACTTCGTGGACAAGGCGCACCAGGGACACGGATACGTCACGGAGGCGGTGCAGGCTGCCATGCGGGTCGTCTTCCAGCATCTGAACGCATACCGGGTGCGGCTGGAGTGCGACGATACCAACGAACGAAGCATACGGGTGGCCGAGCATTGCGGGATGGTGCGGGAGGGACACCTGCGCCGGAACAAGAGAAACAAGGACGGAACAATCAGCGGGACCATGATATACGGGCTGTTGAAATCCGAGTTCACGCCGTAGATCAGCGGGCCGATCCTGGTCGGCCTGTCGACCATTCAACTCCGCGGAATACCGCGGAAGGGCTACGGCGCGTACCCGGGACAAGAGATCCCTTTAGCCGGCGGACTTCTGGAACAGCTTCAGGTACTGGCCGTAGCCCTCCTTCTGCAGATTCTCGACCGGAACGAACCGCAGGGAAGCAGAGTCCATGCAATAGCGCTTCCCTGTGGGCGCTGGACCATCGTCAAAAAGATGACCCAGGTGGGAGCTTGCATACCTGCTCTTTACCTCGATCCGCACCATGCCGAAGGTCCGATCCTCATGCAGCACGATGTTGCCCGGCACGAGCGGCCGGGTGAAGCTCGGCCACCCGGTGCCTGAGTCAAACTTATCCGTGGAGCTGAAGAGTGGCTCGCCGGAAACAATATCGACGTATATTCCTTCCCGCTCATTGTGGTCGTACTCGTTCTGGAATGGCGGCTCCGTTCCTTCCCTCTGGGTCACGTCGAACTGCATCGGGCTGAGCATTTTCATGAGCTGGTCAGCCGAAGGCTTGTGCCAGACACCCTTGGCCGCGGCAGGAGGCGCGGCAGGGTCCACGAGGGCTTCAGGGCCCCAGACCCTGGCAAAGAGCTTCGTGCGGCCTGAATTGTCCAGGTACGCCTGGTATGCGGCTGCATTCCGGGTGGCGTATTCCTGCTGTGAGTTCTCGGCAGCATAGAAAGGCTCCGCCTTGCGAATCTCCGTCACGATGGGAGCGGAGAACTTCCTCGATTTGCCCAACGCAGCCTTCGAGGCTTCCGCGGCTGTTCGCTCCGAATCGTCCTGCCAGAATACGATGGGCCGGTACTGGGCACCCCTGTCCGTGAATTGCCCGCGCGCGTCGGTCGGGTCGGTATGGCGCCAATATGCATCGAGCAGCTCGCCATAGCTGACACGGCTCGGGTCCCAGGTGACCTGGACCGCCTCCACGTGCCCGCCCGCCGCGTAGCTGCCGTAATTCGGATTCCGGGTGGTTCCGCCCGTGTAGCCGGAGACGGCCGTGATGACGCCATACACCTTCTCGAAAGCAGATTGCATGCTCCAGAAGCGGCCGCCCGCGAATGTCGCGGCCTGCGGCTTTGCCGGGTCAGGGGCCATGGGAGCAGCCATTACAGCCGCGGCGGCCGATATAAATACCGCAAGAAACAAGATCATCCTCTTCATAGAGGCAGCCTCCTCATCACGCGTGTCATCCGAAGGTGAAGGCAAAAAGACGGATTGTGCCCTTCACATCCAGACGCAGTATATGCGGGCCGGGCGCGTTCAACCCGACCAGCTGGTACATTCTGCTTTCCCTGGGTTCAAGCGTTCCCTTTTTCAGATCTGGCGTATCACCGGCCTGCACGCCGTCCACGAACACCGCGATGATCCCTCCCGGCGACTGGGGCTCCACCACGAGGAATACGTTCTTTGCGTCGAAGCCGAGCTGCAATGTTCCCGAGGCCTCCGGCACAACAAACTGCGGGGAGATGGTCCACGTGCCTGTCAGGTTCCATTCGCCGTTGTGCGGCGCCCGGGAGGGCTTGTAGTCCGTTGGTTTGTCGGCCACGGGATTTACCGCTGAGATGAAGCCCTGGCCCCGGTCGTACCCGAGATAGGTTTCAGGGGTCTGGGACTGCAGCTGCGGTGCAGGCTTGGACACGATGCCGCCCACGTTCGCCCCCGCCTCTTTCAGCAGGGCCTGGATGACCTTTTCGGAAACATCGTATTCGCCCTCGCCGAAGTGGAAATACCGCACCCTGCCCCTGGCATCTATGAAATAATGGGCGGGCCAATACATGTTGGCATACGCGTTCCATTGCGCGTAGTCGTTGTCCTGGACGACCGGCCAATCCACTCCGAGCTCCCGGACCGCCTTGGCCACGTTCGCGGGGTTCTTCTCGAACTCGAACTCGGGAGTATGCACGCCGACGATCACCAGCCCCTTGTCCCGGTAGGTGTCGTACCACGCACGGAGATAGGGAAGCGTGCGGACGCAATTGATGCAGCTGTAGGTCCAGAAGTCCACCACGACCACCTTGCCGCGCAGCCCTTCCATTGTCAGAGGCATCGAAGCCCCCTGGGCCATCTGTCCCGCCGTGGGAGAAAGCCCCTCGGTATTGAACCAGTTCCCCTGGGTGAGGAACGCCGGCGCGGCTCCGTAGTCACCGAGGATCCCGTTCTCCGGAGCTACCTCCGGTGCGCTGAACACGTCTGTCCCGGCCCTGGGTGTGCGTGCGGCCGCGGCAGGCGCGCGCGCCTTCAGTGCGGACTGCACGGGGGCTGTCTTCTCAATCGCAGTCAGTCCCGTGCCATAGTTGGGAAACAGCCGAAGGATGGTGGCCTGAAACTGCCGGTCCCAGCCAAAACCGATTGCCACTCCCACGAGGATCATGAGCACGCCGAAACCTTTCTGGATATTGACCGCGTTGCGCGTGAGGGCGGGAACCTTCTTTACTAGCGCGCGGCCGCCGAGCATGATAGCGAGCATGTGGATGGAGGTGCCCAGCGTGTAGGCAAGAGTGATTGAGACCGACCCGCCGTCCACGTGCTGCGTGAGGGCCAGGCTGATCACGGACGCCATGATCGGCCCGACGCACGGAGTCCAGATCAGCCCGAGGCTCAGGCCGACAACCAGTCCGCTCCAGAACCCGGCCCAGCGGGTTTGTGCTGTGCCGGCTGCCCCGCCCGCGGCGGAGGTCCCGCCCCGGCTGCCTCGGCTGGCAATCCTCGAGGTAAGAATCTCGAACCTGTCCCGCAGCCACGGCACCAGCATCACGACGCCGAACAGGACGATGAGTACGACGGCGACTATCCGCAGCGCGTCCACGGGTATTCCGATTGCCTGAACGATTGCAGAGAGCGAGAGAGTGAAGGCCGTGAAGCTCACGACAAAGCCGGCGAGCACGCCAAAGGGCCGCGCCTTGCCTCCTCCCACGCTTCCGGACAAAACGATGGGGAGCACAGGCAGTATGCAGGGGGAGAGAATCGTGATGACCCCTGACAGGAATGCAAACGCCAGTATGACCGTCATGTACCGTTCCTTTCATGCATGAGCATCAAGATATCCATGGGGCATCACGGAAGTATCACGGGCCGTATACAAGATAATCACACGGGCGTGGCAATGGCGCGCACCGAAAGACTGAAGGAAAACCGCGCCCCTTTGCCGGGGCTGCTCTCCACCTCCAGCGCGCTCCCGTGAAGGGCGACGATCTGCCGCGCGATGGCCAGCCCGAGGCCCGCTCCGGGGCCGGCGTGCTCCGCGGCGTTCCGAGCGAGATCTGACGACCTGTCCCGGCTCTTGTCGGCCCGGTAGAACCTGTCGAAGATGTGGGGAAGGTCCTCGGGATCGATCCCGGCGCCCGTGTCCGCCACGATGACCCGGACCGAGTCCTCATGGCGCGAAAAGTCCACGTGGACCGACCCGGCCGGGGGAGTAAATCGCAGGGCGTTCTCGATAAGATTGGTGAGGACCCTCTCGATCATCGCGATGTCGCAGGACACCAGCGGCAGCTCCGCCGCGCGGTCCACGACCAGGGACACTCCTGCTTTTTCCGCCTGTGGGGCGAGCTTCAGCGCCACATCCTGCGCGAGCTCGGCGATCTGGACCGGCTCCGGCGCAGGCCGCACCTGCCGCGCGTCAAGCTTTGCCAGCTCGAAAAGCTCCTCCACGAGCTTCTGCAGGCTGGAGGCGTTCCTCAGGCTGATATCGAGCAGCCGCCGCCGTTCCTCGGGCGCAAGCTGCGGGCCCTTCAGCGCCATGGTCTCCAGGTAGCCCTGGATCGAGGCCAGCGGGCTTCGCAGGTCGTGGGAGATGTTGCCGATCAGGTCTCTCCGCATGCGCTCCGCGAGCCTCAGCTTCTCCACGTCCGCCTCAATTGTAGCGGCCATTTCATTGAAGCTGCGGCCCAGCGCGCCCAGCTCATCCCTGCCCCGCGCATCCACCCGTCGGCCGAGCTCGCCGCGCTCGAAGCCCCGCACGGTTTCGCTCAGGGATTTCAGTCTGCGGGTCAGGAGGGAGAAAAGGGAAAGCCCGACGATCAGCGTGGAGAGAACGGCCAGCAGGAACGCGACAAGCCCGGCCCTCACATAGTAGCTGTCACGAATTCTGCGCACGGAGGCGTCGTAACGTTCCCCGCCGAGGATGATGTACACGTAACCGCGCGAAGTGCCCATCTGCAGCTCCGCGGCAGAGAAAGGCTTGAGCCGGGTGGGGCTGCGCGGATCCTCGCCCTGCATGAGGCTGCCGCCGGCTGTATCGACGAACGCCGTGACCGGAGCGAGATCGATCGAGTCACGCACGATTTTCTCGGCGGGATTGAGAAAGAAGGCCAGGATCTTTCCGTGGTTGTCCAGGAGGTAGATCTCTACCATCGGGTTGAGCACCATCATGTAGTGAATTGCGCTCCGTACGCGTTCCTCGGAGAACCCCTGCGCGACGAGCGGTCCGATCTCGTTCGCCACGCTCCGGGCATACTCCCTGTTGAGGAGCTGTTCGACGTCGCTGAAGAGATGTCCCGCGGAGTTGAAGGCAATGGCAACGCATCCGGCGCCGAGGGCGAGGATAAGAAGGAGAAAAATCGTGGACAGGCGCCCATAGAACGAATCGAAAAGCCTGCTCATTCCTCGCGCTCCGCAAGCTCCGAGAACCGGTAGCCCACTCCCCACACGGTCTTGAGATAGAACGGGCGGCCGGGGTCTTTCTCGATTTTTGCCCGCAGCCTGTTGATATGCGAGTTCACCGTGTGCTCGTAGCCCTCGAACTGGTAGCCCCACACAAGATTCAGGAGGTCCGTGCGGCTGTATGTCCTGCCGGGATTGCGGGCAAAAAGGGCCAGGAGGTCAAACTCCTTCACGGTGAGATCCACCGTCGCTCCTGCCAGGGTCACCTTCCTCTTTTCGAAGTCCATGACCAGATCACCGGATTCGACTTTCCCCTTCTGCGCGCGGCCCGCTGCAGCGTCCCTGTCGGTCCGCACGCGGCGCAGCAGCGCCTTCACTCGGGCAACCAGCTCGCGGACACTGAATGGCTTGGTGATGTACTCGTCGGCCCCGATCTCCAGCCCCCGCACCCGGTCCAGCTCTTCGGATTTCGCGGTGAGCATGAGAATGGGTGTCACGAGATTCTTTTCCCGGATGCGCGCGCACACGGTCAGGCCGTCCATCCGCGGCAGCATCAGGTCCAGAATCACAAGCGCGTATTCCCCCTCGAGCGCCTTCTGAAGACCGGTTTTGCCGTCCTCCGCCCGCTCGGCGTGCAGGCCGAGGTCCCGGAGGTTCATCGCCACCACCTCGGCAATATCCCGGTCATCTTCGATGATAAGCACCTTGTCCTGTGCGGCCGTCATGTGCGGTCTCCATGGGGATATCATACTCAAATCCGGTGCGGGTGACCCGGCCGCGGTTGCGCGGCGACCCTGCTCCGCCTCCCCCTTGCCCAAACACGCCCGACACTGAATAATCCCCCCCTGCACATGAGAGCCACCCGCACGCCCGCCGTCCAGAAGAAGCCGAAGAAGAAGGCAGTCAGGAATGTCGCGGGATACCGCCGCTATCCCCACGACTTCATCCTCATCGAAGGAGCGCGCCAGAACAATCTCAGGAACCTGAGCCTGAAGCTTCCGCTCCGAAAGCTCATCGTGATCACCGGCGTGAGCGGATCAGGAAAGTCCTCACTTGCATTCGATACACTCTACGCGGAAGGCCAGCGCCGCTACGTGGAGACTTTCTCCTCCTACACCCGGCAGTTTCTGGACAGGATGGATAAGCCCCGTGTGGATCGCATCGAGGGAATCCCCCCTGCCATCGCCATCGACCAGACCAATCCTGTCCGCACGTCGCGCTCCACGGTGGGCACGATGACGGAGCTGAACGATCACTTGAAGCTGCTTTTTGCGCGCGCCACGCGCCTGTTCTGCGGGAACTGCGGCCGGGAAGTGCGCCGTGATACCCCGCAGAGCATCGCCGGTCAGCTTCCGAAGGGCAGACGGCTGATCCTCACATTCCCGATCGTGGTCCCCGCCAACTTTTCAGAGGACGAAGTGAAAGAGCTGCTGGCAAAGCAGGGCTACACACGCATCCACGGGAAGGAAGGCAGCAGGCTGGAGGTGGTCCAGGACCGGATCACGAACAGCCCGGAAAACAAGGGCAGGCTGGTGGAGGACCTCGAGGCGGCGTTGAAATACGGTCAGGGCAGGGTCTGCGCACATTGCCTGGATTCCTCGGGGGAGCCCGAAGAGGAGCTTCGGTTCTCCTCAGACCTGCACTGCGCATTCTGCGACATCCACTTTGAGGATCCCTCGCCCAACCTGTTCTCATTCAATTCTCCACTGGGGGCATGCGTGACCTGCCGGGGGTTTGGGCGGACCATCGGCATCGACTGGGGCCTGGTCATTCCTGACGACACGAAAAGCCTGGCAGGCGGCGCTGTCCGGCCGTGGCAGACGGAGAGCTTCAAGGAGGTGCAGGAGGAGCTCATCTCCCACGCGCGAAAGCGCGGAGTGCCGATCAACGTACCCTGGAAAGACCTGCGCGCAGATCAGCGTTCGTGGGTCATAGAGGGTGAAGGAGACTGGGACGACGGGGTCTGGTTCGGCGCAAAGCGTTTCTTCGGGTGGCTGGAATCCAAGAGCTACCGGATGCACATACGGGTGCTCCTCTCCCGGTACCGCGCCTACACGCCGTGCCCTGCCTGCGGCGGGGCGCGTCTGAAGCCCCAGGCCCTGCTCTGGAAAATAGGGGAAGAGAAGCTCTCCATCCATGACGTGATGCTCCTCCCGATCGACAGATGCCGTGCCCTTTTCGAAGGAATCGCTCTGCCCGCCCCCCTGGACGAGGCAACC
Source organism: uncultured Spirochaetaceae bacterium (assembly GCA_964437385.1). Classification (GTDB taxonomy): domain Bacteria; phylum Spirochaetota; class Spirochaetia; order SZUA-6; family Fen-1364; genus Fen-1364. Next base: position 27,145 of record CAYTGX010000033.1, read on the forward strand.
GGCATGCTCCTTGGGGAGATCAGGACCAGGCTCAGCTACCTGGTGGACGTGGGCCTGGGATACCTGACCCTGGACAGGCAGTCGCGCACGTTGAGCGGCGGAGAAGTGCAGAGGATCAATCTCACGACAGCCCTGGGCACTTCTCTTGTCAACGCCCTGTTTGTCCTTGATGAGCCGAGTATCGGGCTTCACCCGCGCGACATCGGCAAGCTGATCGGCGTGCTCTGCCGCCTGCGTGACGCGGGCAACACGATCGTCGTCGTGGAGCACGACCCTGACCTGATCCGCGCCGCGGACGTTGTGCTGGATATGGGCCCGGGCGCAGGAGAGAATGGCGGCCAGGTGGTGTTTTTCGGAGAGCTGTCCGCGCTCCTGCAGAGCACGCGCTCGCTCACCGCCCAATACCTGACAGGCAGGAAAAAGGTGGAGGCGCGCTCCGTAGAGTCCGTGAAAGCGCGCTCCGCGAGAACAGCTGCGGTCTCCACGGGGGTGACGGCAAAGAAGGCGGACAGCAGAGAGACCCCCGCGAAAAGCCGCGCGATCCGCATCCTCGGCGCGGCCGAGCACAACCTCAAGACCATCGACGTCGATATCCCGCTGGGCAGGCTCGTCTGCATTACCGGCGTCAGCGGCTCCGGCAAGTCCACCCTCATGCAGGATGTGCTGTACAATGCCCTGCGCGCGCTCAAGCACAAGCCCGCGGACCCTGCGGGGAAGCACACGGAGATAACGGGATACGACCTGGTGGAGAACGTGATCATGGTCGACCAGTCCCCTGTCGGCAGGACCGCGAGATCCAATCCGGTAAGCTACGTGGGCGCGTTCGACGTCATACGAAAGCTCTTCGCCGCGGAGCCCGTTTCCCGGGAACGCGGCTACACAGCCGGCACCTTCAGCTTCAATGCCGGAAATGGCAGATGCCCAACCTGCAGCGGCAGCGGTTTCGAGCACATCGAGATGCAGTTCCTGAGCGATGTGTACCTGCGCTGCCCCGATTGCGATGGAAAACGGTTCCGCCGGGAAATCCTTGACGTGCGCCTTTTCCCCCCGGGCGGTGCGGGACAAATTCCCGGCACCGCGGCAAAGTCCGTTGCGGATGTTCTGGACATGACCGTCTCGGAGGCATGCGTGTTCTTCTCCGAGGCGCCTGAGGTGATTGCCGGCCTTGCCCCCCTTGCCGCCGTTGGCCTTGGATACGTCAGCCTTGGCCAGCCGGTACCCACGTTGAGCGGCGGGGAAGCGCAGAGACTGAAGCTCGCCGGCTACCTGGGGGAGCACACTGCAGCGAAGCCAGGCCGGGGAAACCTGTTCCTCTTTGACGAGCCCACGACGGGCCTGCATTTCGATGACATCGCCACGCTGCTGGGGGCGTTCCGCCAGCTTGTCGCTGCGGGCCATTCCGTGGTCGTCATCGAGCACAACCTCGACGTGATCCGCGCCTGCGACTGGATCATCGACCTGGGGCCGGACGGGGGAGAGGCAGGCGGGCGGATCGTGTGCGAGGGGACGCCCCTGCAGGTGGCCGACTGCGCGGAGAGCCGCACGGGCGCGTCGCTGCGCTCCTCGGGACTGGCCGCATTCAAGTCCCTCATTGACGGCAGGAAGAGCTCCGGGCGCATGGGCCGCTCCGATGAAAAGGTCAGAAAGGACGCTCTGCTTCCCGGCGTGAGCGACAATGCCATCGTCATCCGGCACGCGCGGGAGCACAACCTTAAGAACATCGACCTGTCCATTCCCCGAGACGTGTTCAGCGTCATCACCGGGGTGAGCGGGAGCGGCAAGAGCACGATCGCTTTCGACATACTGTTTGCCGAAGGGCAGCGCCGCTACCTCGAGTCGCTGAACGCATATGCGCGGCAGTTCGTTCAGCCGGCGCGCAGGCCGGACGTGGACGGGGTCTACGGACTGCCGCCCACGGTCGCAATCGAACAGCGCACGAGCAGGGGCGGCCGGAAAAGCACCGTCGCGACGCTCACCGAGATTTCCCCGTTCCTGCGCCTGTTGTACGTGAAGCTCGGCGTCCAGCACTGCCCGGACTGCGGCGTGCCGATCCAGCCGCAGACCCCTGATGCCATCGTGGCACGCGTGCTCGCCGACTACCGGGGCAGGCGGGTCACGGTTCTCTCCCCGCTGGTGACCGCGCGCAAGGGCTACTATACGGACCTGGCCGCGTGGGCGGCGGGCAAGGGGTTCGAGCAGCTGCGGGTGGATGGGAAGCTCCTTCCCACCGCGGCGTGGCCTCGGCTGGAAAGGTTCAAGGAACACTCAATCGAGCTTCCCGTGGGCAGTGAGCACGTCTCTCGGGAGAGGGAGAAGACCCTTCGCGAGCTGATCGGACGCGGACTGGATTTCGGCAAGGGCGTCATCCGCGTCGTCGCCCCGGCGCGCGCGGGCGGATCCGACAGGGAGACCGTCTTTTCCACAAAGCGCGCGTGCCCCCGGTGCGGACGGAGCTTTGAAGAGCTTGACCCCCGGCTCTTTTCCTACAACTCGAAGCACGGATGGTGTCCTTCCTGCTTTGGCACGGGCCTTCAGCTCTCCGGATTCGACGCCGAGCAGACCGGCGAGGAGATCTGGTGGAACGACTGGTGGGGAGGTCCGGAAAAGATCTGCCCGGCCTGCAGTGGAAAACGCCTCAAGCCGGAGGCCCTGGCAGTCAGGTTCCGCGGGAAAAGCATCGCAGACTACATGGATCTCCCAGTGGAGGGCATGGAGCGGGAGATGAAGACGCTTCGTTTTTCCCGGAGAGAGCAGGAGATTGCGCAGGATATCGTCGCGGAGATCCTTTCCAGGCTCGAGTTCCTGCAGAGTGTCGGGCTCGCCTATCTTTCGCTGGACCGGTCGGCGCCCACGCTGAGCGGCGGAGAGGCGCAGCGCATCCGGCTTGCCTCCCAACTGGGTTCGAACCTCCGCGGCGTCTGCTATATCCTGGACGAGCCGACAATAGGTCTGCACGCCCGTGACAACGGCGTGCTGCTGGACACTCTGCAGTCCCTGCGGAAGAAGGGAAACACTGTCATCGTGGTGGAGCACGACGAGGAAACAATTCGCAGGGCCGAACATGTCGTGGACCTCGGACCCGGCGGCGGGCCGAACGGCGGCCGGGTTGTGGCCAGCGGCACGGTGGCTTCCGTCATCCGCAGCCGTGTTTCGCTCACCGGCAAGTTCCTCAAGAACCCTCTGCGCCATCCCCTTCCCGGGAGGGTCATCCGCCCTGAAATCGATCCAGGAGACTCCGGCGCGGTTCTGTACATCAGGAACGCGCGGCTGCACAACCTGCAGGGACTGGAGGTCGCGATCCCCCTGGCGCGGCTGACCTGTGTGTCCGGCGTCAGCGGCAGCGGGAAGAGCACGCTGGTGCGCGAGGTGTTGTACGGCAACCTGCGCCACTTGATTTCAAAAACGCACGGCAGGCGGACCGCCGCCGCAGGGCACACCCTCCACGGCTGCGACGCAATCGAGGGATGGCAGGCGGTCTCCCGTGTCCTGGAGGTCGACCAGACCCCCATTGGGAAGACCCCGCGGTCGTGCCCGGCCACGTACGTGGGCATCTGGGACGACATCCGCCGGCTCTTCGCCGCCTCCAATGAGGCCCGGATGCGCGGCTACACGGCCAGCAGGTTCTCCTTCAACGTCACGGGCGGCCGGTGCGGCGAGTGCGAAGGCCAGGGAATGAAGAAGATCGAAATGAGCTTCCTGCCGGACGTGACAGTGCTGTGCGATGTATGCAGTGGAGCGCGCTTCAATGCAGAGACCCTCAGCGTGCGCTTTCGGGACAGGAGCATCGCAGAGGTGCTTGCCATGAGTGTCGACGAGGCGGCTCTGTACTTCGATTTCCATCCCGGCATCCGTCATGCGCTGCACCTCCTGCAGCAGGTGGGACTTGGCTACCTGTCCCTCGGCCAGCAGAGTCCCTCCCTGAGCGGTGGCGAGGCGCAGCGCATCAAGCTGGTTACGGAGCTTGCAAAGGCCCGGGTCCTGTCTGATGGGGCCCCGTCCCGCCGCGGAGTGTCCGGCACGGCGGCCCGCACTCTGTACGTGCTGGACGAGCCCACGATCGGGCTGCACATGGCGGACGTGGAAAAGCTCATACGCGTCCTTCACCGTCTGGTGGACGCGGGCAATACCGTCGTCATTGTCGAGCACAACCTGGACATTATTGCGGAAGCGGACTGGATCATCGACCTCGGGCCGGAGGGCGGAGACGGCGGCGGCAGGATCGCAGCCCAGGGCACACCCGCGCAGGTGGCCGGCGTTCGAGCCGGCTCCCACACGGCGCGGTATCTCTCAAGCTTTCTCACGGACCGCGGCAACCCGCGGAGTTGACCGGCGTGCCTGCTGAGTGTTATCGTACGGCGAGCACGCCCAGCTTCAACAGGCCGTCGTAGACGAATTGCACGGAGAGTCCCGTAAGCACGATCCCCATTATCCGCTCGATCACGGAAACGCCGGTCCTGCCGAGCACCCGCAGAAAGAACGAGCTGAGAAACATCGTCACCCCCGCGAATGCCAGGGCAAGGGCCACCGAGCCCACAAGCACGGGCAGGATGAAGCCGGGTGTCTTCTCTTCGCTCGCGTAGAGAAGGATCGTGGTGATGGCACCGGGCCCGGCGAGCATGGGAATGGCGAGCGGGAAGATCGAAACGTCCTCCCGCTGCTCGCCGTTCTCCTCACCCGAGGTCTTGGTCCTTCCCGGCTTGCCCAGGAGCAGGTCCATGGACACGATGAACATGAGGATCCCCCCCGCGATAAAGAAAGACCCCGGCTGAATCCCGAGAAAATGCAGAATTGCCCCGCCCGTGAATATGAACACGCACAGCACGACGAATGCCACCGCGACGGACTTGAGTATGGTGGTCCGCCTGCGCGCCGGGGAAAGAGAGGAAGTGAGGGATATGAATACCGGGACTATTCCAAACGGATCGACCACGATGAACACGGCAAGGAATATCGTGAAGATCTCACTAGCCATCCTGACTTGCGCTCCTTTCCCCTCAGAGGGCGTTGTACACGAGACCGCCGCCGACCACAGTAGCGCTCACCTTTGTGTCCCGTATCTCGTGCGCATCGATTGAAAAGATGTCGCGGTCCAGCACGGTCAGGTCGGCCAGCTTGCCCGGGGCTATTGACCCCAGCTCCCCGTCACGGCCCGCGGCATACGCCGCTCCCAGGGTGTATGCGCGCACAGCCTGTTCGACGCTCAGTCTCTGCTCGGGCCGCCACCCCCCCGGTCCGGGGCTGCCGTCAGCGCGGCGCCGCGTGACTGCCGCGTGGATGCCGGCAAGGGGATCGGGAATCTCCACCGGGCAGTCAGAGCCAAAGGCAAGCGAGGTTCCTGCATCCAGGAGGGACTTCCAGGCGTACGCCCCTGCGCAGCGCGCGCCCCAGTAGCGTTCCGCAATCAGCATGTCGGAGGTAGCATGCAGCGGCTGCATGGAGGCCACGATTCCCAGCCGGGCAAGTCGGGCGAGATCGTTCGGGTGCAGGAGCTGGACGTGTTCGATTCGATTGCGCAGCCGCCGCGTCCCATGGGCGGAGCCGGGTACGGCGCGCGCCGCCTTTTCGAATGCGTTCAGCACCATGTGGCAGGCCGCATCTCCAATTGCGTGCACGGCGCACCCGATGCCGGCCGCGTTTGCCCGACTGATGTCGGTGACAAGCTGCTCCTCACTCAGGGTGGGTATGCCCGTTGCCCAGCTCCCTTCGTACGGCGCGAGCATCCACGCGGTCTGCGGCCCCAGAGCTCCGTCAGAAAACATCTTGACCTGACCAAGCCTGAGAAGCTCGCCGCCGAACCCGGTCCTCATGCCCAGTGCGATGGCGGCGGACAGAAGCTCATGCGGAATGCCCTTCACGACACGCAGCGCAAGCTCTCCCCTGCTTTCCAGCTCGAGGAACGCCTGCAGGGCAAGTGAACTGTCGAAATCCTGTACGCCGGTCAGTCCCATCCTGTGTGCCGCAGCCTGGGCGTCACGCATGAGGCGCGCGAGGTCTGCCGGGGTGGACTTCGGAATCACGGCCTGTACGAGGCCAGCGGCGTTCTCCAGCAGAATCCCCGAAGGCATGCCGTCCTTTCCATGCGCGATCTTCCCGCCCTCCGGGTCCGGCGTTTCCAGCCGAATACCGGCCTTCAGCAGTGCGGGAGTATTCACCCAGAGTGCATGGCCGCTCTTGGCCTGCAGAGCGACGGGATTGTGCGGGGCTGCCCTGTCCAACGGCGCCAGGTCCGGCAGCGCACCCGATCCCCACACATTGTGGTTCCAGCCCGTGCCGGTGATCCAGGCGCCCGGCGCTGCCTTTTCGGCGCGCGCGTGCACCCGGGCAACCGCTTCATCCAGTGTGGCGGTTTCCACATCTACTGCGGCGAGCGATTCCGCGAACCACTTGAAATGCAGATGAGAATCCGTGAGCCCGGGCAGGACGCACCTGCCGTGAAGATCGATGGACAGGACACCATGCGCGTCACCCAGTGCAGTGCGCACGGCCGCATCGTCTCCTGCGCTGTGAATGCGTCCGCCGCGGATCGCTACTGCGGAGGCCAGCGGCGCTGCCTCCTCCATTGTATGGAACCTGCCATTGAAGAGAACACAATCGCCGTCCATCTATTGTATGAGCTTCCTTTTCAACCGCCGAATGGCGAAATAGCCCGTGACGCCGATGAATCCGAGAATACAGATGAGGTCGAAGCCGAGCTCGGGTGAGACAAGGCCCAGGTCGAGAGAGCGCGCCATCCGGACGGAATGCGTGAGGGGAAAGATTTCGGCCACGGGCCGAAGGACTGGCGGCAGATTCTCAAGGGGAAAGACCACACCGGAGAAGAAGAACATGGGTGACAGAAAACCCGTGAAGAAAAAATTGAAGTGGTTGATCGTGGAGACGAAGGAGGTGACAAGGAGGGCAATCGTGGCGAACATCAGACCGGTGAGAAAGCCGACTATCCCGGTGAGAAAACTGAGCGGCAGGGGAACGATCCCGCAGAGCGCCTCCATGCTGATCACGGCAAGGGAAAAGAAGAGACCCTTGGTGCCTGCCCAGAGTATTTCCCCCATCAGGAGGTCGTGTGCGGAAATGGGCGCGGCCAGCATGCCATCGTACACCTTGTCGAACTCCAGCCTGATGAAAGTTCCGAACGTGCACTCGAACGCGGCCGTGAACATCGCGGCGGTGATGGGAAGCCCAGTCGCCAGGAACACGATGTAGGGCAGGTTCTGCATGCGGGTCACATACTTTCCCATTCCCAGGCCGATACCGGCAAGAAAGATCAGCGGCTCGAGGAAGGGTGGGAGTCCGTTGCTGATCAGATTCTTCGTATAAACCCTGTAGTGACGATACCAGACGGCCAGGACCCGCCGGACGAACGGGGGATGCGTCCTACTGCTGATCACCGAGCGCGCTCCCCGTGGCCTGAAGGAAGAGGTCTTCGAGATTGGTCTCCCTGAACTGGTATTCACCCGGGCCCAGGCGCGCGGCCAGCTCGCGAAGCGCACCATCCTCCTGGGAGTAGAAACGCAGAGAATCCATCGCGGCATCCAGGCGTACCGGCAGGCCGGAGAGAAGCTCCGCAGCGCGGGGGAAAGAGTCCCGGTGACGCGCTTCCATGACGTAGCGTTCGATCCGGGTCTGCACGAGATGCCCCGGCGCCCCTTCCATCACTTTCGCGCCCCGGTGCATGATGAGCACCGAATCGCAGATCTGCGAGGCCTCCTCCATGTAATGAGTGGTCAGGAGGATGGTGAGGCCGTCCCGCTTGAGCTGACGCAGCTTGTCCCAGATCAGGTGCCGCACCTGCGGGTCGAGACCGGTGGTCGGCTCATCGAGGATGAGAAGGCGGGGACTGTTGAGCAGCGCACGGGCCATGATGAGCCTTCGCTTCATCCCCCCTGACAGCTCCTTGATTTTCACCCCCCGCTTCTCTCCCAGTTCCATGAACTCCAGCAGCTCCCCGATGCGGCGCTCGGCGGCGCGCTTCTGCATGCCGTACAGCCGCGCGTACACGAGGAGGTTCTGACGGACATTGAGCTCCTCATCGAGGTTGTCCTCCTGGGGAACCACCCCGGAGAGGAACTTGATGTCAAGCTCGTTGCGCGCCGGATCGTGACCGAAAACGAGAATGGAAGAGCCCGGTTCCGGATCGCGGAGGCATTTGGCATATATCATTTTCATCATGGTGGTTTTCCCCGCGCCGTTGGGGCCAAGGAGCCCGACACAGGCGGATCGACTCACCGTAAAGCTCAGGGCGCGCACCGCCAGGAGCGGGCCGTAGCTCTTCGAGACATCGCGGACTTCGATGACTGCGTCGGTCGAGGCGGGCATGCTGTTCTCCGTGCGAGGATCGTCTACAGTGCGTGCTCGTAGACCCGGTACTTCCTGTAGGGCTTGCCGCCGAGCTTCAGCGCGGTGTTGGTCATGGCCGCGTTGTCCTCCTCCACCCAGGACATCTCCGCAGCGCGGTAGCCTTTGGGTACGCCGTTCTTGTAGCTGTAATAGTAGAAAGCGAGGTCTATTCCCCTGTTCCTGTAGTCCTTCAGCACACCCATGCTGATGGTGCGGACGAGGTGCGTCTTCTTCTTGGCGGTAAGCAGGTGGAAAATGCCGAAGGGAAACAGACGCCCCCTGGCAGCCTTGAACGCCACATTGAAGTCCGGCATGGTCATGGATACACCGACCGGCGTGCCGTCCACTTCCGCAAAGAATATGAGGTCGGGATCCAGCGCGATCTTCAGGTCATTTGCCATGAGCTGGATCTCAGCGAGCGTCATCGGTGTGAAAACCGCATTGATCTTTTCGAACTGGTTGTACAGCGCGTTGAACCGGTTGATCTCCTCTTTATACTGCTTCATGTTCAGCGTGCGGATGGTGAACCCGCCCTTGGCCTGTACGCGGGGCATGATCTTTGCAAGCCGCTCGGGGATGTCTGGATTGTCCATGAGCCACGCGACGAGGTCCTTCCACTTTCTGTTGCCGAAGCCCTGGATAAGCTTGTCGTAGTACGGAGGATTATAGGGCATCAGGATGACTGGAGAGCCTTCGAAGCCTTCCACCTGGGTACCGATAAGGTCATTGGCGTTGGGGCTCATGGGGCCGATGATGCGGGTGCACCCGCGCCTGCGGGCCCAGTCGAACGCGGAGGTGAACAGCGCGCGTGCCACCTCGGAATCGTCAATGCACTCGAACCATCCCCAGTATGCGCTCTTGTCCCCGTGAGTCTCTTCCCAGATCTTGTCGTGAATGGAGGCGATTCGGCCCACGACCGCGCCGTCCCGCCGCGCAAGGAAAAACTCGGCCTCCGCGTGCTGGAAGAATGGGTTCTTCTTTCTGTTCAGCTTCTTGTAGTCGTCCATGAGAAGCTGCGGCACCCAGTTCTTGTCGGTGCGGTAGAGCCGATACGGGAACATGACGAACTCTTTGAGCTGCTTCTTCGACGTGACCTGCTCGACACTGACCGGCATGGCACCCCCCCCTCTTACTTCCAGGATTTGCCTAGAAGGGTATGAGGTGTCCTGACCGGTGTCAAGATCGGCCGGTACAAGAGGCCGGATTTCTGCATCCGCTCGTGAATTCTCAAGATGTTTTTTCTCGTTATTTCTCTTTGCGGATTTTCCGTTGTGGCGTACAATAGAGAAAAGAAATGTCAGAGCAGGCAACGGTCAGGACAGATGCATCAGCACGCGGAAAGCGGGGCGCGCAGGAGAAAGATCGGCCCATCCCCATGCCTACAAGAATGGTAAAAGCACTCAGCCGCCTCCCCCTCCGGGCTTTTTTCTGGCTCCTGTTCATTGGCGCCGTGATCCTTTCCGCGCTTCTTACCCTTGCGGCAAGTATGCTTGTTTTCCACGCAGCGCGGCCTGAACTGCTCCTCACTGCCGTTCCGGTGGCGGCTCTCACAGCAGGGATCTTCAGCTTCGCCGTCATACGCGTCGTGAGCCACCTGAAAGCCCAGCAGACAAGCCTCGAGCGCTATGCCACGGTGGACGAGCTCACCGGGTCTCCCAACAGGCGGGTGTTTCTCGAACGGCTCGCGTCGGAAGTGGACCGCTGCGCACGGCTGGGCACGCGGCTGAGCGTGGTGTTCGTCGACATCGATCATTTCAAGAGAATCAATGACGACTACGGGCACCAGGTGGGAGACACGGTATTGAAGGGGATATTCGCCCGCCTGGAAGAGAGCCTCCGCGCCTACGACTTCGTCGGCAGGTACGGAGGGGATGAGTTCATCATGGCTCTGCCCGGCAATGATGCAGAGGGGGGTGCGGCGGTGGCTGAGCGGCTGCGCGAATCTGTTCAGGAGAGCGCGGTGGGGAAGGTCTCCTCCTCGGTCACGATCAGTCTCGGGGTCGCCCAGCTTGAGCAGCGCATGAATGCGGAAGAGCTCCTGAAGAATGCGGATATGGCGCTCTACCGCGCCAAGAACGGGGGCAGAAACCGGACTGTCATGTTCCCGCCCCAGTCATAATGGCGGCGGTTTCCCTCCGCTATTCGATTCGATACAGGAAGCCGTTTTTTTCAAGGTATTCGAACATGAGAGAAATGATCATTTCCTTTCGGGCAGAAGGGATCAGGATGTCTTTGGCCCGCAATGATTCGAGTGCGTTCACGCAATCGTAGAAATCGATCTCGCTCTCGGACGCGTTCCACACCTCGCCGATGATCGTATCGATCTCACGAGAGATGAAATCCGGCAGCGGGAAATCGAGCCGCGGGAGCACATATTCCCAGACCTTCGCGGCATCGATGCGGCTCGGACCATTACTGCGATCACGGCTGAACTTCAGGATTCGCCCCATGTGAGAACCTTTCCCCATTCTCGCGCAGGGGATGCAGGGATGCAAGCGCTTTGAGTCAGTTCATCGACGGCTTGAAACCGGTCTGCAGGATTATCTGGTACAGCGGCCCCTTCTTGACGAATGCATCCGCCCATGCTCCCGCAGGGTTGGGGTGAAAAATGATGTCGGAGTTCGCCTTCACCACTACCCAGGCCTCGGCCTTCAACTCCCCCTCCACCTGCCCGGGGCCCCACCCGGAGTAGCCTGCGTACAGCCGGACCGCCGGGCGCTGCTGCTCCGGCAAAGCGCTCCACTCGTCCTTCAGGTATTCCACGACGGACTGGGTCGCGGGCTCGAAAATCACCCCTTCAACGGGCCTTTCGCTGCGGTCGTCCTGATCATTACCGGGAAAAGCCGTGTGCAGGATGAAAAGGAGCTCCTGCTGGACGGGCCCCCCCACGTAGACAGGTATGGAGGAGGCAGACGATTCTTCCAGTCCCTCCACGAGCTCTCCCAGCGTAAGCTTGAACGGTCGATTCACGATGAGCCCGAAAGCCCCGTTTTCGTCATGGGTGATCATCAGGATGACCGACCGTACGAAATTGGGGTCCATCAGGCCGATCTCGGACACGAGAAAGTGACCGCCGAGATCCTTCGGATTGTCGTCAGGATTCAGCGAGTGGTCCTGTTCGTTTTGTTCTTCCATAGTCGCCCGAGAAAGAGCATACCTCTTCACGGCACATCAGGGAAAGACGGGCTTCCACCCCGTCACGTTCCCCCGGGCGTGTCGATTTCCTCCGGTTCCGTTCGTTGTATATTGTGAGAGGAGAAAAGCCGTGAGATACATGATGCTCATGATCCCCAAGGGTTACGAGAAGGCGCCGGCGGGCACCGTGCCGGATGCCGGGAGTGTTTCCGCCATGATGAAATACAATGAGGCCCTTCAAAAGGCGGGCGTGCTGCTCGCACTGGATGGGCTTCACCCACCCTCCATGGGAGCGCGTGTTTCTTTCCCAGGGGGAAAGCCCAGGGTTCAGGACGGGCCCTTTGCCGAGGCAAAGGAGGTGATCGGCGGCTACTGGATGATCCAGGTAAAGTCGAAGGAAGAGGCAATCGAATGGGCCAAGCGGTGCCCTGCCTCGGGCGGTGAGGTGATCGAGATACGCCAGGTGCAGGAGATGGCCGACTTCCCGGAGGACGTCAGAGAGGCGGCGGCAGGGTTTGCCGAGATGCAGGGAAAGAATTCCTGAACGCCCTCGCGGAGGCAGGCGGCGCCTGCCGCCTGCCGGGCCCGCTCCCGATGGCCGCGATCGCGGGGAGCCGATCGTCTGAGGTCCTGAACTTCGCGGTCAGCTCCTGGAGACTCCGGGCCATGCCGGAAAGCCTCTCCGTGGCGCTGGACATCTGTTCCGCGGCGGACGCGGCCGCCTGTGTGAGCTCGTTGACGTTTTCAACAGCCCGTGCAACCTGTCGCGCGCTGGTGGCCTGCTCATCGGTGGCAGACGATATTTCCTGGCTCAACCCGTTGACCCCGGAGAGAGACGTGGACATCTCGTTCACCGTACCGACCTGGCGGGATACCGACACGGCCAGGCCGCCGATCATTTCCTTCACCTGCTGCGAGGCGGAACGGATGAGCCCCATGGCGTTCTGGGAATCCCCCGCCATGCGCACCCCTTCCGTCACGTTCTGTACGCTTTCCCGTATGAGCGCCGTGATCTGCTTTGCCGAGGACGCGCTGCGCGCCGCCAGCTTGCCCACCTCGTCCGCGACCACCGCGAATCCGCGGCCTGCCTCGCCCGCGCGTGCCGCCTCGATTGCAGCGTTCAGCGCGAGGAGGTTCGTCTGATCGGCGATCTCTGCGATTACGGTTACGATTCCCCCAATGCGTTCCGAACCAGCGGCGATCAGGTGGATCCCGTCTATCAGCTGCCGGACAGAGTCCGCGCCGCCGTCGGATTTCTCCACGGAGGTCACGGCCAGACGCGAGATGTCCGCGAGACTCTGCGCAACTTCCTGCAGAGAGCCGTCCACGTCCTTCATCAGGCGTGAGCCCTGCTGGGTAGCGGCTGCCTGGGACCTCGCATGGAGGGAGACCTGCTCCACCGAGGAAGACAGCTCTTCCACGGATGCGCTGGTCTCCTCGAGCGTGGACGCCTGGCTCTGGGCCCCCTCTGCGAGGGAGAGCGAGCTCGCAGCTAATTCACCGCTCGCCGCTGCCACTTCGGCGGCGCTACGGCGGATAGTCTGCACCATGCTTCTCAGGTTTTCGGCCATGAGGTTGATATCGCGTGCGAGCATGCCCACTTCGTCCTGGCTCTGGACCGCGATCCGGGATTCCAGGTCTCCCCCGGAGACCTTTCTCGCCGCTTGCGCTGCCTCTCCGAGGGGGCGGGTGATGCTCCGTGCCATGAGGAGGCTTGCCACGGTGGACATGACGAGGGTCGCGAGGACAAGAAGGACCACTCCGAGCGTCGCCCCTTTCAGGTCGATGGCACCCGTGTTCGAAAGCAGAATGAGAACCGTGAGGATCCCGGTGGGGTACAGCACGACGGAGAAGAGTATCAGGACGATCTTTCGTGAGATCCCGATGCGTTTTTTTCCCGCTTCGTCCGAGGAGGAGCCGGCCATCTCCGGCAGGGACAGGAAGAGACCACGCGCCCGTTCGGCAAGGAGGTAGATCAGCGGCATGGACCCGATGCCGGTAAGCAGGTCCAGCGCGATCGTGGCGATGATGTCGGCGCGGCCGATGGAGTGCTGGGCGAAAAACGGGAGCAGAATAACCAACTGGGGGAAGATGAGCCAGATGGAAAATACGCCCACGGCATGTACGGCGGGGAACCGGTATGCGTTGTCGCGTGCACGCTCAATCCTGCCGGCCGGAACAGGCCCGTTCTGCATGTCCCTGATGCACCGCAACACGGGGCGCATGGCCACGTAGTTGACGAGGATGCCCGTAAGAATGCTCGCCGTGGAAGAGATTGAGGCAAGGGCGAAGAAGAGCTGACCGTCCTGCCGCGCATAGGTAAGAGTGGTGAATGCGAAGTAGGACAGAACAGGCACGGGAATGAGCAGCGAGCTGAGCTCCTGCTTGAGAGTAGTGATGAGAAAAAGATGTTTCAGGCTACGCGCGTTCAATTTTGGTATCCTCCGCCGGCCACGATCCACATGCTGCCGCTCCTGGGACGGCGCGAAACGAGGATTCTCCCGAGCGTATGACGACGTGTCCCTGCCGGACTGACTCTTTCCCATATCATAGTCCGGTTTGCGGGAAAAGCACGTAGAATCTCTGACGCTCACACGGCATTGCGTACAAGGTACTGCTTTCCAAATTTAATCATCTGGGCGATGATGGGAAGCAGGCGCCTGCCGACTGGGGTGAGAGTGTATTCTACCTTGGGGGGCACCACGTGAAAGTCGGTCCGCTCGATGAGACCGAACGCTGCCAGGGTCTTCAGCTCGCGGCTCAGCACACGCGGGGCGATTTCCTTGTCACCGCTGTCGTCGCGGAGGAGCCCCTTCCTGATCTCCCCGTAGCGGCGGGGACTTTGCTGAAGAGCCCAGATGATGCGGAGCTTGTATTTGCCGTTGATCATCTGCTGGAACCCGTCGACAGGACACGCGAAACGTCGCGGCGCCAGCGAGTCCCCACGCGCGGTCTTCATGTCTCATCTCCCTCT
>CAYTGX010000033.1:41687-47214 GCA_964437385.1 uncultured Spirochaetaceae bacterium
AACGTCGCGGCGCCAGCGAGTCCCCACGCGCGGTCTTCATGTCTCATCTCCCTCTGGTGAGTCGACTCTCAGCAATGGGCGTACCGGTGCGCGCCCTGGTGCGGAGCGCCGCGAAAGCCATGGGGCTTTCCTCCGTCGGCAATATCGAGATCGTGCAGGGTGACATGGCGCGTCCGGATACCCTCACGGAGGCGCTGCGCGGGGTGGACCGGGCCATGCTCATCTCTTCATCGGATCCGGCCATGCTCGATGTGCAGTCGAGCTTCATTGCGGCTGCCAGGAATGCGGGCGTCAGGCATGTCGTCAAGCTTTCCGGAATCATCCCTGACCGGGAGTCCCCTTTTCGCTTCGCCCGCATGCACGGCGAGATCGAGCGAAGGCTGGAAGACTCGGGAATGGCGTTTACTCATCTGCGTGCCGGCGAGTTCATGCACGCGTACTTTCGCCAGGTGCCGTCGATCGTCGCCCGCGGCGCATTGTTCCTGCCCATGGAGGACGCGAAGATTGCCTCGATCGACATAGAGGACATCGCCGAGGTGGCTGCCACAGTTCTCACCGGGTCCGGGCACGAGGGGAAGACCTACCCCCTCACCGGTCCTGCCGCCCTGGGCATGGCAGAGGTGGCGGAGAAACTTTCCGACGTAATCGGAAAACGAATCCAGTATATCAACGTCAGCCCGGAGGATGCGAAGCGGGCCCAGCTTGCCGCGGGAGTCTCCCCATTCATGGCAGACGCTCTGGGCGAACTGTTTGCCGAGCGGCGCAAGGGAAAGGAGTCTCAGGTTTCACCGATCATCCCGACAGTCTTCGGGTGGAGTCCGGCAAGCTTCGAGGAGTTTGCCGGACGCCATGTGTTGATCTTCAGAGGCGAAAGGCCGGCGCCGAAGGTCTGAAAGGATTGCTCAGCGGCGGGCACTCCGGATTCAGGATTTTGCCCGGGTACGTCTCTTCACCGGGGCTTCTCCTGACGGCAGGCCGACGGCGAGCCCGTTGCGCTTCGTGAAGTTCTGTATCTCCCGCAGAACGGGCAGGAGCCCCCTGCCCAGGCTCGTCAGCTGGTAGACGACAGACTGCCGGTCGATAGTTGCCTCTTCCCGCCCGATCACGCCGGCAGCTTCCAGGCGCTTGAGCCGATTGGAGAGAGTCACCGAGTTGACGTCTCCCATTGACCGCTGAAGCTCGGTGAAGCGAAGCTCCTTTGCGCGAAGAAAGTCGATGATACGGAGCGTGACGTAGTCTCCGAGCAGCTTCAGCGCCTCCGCCTGGCAATGATCTTCCGAGAATCCCTGTCCTTCCATGACGGTCAAGCAGCCGATTGCCTGAATCAGATGACCAGGAAGAAAGCGGCAACGGCCGCCGCGGCTCCGATCAAAGCCCCGTAGAGTGCAATGAGGCGCGCCTTTCGACGGTCCTTGAGCCTGAACTCCGCCTGCTCGACAGTATCCGTCTTCCCGACCTCGGAAGCGAAGTTAAATACCCCGCGCATGCCGAAAGCGGCGCAAAAGTGCAAGCCTGCCTGGAGAAATCCCGCTGCACCGGTCATGGCCGGGAAAAAAACCAGCAGTCTCCAGAGGGCGGGAACGCGAAAGATCACGAATGCCGCCCACAACAGGATCGTCACGCCCAACCCGACCCAGCCGCTTTGCATTCGTCTTCTGATCTCAACCGGCCCGATATTGCAGACACCGGGAACATATTCCTGCTTCGCCGTCACAACGCGCTCTCCTTTATGCATGAGATAGATATGTCCTGCGGTTCGTTCGCGCACTTCGCCTAGAATCCGACCGGCTGTCGTACAAGAACAACCTCGATTCGCCCGGCAATCCATTCCCGCTCGATCACCAGGATTTTTCCGACAAATGAACCGGTGGGCACGACGGGCCGAACCTGCGCGTCCTCCCACGGCAGCACGTATTCGCGGATGCGCGTGAACGCGGCATCGAGGTTCGGCACGATTTTCTGGCTTCCCACCACCAGGATTACCTTTCCGCCCCCCGCTGCATAGGGACCGAGCTGGCTTGCTGTTGCGGAGGCAGCTACCAGGATGGCGTCCTCAGTAACCGCGCTGACGCTTCCCAGCATGAAAATCCGGAGCGGAGATGAGCTTGCGGATCTCCCGCATCTGGGTAGTACGATCCATTTTCAGGTACACGTTCCGCAGATAGGTGTACATGGCCCCCTCTGCCAGCACGGGTGTGACCCCGATGTCCTGGAGAGTTTTGGATTTTCCCGCATGCAGCTCGGCACCCGGAGGAAGACGCTGCAGGACTGCTTCGCGCGCCTGCGGCGCGTCTGACACGACAACTCCTTCGATATTCCGCTCTCTGAGCCGGGCGACAACCCGCTCCAGAGTCTCCGGGGACGCCGGTTCTCCAAACTGCCCCGCCTCGCAGCTCACTTTTTCCACCCCCATCGACCCCCTGTTCGTGCGAAGGGATCGATTGCTTAACAATATATAGTACTTTAAGAAATTGAGCAAATCCGCACGCTGCTGAGGCAGAGAGATGCGCCTCCTGAGAAAACTCTTGCTTTCCGGATAGCGGAACAGTAAGTTCCGTATCGGTAACTCGCAGGTTACGGTCCAGGGAGGCAATAGTCATGAAGAGATTCATAGTGCAGTACAAGGTGAAGCACGAGCGCGCCCGGGAAAATCAGGACCTCATCAGGAAAGTCTTTGAGGAGCTCCTCGGCAAGGCTCCGGCCGGCGTGAGCTATGCGGTTTTCAAAGGGCTTGATGGAGTCTCCTTTCTCCACATTGTTTCCGTCGATCCGAAGGCAGGCGACAACCCGATTCCCCAGCTGTCGGCGTTCAAAGCCTTCCAGGCCGGCATACGGGAGCGATGCGAGGAGCCCCCTGTCACGACTGACCTGGAAGCGGAATCGATCGGATCGTACGGGTTCTGACAACGCCCGTCGGCGCGGGGCTCTACACGGCCACGTGCGCGTGCAGCGTGTTGTCCAGCAGCGCCATCAGCTTGGCGAATCCGCGTTCCGCCTGCTCCGGGTGGTAGACCTTGCCGCCGGCAATCATCCATCCGTGAAGCGCGCCGTCGTACGTCTCGCTCTCGAACGTTCCGCCCCACGCGCGCAGTGCCGCCCGCAGCTTCTCCACGGCATCGGGGGGCATGCTGCGGTCATTCACCGCGTGGCCGAAGTACAGACGCGCTTTCACCTGGGGCAGGACGAGGTGCGGACTCCGGTCGGTATCCGTCACAAGGCTGCCGCCATGAAACGATGCCACCGCGACAATGCGGCCTGGCTGCACGGCGCCCGTGCGCAGGGCGAACTGGCCGCTGAAGCAGAAACCGACCACACCCATAGGACCACGGCTGACGAACGGCTGCGCAGCAAGAAAGTCGATGTAGGCCGAGCCGTCCCGCGCCATGGCCTCTGGCGTGAGCGGCTCTGTGATCTCACGAAAGCGCTTCATTGTACGTTCGCTCGGAAAGTCCGGCTCGAAGTCAAAGGCCGGCGGCTTCGTGGTCCGATAGAAGATGTTGGGAGTCAGCACCGCGTAGCCGCCCTCAGCGATGCGTTTCGACAATTCCTCGTGCGCCGGGCGGAACCCGAGGCCGTCGGTGAGCTGAATGACCCCGGGCAGGGTCTCGGTTGCTTCCGGCACCACGAGCAGCGCGTCCACAACTCCGTCCGGGGTAGGAATCTCGACTTATCTCCGGATCATCACATGATCTCCGTGCGGGCGGCGATCGGCGCTTGAGAAGCATCACGCTTTCAGCCCGCTGATCTCCCCTGAAAGCTACTCACCCTTCCCGGCAGAGTCAAACAAGTCGCGCAATCGTGCCCTGTCAGAGATGGGGGGCCTTGACAGCAGGCAGGATTTTCTTTCTCGCCTGGTCTGCTGCCTCGTCCTCCATTTGCTTCCTTTTCTGAGCCACGAAAGCATCGATCTGGTCGTACGGAACAGGAACCTCGGCTTCAAAAGGGATGACCACGGGCGTCTCCCAAGTGCTCTTTCCCACCAGAAGGGTCACCCAGAGCTTTGCCTTAATGCCGAGAGTCTCCGGCCGATGACCCAGTGACTTCAGGATCCCGGCAAAGGGCAGCCCGACCGCGATCGGCTCGGTCGAGGAGGCCGTGGGCACGATCCGGACGAACTTGTTGTGCGCCGCGTCGAGCACGTGGTGATTGTCCAGAAAGAAAGACACATCCGCATGGTCAAGAGCAACGTCCCGGTCGGTCGTGTTGGTGATTCTCACATTTGCCAGGAGGTCGACCGAATCGATAAGGATGCCTGACGAAAACCGGACAGCGGTGACTTTCACACCGGCATACTCGTATCGGCACTTGGCCAGGAAAGTCCGTGCATCGATGTTCTGCTGGACGGTCGCGCAGGAAATGACCAGGACCGCCGCAAACCCCGGTATGAAGATCCTTCTCATGGCACAAGCGTAGCCGAAAACCTGAAAGGCCGCCAAGCCGGACGACATGCGCACGGTGTGCTCGGCGTGCAACGGCAGGAATCATTTCCTTCACAGCCAACATACGTGCGCTGGCGCACAGAATTTGCAAATCTTTCAATTGATAGTGAGTAAGCCCTCAAAGGCTTGCCAATGGAGTCAGTCGGGTGACGGCGCCGAGATGGGTTTCCATTATCGCCGTAGCCGCGCCTATCAATCTGGCCCATCTCTGATTCTAGGCTGGACGGATTGCCGTCCGGGCGCACGTACCGTGATGAGAGGATGAGTTGATGCCATTTTCCTTGGATGTTGTCGTCGAGGCCTGGAGGCGCTCACAGGGATGCTGTGAATGCATGGAAGAGGGGCACACACACACAGGTCGGTGCAGCCAGCTGCTGGCCTGGACCTTGCAGGGAATAGAGCTCGACGCCGGATGGCAAGCGTGCCGGAAAGTCCCTTCGGGAACGGATGTCCTGTCGAACTGCGAGATCCGCTGCGCCAGATGCGCGTGATGCCAGTGCACAGCCCAGTTGGAGTCTCTCGCGCGTTGTAGTTGAAGGCCGCCTTTCAGAACGGTCTCTTCAGGCTGCAGCGAGGCGGCTGATTATCTCTTCGCTCTTTCTTTTCTTTCGATTCGCCGCGTAGTAGACTTCTTTGCTCTCGCCTTCTTGACAGGCAAAGTCCTTACCGCCTTGCTCGGTTTGTTGTCGTAGATGTCCTGTAGTTGTGCCTTGGTGTAAAAAACACTTGCTCCCTTTTTGGTTCCCTTGATTCCTAACTTGCTTACCTTAGTCCGGAAACTATTGAGGGTCAGTCGTGTAGCGTACGCCGCGTCTTTCACCGAATATAGTCTTTCTTCTTTCGCCATTCTCTAAAAGCCTCCGCCATTACTAGAATAGTCCTTTCGTTGCCCAAGTCAAGTTACCGATGATGAAGCCGTACACGCCGCCCTGTTTGCCGCACCGCCATTTCCCGAGTATGCTTTCAATAAGCATCCGAGAAGCACTTGAACACACGCACACCGTCGCCGAGCCTCGTCGCTCCCTACTTTCGCAAGTATCTCTGGCCTTTCCTGGCCGCGTTGGCCTGCCTGTCCGTGGAGTCCGTGT
>CAYTGX010000034.1:0-46607 GCA_964437385.1 uncultured Spirochaetaceae bacterium
GTCATTTCGAGCTCCTGGAAATGGACCTGCTGAAACATCATCGTGACCAGGTGAGCGCGGACGAGGTGGAGCGGAAGCTGGCGCAGTTTCGGGAAGAGTTCCGCGTGTCCCCTGAATGCACCCCCGCCGAGCTTGCCCGGGCGGCAGCCACCTCGTGCGCACTGGACCGATTGACTGCTGACAAGCGGCTGGGCGCCATGGCATACTACTACGAAGGTGTGGACGGAAACGAGCACGAGAACATCGTCACCTCGGTCATCGCAGGCAATACCCTGCTCACCGCGCACCACGTTCCCGTGGCCGGTGAGTGCGAAGTCAAGAACGTCATGGCCATGAAGATCATGGACTGCTTCGGCGCGGGCGGATCTTTTTCCGAGTTCTATGTCATCGACTACGATGACGACGTGGTCCTGTGGGGTCATGACGGCCCGGCGCACCCGGCCATCGCGGAGGGGGAGGTGGGGCTGGTGCCGCTTCCCGTCTACCACGGGAAGCCCGGCAAGGGCCTCTCTATCCAGATGAGCGTCAGGAACGGCCCGGTGACGCTTCTTTCAGTGGTGCAGGGCAGGGCGGGAAAGACATTCCTCCTCACCGCGGAGGGCGAATCGGTTCCCGGACCGACCCTCCAGATCGGAAACACCAACAGCAGGTACCGCTTTCCCCTTTCCGCCCGGGAGTTCACTGACAGGTGGTCCACGCCGGGTCCTGCGCACCACTCGGCAATCGGGGTAGGGCATATCGCGGACCGGCTCGACAAGCTGTCCCGGCTGGTGGGGATTGAATGTCTCAGGGTATGTTGACAGGAGCTCGTAGAAGTGGCTGACCGCATCCTGGAATTGCAGCACATCACCAAGACCTTTCCCGGTGTCCGCGCGCTGGATGATGTGCACTTCGACCTGAAGCCGGGAGAAATCCACGCGCTGATCGGAGAAAACGGGGCGGGGAAATCCACCCTCATCAAAGTCATCACCGGCGTCTACCAGCCGGATGCCGGGCAGATCATCTTCGACGGGTCCCCGGTAGAGTTCCGCAGCCCGTCGGATTCCCAGAGACTCGGCATCGCAGCGATCTATCAGCACGTCACCTGCTACCCTGACCTCTCGGTCACGGAGAACATCTTCATCGGCCATGAAAAGATCCAGCCCTTCACGCGCAAGATCGACTGGAAAGACCTGCATGGCAGGGCGGAAGAGCTGCTTGGCCGGCTGGACGCGGATTTCGACCCCCGCGCGCTCATGGGCAATCTCTCCGTGGCCCAGCAGCAGATCGTGGAGATTGCAAAGGCACTCTCCAGCAACGCGCGGATCATCATCATGGACGAGCCCACAGCGCCCCTCACCAACCGGGAGAGCGAGGACCTGTACCGAACCACGGAGGGCCTTCGGGACAAGGGCGTGTCCATCATTTTCATCTCCCATCGCATGGAGGACATGTATCGACTGGCCACTCGGGTCACAGTGTTCCGGGACGCCCGCTACGTGGGCACGTGGCAGCTCAACGAGATCAGCCGTGAGGACGTCATCATGGCCATGGTGGGGAGGGAGATCACCCAGTTCTTCCCCAAGCGCAAGGTTTCCATTGGAGAGGAGATCTTCAAGGTCGAGGGCCTTTCCCGCACGGGCTACTTCAAGGACGTGTCGTTTTCCCTGCACAAGGGAGAGATCCTTGCAATCACGGGGCTGATCGGCGCCGGCCGCACCGAGGTGTGCGAGGCAATCTACGGCGTCAGCCACCCGGACAGCGGACGCGTGGTGCTGGATGGTGAGGAACTGCACATCGACAATCCGGCCCAGGCTATTGAGAAGGGCATCGGCTTCCTGCCGGAGGACCGGCTGCGCCAGGGCCTCGTGCTTGACTGGGAGCTTTCCAAGAACGTGACGCTTCCCACGCTGAAGAAGTTCGGCACCCTGGGCTGGCTCCATACGAAAAAGGAAAACATGGTCACCAAGGAGCTGGCGGAAAAGCTCGAGGTGAGGGCCACCAGCGTCTTCGACCTGGCGGCCACGCTTTCCGGCGGCAACCAGCAGAAGATAATCGTGGCCAAGATCCTGGCGGCGCAAATGAAGATCGTGATCCTGGATGAGCCGACAAAGGGCGTGGACGTGGGCGCAAAGACGGCAATATTCAACATCATGAACGACCTGGCGGAGATGGGGTACGGAATCATCATGGTGTCTTCCGAAATGCCGGAGGTGCTCGGCATGAGCGACCGGATAGTCGTCATGCGGGAAGGGAGAGTCGCGGCCACCTTGGACACCGCCTCATCCTCCCAGGAGCAGATACTTCGCGCGGCAATTCCGGAAACGGTGGAAGCAAAATGAGAAGGTCCGCCACGTTTTCAGAGAGTTTCCGCGAGCTCGGCCTTCTCGGTTTCATTGTGATCGTCTGCGCCGTATTCCAGATCCGCAATCACAACTTTCTCACCCTCTCCAACATCCGGGATCTCCTTGCCAACACGGCCATCCTGAGCATTCTCTCGGTCGGCATGATGATGGTCATCCTCACCCGGGGCATCGATCTTTCCATCGGGGCAACCCTCGCGCTGGCCGGCATGATCAGCGCGCTGACCGTGAACTCCTACCGGACAATTTCCCCCGTTCTGTCTCTCCTGGAGGGCACGGCCGTCGGGCTGGTGGTGGGCGCCGTCATAGGGCTCGTGATTGCGCGGTTCAACGTGCTGCCCATCATTGCCACCCTCGGGTTCATGAACATCATCCGCGGGGTCACCTACCTGGTGAGCAAGGGCGCCTGGGTCAGCTCGTACCAGATGTCGGACGGCTTCAAGCAGATTGCCACGGGCAAGGTGCTCGGAGTGAGCAACCTGATCATCTTTGCCGTGGTGATCAATGTCGCCTTCTTCTACTTCATCAACCACATGAAGACCGGGCGGCAGATCTACGCCGTGGGATCCAATCCGGAAGCGGCCTCGATCTCGGGCATTCCGCGCACGCGGATCATCTTCCTCGTCTACGCCGTGATGGGGGCGCTTTCCGGCTTTGCCGGCGTGCTCTGGGTGGCCAAGTTCGCCTCCGCGCAGGGGGACACGGCCACGGGCTACGAGCTCAGCGTCATTGCGGCGGCAGTGCTCGGCGGCGTCAGCATCTCGGGGGGAAGCGGAAAAGTTTCCGGACTGATCCTGGGGACTATTCTCCTGGGCATATTGAACAACGCCCTGCCCCTGATCAACGTATCACCCTTCTGGCAGCAGGCAATACAGGGAGTCGTCATCCTTGCCGCTGTTCTTACGAACGTGCTGGTGAAGAGGAACAACCAGCATTTCGCGCTGCGCAGACGCGCCATTTAGGGAAAGTCAAATGATGGATCGATCCATACGGGCGGTCAAGGTGTGGAGCTGGCGCACATTCTTCTTCCAGTGGGAGTGGCTGCTCGTCCTGATCTTCATCGCCGTCAACATCGTCAACAGCAATCTCTCTCCCTACTATTTCAGCGTGGACACGTTTCTCGGCACGCCCATGTCGTTCCTGGACAAGGCATTTCTCGTGCTGCCCATGACCATGGTCATCATACTGGGGAACATCGACATCTCCGTGGGGTCCAGCGTGGCGCTGTCCGCCGTGGTCATGGCGGTCACCTACAACGCGGGACTGCCCATGCCCCTGGCGCTCCTGGTGTGCCTTGCGGTGGGCACCACGTGCGGCCTTATCAATGGCCTCCTCATGACGAAGTTCAAGGAGCTCTCTTCCGTCATCGTCACGCTGGCAACCATGATAATATTCCGGGGCATCGCATACGTGATATTGACGGATCAGGCCTCGGGAGAGTTCCCCAAGTGGTATTCCTCCCTCGGGTGGGGGTCAATCGGAAAAGTCCCCATCATCCTCATTGTCTTCGCGGTCTGTGCCCTTGCGTTCGGGCTCCTTCTTCACAAGACGAGCTTCGGACGCAAGATTTACGGCATGGGAAACAACCTCACCGCGTCGCGGTACTCGGGCATTAAGACGGATTCAGTCATCATGATCGTGAGCGTGCTGACGGGCCTCATGGCCGGGTTCACCGCCCTGTTCCTCACGTCACGCATGGGAAGCACCCGTCCCAACGTGGCCCAGGGCTATGAGCTGGAAGTCATTGCAATGGTCGTCCTGGGCGGGGTGAGCACATCCGGTGGCAAGGGGAGGATAGCCGGACCGCTGCTCGCCATATTCATCATCGGTTTTCTCAATTACGGGCTCGGGCTCGTCAACATACAGGCGCAAGTTCTATTGATAATCGTGGGGCTCTTGTTGATTCTCTCCGTGCTCGTTCTCAATATCAGGTTTCGCGGTACTCAACGTTCAGTGCCCTCTGCGGTGAAATCAATCACCCCACCGGAGCATCCGAACGAAAGTAGTTCGTAGGAGGAGGAGTCTATGCGAAAGGTCATCATCACAGCGGTCATGGTCCTCGCGATCATGGCCATCGCACTGCCGGCATTTGCCGGTGGCGCAGGAGAAAAAGGCTCGGCACCGGCCGGCGCCAAGTACGCCATCGTATTCAAGAACACGGGCAACCCGTATGGCGACAAGCAGATGGGCGGCTTCAAGGCGGGAATCGAGGAACAGGGTTTCCAGGCAATCCTGCGCGCCCCCGATCAGCCGACCGCTGAGGCGCAGATCCAGATACTCGAGCAGCTTATCTCGCAGAAAGTTGCGGCAATCTGCATCGTCGGAAACGACAAGGACGCATTGCAGCCGGTTCTCACAAAGGCCAAGAACGCGGGGATCAAGGTGTTCTCCCTGGACTCCGGCGTCAATCCGGCCAGCAGGTTGACGCACGTCAACCAGGCGGACTCTGAGAAGATCGGCCGTACGCTCGTGCAGGCCGCGTACGACATGATCGGCGGGAGCGGGGACATCGCGATTCTGTCCGCCACCAGCCAGGCCACCAACCAGAACCTCTGGATCGACTACATGAAGAAGGAGCTCACGGATCCGAAGTACGCCAACGTGAAGCTCGTGAAGGTCGCCTACGGTGACGACATCCGCGACAAGTCGGTTTCCGAGGCAGAGGGCCTCCTCCAGTCGTTCCCCAACCTGAAGTGCATCATTGCCCCGACCACCGTCGGTATCGCCGCGGCGGGCAAGGTGCTCACGGACAAGGGACTCATCGGCAAGGTGTTCCTCACCGGCCTCGGGCTTCCGTCCGAGATGGCAACATACATTGAAAACGGCGCATGCCCGTACATGTTCCTCTGGAACCCGATCGATGTCGGCTACCTCGGCGCATACACGGCAACGGCGCTCGTCACCGGCAAGATCACCGGCGCGGTGGGTGACAAGTTCAAGGCCGGACGCCTTGGTGACTACACAATCACGAAGGCCCCGGACGGCGGAACAGAGGTCCTGCTCGGGCCCCCGTTCAAATTCGACAAGACCAACATCGCTGACTGGAAGACAGTGTACTAGGGAACAGCTTCCCTGGAATCCAGGAGGGGCGGGCCTTGTGCCCGCCCCTTTTTTTTGAAACTATTGAAACCTATGCGAAGCACACGATTGATCGATTTCCCGGCTTGGAAGGCGCTCCAGGCCCACTACAGGAAAGCAAAAGCCCTTTCGCTGCGAAAGCTCTTTTCGGATGACCCGCAGCGCGGAGAACGCATGACTACCGAGGCGGCGGGCATCTACTTCGACTACTCGAAGAATCTCGTGACGGATGAGACGCTCGCCCTCCTCCTGAGGCTGGCGGAGGAATCCGACCTCAGGGGCAGGATCGACGCCATGTTCCGCGGAGAGGCGATCAATGTGACCGAGAAGCGGGCCGTCCTGCACGTCGCCCTGCGGGCTCCAAAGGGCACGTCCATCATGACGGGCGGGGAGGACGTGGTTCCCCAGGTCCATGCCGTACTGGAAAAGATGGCCGGGTTTGCAGCCCGGGTGCGGAGCGGTGAGTGGAAGGGACACACCGGAAAGCCGATCCGCGCCGTCGTCAACGTAGGGATCGGCGGCTCGGACCTTGGCCCTGTCATGGCCTACGAAGCGCTGCGCCACTACAGCCGGCGCGACATGAGCTTCCGGTTCGTCTCCAATGTCGACGGCACGGACTTTGCCGAGGCGGTCCATGACCTGGACGCCGCGGAGACGCTGTTCATCATCTCCTCGAAGACCTTTACGACCCTGGAGACGATGACCAACGCGCACACTGCCCGTGACTGGGCCCTTGCCGCCCTGAAGGACCCGTCTGCCGTTGCACGGCATTTCGTCGCGGTGTCAACCAACGCCGAGCAGGTTGCGAAGTTCGGCATTGACACGGCGAACATGTTCGTCTTCTGGGACTGGGTGGGTGGCCGCTACTCAATGGACTCCGCTATCGGCCTTTCGACCATGCTCGCAGTCGGGCCCGAGCATTTCCGTGCCATGCTGGACGGGTTCCACGAGATGGACGAGCATTTCCGCACCGCGCCCTTTGCGAAGAACATTCCCGTTCTCATGGCGCTGCTGGGGCTCTGGTACAACAACTTTTTCGATGCCCAGACCGTTGCGGTGCTTCCCTATGAGCAATACCTGAAGCGTTTCCCCGCCTACCTCCAGCAGCTCACCATGGAAAGCAATGGCAAGCACGTCACGCTGGAGGGCACCACTGTTGCGTGGCAGACAGGCCCCGTCTACTGGGGTGAGCCCGGCACCAACGGCCAGCATTCTTTCTACCAGCTCATCCACCAGGGCACGAAGCTCATCCCGTGTGATTTCATTGCGTTCAACGAGCCGTTGAATCCGCTCGGCCGACACCACAATCTGCTCCTGGCCAATGTTTTTGCGCAGGCGGAAGCGCTGGCTTTTGGAAAGACCGCGGCAGAAGTGCAGGCCGAGGGCACGCAGTCATGGCTGGTCCCGCATCGTACATTCGAAGGCAACCGCCCGTCCAACACGATCCTCATGGACCGGCTGACCCCGTCGGCCCTTGGCAAACTCGTCGCGCTCTATGAACACTGCGTATTTGCGCAGGGCTCCCTGTGGCAGATTGACTCGTTCGACCAGTGGGGCGTGGAGCTGGGCAAGGTGCTTGCCGGCCGCATCGTCCCCGAGCTGGAAAACAAGGCCGAGCCCTCTCTCAACCACGACAGCTCGACCAACACCCTGATCCGCCGCTACCGCAGATCCAGGTGGCAGGGTCGATAAAGGAGGATCACATGGCCGACCAGAGGATTGCCGTCGTCACCGGTGCATCATCGGGCATAGGAAGGGCCATCACGGAGGAGCTGGCTGCCAACGGCTTCCGTGTTTTCGGGACCGTCCGTTCCGCGGCCCAGCTGCCCCCGGGCGTAGAGAAGGTGACACTGGACGTGCGGGACGCGGCGTCGATCGCAGGCGCGGTCACTGATATTCTCTCGCGTGCCGGGCGCATCGACGTGCTGGTGAACAACGCCGGGGGCAGCCTGGTCGGGGCCATCGAGGAGGCGGATGTCAGCCAGGCCCAGGCGCTTTTCGACACCAATTTCTTCGGCGCCGTGCGGATGACCCAGGCCGTGCTGCCCGCCATGCGCGCGCAGCGCAGCGGCCGCATCCTCTTCATCGGCAGCATCGCCGGCTCCCTGCCGACCCCCTTCATGGGTTTCTACAGCGCGTCCAAGCACGCGCTCGAAGGGTACAGCGAATCCCTGGACCACGAGCTTCGCAGGATGGGCATCCGTTCCGTCGTGATCGAACCGGGCTTCATGAAGACGCGCATCGACAAGAATTCCGCCGTGGCCGCGCGAAAGATCCAGGACTACGCGGAAGGCAGCAAGCGGGCAGGTGCATATGCCAGGACCGCCTTGGAGAAGGGGGATGATCCTTCGCTCGTTGCGAAAAAGGTCGCGGACGTCCTGAAAGCGGCGCATCCCCGGCTCCGCTATCCGGTGGGCAAGGGCGCGGCCGTGCTGATGAAGCTGAGGCGGTTCATGCCCGAATCTCTTTTCGACCGGAGTCTGCGCGCCGCGTTTCATCTCGACTCCTGAGGGCGATGAGTCTTTGCCCACGCCGCCCTGATCCAGGCCCAGAGGCCAAGCACGATGGACGAGCCGATTGCGTCTATGCCCACGTCTACCGGTGAAGAATGGCGGCCGGGGACAAATGACTGGTGGAACTCGTCGGTGGCTGCATATGCCACCGCCAGCAGGAGGGGAAGCCAGAAAAGGTTCCTCTTCCATTCGAGACCCCGCCAGAAGGCCACCGCGAGCAAACCGTAACCCAGCATGTGCCCTCCCTTTTTGACAATCGTGTCCCAGCTGCCGAAGCCAGGCATGTCATTGGACGGGATGGAGGAGAAAATGAAAATTGCCGCAATCATGACGAGTGACGGCCACCACGCACGGAGAAATCGAATCATATGACTGCAGTATACTTGAGAACGGCGGCCGGTTCGACTATCATCCCGACAGGGGGGGCGGCCATGCGGACGTTGGTTTGCTTTTTTCTGCTCGTGACTCTTTTCGAATCCCCGGGCGATCCACTCTTGGTCAGGATCAATACGGAGAAAACCGGCACCCCGATCTCGAAGTATGTCTACGGGCAGTTTATCGAGCACCTGGGCCGCTGCATCTACGGCGGGCTGTGGGCGGAAATGCTGGAGGACCGCAAGTTCTACTTCATTGTCACGGACCGATATCATCCGTGGGGGACGGCGGAAGACGCCTACTGGGGCTCTGGGCTCTATGACTACCTTCAGGCCTCGCCGTGGAAAGTCGTCGGCCCCGCGGGCACGGTGTCCATGGATACCAGGTCCCCGTTTACCGGTATCCACTCGCCTGTCATCACCCTGCAGGGCGATGACAGCGCCGCGGGCATCTCCCAGGAGGGGCTGGCCCTGCTGAAGGGAAAGGTCTATTCCGGCAGGATCGTCCTCTCAGGGACCCCGGGAGTGTCGGTGGTCGTGCGACTGGTCACGGATTCAGGCGAGACCGTTGAAAATGTCATTGCCGCGCCGGGCTCGAGCTTCACGACCTGGCCGCTCCGCTTCGCGGCGCCGTCAGGGAGCGGCAATGCCCGGATCGAAATCCTGGGAAAAGGGAAGGGGAGCTTCGAGGTCGGGGGAGTTTCCCTCATGCCGGCGGACAATCTCGACGGATGGAGGCCGGATGTCATCGCCCTGCTCAAGGAGCTCAATTCCCCCATCTATCGCTGGCCGGGCGGGAACTTCGTGAGCGGCTATGACTGGCGGGACGGTGTCGGGGACCGGGATCGGCGGCCGCCGAGGCAGAACCCCGCGTGGAAAGGGGTCGAGCCGAACGACGTGGGCATCCACGAGTTTATGAACCTGATGGCAATCATCGGGGCCGAGCCCTACGTGGCCCTCAACACCGGCCTGGGAACGGTGAAGGACGTCGTGGAGGAGGTGGAGTATTTCAACGGAGCGGCGGACACTCCCATGGGGAAGCTGCGGGCGGCCAACGGTCACCCCGAGCCCTTCCACGTGGGCTGGTGGGCCGTGGGCAACGAGATGTACGGGGAATGGCAGCTCGGTCACATGCCGATCGAGGACTACGTCAGGAAACACAACAGCATCGTGGACGCCATCCGCACAGTTGACCCCGGCGCGCACGTGGTCGCTGTCGGCTCCGTGGGGAAATGGGACGAGACGATCCTGAAGGAGAGCTCAGGCCGCATGGACCTGATCAGCGAGCATATCTACCGC
Source organism: uncultured Spirochaetaceae bacterium (assembly GCA_964437385.1). Lineage (GTDB taxonomy): Bacteria > Spirochaetota > Spirochaetia > SZUA-6 > Fen-1364 > Fen-1364. The sequence continues at coordinate 9,607 of CAYTGX010000034.1, forward strand.
AAGGAGATGACGGACGTGGCTGTCCACTCGCGGCAGCTCGCGAACGATATCGATCGGATCGCACAGACGCATCGCCAGTACCGGGAATCGATTCCCGGGCTGTCGGGGCGGGACATCAGGATTGCCATGGACGAGTGGAACTACTGGTACGGACCGTATGTCTATGGCGAGCTCGGCGTCCAGTATCACCTCAAGGACGCGCTCGGGATCGCGAGGGCGTTTCACGCATTCTTCCGCAACAGCGACCTTTACTTCATGGCAAACTACGCGCAGACGGTCAACGTCATCGGCGCCATCAAGACCTCCCGGACGGCCGCCGCCTTTGACACGACGGGCCTGGTGCAGAAGCTCTACCGCAACAGCTTCGGCTCCATCCCGGTGGCGCTGTCGGGGCACTTTGGCACGCTCGACGTTTCTGCCGCCCTCACCGCGGACAGGACGGCGCTGACACTGGCGGTCGTGAACACGGACCCGAGCCCGCAGAACCTTGCGGTGGATTTCGGTTCCCTGAAGCTTTCCGGCAAAGGTACCAGGAGCACCATCACGGGGCCGAATCCACTCTCGTCGAACGAGCCTGGAAAGGCGCCGAACGTGGTGCTGCGCGAGGAAGCATTTGCGCTGAACGGCGCCAGCCTCGATCTGCCGGCCTGGTCGATCTCCCTGTACCGAATGGAGCTCGAGTAGCACCCGCGCGCACGACGCGGTCCGCCTCCAGGTGCCCCGGCCGGCGCGGAGGGCCGCCCTATTTGATCGATCCCGTCAATTGAGGGGCGAGGAACCTCTGCAGCGTGGCGAAAAGGATGAGCAGCGGCAGGGCTGTGAGGAAGGCGCCCATCAGGGTCAGATTGTAGACAGGCCACCCCGAGGCGGAACTGATCGTCGTGATCCCCAGGATCAGGGGGAATACTTCGTAGCGGTTCAACATGATGAGCGCAAGGAAATAGTTGTTCCAGATTGCCACGAATGAAAGCAGAAGGACGGTTGTCGCGCCCGGCAGGATGGTGGGGAGCCCGATCCGCAGGAAGATCGACAGTTCCCTCGTGCCGTCCATCATGGCGGCATCGAACATCTCCTCGGGAACCTGGTTCCAGTACACCGCCATGAGGTAGACGCCGAATACGTTCAGCATGGAAGGAACAATGACGGACCAGCCCGTGTTCAGGATATGGAAGTTCTTGAACTCGATAAACAGCGGGAGCGTCGTGGCGAATCCGGGGACCAGCGCGAATCCAAGGATGAGGATGAAGAGGAACTTGCGGCCGAAGAAGTGGAACCTCCTGAACGCGAACCCGGCCATGGCCGCGAAGAAAGTGCCCATGGCGGAGCCCACGCAGGAATAGAGAATTGAGTTGACCAGCCAGTGCACGAACATGCCGTGGTTATAGGCGAAAACTCCAACGAGATTGTCGATGAAGTGGTTGGGGGATGCGGGCACAAATGTGCCCTGCATGAGCTGCCCGACGTCCTTTGTTGTGCTCTGCAGGAGCCAATAAAACGGGAGGAGAAAATACAGGGCAAGGAGTATCGCGACGACCTCGAACCTGACGCGATGTGATGCTTTCATCTTCGCCACCCATTTGTCCCGAGAGGCTGTCTTTCACGCATGGACATCCAGTTCCTTCATTGACTGTCTCATGAAGAGGAAGGAAATGACGAATATGACCGCGGCCAGGACGAGCCCCATGGCGATTGAATAGGTGAAGGAGCCATAGGCAAACGCCTGATTGTAGAGGTACATCGCAGGCGTGTAGTTCTGCGGAAGGGTCAGGAGTATATTCATCATCCTGGGCTCGTTGAAAACCTGCATGGCACCGATCGAATTGAAAATAAAAAGGACGAAGACCGTGTTTCGGAGCAGCGGCACCTTGATATAGTACGACGTTTTGAACCAGGAGGCGCCGTCCATCTGCGCCGCTTCGCCGAGCTCTTTTGGAATGGAGACCAGCGTGGAATAGATGATGAGCGAGGTATATCCCGTCCATTCCCAGAGGATGATGATGAGAAGTATCCAGCGCACGCTCGGGAGAGTAATGAATACCGGCTTGGCCACGCCGAACATCTTCCACAGCGCGACGAGGGGGGACATGGATTGGGAGAATATGTAGGACCAGAGGATCCCCGCCACGACTCCGGGCATGGCATAGGGAAGGTAGAAAATGAGTCGATATACCACCGAGTGCCTGATCCTCTCGTAAAGGAGCCCGATGAAGATCGCGATCACTATCATGCCGGGGACCTGGACCAGGAGCAGGAAAACCGGCATCCCGAACCCCTGCCAGAACAGCGGGTCCGTGAACGCGGACTTGAAATTGCTCAATCCGACGAACCAGAATTTGGCCCCGTGCTGTCCGAAGAGGGAGAGGTATCCGCCGTAGAGAACGGGAAATGCGGTTACGACGATAAAAAACGCCAGAAAGGGGAAGAGAAACAGGTACGCCTTGACAGTCTGGAACCGTCTCATGTCTGCCTTTCCGCGGAACCGCCGGAATGCTCTTCCTCCATCATACGCACCCGCCTGGTGGATTGGAAGGGACGTTCATGCCAGCGGTAAAAAGAGGGCTGCCGGGGTTTCCGCCCCGTGGCAGCCCCATGATTACGCCACGGATCTGTTGGTGCGCGTCAGCCCTGTTTCCTTACGGCAGTGATCCTACCACGAGGTTGTTGAATCCCTGCTTCTTCATGAAGGCCACGACATTGTCCTGCCAGTTGTTCACGAACGTAGTGATGTCCTCCGCTCCGCTCACGAACTTCTGGAACTCGTCGTTGTAGCTGGAGGACACGTAGTCCATGACCGGGAGCGCCGTGAAGGCGGTCTTCACCTGCTTCATCGCCTCTACGCTGACGGGCGTGACTTTCTGTCCGCCGAAATACGGATAGGGCTGGTTTGCCAGCTCAGGGGCCAGCACCTTCGTGAACGTATTGGACCAGAGAATGGGAAGCTGGCTCTTGTCGTGGAGTTGAATGAGGGAATCCTTCTGCGAGTTCAACCAGAGAACGAAGAGTGCTGCCGCTTCCGGGTTTTTGCTCTGGCTGCTCACGTAGAAACCGGATCCGCCCATTTCACCATTCTGGGGTTTCGAAGCGTCCCACTGCGGGACCAGGGCCACCCGCCAGAGCCCGTCAGGAACCTTGCAGTTCAGCTGGAGCCACTCGGGGTACCATCCACCGGACACGACCATGGCGGCCTTTCCGTCGGCCAGCTCCTTGTACCAGTCCGCGTTCCACCAGTTGTCGCCGTTGACCAGCTTGTTCTGGATCATCTTTCCCCAGAAGTTGAAGACCTTCATGGCCGTTGGGCTGGTGAAATTGATGTACCACTTGCCGTTCGCGTAGTCGAACAGTTTGGTACCTGCCTGCCACACGAGTCCCATGGGCCCAAGTACCCAGTTCGCGGGGAAGGAAAGCCCGTTGATGCTGGGATCCGCGTTATGCAGCTTGGTCACCTGCGTCTCGAACTCGGCCCACGTCCTGGGCACCGTCATCTTGTACTTGTCAAAGATATCCTTGCGGTAGACCATGGTCGCCGCGCCGCTGTCCTGGGGCGTGCCATAGATCTGGCCGTCCATGGCGCACCATTTCAAAGTCACCTCTGGATAGTATTTCAGGTATGTATCCCGCGACACCCACTTGTTTATTGCCTGGAAGCTTCCGTTGGTCATGAACTGGGGGGCATACGTATACTCGCTCATGATCACGTCGGGCAGCCCGCTCCCCGCGGCTGTCGCCGTCAAGATCTGGGCATAGGGGACACCGTTGTTCGTCCATTTGATCTTGATGTCCGGGTATGCCTTGGTGAACAGGTCGTTAGAGAAGTTCTCATTGCTGGTCCATGCCCACTCTGTCAATTCCACCGGCTGGCCGGTATACGCCGGGTATCCGCCAGGACCGGGGGCGGCAAACGCCGTCAGTGCCGTAAACAGGAAAATAGAGACGACACACAAGACCCAGTTACGCTTCATATGACACCTCCTCCTCCAAAAACCGGTTTGTTCAAAGAGCCTGAAATCAAACCACCTGATACGTACCTAATTAAATACGCCTGCCTTGGGTATTTTGTCAAGAAAAATACCGGGAACGTACAGCCAAGTCTGATATAATGACTGAGCACAAAACAAGGAGCGTTGAACATGGAACGATTGTTCGTGGACACCGACAGGGGCTTGCAGAAGATCTCCCGACACGTGTACGGACATTTCGCGGAGCACCTGGGAAGGTGCGTATACGAGGGGATATGGGTGGGCGAGGGATCTCCAATCTCGAACACGAGGGGGGTGAGAAACGACGTCATCGCCGCGCTCTCGAAGCTTCGGATGCCGAACCTCCGCTGGCCGGGAGGATGTTTCGCTGATACCTACCACTGGAAGGACGGAGTCGGTCTCCGATCCGGCCGCCCGAGCATCGTGAACATCCACTGGGGCGGCACAACGGAGAACAACCACTTCGGCACCCACGAGTTCCTGGATTTCTGTTCCCTGGTCGGGACGGAACCCTACATCTGCGGCAATGTCGGATCCGGAACGGTCCGGGAGATGGCCGAATGGCTCGAATACATCACCATGCCGGGCAAAAGTCCGATGGCCGACATGAGGCGCGCCAACGGGCGGGAAGAGCCGTGGGACGCCATGTTCTGGGGGGTCGGCAACGAGAACTGGGGATGCGGCGGCACTATGACTGCCCTGCAGTATGCGTGGGAGTTCAGGAAGTTCCAGGGGTATTGCCGGCACTTCGGAGGCAGGAAGCTCTTCAAGGTGGCGTGCGGATTCGACGACAGCTGGAACGAGACCCTCATGCGCGAGGCCGGCGCGCTGATGGACGGGCTTTCCGTCCACTATTACACGGTGAAGGGCGCGGTCTGGGCAGACAAGGGACCTTCGACCGGATTCCCCGTCTCCGACTGGTACGCGGTCTTGAGAAACGCGCTCGGCATTGAAGGTTTTATCGACAGGACGGCGACGATCATGGACCGCCACGATCCGCAGAAAAGGGTCGCCATGGTGATGGACGAGTGGGGCACGTGGCACACCGCGGAGCCGGGCACGAACCCCGGCTTTCTCTACCAGCAGAACACGATCAGGGACGCGCTCGTCGCGGGTCTGACACTGAACATCTTCAACCGCAGATCGGACCGCCTCCGCGTCGCCAACATTGCCCAGACCGTCAACGTGCTGCAGGCCATGATCCTCACCGATGGACCGAAGATGATCCTGACGCCCACCTACCACGTGTTCGAGATGTACGCGCCCCATCAGGATGCGGTTGCGCTGCCCGTCTGGCTCGAGGACGCGCCCATCGAGGGGGACGGGAAGACGATGCCGCGGCTCAGCGCCTCGGCGTCGCGCAGCGAGTCCGGAAAGATTCTCATCACCCTCTGCAACCTCCACCACGAGGAAGCGGCGGAGCTGCGCGTCGAGCTGCGCGGTTCTGAAGCCCGGAAGGCGGTGGGGAGGATCCTGACGGGGCCCGACACGGACAGCCGCAACAGCTTCGAGCAGCCCGACGCGGTCACGCCGATCACTTTCGACGGCGTCACCGTTTCCCGCGGCACGCTCGTCGTGACGCTCCCGGCCCGGTCCGTGGTCGCCCTCGACCTCACATGAGCGTTCCCTGCTGCGCGCGCACGCACGCTGCTTGCTGCGCGCGCAGCGTGCCTCGCCCGGGCAGCAGCAGCGCCTACTCCCGTCGGGCCAGCCGCGCCGTTCTCTCCGCCAGCTTCCTGATCGAAAGGCTTTCTTTTCCCTTCAGGTAGGTTTCCAGCTTGTCTCCGAGGGGAGCTGCCCACTGCTCGGGCACTCCGCTCATGACGCCGAGCACGTTGCCCACCAGCCCCGCATTGCAGTCCACGTCCAGCCCCGCGTGCGCCAGCAGGGAAAAGGAACGGGTCATGTCGCCCTGCCCGAACCACAGCGCAAGGATATCCGCGGCGATATTGGGGTATGCATGTATCCAGTTGTACTGCTCGAATCTGCGGTCCAGGGTTCGCCACGCGGAGGCAGGGTCCTGTTCCCCTGCCACCACCTGGAGGCACTGTACCACTACATGGGCGTACTCGCTTTGGGCAGGCAGATAGCGCTTCGCTTCCTCGAGCAGATCGCGAAGGTCGCTCCCTACAAATGCCAATGAGGTCAGCACTGCCGCGAAGATCTCGCCATAGACGCCGTTGGCCGAGTGTGAGATCACGCCATCGAGGTGCGCAAGCCGCGCCGCCTCCCGCGGCCATCCCGGTGCCAGCATGCCGCAGATCATCCCGCGCATCTGCGCGCCGATCCAGTCGGAGTAGGGATTTCGCCAGGAGCCTGACCCCGGCGGCAGGATACCGTCCGCCAGGTTGTGCAGCGCAATCCACTCGGCAGACCAGCCGAACGGGATCTGTCGGACCCATTCCAGGGCGATGTCGCGGGAGGTGAGCCCGCGGCCGCTTCTCTCGAAAACATCCAGGAACACGAGCTCGTAGACCACGTCGTCGTTGAGCGTTTCAGGATCGGTGATGTACCGGTCAATCGTCCCGTAGACCTCGGCGATACGGTCCGTGTGGTAGCCTTCGATGGCCGTGCCGAATGAGCCCCCGGCAAGCTGTCCCGTCCAGCCGGCCAGGATCTTCGGTTCAAGGCCGTGCAGGGCGCGCTCATAGCGGTCGTTCTGGCGCGCCGGCATGGCTGCCTCCACCTCGGGCCAGGTTTCCGGGTGCGTGTATTTCCAGTACGGGGAGGACTGATCGCGCGGCGCGTTCCATATGGACGCAAGGAGCTCCGCGGTCAAAGCCCGAAGCCCGGCCGCGTCCTTGCGTCCCGCAAGCTCGATGCCCGCGGGCAGAAGCCTCTCTGCTTCGGCCATGTCGAAGCCGCGATTGGCCATGGACTCCACCATCTCCACGTAGGGAATCTCCGGCGCGCCGGACCCTGGCACCCGAGAGTTCCAGAACAGGGCAATCAGGTCGTCACCCGTGGGGAAGACGGTGCTGCTCGTGTACCACTTGCTTGCATTCACCCGGCGGTCCAGCGGAATCGCGGAGAGGCGCAGATTGCGGTCTATTTCCCATGCCGTGCGTGGTCTCTCTGTCATGCCTTTCCCTTTTTGCGGATCGAATACACGTACAAGGCGGCCAGGGTCGCAATGTAAGGCACCATCGATGTGAACTGGGACGGAACGGAGTAGCCCTGCATGAGGAGGCCCATGCCGTCGAAGAAACCGAACACCATGGAGATCAGCGCGATGCCCCACGGGTTTCCGCTCACGAGTATGATGGCCGCAAGGGAGATCCAGCCGCGTCCGGCAGACATGTTTTCCTGGAAGAGCTGCACGTATCCCAGGGAGAGAAAGGCGCCTGCAATGCCGCAGAAGACGCCGCAGAGCAGGAGCGCGGAGACCCGAATGCGGGCGGTGGAAACGCCGCTGGAGTCCAGGCATGCGCTGTTGAAGCCCGCTGCCCGGAGGCGCAGGCCGAACCGGGTGCCGAACACCATGTAGGCTGTCAGGAAGACTGCCAGGACCGCGACATAGATGACGAGGTTCTGGCCGGAGAGGATCTGGCCGAGAATGGGCACACGGTCCACGAGTGGAATATCCAGCCTCGGGATGGGAATGATCCCGGGATTGGCGAACACACCCTTGACCGCAAAGGTCTGGCGGAGGAGGTACGTGGTTGCGCCGACCGCGAACAGGTTGAGCGCGATGCCGGTGACAAACTCATCCGCCCTCAGGACAACCGCGAAGATGATGAAGATGACGGCCATCAGGATTGAAAACGCAATGGCAAAAGCCAGCCCGACCGGCCAGGAGTGGAAGAAGTAGGATCCGACCACCGCCCCAAAGGCGCCGGTCAGCATCATCCCCTCCATTGCTATGTTGAACACTCCCGCGTAGTAGGTGAATGTCCCGCCAAGGGCGGCCAGGAGGATGGGAGTGGCCCCGGAGAGTGTCCCGTTGATCAGCCCGATAATGACATTCACGGCGCTGCCCTGCCTCCTGCCTGCCCCCCGCCTGCCGCTGCCCTGCGCTCGGAAGCGCGCCGCCGCGCCTCCAGCCTGTCCAGGGCCGCTCCAAGGTATTTTCGTCCTGCCACGATCACCAGCACGAGGACGGCCTGCAGAACCTCGCTGATCTCGCTGGGCACGTTCGTGATCAGCTCCATGCCCAGGGCGCCGGTCTGGATGGAGCTGAAGAACAGGCCGTACAGCAGGGTGCCGACCAGCCCGTTGTTGGCCACGATGGCGATCATCACCCCGTCCCACGCGTAGTTTCCGCCAAGACCCTTTATGAAGCGGTGCGGACCGGCCATCACCACCAGGCCGCCGGCAAGCCCGGCCAGGGCGCCCGTGAAGAGCATCACGGCCACGAAGTTGCGGTCTATGTCGCAGCCCCCCAGGCGCGCAAACAGCGAGTTCTGGCCCGAGAGCCTCCATTCGTACCCGGCCTTCCATCGCTGGAAGACGAACCAGGAGACTGCCGCTGCTGCCAGCATGAAAAGGATTGTCGTGCTGAAGCCCCCGAAATCGGGAAGCCAACCGGACCGGGAGATGGCCCGGGTCATGGGAGAGTACGCGTGGGGGTCCAGGAGAGGAAAGGCGATCACCCACGCCGTGAAGAAGTCCGCGATCATGTTCAGCATCAGGGTGACGATGAACTCGCTCATCCCGAATGCCCTCCGTAAAAAAGCGGCGCACCCGGACCACAGGACGCCCCCCGCCATGGCCGTAATAACGAGCGCCGGTATTTCCAGGCCCGCCGGCAGGTTCAGTACCAGGCCTGCCGCAGTGGCGCACAGCGCTCCCATCACGAGCTGGCCCGGCTGGCCCAGGTTGACTGCCCCGCTTGCAAATGCAATGGAGGCGGACAACCCCGTGAGGACAAGCGGCACCGAGTTCCTGATCGTGGTGGCAAGAGGGGAGAGCCCGAAGAGGGAGAACTGGAACAGGGCCTGGTAGGTGGCCAGGGGGTGGAAGCCTTCCGCCATCATGATCAGCGCGCCGATCACCAGCGCAATGACGATGCCGGCAGCTCCGGTGAGCGTTTTCCGTCTCATGAGGCCCTTGCCCGGCCCTCGAGCATGCGGTAGCCCACCTCCTCCATTGTCGTCTTCTCAACGGGGAGATCCGCGACCAGCTCCCCGCGGTGAAGCACGACGATCCTGTCCGCAATAAGGAAGAGCTCCTCCAGGTCCGCGGACACGAGAAGGATGGCCCGGTTTTCTTCCCGTATCCTGAGAATTTGTCCGTGCACGTATTCAATTGAGCCCACGTCCAGCCCACGCGTCGGCTGATCCAGCAGGACGAACGGGCTCTCCAGGAGGAGCTCGCGTCCCAGGATCACCTTCTGCTGATTGCCGCCGGACAGCGAGCTGAAGGGGGCAAGCCGGGATGCCATGGAAACGGAGAACTTCCGCTCCAGCTCATCCGTGAAGCGCCGGGCAAAAGGGTAGTTGAGGAGCAGACCCTTCCATTGAGAGAAATGGGCGTCCAGCCTGTGGTGGGTCATGATCACGTTTTCCATGATCGAGGCGCCGAGGCTTGCCCCCATCCTGGCACGGTCCTGGGAGACAAAGGAGATGAGCGAGCGCCGCGCGAGGATGGGCAGCCCGGTCACCTCGAGGCCCTTTACGAAGACCTGGCCCGCAGTCGGCTGGATCAGGCCGATGATCGCGTTCACCAGCTCGAGCTGGCCGTTTCCTTCCACGCCCGCCACACCGACAATCTCTCCGGCGTGGACGGTCAGATCGATATCGGCCAGCCTCCTGCGGCCTTCCGGGTCGGCGTAGGAGAGGCCGCTGATTTCGCACACGGGGGGACCTGGCTGCCGCGGTGCGCGCCGCGAGGTGAGCACCACGTCCCGGCCCACCATCATGCGCGCCAGCTCCTCTTTGCCCGTGCCGGCCGTCTGCACCGTGCCGACGACCTTTCCCCGGCGCATTACGGTGATCCTGTCGGTAAGCCGAAGGACCTCGTCCAGCCTGTGGGAGATGAAAATGATGGTGTGCCCGTTGTCCCGCAGCCGGCCCAGCTCGCCGAAGAGCTGGGGGATTTCCTGCGGGGTGAGCACCGCGGTGGGCTCATCCAGGATCAGCACGGATACATTGCGGTACAGGAGCTTGAGAATCTCCACTTTCTGGCGTGCCGCCACGGAGATGTCTCCCACCCGCGCATCGGTATCCAGGCTGAAGCTGAACTCTTCGATCTTTTGCCGCACCAGCTTCCTGGCCCGGGCCACGTCAGTGCGGCCGAGCCACCGGGTGGGCTCCTGGCCCAGCACGATGTTCTGCCAGACCGTGTACTCGGGCACCAGGAGGATCTCCTGGTGGACCATGCCGATGCCGTTTGCAATGGCTTCGGCGGGCCGGCGAAAGCTCACCGCGCGGGAGTCCAGGAAGATTCTCCCCGCATCCCGGGGGACCAGGCCGTAGAGGATCTTCATCAGCGTGCTTTTGCCCGCCCCGTTTTCCCCGACAACGGCGTGGATCTCCCCGCGCCGAAATCCGACCGAGACGTCGTCCACCGCTACAACGTTCGGCGGGTACACTTTGACGATGTGCTCCAGTCGGATCAGCGGGTCCATGCTCGTTGACGATGAGGAAGGGCAGGGAGCGGAGGTCAGGTGCCCCCGCTGCCTCGCTTTTCCCGTCCGGCCCTACTTCCAGACGTCCTGGCCGGCGTAGTGTTCCACGACGAGCTTTCCGTCCACGATCTGCTGACGCAGATCCGTGACCTTGTCCACGATGCTCTTGGGAAGGACCTGCACCTTTGCGTCCAGGGCAATGTCCACCCCGCCCGTGGAGATGCCGGAGTGCATCACCTGGCCCGGCTTGTAGGTCCCGTCCTTGATGGTCTTGAAGACCTTCTCGATCGTGGCGCCCACGTTCTTCACGTCACTGGCAATGACGGTGCCGGGCTCCATGTCGTTCTGGTTGGTGTCCACGCCAATGGCGTACAGCCCTCGCTCCTTGGCGGCTTGCAGTACGCCGATTCCGGCAGCGGCGGCAACCTGGAACACAATGTCAGCCTTCTGGTCGAAAAGCTGGAGAGCGGCCTGCTTGCCCTTGGCCGAATCATCCCATGCGCCTCCCAGGGACTTGGTGAGCACCTTGATCTGGGGATCCACGGATTTCACGCCGTTCATGTAGGCAAAAACGAACGCGCTCACCACAGGATCAGTGTCTCCACCCACCACGCCGACGACCTTGTCCTTGTTGATCTTCTTGATCGAGGTGTCGATCGTCGCCATCCCGGCCACAACGCCGGCAAGGTATGCGCTTTCCTCGGCAATGTAGTCCACCGAGGTGATGGTCTTCTTCGGGTTCTCCACCACGGTGTCGATGTTGACGAACACCTTGGAGGGATTCTTGTCGGCAATCTCCTTGAGCTGGTCCTCATACCCGTAGGAGATCACGAAGATCACGTCCGCGTAGGCCACCGCGGCCTGGAGGGCGGGCACGTACTTTGCCGCGTCGAAGTTGCACTCTATGGTGCGCGTCTCCACCCCGTATTGCCTGGCTATGGCGTCAATGCCGGCCTTGCCCGAATCATAAAAGGCATTGTCCCCCAGTGCCCCGTTGATGAGGTAAACGACCTTCTGCGATTTCGGCGCCGAGGACCGAGGTGCGCACCCGCCGAGCAGGGCGACACCGACCACGGCCAGAGCCGCCAGATAGGCGAGCTTTTTCATGACGAAGTCTCCTTTCATGCGCGTGATGTGGCTCCCCGCGCGGGCCAAGAATATCATGCACTTCAGGAAAAGTAAGGTCTTCTCCGTCGAGGACACGCAGCGGATTTTCCGCTATCATGCGCGCCATGAAGGGCTGGTGGATTCCGTCCCTGGCTGTCTGTGTCATGCTGACAGCCTGCTCCGGAAGAACTGCTGCGGTGCCTGCCTCTCACCCCCCCGCGCAGCAGCTCAGCGTGCAACAGGTCAACGCGCAGACCCCCGCCTTCGATTCGGGAAACTTCTGGCCCACACAGGGCTGGCGGACCTCCACGCCTGAGGCGCAGGGCATGGACGGGGCCAGGCTGGATGCCGTGCTGGAGGCAGCCCGGCAGCAGAACCTCAGCCTTCACGGCCTGCTGGTGATCCGCCACGGCTACATCGTCAAGGAAAAGTACTTCCCGCCCTGGACTGAGAGCGCGAGCCACGACCTGCACTCCTGTACGAAGAGCTTTGTGTCCGCTCTCATGGGAATCGCGATCGACAAGGGCTTTATCGCCGACACGGCCCGTCTGGTCCTCGGCTTTTTCCCCCGCAGCTTCGCGCACACCGACACGCGGAAGCGCGGGCTCACGCTGGAGAACCTCCTCACCATGAGCTCGGGTCTGGGGTGGGTGGAGGCGGACCAGACATATCAGACCCTTGACGACCTGCCCGGCGGTGACTGGGTGAGCTACATCCTTGACCTTCCCATGGTGACCGAGCCGGGAACGCGCTTCGACTACAGCTCGGGAAACTCGCACATCCTCGCCGCAGCCATCCAGCAGGCCAGCGGGAGGAATCTCTATGACTTTGCGCGCGAATCCCTGTTCGGGCCGTTGGGCATAATCGACCCTCGCTGGGAGAAGGATCCCGGCGGCGTGCCCGTGGGGGGGTGGGGGCTCCATCTCTCCCCGCGTGACATGGCCAAGCTGGGATACCTCTATCTCCATGAGGGCCTCTGGGAGGGAAAGCGGGTGGTCTCCGCGGCGTGGGTGCGTGAGTCGACGCGGCCGCATATCAAGGCAACCGGCGGTTGGAGCTACGGCTACCAATGGTGGGTCGACCCTGACGTGCCACTCTTCGCCGCGATCGGGCGCAATGGCCAGTGCATCTTTGTCGTGCCCAGGCTCGACCTCGTGGTGGTATTCACCGCGCATATCGACTCCAATGACACGGAGCGGGACTTGTTGAAGAGCTATATCATCCCGGCGTGCACCGTGACCGGGATCTCCAGATAGGCGCAGAGCGATCGGCTTCCGCGTGGACATGCGGAAGCCTGATGGGCTGCCCTGCGATCTGCCGTTACCCCTTGCCGCGATCCCTTTCATACTTGTAGATCCGCTGTACCTTTGGCTCGGAGGGGCCGCCTGAAACATACTGAGAGTTGAGCCAGATCCCAAGCAGGGATTTGGCAACTTCATCCCCAATCGTGAACGCGCCGAAGCAGATGATGTTCGTGTTGTTGCTTTTCATGGCGCGTTCGGCTGAATAGGGGTCGGAGACGAGGCCCGCATAGGCGCCCGGGACCTTGTTGGCGGCTATGCTCATGCCAATGCCGGTCCCGCATATCAGGATCCCCCGCGGGTATTTTCCGGCCGCAACAGCCTCGGCCAGTCGGATTGCGGTGTTGGCGTAAATTGTGTCGTCGCTCCCGAAGTCTTCGACCCCGTATCCGAGCCCGCCGAGATGTTTCGTGAGCACTTCCTTCAGTCGAGCCGCATTTGGATCGCATCCGATGGCTATCGTCGTCACTGTATATCCTCAGTAGGCCACGCGGCCGCCATCCACGTGCAACGTGGTTGACGTGATGTAGGAAGCATCGTCGCTGAGAAGAAAAGCGATTGCAGCGGCCATCTCTTCCGGCCTGCCCAGCCTCTTGATGATGGCCCCGTCATAGACCATCTCCTGCATTTCCTTTTGCCTCTTCTCCGGGTCCGGTGACTGCAGATAGTGCATTTCAGTGACTGTCCACCCCGGCGCGATGCTGTTTGCGCGGATGCCGTATTCGGCAAACTCGCACGCCATGGTGCGGGTAAGGGAGCGCACCGCGCTCTTGGTGGCGGCATAGACCCAGTGATCGGCAAGCGGTCTGAACGCAATCTCGCTCGAGATATTCACTATGCTGCCCCTGCCGGCGGTCAGGAGGCCCAGCAGCCCTTTTGCGCACAGCGCGGGAGCCCTGAGGTTGATTGTCATCTGCGGTTCCCAGTCGGCATCTCCCGTGTTCTGGATCTTTGCGCGCGCGATGATGGCGCAGTTGTTCACCAGGCCGTAGAGCTCGCTTGTTGTGCCTGCAACATTCCTGCTCATCTCTTCTATAGAGACGGGCTTCGACAGGTCGACGAACTGATACAGCGCCGTGCCGCCCTTCGAGCTGATTTCCTGAACGGTCTCTTTGCCTTTCTTTTCATCGATGTCGGCAACAATGACCGTCGCTCCCTCCGCTGCAAGCCTGATCGTAGTAGCTTTGCCGATCCCCATTGCTCCGCCTGTCACCAGGATTGTTTTTCCCTTGAAACGAGTCATCTCTTCATCTCCTCGGTTGACGACTATAGTGTCTTCGCGATTCTGGTCAGGTTCCGCAAACCCTCGACTGCAAGCTGTTCGCCGGACTCGGCGAGCTTCCTCCAGATTGCGCACATTCCATTCAACTCGGTAAACGACGGATCGAATGACTCGATGACGAGCGGCCCAGTATAGCCGATTCCCTGTATCGCGGACAGGAATTCCTTCCATGGCACCAGGCCCGTTCCCGGAATGCCGCGATTGTTCTCGCAGACGTGGACGTAGCCGAGGAACTTCCTGCCGCACGTTTCCACGGCGCCGCGAAAACTGGTTTCCTCCATCATCATGTGAAAACTGTCCAGGTGAACCTTCACATTCCCGGTCCCCACATCTTTGCAGTACCGCACGGCGTCCTCCGCGATATTGAGAAAGTGGGTCTCGAATCGATTGATGCATTCAACGGCAATGACGAGGTCGCTCCTGTCCCGGGCGTAGAGCGCGACCTCGCGCATGGCATTCACCGACCACTCCCATTCCTGCTCCGTGCGCGGCTTCCGGGTGAGATAGCCCCAGGCAGCGTAGTTGACCCCGCCGATTATCTTTGAACCCAACTGGACGTTGATGTCCACGAGCTGCTGCAGGGACTTTACCCCGTTTGCCCGCACAGCAGGGTCCGGCGAGATCAGGTTGGTCGAAGGACTCAGGGTCGTGGTGGTGACGACCTCGATGCCGACTTTCCGGACTTCCTCTTCGACGAGCCTGGTGGGAAATGTCTCCGGATGGGCGATTGCCACGTCCAGCGTGGAGAACCCCAATTCCTTTGCCTTGGCAACTATCCAGAGGTCTTTCGCGCCGAATACCTCGGACCAGATGAATGTGTCTACGCCGAACTTAAGCATGTGCTTTCTCCCCCTTCCACAAGTTGTCGAGGATCGTCAAATCGTAGTCCAGGTATTTCCCGAACGCTTCTTCGAGAGACGCCGTGACGGTTCCCGGCGCAATGCTCACGTGATGGAGGTGTCCATTCTGGCCAATCCAGTGCAGGACGGAAGGCAGATCGTCTATTTCCGCCACCCCGGCGCATCCGAAAAAGCCCTTGTCAATCGGGTCTGCCGTGATCCTTCCCGTTCCGAGGTAGAATTGCAGCCTTTCTTTCCTGGTGATCATGCTCCCGTAGGTGAATTCCATTGTGCGCAGACGACCCTGGTTGCAGCCGAATCCCCGGCCTTCACCCACGCTGTTGCCGATGATCAGGTGGTCGGAGATGATGCCTCTTTCCCTCATGAGGCTTCTCGGCGTGTTTCCGCAGTGAAACAGGATACATTTGTTTTCTTCTTTGCCGTAGTTGTTGTTCCAGTCAAACACCCCGCTCGGCTCGCCCGAGGCCAATTGAAGGGCGTACATTGCCAGCGCGTTGGCCACGTCCACCTCGCATGCAGCGGGAATACCGCGCTCGGTAAGATCACCGTTCACGACACAGGGGGAAATGCCATATCGAATCTGGAGATCCGTCCAGCATCTCACGGCGAGCGCGTCCATCCCGTATTCCGCGATGAGCTCATCCAGCACGACTGCCAGTTTCGCCAGGTTCACCAGCGACTGTTCGGGCGCCTTGCTCCAGTCCGCCGTAGAGCGCAGGTGCGCGGCCTTGTCCTTGAAGAGCTCCCGGGATACATCCAGCGAGTCCATGCGCCTGGAGACTTCTGAAAGGTCGATCGTTTCAACGGTAATTCCGCGCCGTTGCAGGGCAATCTCGTCAAAACGGACCGTCTTGAATGGTGTTGTTCTTGCCCCAATCGCCCCGACTGTGACGTCGCTCATGCCGGCGACAACCCGGCACACGCGGTCAAAGAGGTCCACGTTGCCGAGGAAGGCGGGCTGTCCTGGATGAACCACGTGCGGCTTCAGTGCAGTGAACGGTACACCCTGCTGACGAAGCACGTTCATGATCGAGAACTTCCCGCAGAAGGAGTCCCGCCTGTTCGCGGGGTCGAGCTTGCCGAGCTCATCCGGATAGGCCTGCACCAGAACAGGCTTTCTCACTCCCTTCAAGGCCTCCAGGGCGGCGCTTTCATCTCCGAAGTTCGGCAGGCACAGAATAACGCCGTCATACCTGTCGCGATTTTCCGCCAGGAAGCGGCTGACCAGTCGTCCCTGGGCAGCGTTCTCGATTGCGCAATGCGGCAGTTCACTGCCTTCATGCATGATCGCTTCGTTGCCGGATGCGCCCAGCGCGTTCACCATTTCCGAGACTGCGGAGTGTATCAGCGAAGACGGGAAGAACGCGCGGCTTCCAAATACCAGCGCAAACCTGCTTTTGTTCGAAATCATGAGAACCAGATCCTCCCATTCCCTCTGCAGGCGGAGCGCTCCTTGCGGTGGGACTGCAATAACCTGAGGTGAGATGCCTTTGCTCTGTGAAGATGCTCGTGAACAGGTTGTATTCTACACCCTTCATAGGCTTTGGGTCAATTAAAATTCAGAAAGTGGAATTTGATTTCTATTTTCAAGAATTTGCTTGACTGGCCCCATGGTCAGGTGTAGGATGCAGCCTTACAAACCCTGCAGGGACTATTGGAGCACTCCCGGGCCAGTCGGTGTCGGGACTGCAGTTGGCGGCGGCAAATGTCTGGAAGGAGGCAAAAATGGCTGGAAAGGGATTGACCCTGAGTCATGCCGAAATCACGGTGAAAAACCTGCGTACAATGGTCGAGTTCTACCGTGATGTGCTCGGATTCAAGGAGCTCGGACAGATAATTCTCGGCGACGGGTCGCACAAGATTGTCTGGCTGGCAACGAGCGCGGGAGAGATGATCGAGTTCTTCGAGTTCAGACCGCGAAAGGGAAAAGACAAGGATCCTTCTGTCCCCCAGGGTGACCTGCAGCAGGACATCGGAATCACGCACATCGGATTCCAGGCAAGTCCTGATGAGTTCGATGGAATCATGAGCCAGCTGAAGCGGAAAAATGTCGAGTTCACCATTGATCCGCGCACCGCAGACTGGTGCGCCCTGAAACTCGCGTTCTTCAAGGACCCGGAAGGGAACCTCCTGGAGGTCATCTCCGGCAAGCTCGAAAACATCACACCTGTACGATTTGACGACTAAGGAGATCGGGAAGCATGAACACTATCGACAACAACCAGGTGCAGCAGATTCTGATCGTGGTGAAGGACATCGAAAAAAGGGCAAAGCGATTCGCCGAGCTCTTCGGGCTCAAGGTTCCTCCGACGACCGTGCTGGAGCCGGAGGAAATTGCGCACGCGGTCTATCGCGGAAAGAACTCGAAGTCGCGGCCCAAGATGGCGGTGTTCCACATGGGATCCGCAGACGTGGAGTTCCTGCAGCCGGACAGCGAACCAAGCCTTTGGAGCGAGTTTCTGGGCAAGAACGGCGAAGGAATCAGTCACCTCGGCTTCACGGTCAAGAATCTCGATGAAACCGTCACACTGCTCTCTTCGAAGGGGTTCGCGGTTGCGTACCGGGCAAGTTTCACGGGCGGAAGAGTCGCGATCATGGATACATGGGCGGAGCTCGGTATCAACCTGATGATAAAGCAGCTCGACGCGAAGTAAGGCGCGCGCCAGGCTGCACGCGGGCACGGGACACCGCTGCCCATGAGGTGGGGATCCAGGCTCAGTGGAGCCTTTTATCTTTCGAAGGAGGTACAGGAAATGACTAGTCGCTCTCGGAAAGCGATCGTATGGGGCATTGCCCTGGTGCTCGCGGTCTCGTTCGGCACGCCTGCCGCCTTTGCCGCGCCAAACCACAGCATCAAGGCGACACTCACGGTGTACGACTGGGAGAACCAGGAAGACGTGGTGATTGCAGCTGCCGCGCACGCGAGGTTCAACAAGGTGTACCCGAATGTGAAAATCGTGACACAGGCGCAGTCGGGATTCACCGGATGGGCGGAGTACATCAACAGGCTGCTCGCGATGATCGCTTCCGGCAACACCCCTGACGTGGCCCTGATGGCAATCGAAGGAACGCGCCAGCTCGTCTCCAAGAACGTCATGCTGCCGCTGGATGAGCGGATGGCAAATGACACGACAGCCAAAGAGCTGATCAGCGACGTGAGCCCGACGCTCTTTGACCCTCTGCGGATTGACGGGAAGACCTTCATCTTTCCGACTCTCTACAACACGATACCCATTTTCTACAACACCAAGCTGTTCAAGGCAGCGGGTCTTCAGCCGCCAAACGCCGGCTGGACCACCGAGGATTTCCGCAATGCTGCCATCAAGCTGACCAAGGGCTCGGGTGACACCAAGGTGTACGGGTTTGACATGGACATGTACAGCATATTCCTCAACATGTGGCCGTACTCCTTTGGAACCTCGACACTCACCGCGGACTGGTCAGGGTCGAACCTGAATGATCCCAAGGTGCTCGAGGCGTACCAGTTCCTGCATGACCTCGTGTACAAGGACGGCGCAATGCCGGTTCCGGAAGTGAACTCCAGCGCAAGCAACCTCTTTGCCGCGGGCCGCGTGGCAATGGTTCCTGGAGGGCACAACTCGATCGTCCAGTTCAACAATGTCGGCTTCAAGGACTGGGACGTCGCAATCATGCCGCACAAGGTCAAGGGCTCGAAGACTGAGATCTACGGAGTCGCCGGCTTCGGCATCCTGAAGGCAAGCAAGAACCCGGACCTGGGGTGGGAGTTCATCAAGGAAATGGCGGGCCCGGAGACGATGAAAGCCGTTGCGGCCGCCGGAACGAACTGTCCCGTTCGCCGCTCCGTGGCAATGAGCGCGAGCTTCCTCAAGTTCCCACCGAATGCGCGGATTTTCTACGACTCACTCAGCGACGCAAAGCCGCTGCCCGCTCCAATCAACGACTCGGAGTTCGAGGAGATCCTGAGCCGTCACTACCTGGAGTTCATGAGCAACAAGACGCCGGTCGCCGATTCCCTCGCAGTTGCACACAAGGAGCTGCAGGCATCATTTGACGCGCTGAAATAGCAGTCGGGGCAGGTCGATTTCTGAGTGGCGGACCTGTTCCGCCACAACCAGGCGCAACATCTGGCGAGGGCTTTTCCAAGTCAGATGTTGCGCTCACAATGGGGGCCGTGAGCGTGGCTTTGCCAAACAGGTTCTCTCGATCAAAAGTGGAAGAGGTGGTCTCCGGCTACCTGTTCATTCTCCCGGCCATCATTGTGTACCTGGTGTTCATGATCATACCGATTCTCTCCACGTTTGTTCTCAGCTTCACGAACTACCAGCTTCTTTCAGTTCCGAAATTCATGGCATTCCGCAATTATATCCGTGCGCTCAGCGATCCCAGGATCCTGCGGATATACCTGAACACCCTCGAGTTTGCGTTTTTCGCCGTTGTGGGAAATGTCGGTCTCGGGCTGCTTCTTGCCGTTCTTCTCAATCGAAAAATCGCCAGTTGGCTCAACTACGCTTTTCGGTTTGCCTATTTCGTGCCGATCGTCGTTTCCTACGTCTATGTGTCACTCGTATGGAGCGTGTTTTACGCACAGGACACGGGGATAATAAACTACTATCTCAATCGCCTCGGACTGCATTCTGTCGGGTGGCTCACCGATTACCGCCTGGCATTGTTTTCAATAATCTTCATGGACATCTGGAAGAACGTGGGATTCTTCATGGTGATCTTTCTTGCCGCCCTGCAGGGAGTGCCGGTGGAATACTATGAAGCTGCCCGACTGGATGGGTGCACGGCCGGAAAGCTGTTCCGGTACATCACCTTTCCCTCCATCAGTCCCACGGCTTTTTTCTGCCTGATCTGGGCGTCAATCGGAGCGCTGCAGGTATTCGATGCGGTCTACATCCTGACCCAGGGGGGGCCGGGGGATGCAACGCGCAGTATTGTCGTGTACGTCTACCAGACCGCGTTCCAGAAGTTCCAACTGGGCTCCGCCTCCTCGATGTCCGTGATACTTTTCATTTTCATCAACATACTGACGCTTGTTCAGTTCAAAATCAGCAAGAGATGGGTGCATTCCTGATGGCGGCTGATCGGAGAGTTCTGCGTATGAAGCCAGTTCGTCGGCCCTTCTTTCGGGTGGATCTCATATTTGTCATCATCGCCATTTTCGGCGGCGTGATAATCCTGCTGCCATTCGCATGGATGGTCGCCACGTCCCTGCTGCCGGCAAATGTTGCCTACGCGTATCCACCAAGGTTCTTCCCCAACCAGTTCCGCTATCAGAACTACGTGGAAGTTCTGAAGTCCTCAGTCCCATTCGCCATGCTCTTCATGAACAGCCTCAAGATCTCGGTGATCATCACGGTTGCCCAGCTCCTGACCTGTTCCCTTGCCGCATACGGGTTTGCCCGGCTCACCTTCCCCGGGCGGGACATCATCTTCAGGGTCCTTCTTGCCACCCTGATGGTTCCCGTTCAAGTGACGATCATTCCCATTTTCCTGGGAATGAGCAAGCTGGGAATGGTGGACACGCACTACTCCCTGATTCTTCCCGCCCTGACAAGCGTGTTCGGGATATTCATGCTGCGGCAATTCTTTCTTACCCTGCCGCGGGAGTTCGAGGATTCGGGAAGAATGGACGGCGCCACCTACCTGCGGATCTTCATACGAATAATCCTGCCCCAGACAGGGCCGACCATCGCCGCGTTTGCAATCCTCACTTTCAATAATACGTGGAACAATTACTTCGTCCCTCTCGTTTTTCTCAATTCGTGGGCAAAAATGACACTCCCGCTGGGAATTGCCGCGCTCAAGGGCTACATGGGAAGCGGCAATCAATCCGCAGTCATGGCAGGTGTGACCATGGCCGCCCTTCCCGTCGTCCTTGTGTTCATTTTTGCCCAGCGATACTTCATCGAGGGAGTGGCTTTGTCCGGGCTGAAGGGCTGAGGAACGCTGAATGGACGTTTGTCGCATGACAACGAATTTGGCAGCACATACGATGAAAGGTTATACTCTTAGTTCGGGATTCCACGGGAGACTATCGGCGGAAATGGAAGGCGGCACCCCTGGTGAAAGAAGGTAATCTTCTTGCAAGAGGATTTGCGGTATTGGAGAGACTTTCCGAGATGGGATCCCTCTCGACTGAAGAGCTCTACGAACAGACTCGAATTCCCCGATCTTCGGTATACCGGGTTGCATCCATTCTCGAGAGCCTCGGATATCTGACTCGAATCATCAACGGCGGCGAGCACAGGTGGCAGATCGATCTGCGGTTTCTCAACCTGTCCGCCGGCATCCTGAACCGGCTGGACGTCAAGACCGAGTTGAAGGATGTCCTTGTGGGTCTTGCAAATGACACCAAGGAGATTGTTCAGCTCGCGATCTACGAGAACGGCATGGTCCGGATAGTCGACAATGTCAGGAAGCATCGCAGCATTATCAACGTGGCGCACGAGGGTTCGCTCCTTCCCGTAAACACCTGCGTTGCCGGCTTTGTCTTCGCCGCATATATGAGTGACGAAGAGCTCGATGCTCTTCTCGAAGAGACCGAGCTGCCGCAGCAGACGGAGTTCACGATCACAGACAAGACGAAGTTCAAGGCTGCAATGGTGCGCGTGCGGAAGGACGGGTACGCGGTGGACGACCAGTTCTACGCAATCGGACATCGCTGCATCGGGGCGCCGATCTTCAACCACCTCGGAACGGTCATCGCGGTGATCAACATTTCCGGCCACGTCAAGACGATTTCCGACGACAAGACGGAGGCGTTCGCGGCACAGGTCAAACAGCGCGCGCAGGAAGGGTCGGCGCTGCTGGGGTACGTTCCTCAAGCGGTGAGCTTGCCGCAGGATTGAATGAGTCCCCCGCAGCCCTGGTTCGAGCGTACGTTCTCCTTCGATCTCCCCATCGCCCTTTTTCCCAATGTGCTGGAAAGACTCCGCGGCAGCCCGGCGCGCCTGGAAGAACGCGTTCGCCCTCTCCCGCCCGCCGCGCGTACCACCCGTTTCCGGGACGCGTGGTCCATCCAGGAGAATGTCGGACACCTCCGTGACCTCGAGCCTCTGTGGATCCGCCGCGCAGGGCAGCTGCTGGCGGGGGAGGGTGAGCTTGCCGTCGCGGATTTGACCAATCGGGGCACGGATGAGGCCAACCACAACGCCGCTCCCCTGGAGAACCTGCTCAGCGAGTTCCGCTCTCTTCGGTTTCGGTTCGTCTCAATACTGGAAGGGGCGGAGGCCTCCGCGCTGGAGCGCACTGCCCGACACCCGCGCCTGGGCACACCCATGCGGCTGATCGACATCGCGTTCTTCACCGCGGAGCATGACGATCATCACCTGGCCACCATCACGGAGCTGCTGCGCGTGTTGGGGCGCTGACTCAATCCAACCAGGCCACCGCGTTCACAGGCAGGTGCTCGGCGCCGGGCGTCGATGGAAGCTTCGTCGTGGTCAGGCGTGCAAACCGCAGGCGGCTCATAGAGCAAAGAACTCCGCGAGCACCGGCGCCAGCACCTCCGTGCTCACATCATGGCTCTGGCCGGCCAGGCCGCGAAGCTGAGCGTAGGGTATGGCCTGGCTCAGCGTTCGTCCCGTTGCATGCATGAAGGGTCAACGAAATGGGTCAAGAAACCAGGAAAGGAGCCCGCATGCCCGGTTCAACCGGCCGAGCCCTGCCGGCAAGGATCCCTCCGCACGCGTTTTTTCTTGTCAGCGCCGTGTTCCACTACCTCGGGCCGGCGTTTGCGGTTCTGCTTTTCAGCTCGGTGAGCGTTCTCGGCGTGGCATGGCTGCGGATCGCTTCCGCCGCCGTGGTCTTCATGGTGTGGCGCCGGCCATGGCGCGCGTTCATCGGCGTATCATGGGGCAGGCGATGGACCCTGATTGGCCTTGGAATCGTTCTCGGACTGATGAATGCGCTGTTCTACCTGGCCATTGCGAGGGTTCCGCTGGGCACCGTGGGGGCCATCGAGTTCCTCGGCCCCATCGTCCTGGCCGCGCTCGGCTCACGGACCGTGCGCAACCTCGGTGCGCTCCTGCTTGCCGTTGCAGGCGTCCTGCTCCTCGCGGACGTCAGGATCAGCGGTGAACCCCTGGGTTTTCTGTTTGCATTCGCTAATTGCGCGCTCTTCATGCTCTACATCATCCTGGGTCACCGTATTGCACAGGACGGCGGGGCCGCCGGGATAGACCGGCTGGGCGCCGCAATGATGGTTGCGCTGGTCACCATCACGCCCGTTGGATTTGCAGGAGCGCTGCCGGCCATGGTGCACCCTCTCCTCCTCCTTGCCGGAATCGGCGTGGGAATCTGCTCTTCAGTCATTCCCTATGTGACTGACCAGCTGGCCATGGCGCGGCTGCCCCGCGCCACATTTGCGCTGATGCTTTCCATTCTGCCCGCGGCAGCAGCCTTGATTGGAATTGTCGTGCTTCGCCAGATCCCGAGGTTTCTGGAAATCGCCGGCATCATCCTGGTGGCAGGAGCCGTGGCCCTTCACAAGGAATCAGAAACGCGGCGGCCGAAAGCCGCCGCGTAGAGCACTACTATGCGGCGCTGGACTCCATGCCCGGTTTGGCCTGGGCAGCGTCTTTCTGGATCCGGTAGCCGAGCACGGAAGCCAGCGTCAGAGCCTGCACGACGGCCAGGATGAGCACGACGGTTCGCATGGCGCTCATGCCAACCGCTGCGGCAAGGCCGGGGTTCCAGAAGATCGTGGCCAGCGTGGGCCCGAGAGCAAACCCCATGAATCTTGCCGTATTGGCAAGCGCTCCACCGACTCCCACGTGTTCCCGCGGTGCGGCCGTCATGACCGCCACACTGCTGGGGGACACGAAGAATCCGAATCCCAGCCCTATCATGGCGAATCGGACGGCCAGGTCAGCCATGCTCCAGTGACTGTCCAGGGGCAGGAGAAGGAAGACACCGATGAGGGAGATGGCCGCTCCCACGGCGGCGGGAAGGCGAGGGTGGAACCTGTCCGAAAGCCGCCCGCCCACCTGGGAAGCCGCGGCCATTGCCAGCGGAAGGAACAGGAGGGTCAGTCCCGCGCGCTCGGGCCCCATGCCCAGCGTCCCTTCAAGGAAGAACGGCATGACGAAGCCGAGTCCTGAACCCACTATCCCCATGGTCATGATGCCGGACAAAGGGATGGTGAAACTGCGCGTGCCGACCAGGGACGGCGGGGCAAGCGGGTTGGCCGCCCGGCGCTCCACCACCACGAGTACTGCCACTGCGGCGGCGCAGCCCGCCAGGAGGGCAAAATCCAGGCTCGTGAGCCGTCCGCCGGTCGGGGAGAGTCCCATGATCAGCAGGACCAGCGCCGCGCTGAAGAGAATGGCTCCCCAGGTGTCGAAGGTCTTGAGCTGACGGGCCTCGTCCCGCGGCAGGAGCCGGAAAATCAGCGTAAAGGCCACAATCCCGAACGGCACGTTGATGTAGAAAATTGCCGGCCATCCGAGGGCTCCGATCAGAAGCCCTCCCAGGCTTGGCCCCACCACCGCACCGAGCGGTGCAATGAGGCCGATTACCGCCATGGCCTTGCCGCGTTCCTCCAGAGCAAAGTTCACAGTGGCGATTGCAAGTATCGCAGAACCTATGGCCGAGCCGCCAATTCCCTGGATGACCCTGTAGATGACCATCTGCGGAAGGGTCTGGGCGGTTCCGCAGAGGATGCTTCCCAGTATGAAAAGGGTGACACCGATCAGCGTGATGCGCCTGCGGCCAATGACGTCCGACAGCGCGCCGAAAGCCCCCAGCAGGCCCGTGGTGGGAAGTATGTAGCTCAGGACCACCCACCGGATCTGGCGATCCACGTGGAAAATCCGGGACATGACCGGAAGGGCCACGTTCACCACGTTGCTGTCCAGCGCGGCCATGAAGACGGCCAGTGATGCACCGATCAGCGCCCACCAGCGCCACTTGTACGAACGGGAATCCAGAACAGTATTGAAAACGCCTTGCGGCATGTGATCTCCTTCTCTTCAGGAATGCAATTTACTTAGACTTCGAAGTAATCGTCAACTGGAAAATGAAGGTGCATGGAGAGCGCGACTCGAATCCGCGGAATGCCGCGGCGGTATTTTCGTCAGGGGGTCTTCTGCATCCCCTCCACCATGGTGTGAAGGAGCCGCTTCAGCGTTGCCTGCTCGCTCGGGCTGAGCGGTGCTGCCATGCGCTGTTCGACAGGCCCCATGGCCTCCCCGGCCACCTCGATGAGCCTGCGCCCGTGTGCGGTCAGGGACAGCCGCTTCACCCGGGCATCCGCTGTGGAGCGTGTTCTTTTCACCCAGCCCTTGCGCTCCATCCCGTTCACCAGGCTGGTGACGCTTGGCGCTTCTATTTCCAGGCGCTGCATGAGGTCGGAGTGCGTGGCTCCCGGTGCGTGGAGAAGCACCCCAAGGGCGCGCCACTGGGTGATGGTCATGCCCTTGCTGCGGAGAGAGGCTTCCATTTCCCGCCGCATGGCCATGAAGGCATGCTTCACCCAGTGGTTGAGGCTGTCCCCATTCCATTCCTGGGCAGTGTGTGGTGCAGGGCGGTGTGAAGTTTTCCGCATTGAATGCGCTCTCAAGACGATGATAACTGAGCCGCGGACCGAATTCCAATGGAATCACAGCCGCCCTCTTCACTCACCCCGCTCCATCCGGTGGAACTCCGCGATCTCCCACGCCGTAGCGGGGTGGAACCAGCCGGAATAGGTCTTCAGGTAATCAGTCGGAATGGGGATCTGCTTGAGCCTGAAGCCGTCATTCATGTAGCCCTTTATGACCTGTGGGAACTGGGAGACCACGCGTACAAAGTCACAGTGAGGCTCGCCGCTCCAGGGCCTGTTCTTCACAAACACGGTTATCACGATTGTCCTCTCCTGGATCGATATACTATACATATGTTAAGTAAAAATCAAGAGGGTCATGAGAAGCTGTCGGCGCGGCCAAAGCTTTCCTGTTGATGACGGCGTTCGCGGGCAAAATGCGGATGACTCTTACTGCGAATTCGCTTCTGCGTAATCGGTCAGAAACATGTCGATGAGCTTCTTCTCACCTTCAACCACCCGGCTCAAGTCTATTGCGCCCAGGAGTTGAAGCAAATCCTTTGACCAGATTATGGCACTGAACGGGCCCGCCGTTCTGTTGTTATAGACGTTATCTAAACACGCCAAAACAATGTCTATTGCATAAAATCTTCCGTTGGGTTCCTTGATATCCGAGACCTGCAAGGAGAGAGTCGGGGCAGCACCATCGTACCGATCTTGCCTGAGAACGGTCAGCCCGGCTTTTCCTAAAAGAAGTTCAAGCGTCGATGCAAGACTTTCTTTTTCTACCCCGTCCTTGACGAGCTCATCCGACAGGTCTGCAACCATGACATTAACGGTCGTCATGCCCTTTAGTTCCATGGACTGGGTGAATGCAAACACGGTCGCTGAGAGAACGAAACAAACCAGGAAACCTGTCCTCTTCATATACCCTCCCTTTTGTTGCAGCCCCGCCTTCTGCCCAAAATAGACATTCGGAGTACAAGGATTATATCACTCCCCCAACTTCGAGCACATGTATGCTGCCGCTTCCCGCTGCCGCCGGAGAGTGCCGGTCGAATAATGCTTCGAGGCAGCCGAAAACCGTGCTATCGCCGTTTGAGACGATACCAATCGGCCGACGGATATTTGCCTGCCAGCGTATCCGGAATGTCATGCTCGGACACGGTCCAGGTGATTTCCCAGCTCTCAGCAAAGCAGCGCTCCACGTCGCTCCTGTCAGCGCCTCGCGGAGGGGCACCGCCCGTGCTGCGTCCAAATGAAAAGAGAAGAAGCTCCGCATCTGCAGCCGCCACCTGTGTGATACTCTTATTATAGCGGCGGCGTTCGTCGTCCGACATTCCGTGAAAGCAGCCGCCATCAAGGAGAAAGTCAAAGGGGCCGCTCACCCCCGCCTTGTCCAAACGCGTGACGTCCCCGCGCACAAAATCGATATGCACGCCTGCTTTGTCCGCCCTCTTGCGGGCAAGGTGAAGCGCGCGCCCCGCCACATCCAGCCCGGTTACCCGCCAGCCATGCAAGGCCATGTATATGGCGTGTCGGCCCATCCCGCAGCCAAGATCGAGCGCGCGGCCAGGATGGATTGCGTGCGGGCCTTCAATCACCTCCCGCAACACGGGGGGCACAACCGTCTCCGCCGTGTCCCACGGAGTAAAACCTATCCAATAGGCCACCTTGTACACGAACTGCATCCTGGCCCTCCTGCTTCTTACCCTTTTAGACCACAGATCAAACGATTGTCAAATGTCCTGCATGGTGACTCGAAAATGTTCTTCCGCCCCAAAGAGGTGCGATGAAAACTCATTGTGCCGCCGATAATCTGGAAGACGGCGATCCCAGCCCGCCGAACACATCGACAACAGGAAGCGAACATGCGATTGAGGCTCACGATTTTCGTTCTTTTCTTCGGCACCATGGCCGTATTTGCCGCGATCCCGCAGACGCCGGAGACCGCGTCTGACCAGGTTTCCGTCCCCATTCTGATCTACCACAGCATCAGGCCCTACAGAGCAACGGACCTTGCCGGCGTGAGGAAATACATCACGACTCCGGGCGCGCTGGATGAAGAGTTTGCGTACCTCAAAGACAACGGGTATGTTTCGATTGATTTTGACGATCTCAGGAATCGGCTGCAGTCGGGAAAAGTTCTTCCGCCCAAGCCGGTCATTATCTGCTTTGATGACGGCCCGGAAACCCAGTACACCTACGCACTGCCTCTGCTCAGGAAATACTCCTACACCGCGACCTTTTTTCTGTTCACGAACGCCATTGGCCGCAGGCACTATCTCAACTGGGATCAAGTCATCGAGCTGAGCTCCGAAGGCATGCAGATCGGATGCCATTCGAGGTTTCATCCCTATCTCACGAAAGTCAACAACGAGAATAAGCTCTGGGATGAAATAGCGGGTGCAAAGGAAAGGCTTGAGGCCCGGCTGGGGAAGCCTGTGACGGCGTATGCGTACCCGTTTGGCCAGTACAACGAGCATGTTGTCGACCTGGTCAAGAAGGCCGGTTATACCTGCGCGCGGGGCACCTACCCGGGAATCGTTCATAGCAGGGAAGATCTCTTTGCCCTCACGGGCCTTATTGGAACGGCAAACCTGAGGTCACTGGTCATCTCCCTGGGGGGCGGCCATGACGATGACAGGAAACATGTGCTCACCCGCAGGGGCTGAACTACGATGCGGGCTTCCCCATCGCAAGGGCTTCTTCTGCCGTGTCGTTTGATCCTGTTGCTGAATGTTATTTTGCGAAGTGTCTTCGAACCTTCGCCGCAATCTGACGATTCGTCATTTTGTCGACAGTTTCAAAACTTACGATGCGTCCGCCAAGGTCGATTCTCTTGAGGCGTTTCTTCAGTTCGCCCTTGGCCTCACCAGGTCCGAATAGTAGAATGGCTTCCGCATCACGAATACTGGCAATGACCGCATCGTAGTAGATGTTGAGATGTCCCGTAAAGGCTCTCTGTCGGCTGTCATCTGCCGGTACCTGTTGTGGTTCATAGGAACCGGAATGGCGGGAACCTGGAGAACGACGGGCCTGCTTTTCAATCGCAGATATTACCAGCCCCGTCTCCTCCCCTTTGTCGCTGACAGCTACGACAATCGCCTTCCTGTGGTCGATCCACAAACCCACTTTCGCTTTCATCGAATTCTCCTTTGCCCACTAGTACCAGGGCGGCGTAACAAGCAAACCACGGGCAGTATAGCACTTCAAGAACGCTTTCGGTTTCTTACGGGCGGTGACCGCATATTTGCGGCGGCGCAAACTCTGGAGAAGCTTCACGAGGCGTTCGGAACGGGACAGGTACTTACCTCGACGCCGAACTCGACTCGCTGGCCCTGTCTACCCAGTTGTCAGCGACGATTACCACGATTGTCTTGATTGTCATGACGGTCATTGCGCTGTTCTGAACGCTGGTTGTCTCCACGATAGTTCTGATCTCGGTATCCCCACCAATGCAGGCACCCGCTGAGAGACAAGGCCAAGGCGGCAATGATAATTAGCTTTTTCATATCACACTCCAGGATACATAATAGTGAGGAAATCCCGTTTTATCGGTACGCGAGCGAACATAGCCCTCAGCGAGCGCGGCGGGCCAACGTTCGTTTTGGGCGGGCTCGCTGCCGGCGTCACCAACCTCCGCTATCGCGTGGTGAAGCAGGGGAGGGACGGGTGCGACTCAGGCGAATCGAGTGGCTTCCAGCACGTCTCCGTTAGCCTGGCCTTCAACCGCGGCCACATATGCTTTTGCCACGTCAGCGGCTGCCAAGCCATGGGACTCCTCCATTTTCATGGCCCGCAGGGTTTCCTTCACCCACGGCGGACTGACCACGTTGACGCGCACGCCGCGCTGCATCTCCAGCCCGGCGGCGCGAACGAACCCCTCCAGGCCGGCGTTCACAAGGGACACCGCGGCGCTGCCGGGCATCGGCTTTGAGGCCAGGATACCGCTGGTCACGGTGATGGATCCGCCGTCCCTCACCTTGTCCCTTGCCACGCGAACCACGTTGACCTGGCCCATCAGCTTGTAGCGGAGGGAGAGTGCGAAGTCGTCGTCGGTGAGATTCGTAAGCGGTCCCCAGCCCGCGCCACCTGCGCAGCAGACAACCGCGTCTATGTCTTTCGTACTCGCGAAGAGCGCTCTTAGTGTTGCTGCGTCCTCGATGTCCACTCGCACCGCCGATTTGCGCGAGGCGCGTATCACCTCGTGCCCCTTCTTGGCAAGAGCGTCCGCGACTGCCTTGCCTATTGTACCAGTTGCCCCGATGACCACGACTTTCATCCCGGATGCCCTCCTGTTGAGTTTTGATCCGCCAAAATGGCGGAGAGACGCCCACTACCGGAAAATAGGCAAGCTCCGCAGCATAGGCAA
Organism: uncultured Spirochaetaceae bacterium; assembly: GCA_964437385.1. Taxonomy (GTDB): domain Bacteria; phylum Spirochaetota; class Spirochaetia; order SZUA-6; family Fen-1364; genus Fen-1364. Next base: position 39,587 of record CAYTGX010000034.1, read on the forward strand.
GGGTCAGACCGCCGAGCCCCTCGCAGCATCTCCGTCCAAAGACATGGTCTGGTGTCGGACTTGCCATCGAGGGGCGTGCCACGGGCATTCGGGCTTGGTTGACAGGCCGGCGCTTGAGCGCCTACCGGCCCGCCACGCCAATGCGGCGGGCCTGTAGGCAGGCCCTATTTTGCCTGGTAGCGGAACTTCTGGCCTCCCACTGAGGCCTCGCCCATCAGGCCGCCTTCGTTCATGGTGAAAATGGCGACGCCGTCAGAGTATTTTGCATTGGCACCGGCGCCTGCTTTCAGGGCCACTGCCGTGGCCTGCGCGTCAAACGCGAAGTTCCCGCTTTTGAAGTAGTCCGCTGCCTTCCTGCTCTCGAAGACGATAATCTCCGTGTAGGTTTGTCCGCCAAGCTGGAGACCAATTGAAGCCTGGGTCATGTCGCAATAGCCAACGAACACGCCGTGCTCGTAAAGGACGCCCTGCCCATATGCGCCGCCGACACCCAGGCCCCCCTTTCCGACTGACGGGAATACCGCGTAGCCGTAGGAAGCGCGCGCGAGTTTCGTCAAGGTCGAGTCCGCAGCCTCTGCCTTGGCCAGGGCTGCATCAGCATGCTCCTTCATGGCCAACTTCCCTTCGTTCGACTTGGGCGCTGTCATACAAGCGGCCATGGCAAGAACTGCGGCTATCCAGAGGAATTTCAGTTTCATGGTCTTCTCCTTTCGCTCGTCGTGGTGCTTCATCTGTCCGCCGCTATTGTACGCAATCCCCCGCGCGATACCAGACCCGCCTTTAAGGGCCAGTGACCGCCGCGATCGCGACACCGGAAGGGTTCGCACCTGCCGCGAAGGGCGATCCGGCTAATCCCGAAAGCGCGCCCGTGCTCGAGCTGATCGTGTACGCCGATACGTTATTGCCGGTATGGTGAGCAACCTACGCGGGGCCTTGCCTGTTCTTTATGTTCCGATCAGGCGATGATCCCTCCGCAGAGGCAGAGGGGGCCGGTGGATGCCTCCGTCCTGCCCCCGGTTGTCATCACTTCTCAGCGCGGTTGTAAACTCGGTAGGTCATATCCTTAGCGTCGATCTTGGTCGGATAGGCGCCGGGTGAATACGTCGCGCTCTCGGTCCACTCGGACTCTCGAACGGTTGAAGACTTGCTCAGCTTGTAAAGGCACTCGAATATGATGGCTTTCTGGCCGTTGTTACTGCCCCTGGAAGTCTTGTACCAGATGTTGCCATCGGAATCAGTCCACCTGCTCGTAATCAGCTCGGTCCCTGTGAAATATGTTCCAAAATCGTCCACGAGTCGGAAAATCTTGTATCCGTTGGCATCGATGACCTCCTTCTGCGGATAGTCGTTGCCGGGCGCGAATTGCCCGCTGTAGCTTTTGTTTACCCATATTCCGTAGAGTTCCTCATTTGGTTTTGGCGTGTACTTGGCAGGACCGCAGCTTCCTGCCAGCAAGACGAACAGAACTGTCAACACTACCAAGGCAGAACGATGGATGGTCTTCATGGACTTCCTCCCTGAGCTTCTCCTGGAGGGAAATGAAGCGCGACAAAGATGTCCGAAGCACCTTCGCAGAGTAGCCCGATCTTTTGACTTAACTATACAACCGCCGTCAAGCAGCAGCCCCTACACAGGGCAAGAGTGGTGCATCTATGGACCTTTTCCGTGCCAAGAGGCAGGGGAGCGCCAAGTCGCTTGACGCCCGCACGGACCGGCTCCATGATTACTCAAGATCGTGGGAGGATGCAAAATGCCAGGGTCCGATCCGTACGAAAGAGTGCTCAAGGCCGTTGGCGACGTTCGCGACGAGATGGTGGATTTCCTCCGCCAGCTGGTCCGCATCGACACTGCGGTTCCGCCGGGGAACAATTATCCGGAGTGCGCGGAGCTTCTGCGCGCCATGATGGCACGGCTGGGATACGAAGCACAACTCGTTCAGGTGCCCGCCGACTTCGTCGAAGGTCTCATGCGCCTGCGCGGCATCCCGGTACCCCATGACGGATTCCTCCCGCGCGTCAATGTCTTCGGCTGCAAGGAGGGCCGACGAAAGGGTCCTACAGTTCACTTCACAGGTCACTTTGACGTCGTCCCGGTAGGGCCAGGCTGGACGATGGAGCCGTTCGGAGCCGTCCTGAAGGACGGCCGGGTGTATGGCCGGGGCGCTACAGACCAGAAGTCGGGCCTTGCCGCCTCGCTGTTCGCCATCGAAGCGCTCCGCAGGGCCGGCTTCGAGCTGCCAGGGACGGTCGAGCAATCGGCGACGGTGGATGAGGAATCGGGAGGCGAAACGGGCCTTGGGTACCTGGTGGAAAAGGGTCTCATTGGGAAAGGCCGCCAGGATTGCGTGGTGATCACTGAGTGCCTCGACGTGGACGGCATCTGCCTGGGCCATCGGGGCTTGCTCATGTTCTCCCTGGCAACGACCGGGCGGATCGGCCACGGGTGCATGCCCCACCTGGCCGTCAATGCGGTGGACAAGATGGTCTTCGTCATGGACGCCATCGCCACGGAGTTGCGGCCCTCGATTCAATCACGAGTGTCTCCCCAGCCTATCATGCCGGAGGGGTCACGCCGCTCAAGCCTGTCGCCGATATGGATCGACGGAGCGGCGGCTTTGCACGCCGGGACGACGATCCCTGCCCTATGCACCACTATGTGGAATAGATGGTTCAACCCCGAGGAGGACCTCGCCAGCGTACGGCGCGAACTGATGGAATTCCTGGAGCGGGTTCGCGCCCGCGACCCGGAACTGCACCTGGAGATGATCGAGCACTTTTCGGCACAGCCAGTGGCCGTTTCTCCGCAGCGCCCGGTCGTGAAGGCCTGGCAGAATCAGGTTCGAGCTGTGCTCGGACGGGAAAGTCACCTGGTTCTAAGCCCTGGGATCGACGATCAGCGCTTTGTGGTCGTGAACGGTGGCATTGAGGACTGCATCCTGTACGGTCCGGGGGTGCTGAGCATGGCGCATGCTCCTGACGAGTTCGTGCCGCTCGACGACCTCGTCAACGCGACGGCGGTAATGGCCCTGGGCACGCTTGAGGTCATGGGCGGCGTCCGATAGGAGATCGTGGAGCATAGATTCCGGTTCCCCCTGATTGAAATTGGACGCGCAAAGCCGGTTTGACGGCCATAAGTGCGCGCAACGGAGAAAGGCGATGGAAAAAAAATCGGTCATCATCATTGGCGCCGGCATTGCGGGCCTTTCGGCAGGCTGCTACGCCGGCATGAACGGATACCATGCAAGAGTTTTCGAAGCACATTCGCTTCCCGGCGGGCTGTGCACCTCATGGAACAAGGGCGGCTATACGATTGACGGCTGCATTCACTGGCTGGTGGGTTCAAAGCCGGGCTCCCCGATGTACCGCATCTGGGAGGAGCTGGGCGCCGTGCAGGGTCGGCGGTTCGTCTATGCTGATCAATACCTGCGCTACGAGGGCTGCAACGGCAGCGTATTTACTTTTTACACCAACCTGGACAAGTTGGAACAGCACATGCTGGAAACAGCCCCTGAAGATGCCGGGGCAATAAAAAGGTTCTGCAACGCTGCTCGGCAGTTTGCAAAGGTGGGCCTGCCGGTCTTGAAGCCCATGGAGCTGATGAGCCCCTGGGAAAAATTGAAAATGGTTCCGCAGATGCGGAAACTGGGCCCCTTCCTGACCTGGAATCGCAAGCCGATGACCGATATCCTCCATGAGTTCAAAAACCCCCTGATTCGCAAGGCCATCTCCAGCGCGTGGCCGGATTCATTCCCCGCAGGGTTCCTCCTGGCTACCATGGGGTGGATGAGCGATGGTGCGGCCGGCTATCCAATCGGGGGCTCGCTTGAGTTCAGCAAGGCCATCGAGAAGCGCTGCCTGGACCTTGGCGGAGAGCTGCGGTACAGCGCCAGGGTTGCAAAGATCCTGGTCGATGCGGACAAGGCGGTCGGCATCAGGTTGGCGGATGGAAGCGAGCATCGCGCCGACTATGTGGTGGCGGCAGGGGATGGTCATGCCGCGATCTTCGATCTGCTGGAAGGCAAATACGTGGATGACACCATCCGCGGCTATTACGAGAAGCTGACTCCGTTTCCTCCACTCATTCTTGTTGCATTAGGGATCAACCGCAGGTTCGACGATGTTCCCCTCCTGATTTCGAACCTGCGCTTTGAGCTTGGCCAGCCTCTGCAGATAGCCGACCGCACGGTGGACGGTATCAGTCTTCATATCTTCAACCAGGACCCTGGGCTGGCTCCAGCGGGCCGGACAACGGTTGTCTGCATGTTCGCAACTGACTACACTTGGTGGAAGAATCTCCGCCAGGACGCCCCACGCTACCATGAGGTTAAAGAGGAGATTGCGGACAAGCTCATAGACGCCATCGAGCGCCGGTTCCCCGGCATAAGAGCGCAGATCCAGATGCGCGACGTGGCGACACCCATTACCTTCGAGCGCTTCACCGGCAATTGGAAGGGCAGCTTTGAAGGCTGGATGACAACGCCGCAGACCTGGATGCTGAACATGAAGAAGACCCTCCCGGGCCTGGCCAACCTCTGGATGTGCGGACAGTGGGTGGAGCCGGGAGGAGGGCTTCCTCCGTCGGCAATGTCCGGCCGGAACGTGGTGCAGTTCATGTGCGCACAGGACCGCAAGAGGTTCGTTACCACCGTGCCATAGGGGCATAGCTCGGCCCTGGCTCCGCCGGGCAGGAGATCCCGCTCGCGCCGGAGATATCTGCGGCTGACTGAGCCTTCCTGAACCTGAGGTCCTGCGCAAGTTCGCGCTGACAGTGTCGGTGAGTGACGTGGCGGAGAGTCGCCACAGGGGAGCGAGAATGAAATACGCCAACCACAGTCAAACAACAGCCTGGCGCGTCGTCTTATTGATTGTACGATATGGCGGCGGAGTGGTGTGTGCGGCGGCGGCCTTTGGGATCCGCCAGGCACTTACCCTCGCTGTGGGGCCCGGTCTCCCCCCCTACGTTGTTTTTCTTTCTGCAATCATGGCCGTATCCTTGTTGGCAGGCATGGGGCCAGGAATCCTCGCAACTGCAGTCGCCTCATTCATGGCTGCTTTTTGGATGGACCCCCCGGTAGGTCAACTCAAGATCGCCAATCCAATTGACGCTGTGGGGCTTGTTCTTTTTGCGGCCATGGGCGTTTCCATGAGCGTTGTTGCTGCCCTCTTTTGGCGCCATCGACAGTGGGCAGCCGAGTATCAAAAAGAGCTGTCAGCGCGCGAAAGCGAAAAACGATTCTCCACCATTTTTCACGCTAGTCCGATCGGCTTGGCGATCACGCGTCCTGCCGATGGGCGTTACCTGGATGTCAATGAGGAATTTCTGAGGCTGACAGGCTTCTCGCGGGATGAGGTCGTCGGTGAAACGGCGATCCATCTAAAGACATGGGTTAACCCTGAGGATCGAAACGCGTTCATAACTCAGTTGAGCGAACAGCGCAGGATTCAAGTCCGATTCGCGCAGTTCCGAAAGAAGTCTGGTGAGGTCTGGCTTGCACGCCTCTCTGCGGAAGTGATCGAAATTGGCGGGGAGGAGGCAGTCCTGTCTCTGTTGCAGGATATCACTGAGCAGAACCGCGCTGAAACATTGCTGCGGGAAAGCGAGCAACGTTATCGCTCGCTGTTCCAGAACATGTTGAACGGATTCGCCTATTGCAGGATGATTTTTGAGGACGACACGCCAAGGGACTTCATTTACCTGGAGGTGAACCCGGCCTTTCAGACTCTCACGGGGTTGCAGGATGTTGCGGGAAGGAAAGTCACGGAAGTGATTCCAGGAATGCGCGAATCCAATCCGGAGGTTTTTGAGATATATGGCAGAGTCTCTTTGACAGGCAATCCCGAGCGGTTCGAGACATACATCCCTGCATTGAAGATCTGGTTCTCGATCTCGGCATTCTGCACACAGAAAGAACATTTCGTGGCGATATTTGAAAACATTACCGATCGCAAGAATCTCGAGCAAAGCCTGTTGCAGGAGAAGACCCTCCTTCTCACTCTCGTCAACAGCATTCCGGAGTTGGTGTACGTGAAAGACCGCGAAAGTCGCTTTGTTGTTGCCAATAAGGCGACAGCGGACTTCATGGGAGTCATAGATCCGGCGCAATTGATAGGGAAGACCGATCATGATTTCTATCCGCGAGACCTTGCGGACAAATACCTCCTTAACGAGCGTCGAGTTGTTGAGCAAGGCATCGATATCGTCAGCCAGGAAGAGCCGAGCAGGTCCAGCAAGGGAGGCTTTCGGTGGTTACTGAACACAAAAGTACCTCTGCGTGGAGAGACGGGGGAGGTGATCGGGCTTGTGGGAAGCAGTCTCGACATAACACAGAGGAAGCTGACCGAGCAAAGGTACAAGGAGCAGGCCGCACTCCTTGACATCACTTCCGATGCCATCCTGATCCGTGACGTGCGTAACCGCATTGTTTATTGGAACAAGAGCGCGACAGGTATCTATGGGTGGACCTTTGAGGATGCACAGGGAAGGGATGCGAACGAGCTGCTATTCAGCCCTGCACACTCGGAAGAGCCCGTACAAGCGTTGGCGATCGTGACGGAAACGGGAGAGTGGTCCGGCGAGTTCCATCAGAGGAGCAAGGACGGCCGTGAACTCACGATCGAAGCGCGTTGGACCCTTGTCCGCGCCCCGCAAGGAACGCCAACGGGGGTACTGTCTGTGAACAGCGACGTCACCGAGCGTCGCGCCATTCAATCCCAGCTTCTGCGCGTCCAGCGCTTGGAGAGCCTCGGGACCCTCGCGGGAGGAATCGCGCACGACCTGAACAACGTACTTACACCAATACTGATGGGAGTCGAGGGGCTGAGCTTATACAAGCCCGACGACAAGTCCAGGAAAATCCTCGACATCATTAAAATGGCCGCCCAGCGGGGGGCCTCTATCGTACGCCAGGTCCTCAGTTTTGCGCGAGGATCGGGAGGCGAGCTCTCGGAGATTCAGCTGAAACATGTTCTCCGCGAGGTCGAACAGATCGTGGAGGAGACATTTCCCAAATCAATTGAGATAC
>CAYTGX010000035.1:0-1876 GCA_964437385.1 uncultured Spirochaetaceae bacterium
GGTTCGGGACCGAAAGGCCGGCGGTTCAAACCCGCCCAGCCCGAAAAGCAGATACTGTCGGGGTCTCATTTATTCACGGCGGCTGTTGCCCCATGATCGCATGGCCGGAAGTCTCCTGTTGGTGTTACAATGCATATGGGTACATTCACCCATGAAGAAACGACGGTGGGGCCCCTGCTTCTTCTGATTGACGGCCGCCTCGTATCGGGAGCATACGTATGACAATCATTTCCACGCGACGCCTTCTGATCGCTGCCTTCATGGCAGCGCTCTCGGTTCACGCCCTGTGGGCGGATCCTCCGATTCAAGTAGGAAGAATAAGCCTCATCAGCGGTGAGGTCTCCTTCCGGCCTGGAAGCCTCGACGATTGGGTTCCTGCGACGCTGAACTACCCCCTGACCGCAGGGGACTCCCTGTGGACGGATGCGGGGGGGCGCGCTGAGGTCCATGTCGGAGGCGCTGCAATCCGGCTGGATTCCGATACGGAGTTTTCCTTTCTGAGTCTGGACGACCAGATGGTGCAGGTAAGACTTTCCCAGGGCTCGCTGAATGTCCGGGTGCGCTCCCTTGACCCCGGAGATGCCTTCGAGATAGACACCCCGAATTCGAGCGTCTCTCTTCTTGCGGAAGGCAGCTACAGGGTTGACGTCCAGGATTCAGGGGACACCGCCGTTGTGGTTCGCCAGGGGGAGACCCAGGTGACGGCGGGTGAGGACGCATTCAACGTTCCCGCGGGGCAGTCCGCCACCGTCTCGGGGACAGGCTCGATTGCGTACTACCTGCAGGATGTTTCCTCCCCGGATGAGTGGGACGCCTGGTGCGCAAGCCGCGACCAGAGGGATGACCGGGTCGCCTCCGTGCGTTATGTCTCGCGGGACATGATCGGAATGGAAGACCTCGACGATCATGGCACCTGGCTTGTGGTGGCGGGCTATGGGCAGGTGTGGGCGCCCGCAGGCGTGCCTCCAGGATGGGCGCCTTACCGGTTCGGCCGCTGGGCGTGGGTGGAGCCATGGGGATGGACCTGGATTGACGATGCACCCTGGGGTTTCGCTCCCTTCCATTACGGGCGCTGGGCATATGCCAGCAGGGGATGGGTCTGGGTTCCCGGGACCATGGTCGCCAGACCGGTCTACGCTCCCGCGCTGGTCGTCTTTGTGGGCGGGAACAACTGGAGTCCCGCGGCAGGCGACGGTATCGGCTGGTTCCCTCTCGGTCCTCATGAGCGGTATGTTCCGCCCTACACGGTGAGCCCCGGCTATGCGCAGCGGATCAACGTCAGTCATGTCTCGAACTTTCAGAGCGGACAGGCATATGATGTGACCCGCGCCACCTACGTGAATCGAAGCGTTCCGCAGGCAGTCACCGTCGTGCATCGCGATGATTTCGTTCAATCGCGGCGCACATCCGGAACCGTGATTGCGGTTCCATTTGCAGAGGTGGGCAGGGCACCGGTCATTGGCATGACCGCCTTCGTCGTTCCCCAGCGGGAAAGCGTGACTGCGCAGCCTTTTGCGCCGCAAACCCGCGTCGTGCGCCCGCCGGAAAATGTTGCGTCCCGGAGCGTGTACTCGCGCCGCGCGCCTCCTCCGCCCCAGGTCCCGTTCGCCGCGCGCCAGCAGGCATTCATGGCCAATCCGGGAAGGCCGCTGAGCAGGGAGGAGCTTGCTGTTCTTCAGAGAAGCCGCCCCGGCAGTCAGCCCCCGGTGACAGTGGTGCGTCCCGGCTCGGTCAACAGGGTGGATAATCCTCCCGCCTACCGGGACGGGCAGCAGCCGCCGCCAAGAAACGCGCCTGCAGCCGGCGGGACCATGATCGCCCCGCCCAGGGCCGGGCCCGCTCCGGGAGGAACCGTGGCGCCGCCGCCAAGAAACGC
>CAYTGX010000035.1:1976-29508 GCA_964437385.1 uncultured Spirochaetaceae bacterium
CGCCCAGGGCCGGGCCCGCTCCGGGAGGAACCGTGGCGCCGCCGCCAAGAAACGCACCGGTTGGTCCCCAGGTGGACAGGGGTCAGCAGGATGACCGCAACGCGCCGGCTCGCAGGGGCCAGCAGCTGAATAAAGGACCGCAGCCAGGCGCCAAGCCCCAGGCGGACAATACTCAGCGGGGCGGGAACCCGCAGGCTGGCATGGGGCAGCCGGGCGGTAACCAGCCCGCTGACCGCGGCCAGCAAGGTGACAAGAATCAAAAAGCCGCCCCGGGTCAGGGTCAGGCCGCATCCCTTATCGGCACCCTCAAGACGCAGTCACTCCCCAAGGCTGACAGCGATCTTGCTGCTGCTCAAAAAGCGGGCGCTCGGCTCGATTTCAACGCAATTTCAAAACAACTCGCCTCGGCTCGGACCTCTCTGGCAAGCGCGGAAAAGGACCTTGCCGCGGGGAATTCCAGCAGCGCCCTGCAGAAGGCCACAAGCATCCAGAAGCAGGTAGGCGATGTGGAAAATACCATTTCCGCGGCCATGAAGTCTGGCGGGTCGAATCAGAAGGACCAGAACGACAACAACAGCGACAAGGGCGACAACCGGATCAAGCCCCGGGGGGGCGGGTAGGGATGTTCATATGTCAGGTGCACGCGAGTTGCCGTGGAAAGTTCCTCCGCGCTATCTTTGAGCCAGCATGACAGATCCAAAGTATCCGGTTGGAGAGTTCAGTTTTGACAGGAACATCACCCCTGAGAAGCGGATCGTACTGATCAACGAGCTCGCCGGGTTCGCGGCCAGCCTTCGGTCCCTTGTCCGGGGCCTTACGGATGCGAATCTGGACACTCCCTATCGAAAAGGCGGGTGGACGGTCCGACAGCTCACGCATCATGTGGCTGATTCTTCACTGAACTGGTACAGCAGATTCAACATGGCACTGACCGAGCAGAATCCAGTCATCAAGCCGTTCGACCAGGACGCGTGGAGCGCGCTGACTGACGCGCGAACCATGCCTCCCGAGGTCTCCGTGAACCTGCTGGAATCAGTCCACGCCAGAATGGCGGCGGTCCTGCGCACGCTGAAGCCGGGAGATTTTTCCCGCACGATGGTGCATCCAGAGCGGGGAGAGATATCCGTGGATTATACCCTGCAGATACTGCACTGGCACACCCGGCATCACGTCAGCCACATTGAGAGGCTGCGCAGGGAAAACGGCTGGTGAAAAATGTCGCCCTTCCGCGGTACGCCGCGGAGTTGAGCGACCGCTCGGTTCAGTCTATCGGCGTTTCCGCCGTCCGGCAGGGGATATCGATTCCGAGTCTCTCACACACCAGGTCAGAGGTCTTTTCTGCCATCAGGCGGAAAATCGCAAGCTTTCCGCCCACAATGCTCGCAATGCCTTCCACGTTGTCCGTTCGGGCATGGTCCAGAATGGTGAAGCCGCGGCTGCGCAGGCGCGTGTCGGCTCGGTCGGCGCGCGCCTGCGGATCATAGAGGGGACGCACCGCCGACCATGCATGCACCGCTGTGGCGCCGCTGAGCGCGGGCAGCAGCTCGCTGAGGCGTTCCCTGATCAGACCCGGCTCCCACTCCTCGACTCGACGATCGGCGGGGTCCTGTGTCGCCACCTCCGTCGTACCGGCGATGCTGACCTGTCCTCGCGGCAGCACGGCGTCTGCGTCGTCAGGCGGGCGAAGGCGCTGCACCGCACTGTTGACGAGCCTGCCCTTGTACGCCACGAGGGCTCCCCGAGTGAGGTCGAGTGAAAGCGGGATGTCTGCAAGCGCGGCGACTTCACCGGCCCAAGGGCCTGCGGCATTGACAATGAACCTGGCCCGCACATCCCATGCGGCCCCTTTCTGCAGATCGCTCACTCTGACGCCCTCGACTGTGCCGTTGCGGCGGAGTATTCTCTCGATGCGGTGGAAAGGCAGGATCGCAGCACCCCGTGAGCGGGCAGCCCGGGAGAGTGAGGCACACAGGGTCATGGAATGACAGACCGCGTCAGGGACCTCGAACGCACAGAGCACCTCCGGGTTGAGGGTCGGCTCTTTCGTCCTTGCCTGGGACGCGGTCAGCTCGCGGACCGATATGCCGGCAGCGCGGCATCCCGCAATCCACATTTCGACGAACGAGTGATCATCACGGGGCAGGAGAACGAACATGCCGCCGGTGTCATCGATCGACCCGGGGAGTATCCTCCTGACGATCGTGTTCTCGGCCATGCACTCCCGCGCCGTCTCCAGGTCCGATGTCGCATAACGCGCACCGGAGTGGAGAAGCCCGTGGTAGCGGCCGCTCGTTCCGCTGGAAAGGTCGCCCTTCTCGACCAGCATGACCCGGAGCCCCCTGAGAGCCAGGTCCCAGGCTACGCCTGACCCGGTGGCCCCTCCGCCGATCACCACGACATCAACTTCCATGTGTCACCGCGCAGAATCCAATGCTGCCTCGAATGTCGATGCTCATGCGGACAACAATACCCATGAAAACGTCGTCGGCCAATCCTCCCCTCAATCCATGTCCCGGCCGAAGTCATTCGTCATTGACTCCTTCCGGGCGCCGGGATACGTTTTGCCTGTGTTCAGAAGTTCCCTGATCGCCGCGTTCCTGTTTCTCCTGGCACTCGGCACCCCGTTGTCTCGGGGGTTCCTGGAAGCGGCGCCAATGCCCGCCGTGACTGAGACTTCGACCGGTGAGCGGGAAGTGCAATCCCTCGCTGCGGCATGGCCGGACCGGATAGTGGAGACGGCGCAGAGAAGCTCAGACTGGATGCTGCGAATAGGCGATGACTGGTTCGCCTGGGCGCACGGAAGGCTTCTGCCAGAGGCGGATCGGGCGCAATGGGAGGAGTTCGCTGCCCTGCCTTTCTATCCCTATCCGCTCGTGCTGCCGCCGCTGCCGGAGCTTGATGAACAAACCGCTTCCCGCCTCCGCCAAAGGGTGCTCGACAATCAGAAGAACCCTCCTCGAAGAAACGAGGCATTCCTTTCGGCGCTTCTTCAGGCCCCCAACAGGACCGAAACAGAGGCACGGCTCATTTCAGTAGAGGTGGCGGGATTCACCGTGACCGTGCATGAACGGCTAAGGGAACCGCTCAGCCTCGTGGGCAGGGAGCTCATGTCACTCCGCCTTGTTGACCCCGACGTTGCGGCATTTCTCAAAGGAATCCGCGAAATCAACGGGTATAACTATCGATTCGTGGAAGGGACCCGCTCGCGCAGCCTGCACAGCTACGGGCTCGCCGTCGACCTGATTCCGAGGAGCTACAAGGGAAAAAACGCGTATTGGATGTGGGCAATGGCGGGCACTCCTGACTGGTGGACCATCTCCTACGCGAAGCGCTGGATGCTTCCGTTGCCTGTGGTCCGGGCATTCGAGCGCCAAGGTTTCGTGTGGGGCGGAAAGTGGCTGTATTTCGACACCATGCACTTCGAATATCGACCCGAGATCCTGCTGCTTGCCCGTCAGAAGGCCGCGGCGCCTACGGTTTCGGCGCCTCAATCCTGACGCGGTACGGTGTGGCGTGCCAGATCTCACGCGCGTACTCGCGGATCGTGCGGTCGCTTGAAAACTTGCCCATCCGGGCCACGTTGAGTATCGACATGCGCGTCCACGCCTCCCGGTCTTCGTAGGCGGCCCCGACTTGTCCCTGGCATTTCACGTACGCATCGAAGTCTGCGAGAAGCATGTACGGGTCTCCCTGATCCAGCAGTCCATGCACCAGGGGGAAAAATGCTCCCGGCTTATTCGGACACAACGCGTCACCGGCGATCATGTCCAGCACGTCCGCGAGACGGCGGTTGGACCGGTAGATTCCACGAGGGTCGTACCCGTTCGTCTTTTCCTCGCCCGCCTCTGAGGCGGTGAGCCCGAACAGGAAGAAGTTCTCAGCCCCCACTTCTTCCCGGATTTCGACATTCGCGCCGTCCAGCGTGCCGATCGTCAACGCGCCGTTCATGGAGAACTTCATGTTCCCCGTGCCGGCAGCCTCGGTGCCCGCAAGGGAGATCTGCTCGGAGAGATCAGCGGCCGGAATGATTTTCTCCGCAAGGCTCACCCCATAGTTGGGCACGAACACGACCTTAAGGGTGGAAGAAACCGCCGCGTCCGTATTGACTTTTTCCGCAACGGCATGAATGAGCCTGATGATGAGCTTGGCTGTTGCATAGCCGGGGGCTGCCTTTCCGGCAAATATGACGACCCGGGGGACACGCCGCTCCTGTACCTCGGCCTTGAGGCCGAGGTACAGGAAAAGGACGTGCAGCACGTTCAAGAGCTGGCGCTTGTACTCGTGTATGCGTTTGACCTGACAGTCGAAAAGCGCATCTGCGTCTACAGTGACGCCGGTAAGCGCATGGATCGTCTTCGCGAGAGCCTTCTTGTTCTCCTGCTTGACCGCGCGCCACTCGCGCCGGAACTCCGCGTTCTCCGCCAGGGGCCCGAGGCGGTTGAGCTGCTCGAGGTCAGTGATCCACCCATCGCCGATCCTGCCCGTGATCAGCTGCGCAAGGCCGGGATTGCAGAGCTTCAGCCAGCGCCGCGGAGTGACACCGTTGGTCTTGTTGTTGAATCTTTCAGGCCAGAGGGCAAAAAAGTCGCGAAAGAGCTCGGATTTGAGGATTTCGGTGTGGAGCCTTGAAACGCCGTTCACTGAGTGGCTGCCCACGATTGCAAGGTAGGACATTCGCAGCTTCTTTTCCCCGTCCTCGGTGAACAGCGACACGCGACGCAGCCGTTCCGTGTCCCCCGGCCAGCGGCCAGCCGCCAGCGCAAGGAACCGCCGGTTGATCTCGTAGGCAATCTGGAGGTGGCGCGGCAGCACGCGTTCGAAGAGACTCACCGGCCACTGCTCCAGGGCTTCAGGCAGGATGGTGTGATTGGTGTAGCCGAAAACCTTGACCGTGGTTTGCCAGGCGGGGTCCCAGTCCATGCCCTCCTTGTCCACGAGAAGACGCATCAGCTCGAGGATCGCCACGGCGGGATGAGTGTCATTGAGCTGCACCGCAACCTGGTCGTGGAAATCGGCGAAGTTCCGGGAGCCGCCCTCGCTGCGGGCAGGACCCCCATTTCGGGCAGCGCCCTTCTTGTAGCGTCGGATGATGTCCTGCAGCGTGGCGGCAACGAAGAAATACTCCTGTTTGAGACGCAGCTCGCGGCCTTCGAACACATTGTCGTTGGGGTAGAGAACCTTTGAAATCGTCTCGGAACGGTCCTTGTCAGACACCGCCCGCTCGTAGTCCCCGAGATTGAAATTGTCCAGGTCGAATTCCCGGGAGCTCTTTGCGGCCCAGAGGCGCATGTTGTTGACCGTGTTGTTGTGGTAGCCGGGGACCGGCGTATCGTATGCCATGGCCATGACGGTCTGCGTGTCCACCCAATCGAACGTGAGCCGCCTGTCCACGTCTTCGCGTCGAACCACCCTGCCGTAGAAGTGGACGGGATAGAGATGCTCGGGCCGCTCCACTTCCCATGGATTTCCGTGACGCAGCCAGTTGTCCGGCGTCTCCACCTGGGCCCCGTCGCGGATGCGCTGGAAGAAAATCCCGTACTCGTAGCGGATCCCGTACCCGTACGCCGGCAGCGCGAGTGTGGCCATTGAGTCGAGGAAACAGGCAGCAAGGCGCCCAAGGCCGCCATTGCCAAGGCCGGCGTCCTGCTCGCGCTGTTCGAGCTCTTCGAGCCGATAGCCCAGCTCCGTCATGGCGCGCTCGACATTCCGCTCCAGCCCGAGGTTGATGATGGCATTGCCCAGTGTACGCCCGATGAGAAACTCCAGTGACAGGTAGTACACGCGCTTCGCCTTCTGCCTGTAGTAGCTCTGCTGGGTCGCCAGCCAGCGCTCAATGAGCCTGTCACGGACCGTCAGGGCAAGGGCATTGAAAAGGTCGCGCGCCGTTGCGCTGTATTCGTCCTTGGCCAGGGCAAACTCCAGATTATGGACGAGAGATTCTTTCAGTGCAGGGACGTCCATTCCGAGAAAGGCGTTTGTGGAGGGTCCGGGTGCAGCCATGCGACCATAGTAGTACTCTCTCGGTGAGGAGGCAACGCCAGCGACGGCCGGAAAATCGCTATATTCAAACAGTGGGCAGAAACAGTGACCTTGCCGGCAGACAGTGCGTCCCCTGCAGGGGAGGAGTCCGTCCCCTCGATGCCCGGGAGCAGGAGAAACTGATGAGGGAGCTCGACCCGGGCTGGAGAACGGTCGAGGGTCATCACCTCGAACGCGAGTTCACATTCAGGAACTTCCGGCGGGCAATGGAGCTTGCCAATGCCGTTGCGGAAATCGCCGAGGAGCAGAAGCATCATCCCGACATGCTCGTGGGATGGGGAAAACTGCGCATCACTCTCTTTACGCACGCAATAGACGGGCTGCACGAAAATGACTTCATCCTGGCGGCAAGGATCGATGGGCGCTGCCGCTTACTCGGCCTCTCCGATTGAGGCGAGAAGTCTCTCCGCCCCGTCCTGGAAGGCGAGCGCGGCCGAGCGGTAGTCGAAACCCACAATGACGCTGAGTCCGCTGTAAAGGGTTTCGTGCAGGAACGCTGCCAGGAGCTTGAGGTAGGCGCGCGAATCCAGCCGGGAGTTGCCGTCTTTCAGCAAAAGGATATCGAGCTCGAAAGTTCTGGCCACGGCGGATAGCTGCCGGCCGACGATCATGTGCAGCGTGCGCATCGTTTTCAGGTAGTGCGCGCGGTAGTCAGGATCCCGCTCAACGAGTATCTGGATCTGGCGGAACCGGTCCCGCACCTTGCGGCCCCGCGCGTTGACCTTGCGCGGGATCAGCTGCTTGATCACCGCAACAAGGGTCTTGGACTGGAAAAGCTTGTGCAGGGAGAAATAGAAGAGGAGCAGGACACCCTGGCTGCGCATCATGGCGCTGCGCTGAGCGGCCTTTCCCAGGGCCATCAGGAACCGCGCGATCTCGCGGTCCATCAGCTTGTCGTGCCCCGGCTGCGGACGCCCCCCGAACGCCCCCCGCGCCTCCTCCATTCTACGGATCTGCTCCACCAGCAGCTCATGCACGCGCAGGATCTCCCGCCGCATTGCGCTCGCCTTGACGCGGCGCAGGAAGCCGTCCACAGCACGGCTTTCTTCCGGCGTGAACGGCTGCGCGTCTTCCGGATGAACGCTCAACAGGACGGCGTTCAGGTATTCGCCAAGCTCCGCGAGGTACTCATCCGTTTCGTCGATCCGTGTATTGCGATGGATGTAGTGTGTGACGATTTCCTGTATCCGAGGTGGGATTCCCAGCCTCCGGGACGCCTGGAAGAGCAGCCTGCCGTGCGCGTAGTCCAGGCTGTCCCGCATGCATTTCAGCACGTGCACGACGGGATTGGGCTCTCCCTGAAGGAGGTCCAGCGCGGGGTCCTCCGGAACAAAAGCGAAATCGTGCAGAAAAGTGATCTCCGTCTGCGTCAGCCTCTCCGATTCCGAAACGAAGCGATTGTAGTTTCCCGCCACGTCGCGCGGATTGAACCCCTGCTGCGTCCTGGGTGAATAGCGGTTGTGCCAGAGGCGCAACGGCTTGCCCGGAAACAGCCTCTGCACCTCTTTGGCATACGCGCCGGCAGAAGCGTGGGAGGTGGGCTCGGGATTGGTCACGAGGATCACCCGCTTCATGTAGGGGAGGTACGCCAGGTTGTCTTCGAAGTTCATGCCGGCCGGCATGTCGAAGAGCAGCAGGTTGAAGCGGCTGTCGATCTCAGCAAGATACGTGCCGTAGATCTTTTCCATCACGCCGCTGACTTCGGATGCGCCGAGCTTCTGGAAGGGAAACAGGATGGCCAGGCCGCGAAAAACCGGCATGATGAACGTCTGACCCGCGGCACTGGCCGGGCCGGCGCTCTGGACTGTCAGAGCCTGCTCGGGCGCCTGGAGATCAAGGAGGGAAACGACATCCGACAGCGGATCGATATCGACAAGGCCGACATTCAGTCCTTTCCGGGCATAATAGATCGCAAGGTTGCAGGCAGTGATTGTCTTGCCCACTCCACCTTTTCCGGAGGTCACGGCGATGGACTTGTCTATGACGCGCCGCAGCAGCGCCTGATCCGGATGGGTCGGAACCGGATCTCCGGGGGGAGCGCCGGCTTCGACTTCCTTTTGTCCGACTGATCCGTCCGCCATGCGCTTTTTCCATTCGCTCCCGGTTATGCTCAGCTCCGGCACATCATAGCCCGGGCGGATGGGGATGACAATGCGCCCGCCGAGCTGCCTGCGAATGGCCGCACTCGTAGGCCCGTCAGATTCAGCCCGGCGCATTTCGCTTGACCCCGAACACGAGATGGCGTATAGAATAGAGAAAATATAGCGAATGGTTAGGGGAGGACGTGATGGCCACTCGGGGAATCTCGATCAAGTCGCGGATCATCGTTGCCCTTGTGCTGCTGCCCCTGGTATCACTTCTTCTTGTAGGCTTGATCGCGCTTTGGCAGAACCAGAACTCTCTGGCCTCCCAGGCTGAGCAGAACCTCAGCCGCATCGTGGCAGAGAAGACGCTGGGCTACGACAATATTTTCCGCCGTATCCAGCAGGAGGTCGAAGCAGTGGCCGCCTATGCGGCCTCGATGTACTCGGCGCCGGCCCCCCGCGAAGATGTGGGATACCGCCTGCTCATGCCATGGACCGGAAACGGGTATGGGACCAACGAGCAGCGGCGTGACCTGCATGACGAGATCCTGCGCATGCAGAGGATCGGACAGGTGCTGCAGCCGCTGGTGGCAAAGAACCCCTACCTGACGCTGGGCTACTACGCATCGGAAACCGCCCTGACAGTGTTCGATCAGCAGAAGGTGGTCGATGTCATCGAAGCGATCAAGGCATTCGACCCTCGGCAGCGGCCCTGGTATGTGCAGGCCGGCCGTGGATCCGTTCCGATCTGGACTGACCTGTACGTGGATGCCAACACGAAAAAACTTACCGTGACCGCGGCCGCCCCGGTACGCGATGCCGGGGGACGCCTTTTCGGCGTGGCCGGGCTGGACGTGCTCCTGCAGACACTGCAGAACGACATCCTCTCCATTCAGATCGGCTACGAGAACGAGCCGTTCATGCTCAACAGGGACGGCCACGTCATTGTCCGGCGCAACATGGAACAGACTCACACGGACTGGGAAAAGACATACAAGACCGACAATCTCATGGAAGCACCCAATGCGGGCTTCCGGAATATCGTAATCGACATGGTTGCCGGCAAGGCAGGCATCAGGACCTTTGCGGGAGATGACAGGCAGCAGAACTACGTCGCGTTCGCCCCTGTCCCGACAGTCGGCGCAAGCCTCGGAGTCATCGTGCCGCGCAGCGAAATTGTGCGGCCCGTACGGGAGAGCGGGAAACTCGTGCTCCTGGTAATGGCAGTCTTCGTCCTCCTCTCAATCGGCATCGGGGTATGGCTCGGAAATCAGGTCAGCCGACCCATCCAGGATTTGACCGTGCTTGTCGATAAGGCGAGCAAGGGGCTGCTGGAAGTGGAGGAGATCCCAATTCACCGCCGGGATGAGGTCGGGGTTCTGGCAGTAGCATTCAACCGGATGCTTTCCAACCTCGCCACGGTCGTCAAGGAGCTCGAGCAGAGGGAAAAGAAAAGCCCATGAACATCGGCCTTTTCCTGCCAAAGGTCGTGCCCGCGCTCTTCTGCATCGTAATGTTCGCGGCCGTGCGCCGCGTCAGCTCGGTGCCCGCTCTGCGCTTCGTTGCCGTCATCGTGGCGGTCATGCTGGCACGGGACATCCTGCACGCTTTCACCGGCGTCGTCTCGTACTTTCCCCTGGCTGACCTGGTCATCATTACCCTGTACGTGTTCTGGCTGCGCGCGTACACCGGCCGCACGCGATTTGACGTCTTCTATCTGGCCCTCAACGCGCTGGCATGCGCGGCAGGCGCCGTCAACATCTTCATTCCTTTCTTCAGCCAGATCGAGTTTTTCCTCGGCATCTGGCTCCTCGTCAACGTCGCATATTTCGCGGTGCTGACCGGGCTTGTCTCCGCCATAGACACTGAGAAGGCTGACATAATTCTGCGCAGCAGGGCGGTGGTCTCTGCCGCTCTCTTCATCGTCTCCATCGTGACCCTGCTCTACGGATATGACCATCCCCTTGTTCAAGGCGTGCTGCTCCCCGCCTCCTATCTGATACCCGGGTGGCTGCTGCTCAACTACAACGCCCTCCTGCACGCAGAGGGGGCGCATACCATACAGTTCTACTCCTCCAACCTGGACGCGACGTACGGTTTCATGGAAAACCTTGGCAACGCCATCACGGCAAAAATCGACCTGTCCCGTGTACTGGAAATGATCATCACCTCCGCCGTGAGAAACATAGGAGGAGACGCGGGAACCATCCTCATGGTGGACGAGTATGAGGACATCCTGCGCGTGAAGGCGACGTATGGGATCTATCCGCCCCTCGGTCCTGTGCCGGATCTCGCGCGGGTGACCCCCGCCAGCCTGAAAAAATACTTCGCCGATACTCCCATCCCCATCGGCCAGACCGTGCTGGGGGAGACCGTGCAGAGCGGCAAACCGAACCTGATACACGACACCCGTCAGGACGAGAGAATGCGTCACAATACGGATGACGACATCCTGTTCGTAAGCTCTCTTGCGGCCATACCCCTGGTGGTGCGCAATCACGCGCTGGGAGTGCTGTCGGTGCTGAAGCGGGCGGAAAACCAGTTCTTCGACGACCGGGATTTCCAGCATCTGACCACGCTGGCGGAGTATGCCTCCATCACGATCGACAATCTCTACACGTACACGGAGGTGCTGGAGAAGCGGGAGTTCGAACGCGAGCTGGACATCGCTGCCCAGATCCAGCGCAAGCTGCTGCCTGACCGCCTGCCGGAGCTGGACACCGCCGAGCTCGCCGTCTACAACATGCCGGCGAAAGGCGTGAGCGGCGACTACTATGACGTGTTCCGCCTGGATGATGACACACTCGGAGTCGCCATCTGCGACGTGGCAGGGAAGGGCATCCCTGCGGCAATGGTGATGGTGATGATCCGCTCCATTCTCCATCTCATTGTCTCTTCGCAGCGTGACGCGGCAACCACGCTGAACTGGATCAATCGCGGCATCACCGGCAGGATCGAGCTCGATCACTATGCCACCATCGCCTTCCTCATCTACGACCAGAAGAAGCGGGAAGTTCTCTATTCCAACGCCGCGCACCTGCCGCTGCTTGTCCACCGACTGGCCACCGGAACGACATTCAAGCTGGACACCGAAGGCCTGCCCATCGGGATCGAAAAGGACGCGCGCTACGAGCAGAAGCGTTTTTCGGTGGAACCGGGGGATGTGATCATCATGTGCACGGACGGTATCCTGGAGGCCATGAATCCCGCCGGGCAGCAATACGGGCTCGGCGGGCTGAAACGAATGGTGGAGAAACATGCGGCACTTCCGGCTGCAGAGCTGGTAGAGGCGATACGGGGTGACCTGGTGCATTTTGTCGGAACGGCCCGGCAGCAGGATGATCAGACACTGCTGCTGTTGAAAGCCTTATAGGAGACTGCAGCGACAGTGAGTGCAGAAATGGAAATAAAGCTCAGACGCGCCGGAACGATCTACGTAATCGACATCACCGGCGAAATGGACCTCTACAATGCGTTCAAGCTGAAGGATATCGTCCTGAAGATGATCGGACGCCAGATCAAGGAGTATGTGATCAATCTGGAGAACGTGGAGTACCTGGACTCCAGCGGCATCGGCGCCCTCCTCTCCGTCCACTCCGAGCTGAAGAAACGCGGCATGGCGCTGGTCATTGCAAACGTCAAAGGGTCGGTGAAGCGCGTGATCGAGCTGACAAAGCTCAACGGCTACCTGCCCATTGCCGCGGACGTGAACGAGGCGGTAAGCCGCATCCGCGGCATGGCGACGCAATAAGATCAGGAGAGACGAATGGACCAGGTGAAGCAGATTCAAATGAACGGAAAGAGCCCCCTCTTCAATAAGAATGGAATGTTCCACAAGACCTTCGCCAGCGATTTTCGCCAGATCAGGTATTACACCCTCCTGGTCGTGCAGAAGGCCCCCCCGGAGTTCAAGGAAATCAATCTCCTGGAGCAGCAGGTAAGCGAGCTCATCAAGAATGCCGTGAAGCACGGAAACAAGAGCGACGCAAGCAAGAATGTGGACGTGTGGTTCCAGTTCAGCGACGACAGCGCGCGGTTGATCGTGCAGGACGAAGGAGCCGGCTTTACACGCATGGAGGAATGGAACGAGTTCAACCGCCAGCGGACCGCGTGCTTTCAGACGCAGGATTTCGAGCGCATGGCGGAGTTCGTCTCGTTCATCACACCGGACAGCGACGCGCACGACAGCGGCAATGCCCTGTTCGCCGCGCTGGAATACTGGGACGGCGGGGTCGTACTCAGCGCGAGGCGCAACTGCATCGCGGTGGCCAAGACCTTTCCCAAGCGCCGTCACGGGATCGCTCTGAAGGAAGGGTAGGCGGCCCCCGGGCCGCAGGCGCAGATGGCCAGGAACGAAAAGAAACCGATCATCAAGCTTCCCGTCAAGATCACCTTGACCTCTGAAGGGGTTGAGTGGTTCATCCGGAACAACAAGCAGATCAAGCGTCTGCGTATGGCGGACAACCGCCTTGAGTACGGCATTTCGCTGGATGAGTTTTCCGCCGCCTCCCTTCAGAAGATGATGAATATCGAATACATCTCCACTGTAGAGATCGCGCGCACGGAGTTCGCGGACAAGCGCAGGGAAATAATCGATCTGAACAAGCTGATCGTCTACCGTATCCTCTATCGATCCTTCGAACGGGAGACCTACAAGCTCTTTCTCGATTCCCCCCTGATCAAGCGCTGGAATCGCGGCCATCCGACAAAAATCATCGATGAGAACTCGATCTTCAACCGCAACCAGCTGGAGAGTCTTTTCAACAGCTGCGCCCCTGACCTGCCCATGGTGTCGGAGGACATCCAGAGCGGGCTGCTGAAGGAGCTGCAGGCCGACCCCCGTCTGAGCGCGGAAGAGCGTGAAATCCTCGGCTTCCTGAGCGACAGGTACGTGATCAGCATGCGCAATATCATGTGGTGCGTGCTGGCAAAATCACGCGGCGAGCCGGAGTATGTGGTCCTCGTGGCGAAGGTGGTCAGCCTGCTGCGAGGCTACCTGGAGAAATCCAAGATCGCCGAGTACCTTTCCCTGATGGTCACGGAGCTGCTCTCTTATGCGGAAGCAGTTCATGCTCTGGAGATTGCGCGGAGGCTGTTTCCCGACATGCGGTCGAAGTCGGGAATCCTGCGCAACCCGAAGCTGCGGGAAGCAATTGCTGCCTCCATGCGGGAGCAGCAGGACTACCTCTACCTGACCTACCAGGTCAGCAGCAAAGTGCCTTCCATCGGCACGGAAAACCGGCTGCGGATCGTCATTTTCAATCACGCACGTGAATACCAGAAAGTGAAAGAGCAGATCGAAATCAAGGCGGGTCTGGACATCAAGGAGAAGAGCCTTGTCGAGTTCTATCGGCGCATGCCTCCCGAGGATATCGATACGGAGCTCGGGCTGTACTATCTTTCCTTTCTGCATGCCGAGTGCTCCCGGTGCAACGTGCACCTGGATTCGCGTGTGAGCGAAATACCCGCGAGCGATCTGACCGTCATCAACCTGACTCTCCAATTCTGAGGCGGCCGCCGTATTCAGCGGCATTCGCTGAGGCCCGCACAGGCCGGGGCAGCCGCGGCCGGCATCCGCCGTCAGCACCGCGCTTGACGGGGGAGACGGGCTGAACTACTGTTGCCCTCGAAAGCTGACTGGAAAGGGGTGATGCATGTTCAGGAAAATCATGTTGTCCGCGCTCTCTTTGATCCTCTGCGGCGCTGCTGTTTTTGCCGGCGGCAAGGCGGAAGCCGCGCTCGGCTCGGAAGAGCACCCGATCGTGTGGGCCTTCGTGCCCTCCGGTGAGATGGCAAAGGTGTCTGCGGGCGCTCAGAGCGTCGCCGACCTTCTGCATGCGAAGACCGGTCTTTTTTTCAAGACCCTGGTAGCCACCGAGTACGCGGGCGTCATCGAAGCGCTGCGGAGCAATCCGCCGACCGCGCAGATGACTTCATTGGCGACGTTTGCATACGTGATGGCCGCAGACATGGGCGTCTCCAAGGCAGCCCTGATTTCCGTTCGCAACGGGAGTGCGTTCTACAACGGCCAGATCATTACGAAAGCTGATTCGGGCATCAAGACGCTGGCGGACCTGAAAGGGAAGTCCTTCGCCAGGGTGGACGCCCTGTCAACGAGCGGGTGGATCATCCCGATGATCACACTGAAGGCAGCGGGCATAGATCCCGAGCGGGACATCAAAGTCGTCGACGCCGGAAGCCACCCCGGGGTCGTATCCGCCGTGTACAGCGGAGACGTCGATGCCGGTGCATGTTTCGTCGACGCACGGACGTTGATCCAGAAGGATCATCCGGATGTCATGGAGAAAGTTGTTGTTCTTCAGCAATCCGCCAATATTCCCAACGACGGAGTCCAGTTTCATCCCTCGGTTTCCAGGGACCTGCAGGACAAGATCGTGAACGCGCTCCTTGAAATCGCAGCGACGGATGACGGAAAAAAGGCGATCAATACGGCGTACCAGTGGACGGCGCTGGAAAAGCATGACGACACTTTCTACGATCCGTTCCGACAGTTCCTGCAGGCAGCCGGGGTAAAAGCGGCGGACCTGCTTCCCAAGCCGAAGCAATAGCCTTCCGCGGTAGTCCGCGGAGTTAGCCTTCCGCGGTAGTCCGCGGAGTTAGCCTTCCGCGGTACCTTGCGCGGTACACCGCGCAGTTCCGCGGAGTCGGGGGGACCCGACGTCCCTCCTGGATGTCCGGGGGAACGAATGCTGGAAGTCCGGAATCTGACAAAGGTGTACGGGGATGGGACCGTGGCGCTGCGTAACGTGAGCTTCACGGTAGAAAAGGGAGACTTTCTCGTCATCATTGGCCTGAGCGGATCGGGAAAGTCCACCCTCCTGCGGTGCATCAATCGTCTTATAGATCCCACTGAGGGGCAGATACTCTGGGACGGCGTGGACATCACAGCGGCGTCCGCAGAAGACCTGCGCGTGATCCGCAGGCAGATCGGGATGGTCTTCCAGCAGTTCAATCTTGTGAAGCGCTCCAGCGTCCTTACGAATGTGCTCACCGGCAGGCTGGGCTACGTGACCCCCGGTTCCAGCCTTTTCTACCATTTCCCGGCGCATGACCGCGAGCTGGCCTGGAAGGCTCTCGAGCGGGTCGGGATCACGGACCAGGCGCGCAAGCAGGCCCGGGAGCTCTCCGGAGGCCAGCAGCAGCGCGTCGGGATTGCCCGGGCCCTGGTACAGCAGCCCCGCATGCTTCTGGCGGACGAGCCCGTCGCGAGCCTGGACCCTGTGCTGGCACATTCCATCCTGGGCTATCTGGAGCAGTTGAACCAGGAAGACGGCATCACCGTGCTCTGCAGCCTGCATTACCTCGATCTTGTGCAGCGTTACGCCACGAACGTGATCGGCCTGCGCGGG
This sequence comes from uncultured Spirochaetaceae bacterium, assembly GCA_964437385.1. Classification (GTDB taxonomy): domain Bacteria; phylum Spirochaetota; class Spirochaetia; order SZUA-6; family Fen-1364; genus Fen-1364. Next base: position 17,470 of record CAYTGX010000035.1, read on the forward strand.
GGATTGCTGGTCTATCGGGGAACCGGGGAGGACATTCGCACCATGTCCGATACCCAGTTCAGGGAGATCTATGGGGAGGAGGCGGTGCGCGTGAACGCTGGCCGCCCGGCGCGAAAATGAAGACTCATGGTGTCAAACAGCACTGAAACCAGGCCGCCACGCATCCTGACCGCGGCGGCGATGGCAGCATCGATCCTCGTTCCGGGCGCGGGGCAGGTGCTCACGCTGCGCGTGCGCAGGGGACTCCTTCTTTTCGCCTCGATGGTTTCCCTTGTCGGCATGCTGATATGGCGCCTGAAGCTTCTCGCTCCGCTTGAACCGACCGTCTGGGGTACTCTCGGCAGGGCCATGGGCCGGCGGCCGGTATTCGTCGCGCTGGTTCTGCTTTCGATCTTCGCAATCTGGGTGCTGAACGTTTTCGACGCGGGACGGCCTCTGGCGCCTAAACGCGCGGGAGGCTTCTGGATCTTTGCGGTCGTGCTTGCCGCCTTCTTTGTCCTGGGGTGGCAGCTCAGCGAGATCGATATTCCCAAAATGATCCAGAAGTTCCCGGAGGCCACGAAACCCTTTGGCAAGGTGATCTGGCCCTGGCAGGCCGCCGTGGTCCGGGACCCGGTTCTCCTCACTGCCGAGGCGGAAATCCAGGTGCCGCGGCGGGCTGCCCCGGCGGCGATCGCAAAGGAAGAGCCTGGGAGGCCGTTTCTCCTGGCTGAGCCGAACTTCGGGGAGCTTTCAAGCCTGGATGCGAACAACCAGGTCATCCCCGGCAGCCGCATCCGGCTCACCGGTCGCGGCTTTCTGCCGGAATCCGAAACACAGATCTGGTGGAGAGACCCCCTTCGCAATGAGTTCCAGATCCGCCAGGGCGGCGCATACCTGACGGTCAAGACCGATTCCCAGGGATCATTCACGCTGGAAATATCTTTGCCCTACAGGACGTCCCCGCGGAACGAAACGGGCTCGGAAACGCATTGGGTCGAGGCGCGGCAGGTTTCGGCAATGGGGAAGCTGCACGCCAGCGAAGCGCTTCTGCTCACCCTCGAGCGCATGGTAGAAACCATCTTCATGGGCATGATGGCGACATTTTTCGGCATCATTCTTTCCATACCAGTGAGCTTTCTTGCCGCCCGCAATATCATGTCCGCTTCGAACCTTACCCTCGCAATCTACTACCTCACGCGCTCCGTGCTGAACATCATCCGTTCCATCGAGCCGCTGATCTGGGCCCTCATCGCGGTCGTCTGGGTCGGGCTCGGGCCCTTCGCCGGTATCATCGCCCTGACCGTGCATTCCGTGGCTTCTCTGGGCAAGTTGTACTCCGAGGCAATCGAAAGCATCGACTCAGGGCCCATTGAGGCCATCCAAGCCACCGGCGCCACCCGGTTTCAGACGATCATGTTCGCCGTCGTGCCCCAAATGATAGCCCCCTTTGTGAGCTTCTCGATTTATCGATGGGACATCAACGTGCGGATGTCCACGGTAATCGGTCTTGTCGGCGGGGGAGGGGTCGGCTTCATCCTGATTCAATACATCCGCCTGCTCGATTACCGGGCCGCCGGCATTGCCGTCTGGTTTATCGCGGTGACCGTGGCGGTGCTTGATTACGTCAGCTCGGAAATAAGGCAGCGATTCGTGTAGCCTCGTCCAGAGGCACGGCACACCTGCGGTTCGCCCTTTTCAGGTTTATTCGGGCCCTGGCGGGAGAGTATCTTTGATGCGTCGGAATCTCTCAAACAAAAAGAACAAAATAAGGTAGACTGGGCAGCCGGAGCTACCGAGGCAGATCTCAACGAGGCAGAATGGGCACAAAGAGAACGGGCGTATTGTTGCTGGCGGCTTTCGTCATGGTCACGGGATGCGCAACAATGCGGGACATAGTGACCAGTTTTCCGACATACCAGTTGGAGGACCTCCAAAATGGCGAAGTGTCCAGAGAAGTCCAGCGCTTCGATGAGTACATGCAGAAGCTCAATTCACTGCGTAACAGACAGATCATGAAATACAACAGCCTCTCCAAGGCTACTTCGTTCTGGAACCTCAGCAACGGCGTGGTGACCCTCGGGGCGGTCTCCGCGGGTCAGGCAGCGAGCGCTCTCAATCTGGATTCGAGAATCGGGGCAGTCACCGGGGTGACAATCGCCTTGGGCGGGCTTTCCATTTTTGTAATGGAGTTGAGCGGGATCAAAGGCCAGCTCTCAGACGCCCGTGAAGGATACCTCAGTACGAATGTCATGATTCAGGAGGCGGACTTGCATTTCAGGACGCTCACTGATTCCCTGCAAGACCCGGATCCCAAGACCTTTCAGACCGCGTTGCGCGAGCTCAAGAACCTGAACGCAAAGCTTCAGCAGTTCATCACTTTGGGACCTGTTTGAATCAAACGCCTTGCCGGCGCAATCGATCGACAACTGGGAAAAGCTCAGGAGATTTCGTATCTTAGGGGAGTGGTTCTCTCTGCCCCGCACTCATCAATGAAGGATTTGGATGCTGGCCGCGGTCGACCTCCCATGTCTCGAGTACTCATGCCCTTCGCCCTCCTTGCCTTGTTCCTTACTGCCCTGGTTTCTCCTGTCGCTGCAAGAGAGCTGACGACTGACACCGGTGCCTTTGTCGATGTGCCGTCAGGCTTCTCCCCGGGAGAAGGGGATGGGAAGACCCGCGCCTCCTTCTTCGATGCCAACGAGGGCATGGAGTTCGACATCCTGACATTTGAGCCGGGCCGCTACGGCTCGGCCGAGATCATGGCAGCACAACTCCTGGCACAGATGGGTTCGAAGGGTGACACCTCGAGCTTTACATACCAGGGACATCCTGCTGTCATGGCTGATTTGGCTTTTTCTACCGATGCCGGGCCCCGCAAGGGGTATGCCGTTTTTATCTCCGGCGTGGCCGTGTCGGAGAGCAGCTATGCTCTGGTCGCCTCTGCCGACACCTCGCGGTTCGACTCCTACTCCGAGCTCGTCATCTCCTGCCTGGACGGCTTCTCCATTGATCGGGCCGCGCGCCGGTTCCCCGGCCCTGTCAGTCAGTTCCTCCTTCCCTGGCCCGTCCCGCGTGCTGAAAGAAAGACGGCGGTTCTGCCTGCCGGCAGCGTCTCACTGCCCTGGTCCTCTGAGGAGGCGGAGGACGAGCTCCATGCGGTGCAGAGAGAATTTCACGTTATGACTATGTATCTGAATAGCGAAACCCTCTGGGTGGATGCCTGGGCGCGTTACTACAGAATGGTGTACAAGGAATCATCGGCCCAGCTGGATAACCTCACAAAGGCCTTTTCAGAATCCCTGCCTGCCAATGACCCAACAGAGAGCGCCCGAAGGGTCCTTGCCTGGGTGCAGGGCTTCCTCTATGAACGAGACTTTTCCGGGATCGACTTTGTTCCGCCTCTCACGGCCGCGTTTGAAAAAAGGGGAGACTGCGATTCCCGTGCCATGGTCATGGCCATCATTCTCGAGGGCCTGGGCATAGATTCCGTTCTGATGGTCTCTCGCGAATACTCGCATGCCATGCTGGCCGTAGATGTGCCGGGCGGCGGTCAGCGCTTCACCCACAACGGAAAGGCCTACCTGGTTGCTGAAACAACTGCCAAGGTGGGAATCGGGACGATGGCTGCCTCTCAGGCTGACTTTTCCAAGTGGCTGGGCGTGGATCTCGGGGAATAACGAGGCTGCGCGCCATGCGGGTGATTGCGACATTCATGGTGTTCCTGGCCGCGACGCTCTGCCAGGCGGCAGGGGCAGAGAGGCTTGTGAAGGCCGTACTCCCGCCGGGTGGAAAGTTCACATACCTCGAACGGAGCGATCTCCGCAGATACGAAAACGGCAAGTTTGTCGGGCTTGAGCACCGGGAAGTGAGAGGCATTCTCCAGCAGCGCACGAGTGATCTGGCTGCCGTGATTGAAGGCACTTTCTATGTTCTGCAGGCGCTCGATCACGGCGGGGCAGAGACTGCCCAGGAAGTCGCACAGGCAATTCCCGTCACCTACTCCATCCAGCCGGACGGCACGTATGCAATAGAGGGTGATGGGTCGTACCCGGCCCTGCGTGGTTTCCCAATCGCTCCAACGGATGCGATGTCGGTCGGAGATCAGTGGACCGGACCAGGCACGCGCCTGGTGGAGCCGCTCCATGACGGCAGGTTCAGCCGTACACGGTTTATTGCAGATTACCGCTATGACGGTGAAGTGACGCAGGGAAGTAAGACGGTCAAGATAATCACCGCAACATATGCGGCACGCTACAAGAAGGGAGATGATCCAGCGGGAGATATTCGGCTGCTGTCCGTCACCGGCGTCCACGCTGTTTCCATTCAACTTTCAACGCCTTCAGGTGCAGTTTCCTTCATGCGCGATCAGGTGGATGACACGTACGGATTTGTGGACGGCACCTCCGTTCAGCTCAAGGGCTTTGTCCTCACGTGGTTTACCTCTGCCGCACCGTTCGATCGAGAGAAGACCGCAGGCGCAATCGCCAGGAGTCTCGAAGAATCCGGCGCGAAGGACGTGGTAATCGAGCAAAAGAAGGAAGGGCTGAGCGTTTCCCTCAACAGTATTCATTTCGTCGCGGAGCAGGCTTCATTCCTGCCTGAGGAGCTTCCCCGCCTGGAATCTCTGGCCCGTGCCTTGAAGTTGATTGCCGGCAGGAGTTTCCGAGTGATCGGCCATACGGCGGACGCAGGCACGCCGGAGAGTCAATACGGCCTTTCTGTAAAGAGGGCCAAGGCGGTCGTGGATTTCCTTGCCTCGCGCGGGATAAGCGCCAGCCGTTTCCTCTACGAGGGCCGAGGGGGAACAGAACCCGTGGCCCCTAGTGACACGGAGGAGAATATGGCAAAAAACAGGCGTGTCGAGATTCTTATTCTTGAGGATTGATCTGGAAACAAACGACGGGCGTGGGCCTGCGCAGACGGCTGCCCTTTACAGATTGATGTGCGCTCAGATACAATTCCCGCATGCGGGCAGTCTCGATTCAGGCGATGCCTCGCGCATTCAGAAATGTTCTCTATGGAGGGATCCTCGCCGCAGCCGTGGGGACGGCTCTCTGGTACTCGAGCACCTACAGTTACCTTCTCTTTCACAGCATCACGGAAGTATTCAGCATTGTCATTTCGGCAAGCGTGTTCATGATTTCCTGGAATTCGCGCGGGTACCCCGGAGCCCGGCCCTTTGTCATCCTCGGAATCGGGTTTCTCTTTGTCGCTTTTATCGACCTGATTCACACCCTCTCCTACAAGGGAATGGGGGTCCTGCCGGACGGGCAGGACTATGCGACGAAGCTGTGGGTGGCGGGGAGAGCAGTGCAGGTGCTGGCAACACTGGTATTCGCCATTCTGCTGCGCCTCCGGCGCACCGTCCGCTCCGTGCTGGTCTTCGGCTTTTTTGCCGCCGTGACAGCGGCGCTGCTGCTGATGATATTCACGTGGCAGGTATTCCCGCTTTGCCTGGTTGAAGGCCGGGGGGTGACGCCATTCAAGCTGGCAAGTGAATACGTTTTTTGCGCAATGCTCGCCGCGGCTATTGCCCTTGTGATCCGGGAGCGTGGAGCGCTCAGCCCGAGGGTGCGTACACTCCTCGTCCTGTCTTTTGCGGCGACGATCCTCAGTGAAATGGTGTTCACACTGTACTCCAGCGCATACGGGACACAGAATCTGATCGGGCACTATCTCAAGATCGCCGCGTGCATTTTCGCCTACCAGGCGCTTTTTTCCGCCGAGGTGCGCAAGCGTATCGCCGACATGGAAGCGCTGGAGAGGGCGAACCAGACACTGGCAAGGACGGAGAAGGAGCTCCGAAAGGCGAACGCGTCAAAGGACAAGTTCTTCTCCATTATTGCCCATGACCTCAGAAACCCAATTGGAGGCCTGCTGACCCTTTCAGAGCTGCTGGCAAAGAAATTCGACGCCATGGAGCCTCAGAAGGTACGCGAGTTCTGCGGGCTGATCTACGATGGCACCCGGCAGGGTTCCGAGCTGCTGGAGAGCCTGCTGCAGTGGGCGCGGGCGCAGACGGGGCGGATCGAGTGCGAGCCCCGCCACCTCTGCCTTTCCGCGCTATGCCGGGAGAGTGTGGCCCTCATCTTTCCCCAGGCGCAGCAGAAGGAGATCCGGATACTGTGCGACGTCCAGGACGAGATAGGAGCGTTCGCGGACGAGAACATGGTCTTCACGATCCTGCGCAATCTGCTCTCGAATGCCGTCAAATTCACGGCCCGCGGCGGGTGCATCGGAATTTCTGCCGGGGCAGCCGGGGAGTGTGTCGAGCTTTCCGTTGCGGATAGCGGGGTGGGTATGAGCCCGGAAGAACTGGAAAAGCTCTTCAGAATCGACGTGCATTTCACGTGCAGGGGGACGGCCAATGAGCACGGCAATGGGCTCGGGCTGATTGTCTGCGGTGAGTTTGCCGAGCAGAACCGAGGATCGATCAGCGTGAAGAGCAGGCCGGGCGAAGGGACCACGTTCACGCTCCGGTTGCCGCGGGCGCCTCAGCTCATGTCCAGCGGAGGGGGAGGGGCGCCTCCTTCCCAGACTCCCTCCTGGGCCGGATCGAACGGCTTGCCGTAGAGAAATCGGAAAAGCACCTTGAAATCCTCTTCGGCGATTTTCAGGAAAAGCACGCCGAAGTACGCGTTCTCCGCATCCTTGAACTTCCGCATGATGCGGGATCCGATCATCATCGTCCGTCTCTCCAGCTTCACGGTCAGTTCCAGGTCGGTATGCACAATCAGTTCCCGGATGAGCTCGGGAGACGTATGGGCGAAGAGGAGCCCGGACGCACTCATGTCGATGATCGGGGCCTCGTAGCGACGCTCCGTGCTGCGCTCGACCTTGAAATACCCGTTCGTGACAAGTGAATAGCAGAGTGTCCGCGCGAACTCCTGCACGTACTCAAATATCTCCCGGGAGAGGCGCTCCCTGCGGGTTCCCGTGTTCCAGACATGGACATAGCCCACGACGTATTCGTTGTACAGCACCGGGCACCAGAGCTCGGCCACGATGTCTTTCTTGGTCTTCTCATAGAGGATGTTTCCGAGCTTGCTCGTGATGACGTGGGCCTGTGCGCCGGCCTCCTCTTCCAGTTTTATCAGCTCCGATTTCATGATGACCCGCTCATCGGGAAAGGGATCGCGGGTGGGAAAATCCTCGGTGGTGGAAGGAATCCACAGACATTTGCCCAGGCGGACGATTGTTTTCTCCTCCCACGTGCGGGGCATTCTGTCGCGCATCATGACGATCTTGCTGTCGGAGACCAGTGATTCCATCCGGGTGCGGAATGTCTGGACCACTTCGTTGATGCGCTTGGGATCGAAGGTGGGCGATTCCTCGGGCGGCTCCACGGGGCTGAAACGGTCGGACTTGGGGAAATTCAGCTCCACTTTTGTCCCATGGAGGCTGAATGAGACATCCATGCCGCCGGCGAGCCTGACGCGCTCGAACTTGCGCTGCAGGTTCTTGTACACGCCGGGCGGTTCGTCCACGATCATCTTCTCTCCAAGCACCTCCCGCACATGGGAGGCGAAGGTGTGGTAGTTGTTCTTGAGATAGAAGAAGACCCTCACCTCTTCACCCGGCTCGAACCCTTCGAGCTTTCCTTCCACAGGGGACATGACAATTCCCTTTTCTGTGACCCCCGAGAACAGGCACCTGAGCTCTTTTCTGCTTCCGTGAATGTCGCAGGGGACGTTCTCATCCACAAGGGACTTGAACACGAACTCCTTTTCGATGCGCCCGACTTCCGTACCCATGGGTCTTACTCCTCCAGGAGCCAGCGGTACGCAGAGGGGAAGTACTTCTCCTTCGCCTTCTCGCGTTTCACAGCCAGCTGCGCAAGGCTCAGCTGGAGGTCAGAGACGAGCCACTTCTTGCCGGCAGGCGCCATGTAGATCTCCCCTTCGGCAGTTCCTTCCGCTCCGAACAGGCGTACACTTGCGGCGATTTCCCCGTCCTCCTGCACTTTGGGCGTGCCGAGGCGGAACGAGCTCGGCGTGTATCCTTGTTTCAGCCCATATGTCAGCGTGTCGAGCACGGTTTTTTCCGACCCGGGAGCCAGAAGCGCGCCGTCAGGCTTTCCTGCGACAAGACCCGTAAGAAATGCCTCCGCGGTGGAGACCGCGGCATTTGCATCCTGATCTTCGGTGCGGTTATCACCGAGGGGGCCTATTTTGAAATCTTCCGGAAGCGTACGCGTCTGCCGGCCGAGCGCCATGAGGGTGGCCACGCTGCTGAGGGGCCGGGTTCGACCGAGCAGGGGTTCTGCCTGCTGCTGGTCCTGGGCAAGGGTTATTGTTGGAGACGCACTGGGCTTAAGGGGGGCCGGCCGCTGAGGCTGACCGGGCTGGGCCTGATTCGAGCCGGGCGGCTGGACCACGGGACGAACTGGCTGCGGCTGTACGGCCGGTTGGACGGGCTGCGGAGCAGGGGCCGAACCCTGGCGGGGGCTCTTGTGGCATCCAAAGAGCGTGAGGGAAATCACCAGTATTGCCAGCAGGAGCAGCCGCGTGCGCATAGCTCCTTGTACCATTCTCTCGAGGAATCGTCAAACCGCCGCCCCCTTAGCTGCGATCGGCCTTCCGGGAGCTGCTGGCCTCTTTACACTGCCGCGTCGCCCCTCTTACTGTACAGACAATCACAATGGGCGAAAAAGAGCGCATCCTCGACCACCTGGAAAACGAATACACCGAGCCGATTCGTGACCCGGTCTGGAAGCACATCTACGTCTCGCGGCCCCTTCTGCCCATCCTGGCGCTCGAGCAGTTCCAGAAGCTCGACCGGATCCGGCAGCTTGGCCCGGCGTACCTGGTCTATCCCGGGGCCACGCATACGCGCAGATCACACAGCCTGGGTGTGTTCCATATCGCCCGGCGCATGATCACCACGCTGGTGAGAAAGAATCAGGTCGTTGACATTACCCTGGAGGGGGTGAAGTCCTTTCTCTGCGCAGCCTTGCTTCATGACATCGGTCACTATCCGTTCGCCCATTCTCTCAAGGACCTCGAGGTGGAGGCGCACGAGGCCCTTGCCGCGCGGCAGATCCTGTCCGATTTTGCCGCCGCAATCCGCACGCACCTCGGCATCGAGCCGGAAGCAGTCGCCGCCATCATCGACCATGGAACCTCCTATCACGGCGGGGAGAACGTCGCGTTCTACGGGAAGCTTCTCTCCGGCGTGCTGGACCCTGACAAGCTCGACTACCTTAACAGGGATGCCTTTTTCTGCGGGGTGCCGTACGGAATCCAGGATGTGGATTTCATCCTGGAAGAGGTCTATCCGCATGAGGAAAACGGCGTGGCAATAAGCCACAAGGGGATCACGGCGCTGGAGAACATCCTGTTTTCAAAATACCTGATGTACAAGACTGTCTACTGGCACAAGACGGTGCGCATCGCGACCGCCATGATCAAGAAGGCAATCGGCATGGCCCTGGCGGAAGGCGCCGTCAGGAGGCAGGACCTCTATGGCCTGGATGACGAGGAGTTCTTTGCCCGGTTTTCCACCCACGGCAGCCCCGGCTCGCGGCTTATCGAAGACACGCGGAACCGGGTTCTCCACAAGCAGGTACTGAGGATTCCATTCAAGGACGGAAACGCAGCCCACCGCCGCCTGGAGGACATCACCGCGCGGCTCGCCCTTGAGCAGGAGATAGCCGCAGAGGCGGGCCGCGCGCTCGGGAAAACCGTGGCGTCGGACAGTATCGTCGTGGATATACCGGAGCGCATCTCCTTCGAGCTCCGCATTCCGGTCATCGACCCGGGCAGCGCAGAGTCGGAGGAAATGGATGCGGGGGACAGCTCATACGTGTTCAACCGGATGGGTCACGAGGACTTTCCCCGCTCGCTGCGCACGATCACGGTGAGCGCGAGAAGGGAAGAGGACCTGCTGAAGACACTTGGAAGAATCGACCTGGCCCGCTGTTTCACGTCATGAGGGATCGTTCGCGCGCCGACGCGCTGCTCGTGGAACGGTTTTCACGCCATGCAGGCCGCGGTATCAACCGGTTCGAGATGATCGATGCCGGGGACCGCGTCCTCATCGGCGTGTCCGGAGGCAAGGATTCCCTTGCGTTGAGCCTTGCCCTCCAGGAACGGAGGAGGTGGGTGCCGATCGACTATGAGCTTTTCGCTGTTCAGGTCGAATGGCGTGAGTATCCGATGACGGACGAAGAAAAGACGGCAATCGACGGATTCTTCGACGGGATCGGAATTCCGTTTCGCCGGATCCAGGCGCAGATCGCGCCGCCCACGTTCGGGAAGAAGTTCAGCTGCTACACGTGCGCACGCAACCGGAAGCGAATACTCTTCGACGAGGCGACTCGCATCGGCGCGCGGAAGATCGCCCTGGGCCACCACATGGACGATATCGCCCGCACGACCCTCATGAACATGTTCTTCCATGGCGAGCTGTCGACCATGATGCCGGTGCAGAAGTTCTTCGGCGGCAAGCTGTCGATCATCCGCCCGCTCTGCGAGATCCGCGAGGCCGAGGTGGCCCGCCTGGCCCTGCGGCTGGGTCTTCCGTCGGCCCCGAACAGGTGCCCGCGCGCGGAGATCAATCGCCGCGTGCTGATGAAAGAGATCCTTCGCCAGGCCTCCCATGTGGACAGACACGCCGTCTCGAATGTGTACGGCTCGGCGTGGAGGGTCAATTCCGAGTACCTCCCGCGGCCGTCTTCGGGCAGGTTGGTGCCGCCCGATGGCGATGAAAGCGGGCCTGCAGACACGGCGGAAGAAGAGAATACTGACACGCGCTTGCCGGAGGACTGGCTCTAACGTACATTGACGCCAGCGGCTCGCCATGCTGTATGCCATCGTCAGTGACATTCATTCCAATTATGAGGCCCTTGCGGCGGTTCTCCATGCAATGGAAAAGTTTCCGATAGACGTCGTGTACTGCCTGGGGGATCTGGTGGGATACAACGCAGATCCTGACGCCTGCGTCCAGGCAATCCTCCCGCGGGCAAACGCAATTGTACGCGGAAATCATGACAAGGCAGTGGCCGGTCTGCTCAACCTGGAGTGGTTCAATACGAGCGCGAAGCAAGCGGTTCTCTGGACTCGACGAAGCGCAGGCGCGTCGACCCTGGAGGCGGTAAGCAGACTCCCGGAGGGGCCGATGGAGGTCGGGGAGGGGATTCTCCTCTGCCACGGCACTCCGTATGACGAGGACGCCTACCTGATGGATGCCATGTCCATTGCTGAGAGCTACAGGTTCCTGGTGGAGAGCCACCCGGAGACGCGCTTCTGCCTGCACGGGCATACCCACTACCCGCAAGTGGTTATGCGGAGAGGGGAGAAAAAGAAGCCCGAAGTTGTTCGCGGCCAGGAAGAAACCAGGCTGGAGCCGGGGGCAACCTACCTGATCAATCCCGGGTCCGTGGGACAGCCGAGGGATGGTATAGCACTGGCATCTTTTGGTATATTAGATACCAACAGGCTGGTTTACAGGAACCTTCGGGTGGCGTACGACGTACAGGAGACTCAGAGGAAGGTCCTTCAGGCAGGGCTTCCTCCCGAGCTTGCGCGGCGTCTCGCGGAGGGCAGGTAAGATGGCGGAGTGCAAGCCGCTCCAGCAGAGGAGAGTGAATGAAATCGCAGCTCATGGAGGAAAGAATACGCCGGGTGACGGTGCTCTTTTCCGAGCTCAGCTTCCGTGTGACAGAGGACGAGCGCTCGCACAACGCGTACTCCGCCACTTTCGAGGACGACGATGCCTTTCAGGCCGGCGTTCTCATTGAGAGGGGAAGCAGATTCCTTGAGCTGGCTTACGCATTGACCTTTCCTCCCTCCTATTCCCAGCTCATGAAGGGGAAGCTGGAGGAAATGCTGAAAACCTGCTACGAGTTCGGCTGCTACGTGAGCCTCCAGCAGACCGCGACAGAGATCAGCTTCTCGGTCTTTACGAAGGTCTATTACTCCGGTTTGAACTACTATTCGCTGCGTGACAGCCTTCGGGATTTCCGCGAGTGCGTGGCCGCGCTCATGGACCTTCTGGAGATGGGCAAGGAAGGGCTGGAAGCGTAGGCCTTCCGCGGTACCCCGCGGAGTTGGATGC
>CAYTGX010000035.1:29608-45600 GCA_964437385.1 uncultured Spirochaetaceae bacterium
GGCAAGGAAGGGCTGGAAGCGTAGGCCTTCCGCGGTACCCCGCGGAGTTGGATGCGTAGCACGCCGAAGGCGCGCGGAGGGCGGCAACCCTGGCCCGGCAGGCGCGCGTGCGCGCCGAGAGGGTGGCCGCGCAGCGGACAGCGAGAGCCGCGAGGGCGAGCCCCTAGAACGTCTCCGAGAAGATCTCCGCATCCTGCAGCACGCCTTCGCAGTTGTTCTCCACAAATGCCAGCACCTTGTGCATCAGGGATTCGCCAAAGGTCTTCGAGTTGGTGACAAGGGCCGCGCCGATCTGCGCGTAGCGCATCGAGTCCTGCAGATCCACTTCGGCCACGGAGAGGGGGAACTTGTTGGCGAGCTTCTCCTTCAGCGAAGATACGATCCTCCGCTTGTCCTTGATGGATTCCAGGGGCGGAAGCTCGATGCGGAACTGGATCATGGAAACTATCATCGGGTGGACCTTATCCTTTGTCGACAAGGTCCTTGATCTCATCGATAGTCAGCGCCGAATCCTCCGAAGGCTTGCCCGCGCTTTCGCGGTCCTTCAGCGGCAGAAAGACGCTGTTGTACAGGGCGGCGAGTGCAAACACGTCCTCATCGGCCCGCTGCGGCGGAATCTTCACTTCCAGGTTGTAGGCGCTTTCCGACATCCCGCGCTGCATGATGTGGATGGGATCCGAAATGCCCAGAGCGAACCGGGGCGCATAGAGGAAAAGAATCCCCAGCACGACGAGCACCACGGCAAAAAAGAAAACGATCCCTTCCCGGGCAGCGGCTCCGACAACCGGACGCTCATCGAGGTATACCTCCATTCCGTTGGAAGTATAATACGCATAGTCGCCGGCAAGGAAATGGGCGCGGTAGTACGCGCCGTCATACCGGGACCAGACAGCGCTGCCGCCCTGGTGCCGCACGAGAAGGACGGTGGGATCGATTGCCGCCATGGCGGCCGCTCGCCCGAAAAGAGCGGGGGTGCCCGCATCGCCATCGGTGATGGCACGCGCGCGCGCAGTCTGGCCGCCTGCATATGAAGCCTCAAGGCCCGGGAAGACGCCAACGGCCTGCAGGGCGGCTGCGCCGACGGACCAGAACACGAGGATCGAGACACAGATCGTCGTGATAACGGCGATATGCTTCTGAGCCATCGGGGAGCGGACATACCTGATCCGGCGGAAGAGCTTGACGATCCTCATCAGCCTGAGGATCCGCGCGATTCGTACTGCTTTTATCACTTTCAGCACGTTGAGGAAGCTGCCAAGACCCGTCAGGAGGCCCGTGCCGGCAAGAAGCGCGAGCGTATTCGGCAGCGAGTTGAACAGCAGCAGCGGCACCGAGGCAAGGAAATCGATCCAGCCGCGCTGCTGGAAAAAGTAGACGATGCCTTCCCGGTTCGACAGCGCAAGGTACATGCGCGTGAGGAACTCGATGGTAAAGAAAAGGTCAAATCCCAATCCAGCCCAGATGATCCATTTTCGAGCGTTTACGTCCCACCCTGCAAGGCTCGAGTAGTCCTCCAGGAACGTGTGCACGAGCACAAGCAGGATGGCGACGACGACTACGGTTTCGAGGATTTCTCCTATCTTTCTCATCGAGGGCTCCTACCAGTTGTTTTCAGCGGCAATAGTGTAGAGCTCATCCAGCATGCGCGGATCCAGGCTGTGCCAGCGGGCGTTCTTGCGGTTCACGTTGAACCAGCTCATGTCCGGCCCGTCCGCGCCGCGGTCCACCACCATGCCGGGAGCGAGCGTCCGGCCCCGCAAGGCGAGTATCGCAGCAAGACGGGCAACCGCTTCCACGTTCCCCGCTCCGGGGTAGGGAAGGGTGCTGCGTAGACCCGCCATGAGGAGAGAAGAGGGAAAGGACGGAAGCAGGGCTGAGAGAGCCGGGGTGATTTTCTGCAGGTACTTTTCCTGGAGGGGGGTGAACCCTGCATCCTTATCCGAGGCGGCGCCGATAGTCATATAGAGATAGGCGGCAGGACGGATCATGAGCGCGAACCGCAGGAGACCGGCCAGGTCGGCGGGAGGCAGGGCGAGGCGTTGTACGCGCGTCACTTCGACATAGATATACTTCTTTCGGTCCCATGCCTGTGAGATATACTTGTCTGTGAGATCGGCGCGGGTGGCGGCAAGAGAGCCTGCCAGGGCGCCCCTGCTGACAGGCTGGCTTGCCAGCCGCTGGAAAAGGGCCAGGAGCTCCTGGCGCGCGCTTGCAGGGGCCTGCCTGCCGCCTGCCATGGCAGGAAAGAAGGAGAGGGTCAGACGGGTGTTCATGAGGGAAGCAATCTCGATGCCCAGGAGTCTGTCCACCTCGGTTCTGACTGAATGCGCAACCGTTCCGGCAGCCTGTTGCCACCCCGCGTTCAGGTCCAGGCCCAGGGAGGCGAGCACCGGCTGGAGCTGGGGGCCGCTGATCCTCAGAAACTGCAGCGCCTGCTCTTCCTTCTGCAGGGCGGCAAGCTGCCGCAGGGCGGGCATTTCGAGAAGACGGGAAACGAACCGGGAAAGAGAATCGCTGCGGGCTTCCACTTCTGTTATTTTCGGCCCCGGCAATCATTTACATAATGGCGGTTCCGGTGAATAATGGCCGCGACGTGGCGCGAATCCATGCCAATGCCGTCCTGCTCTTCTGCTGCCTGGCTTCGATCTTCACGGCGGGCCCGCTGTTTGCCGCTGATATCTTTGTTCCGCCCAAGGAAGCGGCCACGAGCATTTTTTCCACAAAACTTGGTTCTGCCGATGTAGACCTCACCCTTCTTGGTTCCTGGACAGCAGGTGTCTCATTTGGAGCGGGGTTGCTCTTCGTGCCAGGCCTTCGTCCGCAGGCCCTTGATTCATTCCCCGCGATTGACCAGGGCTTCGTTTTCAGCCAGACACCTGACATCACTATCACACTCTGGCTGCTGAAGAGATTCTACCTGAATGTTTCAGTGGTGGGAAATCTGTCGAACAACGCCATTCAGCTCGGTTACAAAGGCGCCCCGAATGAGCCGCTTCAATCCGTTGTTGTCGGGAATCAGGGCATTGCCATTCCCTCCAGCCAGCTCGTGCAGATACCCAGCCAGCCGTTCGGCTCCCTCGGCGTAATGAGCCAGTTCGTTGCCGGCGGGGCGACAAACGACGTGATGCTGAGATGGGACCCCGCCGTGCGAAAGACAAAGACCTTTATCGGCATGAACGAGCTCGTGGAGAGGGAAATCGGCATCGACACATATGTGCGGGGGAGATACTTCTTTCTGCCTGACTTCGGGATAGATACCGGGAGCATGCAGGCATACCTGGAGGACCCTGCAGGGACATTTCTCAGTGCAGCGGACGGCAGGAAATACCGCCTGGCCACATTTGACGAGGTTGTTCTGGATGCCCAGAATGGGCTCGTTTCCCTGAAGAACGCTTTCAAGGGCAGGGTGCTGGTGTACTATAAGAAACTCGGCGCGCCTGTGGGAACGACCGCGGGCGCCTTGCTGCCGCAGGACGTGAACCTGCCCCCCGCGGCTCCGTACCGCGACCTGACCCAGCCACCGAGATCGTTCAGCTGGGCGGCGTTCCCGAACCCAACTGTAACCTACCTTGGGCTCGACATGAGCCACAGAAAAGTACTTCTGACTGGCCTGAACGACAACGCGTTGCTCCTCTGGGAACCGGGTGACAATTCTCCGTTCGAGATGGAGAACTCCTATGCCTTCGCCTCCTCGCCCCCCACTGACGTTTCAAAGATCTCCTACCGATTCAATCCGAAGTCGGTAAGCGTATCACCGCCCGGCAACCTGATTTTCCAGAGCATCCCCGCGGACACTCGATTCATGGTGCTCGTCGACCGGAATTTCACCGGGGCGAACAGGTTCAGCAATTTTTTCCCGTTCGAGAACTCCACCATCGATCCGCTCGGCCTCCTGTACGGCCCGTACAGGGATGCCCTGTCAGGCAGCCTGCCTTTCGACATTTTCTATCAATTCGTGTCTCCTGTTTCAGATATGACCCTCGAGGCGAACATCGTTCCTGGGTCCGTTCAAGTGCAGGTGAATGGGAACACGGAAACCCGGTTTCAAGTGGAGCCCGTCTCGGGAAAGCTCACAATGCTCACGGCGGTTCTTCCCTCTGACCGCATCGATGTCAGTTACAGCGTTACGGAACAGGGTGTCGCTGGCGGGGACATACTGTTTGCCTGGCGGGACAGGATCCCGCTCAACGACTCAACGGACCTCTCGTTTACAGCCGGGATTCGCTGGAATGCCAATCCCTGGACTTTCTCCCAGACACCGTACTCGAAATCCGGGACTATTATTGCCACCGCAGGAATCGATCGAAAGGGCGAGAACCTGTCGTACTCAGCGGAGGCAGGTGTCGCGTATACCAACCCGGACACCACGGGCATCCTGAGGCTGTTCGGCATGGAAGGCAACTCTACTTCGGTCGATCTCTCCGAAGACAATGCGTATCCGGCAAGCGCGCCTGACACGCTTTCCGCCACTGAGATAGGCGGCCTCACCCAGTTGATGCGGGGGTTTCTCTACTACAGGGATTACCGCATCTACGGCGCCCTCGGCTCCAGCACGCTCCAGACAATCGACGTCAGCCCGCCGCCTGCGGTGACCCCTTACTCGAACGGCAACCGGATGGGCCCCTACAATGTCACGGGAAGCGATGGGAGCATGAACCAGACAAACCTGGTCATGGAATATGGCCTCGCCTCTGGACAATGGGTAGGAGCCCAGCTGCCGATTTCCCCGGGCTCGGATGCGGACCTTTCAGGAGCAAGGGCTATAACGATTCGAGTGAGGGGATTGAACCTCTCCGGCAGCGTAAACGTATTTCTTCAAACCGGGAGTCTCTCCGAGGACCTCGATGGCTCGGGGGTGCTCAAGGCGGAAGTATCTTCGGCCGATCCGGGTTTTCCTTTTGCCGACCAGGCTCATCCTGGCACCACGCTGAAGGTCGGAGCCGGGCCACAGCTCCTGGGCAACGGCAGGTTGGACTCCGAAGACAGAAATGGGAACACCATCCTCGACCTGGAGGACTCCACCAGGGTCGTGACCATTCCGGCCTTTTTTCCTCTCTCCAGCCCGGCTCTCACATCAAGCTGGACGACATTCACGTACGCCTTGAAGGATGCTGACAGGCAGAAACTCCTGCAGGATCGCGGCATACGCATCGTCGTCCAGGAGGCAGTCGGAGGCTCGGCGGGTGGAGAGATCGTCATCGATTCGATTACGATCGAAGGAACGCCGTTCTGGCCGCAGACCGTCGGCATCGATAATCGGAACAATGTTCACGTGCAGGAAGTTACGGAGGCCCTGGCCCTGGTGCAGGCAGGCTCGGGTGGAGATCTGGCAACCAAGTACCCGGATACCTACAAGCGGTTTCATTCTCAATCAGAGCCCAACCAGGTCCTGGAGACGTCATGGACCGGGCTGAACAATCCCGGGCCGAATGCTCAATTCACGGTTCAAGGGTTCGTTCCGCAAGGGACAGGAGGGATACAGTACAACACCATTGTGTCCTACGTCCGCAGCCCCACGGCCGCGAGCTACACATTTTCGCTTCTGGACAGCAACACTCCGCCGCGCGGGGTTTCCTGGACAATTGCTCTTGCTGACAATGTCTGGCACGAAATCAGAGTCTCCAGGAATGACAATACCGTCCGCGTGGACGGCGCCTCCGTGGGAGCACCGGCAAAGTTCGATTCGTCGTATGGCAGCTTGTCGCAGCTCACAATATCGGTGTCGGCTTCCCCCGTTCCTTCAAGCGGTGTGCTCTATGTCGACGAGATCTATTGCACGGACCCGCAGGGCAAGGTCGGTGTTGCGTTTGTCGGCAATCTCTCTGCCAAGTTCCCCGGCACCGTGCTTGCAGCAGGAAAAGTTCCCCTTATATCCAACGTCGCGCTCCGCCAGGACGTGTCGCTCATTTCTGCGGGATTTGCGCCGCTGTACGGCATTCCTTCCCCGTCCGAGGATCTTTCGTCCCGCACGCAGGCGGACGCGGACCTCCTCTTTGTTCGGACGAATGTTGACGTGCAGCTCAGGGAGTCCGCGGGGTCCTTCGCCGTGGCAGGGGCGCACAAGGTGACGATCCCTGCAGCTTCTTTTCCCGTGACTGTCACGGACGCGTTCTCCCTCAACTGGGCCGGTGGATTTTCACGGGAGAATACGCTCGTCCTCACCCCGGGCTCGTTCCTCACTCTCACCCTGGACTCTGCCGCCAACGCCCAGCCGGATGCAAGCGCCTCGGCAGCCCTGCTCAACCCGGACGCAGCAGTCGGCTCCACGCTCCCCATCCAGTCAGGGGGCATCGGCACCGGACTGCTCACCCAATCCTGGCAGGCGAGTCTGGCACTGAACCCTTTTTCGCCCCTGACGATCTCTTCAACCCTGTCGCTTTCACAGGCACTTGACGGCTACGTGCTCCCGACCAGCTGGTACGGGGCGAGCTGGGCACGGGAGACCTCACTCGTGATGCCCTGGGACGGCGGAACGGATGTTCTTCGGAGCGAACAGCTGGACTTCAAGACCGGTATTCCTGCCTCCCCTTTCGGATTCAACATCGAGGCACAGGCGAACACCGTGAGAAAAGCTGACAGCACGTTGAGCGGGATAAGCCAGGAGAACGACGCGTCTCTTTCCACGGCGCTTTTGTTGAACCTTTCTCAAAGCAGCGCATCGAACATGAGCATGAGCCTCACGTACAAGAGGTATCTTTCCCTGATCACATCCCCGTCACCGGGCCCGCGCTTCACCGCGGAGACGAGCGAGTATTTCGACGTTCTTTCATCACAGGCGTATATGTTGACCGCTGTCCCTTTTCAGGAGCTGTTGTCTGACAACTCGGCCCGACTGCTCGCAGATTGGCAGGCGGCCGGCGCCAGCCAGGGAGTTTACAGCCCCTCGGTGATCCTGTCCTTCCAACGCAGCTTTGGTGCGCGGCTCATGGACCTGTTCGTGCCTTCCACGGCGGAGGTGGCGGTAGGCCAGGATTTCAAGCAGACCGCGGAGCTTTCCCAGACCACAATGTACGTACGGCCGAAAATCGGGACCAGGGCGGTCAACCTCTTCGGCGCGCTGGGGGTCTATCCCTTCCTGCCAATGGTGCGCACCGACGAATACAGCCTCAACATGAGCGCCTCTGTGGACGGCGGTCCCGGCCTTCCGACGCGTCTCACGACGCTCGCCGTCGAAGCCCTGGCCAGCCTGACTGGAGAAGGGGACGATACGCTCACGCTGGTCGATACGCTGCGAACCGACCGGACCACCACAGTCATGGGTTCCGTGGGCGCTGAAACCTATACTTTCTCAAACGATTCGCAGGTGCAGTTGGCCTGGAGCACTCATCCGTCAGGGGGCGTTATTCTTCCGCTTATCCCGAAGGAGATCGGCCAGAAGGGATACTTCGCCCACACGGAGAGCGTGGATGTCGCGACCGGCTACACGGACACGGGCGCCTACCACCCCTTTACGCTGGTGCTCGGGCACTCGAGCTCGATCGTGTACCCGGACCACGGGTCCATAAAAGCAACCGTGAATCTCGGCGCGGACGCGGAGAATATCGGGATAGGAATCGCCTGGCGTCTGGCGTTTCGCGCCGCGCTGGAGGCGAAATTGACGTTCTAGCTTTCCGTGTGAATGGCTTTCCGGATAGGCGGGAGCTATAATAGTCGCAGGTTCAAGGAGGTCTCCATGCCGACAGTTCTCAGATGGTGTGCGGTCATCCTGGTTTTTTGCGGGCTCGCCCCGGCGCCGGCCTTCTCCCAGGAAACGCCTCCTGCCGACAGCTTCCGGTTCAACATGGCCTTGGGCATCGGCATTCAGAACTTCACCGGGTCGGTGGAGCCGGGCACGTATTCGTCAATCGGTCTCGCACCGGATATTTCGTTCGGAAAGCTCGGGATCGGCCTGGACCTGACCATCAACTACAATACGAACAACGGCTCGCTGTACGTGCGCCGGGCGGACTGGGCCGTCGATAGTTTCCAGGATTTTCTGGAGGTGTATCTGCCCAAGATCGCCTACATCCGCTACGGGGTAAAGGAAGACCCCTTGTTCGTGGAGTTCGGCTCTTTCAATGAAGCGACCCTCGGAGACGGCTTCATCATGGGGAGCTACAGCAACATGCTGTTCATGCCGGACCAGCGCCACCTCGGGCTGCAGGCGGATCTGGACGGAAGCTTCTTCAACGCGCCGTTCTTCGGGGTCGAATCGGTTGTCGGCAACTTTGCCCAGCTGGACGTGATGGGCGGACGCTTCTACGTGCGGCCCCTTGTCCGCACGGATGTGCCGATGCTGAACGAGATGGAGGTAGGCTTCACCGCGGCAGTGGATACAAATCCCTTTTTCGGAACGCTTTCCGTCGGCAATCCATCGCCGATCGCGGTTTTCGGAGGAGACATCAGGGTCCCCATCGTCAACCTCACGGACAGGTTCTCCCTCACGGCATTCACCGACGTGGCCACCATCCAGAGCAAGAGCCTGGGAGGCATGATAGGCGTTGGCGGCAGGATCATCAGAGTGCTCACGTACGGCCTCCAACTCCGCGCTCTCGGTGCAGATTTCATTCCCGACTATTTCGGTCCCACCTACGATCTTCTCCGCGACCAACAGTACATGATCGTGCAGACCGGGGGATTCTCTCAGGCAATGCTGGGATGGTTTGCCACCATGGGTACTTCCTTCTTTCAGGACCTGTTCATCTTCAGGGTCAGCCTCGACGGACCATTCAGCCCAAGCCCTTCCACGGATCCGCTGCTGAGATACCCTCACCTGCGTGGTATAGTTACGATTGCGGAGGGGGTGGTGCCGGGGATTTCCTTCGATTTCAGCTACGACAAGAAAGCCATTGCAACACTCTCTGACCTGCTCAGCGCAGAAGATGCAGCTATTCAGGCACAGCTCAACTTCAGGACGGGCCCCGCGGTCATTTCATTCCTCTACAAGATCGTATTTGACCCGACGCAGTCTCCCAACCCCTGGCACGTCACATCCGGGCTGGAGAGCTCGATTGCGCTCTTCTAGGAGGACCGGTATGAGGATCGGAACGACCATCGCGGTGCTGGTAGTCCTCCTGGCGCTGCCGGGCCTTCTTTTTGCGCAGTCCGCGCCGGCGGCAGCCAGGCCGGCGGCCATATCTGTGACCCTGGCTTACCATGAAGACAACAGCGGCACATTCGATGTAAGGGATAATTCGGGGGCATCTGTCACGATGCAGGACGGGGACGAGATGCAGCTCGGCTGGACCGTCGTGACCGGGAAGGGAGACCTTGCCGAGCTGAAACTGAACCATACCGGCACGATCATCAAGATCGCCCAGAACACAAATTTCACCCTGACTGAGCTGCGCTCAGAGACGGGCGGACAGGACGTTTTCAGCCTGGTATTTGGCAAGATCAGAACCGTTGCCGGCAAAGCGTCCGGCAAGGACCAGTACCAGATCAAGACCTTGTCTGCGGTGTGCGGCGTGCGGGGCTCCGATATCGTGGTCGAGTTCCAGGAAGGGGCATTTGCCCGCCTTTCCACACTCGAAGGCACAGGCTGGATCCAGAACTCCTCCGGCGCAGCTGCCGACGTGGGGCAGGGACTTTTCGCGGACGCGCTGGGGGCTTCGTTCACCCCCGTGCAAATTGCCCCGGATGTGCTGAACGGGTTGGTCAGCGAAATGAAGTTCACCAGGCTCGACGTGAATGAGACCCTGGCAATCAACAAGGCATACCAGGAAAGCCTGGCTACGAAGCCCGCGGAGTCCACCCCTCCGGCGCCTAAGACCAGCTTCGGGCTGGACAATCTCATGGCGGGGTTGCGAAACATCCTCGGTCTTGAAATCGGCTCTGTCACCATTGGCAGGGAAACCTGGGCAAAAGTGGTTTTCGAGCCGACATTCCAGGCCGGAAAGCTGAAAGCTGCTCTCTATCTGCCCATCATCTATCACGACGACATGTTCAATTCGGGCGACTATTACAGGCCGGCAGGCAATAATGAGTGGAGCTTCGGCTCGGATCAGCACAACACCTCCGCCGCAGTCCAGGATTTCGCCGTGGACCTCCTGCTGAAGATCAAGTACATCGAGTGGGGACAGCAGAAAGATCCCATTTTCTTCAAGGTAGGAAACCTCGAAGATATTACCATCGGGCATGGCCTGGTCATGCGGGACTTTGCCAACGACGCGGACTTCCCTTCGATACGCCGCATTGGGGTGAATGCAGACCTGGACTTCGGCGGCTTCGGCTTCCAGGCCATCGTCAGTGACCTGACAGACCCCGATGTCTTCGCCGGCAGGACATACATCCGGCCGATTCCAGGATTCAAAATGGCGCTTGGATTTTCAACTATTGTGGATATGAATCCTGCCAGGGACTTCATGAATCCTTTTACCGGTGCCGTTGGTCCGGACCCCGCAGGAGATCCCGTTCTCATCTATCCCGGCCTCGACCTTGACCTGCCTTTTGTGGAGGGGAATGCCTTCAGTCTTTCGGCCTTTGCGGACGGCGGGCTCCTGCTGCCGTACTTCCGTTCCGCACCGAGCGTCATAATCGGGCCCGCGGCGATCAATCCTGGATTTGCCTGGAGCGCGATCTACGACAAGTCGGCACCCATGCATTTCAGGAACTGGGGAGTTGTTACGGGCCTGTTCGGAAACCTGGTCATTCGTGACCTCACCTGGCGGGTAGAGTTCCGAGATTACACCGGGTCGTTTACCCCGCAGTTCTACAGCTCCGGTTATGAGCGCCAGCGGAGCACACTCGTCACCACCGAGCTCTTTGCTCTGCAGAATCCGGATGCCCCGCAGTTCAATAAGCAGAACATGGGAATATTCGGTGAAGGGGGCATCTCGCTGGATCGCCTTTTCAGCCTCAAGGTCAGCTATTTCTGGCCCTGGGACAGGGACCCAGCCGGCAATTTCACCTTCAGCGGGGATGATTTCATGGTTAAACTCATCCTGAAAAAAGGGTTTGTCCCGGTCGTCAACATCTGGGGGTCTATCGCTTACGAGCGCACAAACTTCGTCCATTCAATCCAGCATGGGGTGAACCTGTTCGATGCAAATACAGTTGTCAGCACATCGATCGGCTACTCGGTGACGGAGTCTCTTGACGTGATGCTCCTGTACACGACAACTGCGGAGCGAGACTCCTCAGGCAACCTGATGTATGCCAGCCAGATGGACCCCTTGCCAAAGCTCGACACCTCGCTCTCTATCGAGATGCAGGTTCATCTCTAGGAGCGTGGACGGAGATGGCAAGCAAAAGACAGTCGGGCCCGGCGCGTAGGCTCCCGGCGCGCCCTGCGCGCCTGCCGCCCTACGGATACCGCCCTTCGGGCGATGCGGGATAGAGCATGGCGGTCACCAACTCTCAGGCCCGGAGGATACGGATCCTCCGGGCCGAGGTTTCTCGAAAGATCGCGGCCGGCGAGGTCATCGACCGGCCGTTTTCCATCGTGCGGGAGCTCCTCGAAAATGCTATTGACGCAGGCGCCGCGGTCATCGACGTTCACCTGGAAGCGGGCGGGCTGTCCCGGGTGCGGGTCGTGGATGACGGGGCGGGCATGCCCCCGGATGACCTGGCGCTGTGCTGGCAGCCGCATGCGACCTCGAAAATCGAAACAGAAGACGATCTGCTCCGTGTAACCAGCCTTGGTTTCCGGGGTGAGGCTCTTTCCAGCATAGCGGTGTGCAGCCGCCTCGAGGTGGTGAGCTGTACGGGAGGAAAGGAGCCTGCGCACCGCCTGGAGGTCCGGGGCGGCAGGCAGGTGAGCATGGAAGCCTGCCAGGGACGGAAGGGGACAGTCGTCGATGTGACCGAGCTTTTCTACAACTACCCGGCACGGAAAAAGTTTCTGCGCAGCGTTTCAGCCGAATCCGGGCTCTGCAGGGCCGTCTTCATCGACCGGGCCGTGGCCCACCCGGGGATCGCGTTTCGACTCTTCATCGACAATGAGATGAAGCTGTCCCTTCCCGCAGCCCAGTTGGTCGACAGGATCGGGCTTGCGTACGGACAGCTCCTGGACTCGCGGATGCTGGGGATTGCCAGCGTGGACGGGGACTCATTCAGCGTGATGATGGTCGCGGGCCGGCCCGAGCTGCGCCGCAGGGACAGGAAGCTGGTGCAGTGTTTTGTCAACGGGAGGAGAGTCTCCGAGTTTTCCCTCGTGCAGGCGGCCGAATACGGCTTTGCGGGCCACATGCCGGGCGGCTGGCATCCGGTGGCGTTCGTGTTCGTGAATATAAGTCCCGAGCTGATTGACTTCAATATCCACCCCGCCAAGAAAGAAATCAGGTTCCGCAATCTCCCGGAGGTGCACAAGGCGGTTGTGGAAGCAGCGCGGACGCTGCTTGCCCCCGAGCCGCGCCTCCAGGACAAGGCAGCACCTGTTTCGCTGTCAGGTGCCCTGTACACAGAGGCGCCGCCGGCGCGTGCCGTTGTGGACTTTCCGCTGTCCACTCGGCAGGAAGGTGCGCAGATCGCGGCGCCCCCCGAAGACGGCATCAGGTTCCTGGGCCAGGTTTTCGGCGTTTTTCTGGTCTTCGAGCTTCCAGGCCGGCTCCTCGTGCTGGACCAGCATGCCGCCCACGAGCGGATCATTTTCGAGCGCCTCGGCGCGCGCGCGCCCGCGATGCAGGAAATGCTTTTTCCCCTCTGCTTTGACGTCTCTGATGAGGAGGAAACCCGCATCATCCAGGCAGCAGAGGACCTCGAAGAAATGGGCATCGCGGTCAGGCGCGCGGGCGCGCGCGCCTTCGAGCTGACGGCCCTCTCAGCAGACTTTCACGCTCTTGCTGAAGGGCGGCTTGTGGAGCTTGTGCGGGGCGTGGGCGGGGAGCAATGGAAATACGCGTTCCGAGCCACGGCCGCCTGCAGGCTTGCAATCAAGGAGGGGGACCGGGTGGACCCAGTGACCGCTCACGAACTTTGCGCGCAGGCGCTGAAGCTGCCTGTGCCGCGCTGTCCGCATGGCCGCCCGATATGGCATGAGCTGTCCGAAGAGACCCTGCTTCGCCTGGTGGACCGGCCGCCTACTTGAGCTGATCCAGAAGCTTTTGCGCCTCGTCCTTGACGTCTGCCTTGGGATTCTTAGCCAGCAGCCGGGTGAGAAGGTCCTTCGCGTCCTTGTTGTTGCCCTCTTTCACGAATATCCGAGAAAGCTTGATGTAGACGTCCAGGTTGGAAGGGTCTTTTGCCA
Source organism: uncultured Spirochaetaceae bacterium (assembly GCA_964437385.1). Taxonomy (GTDB): domain Bacteria; phylum Spirochaetota; class Spirochaetia; order SZUA-6; family Fen-1364; genus Fen-1364. The sequence goes on from CAYTGX010000035.1 coordinate 42,774, forward strand.
GGACGTTCATGAAGCCCTTCTTTGCCTCCGGGGTCTGGCCTGTTTCGGCATATGCGAGTGCAAGATTGTATTCAGTGACCTTCGAATCAGGCTGGATTGACAGCGCCTTCGAGAGGTGCGTGATGCTGTCCTGGTACTGCTGCTGGTGCAGGTAAACATTTCCCAGGTTGTTCTGCACTTCATAGGAGTCAGGAAGAACATCCTGCGCGCTCAGGAGGAGGGGAAGCGCCTTGTCCGGCATGCCGCGGCTGTCATACATCCCTCCGAGATTGATCAGCGCAGGGGCGAACTTCGGGTCCTTGTCCACGGCCGTGCTGTAGTACTTCAGCGCATCGTCCACGTTGCCGAGCTTTTCGCTCGCCAGCCCGAGTATGTAGTTGGCCGTTGACGAATTGGGATCCTGGTCCACCGCTTTCTGGGCAAAGGGGAGGGCCTCGCGCGGCTTTCCCAGCTTGATTTTCACGGATGCCATGTTGTAGTTGGCCACGGTGCTGCCGGGGTCCTGGGCAAGGGCGCGGGTGAAAGTGCTCTCCGCGCCGGCAAAATCGCCGCGGGCCATGTAGGTGGCGCCCAGCTCGCGTATATAGCCTGCATTATCCGGCGCGTACTGCGCGGCAAGCTTGAACTCCTCCAGGGCGCCGGCAATGTCGCCCTTGTCCCGGAGGAGGGAGCCAACCATATAGTGGGAAACGGCGTCGTCTTTCTTCGTTGCGATTGCCGATTTGAAAGCCTCGATTGCGTGAGTCTTGTCACCAAGCGCCACGAGACTCATGCCCCGGTTGAAGTGCGCCCCCGTGAAGTCGGGACGCAAAGCCACGCACGCCTCGAATGATTTCTGGGCGTCCGAAAAGAGCTTGGCGCGGTACTGCAGCTTTCCGAGCGCAAACAGCGCGTCCGCGTCTGCAGGGTTGAGGCGTGCTGCGGTCTTATATTCCCGCATGGCATCGTCGGAGAGCTTGCGGCTGTCATAGATCTCACCAAGGGTCTTGTGAGGCAGCCAGTTGTCGGGATTCTTGTCGATTGCCTTCTTGGACAGGTCCACCGCCTTCTGTACGCTCGCCGAATCGGTTGGATTGTCTCTCCACCAGGAAAGGCCTGCAAACGCAAGGGCGTCCGAGTTGTCGGGAGCCAGCGCAACGGCCTGCTCAAAGGTTTTCCGCGCTTCGTTGTACCGGCCTGCGTTGAAGGAGGCGGCACCCTTTTGCATCAGGTCCTGGACCTTCTTCTGCAGCTCCTTTTCCTTCGTGGATGCGTTTTCAGGCGGCGGCGTGGTCGGCTGCTGAACCACGATTTTCTGCTGCTGGTTCTTCAGCGTATCGGTGAGCTGCGCGAGCCCTGCCTTGAGCTGGTCCTGCTGCGCCTTGAGCGTGGCCAGCTCGCTCTGCTTGGCCGCATCCTCTGCAGCCTTTTTCCGGGCCAGGACGTCGTCCAGGGCCGCTCTCACTTTCGGGTCATCGATACTGAGGTCATTCAGGACTTTGAGAGCTTCCTCGAACTCGCCTTTGCCGGCGTAGTAGTCCGCACGCTTCAAGCCTTCCGCCACGTTGGGTCCTGCGGGGGCGGATTTCCCCTGCCGTGAGACCAGGTAGGTCCCTCCTGCCACGATCAGGCAGATCGCCACGATCATGCCGATGAGGACGGGCGTGGAGAGTCTCCGGTCTGATGACCTGCCCTGTCCTGGGGTGCGCCCGGCAGGTGTGCGGCCGGTGAGGCGGCCTTTGTCTTGAGGAGATGTGCGCATGTATTTCAGTCCTTGATGTCGACGTCCACCGGATCGGTCCGGCCCTTGATGGAATCTACAGACAGGTTTTTCGTATCTTCTCCGGCATTGTTAAGGCTGTTCAGCACGTCATTCATCAGGGCCTGCTGTTTGGCCACAGCCGCCTGGCGGGCCTTCTCCTGGTCATCCTGGGCCTGGCGGAGGAGGGCCATCAGCTTCTCAATGCTCGGTCTCTGGGGATCCTGGGGAGCGAGCTGGAGAAAGAGCGCGTAGTCGGCGAGGGCGCCGCTGAAGTTCTGGAGCTGGAGCCGCGCGTTTGCCCTGTTGAGGTACGCCTTGGCAAGGTCTTTGTTCGCCGCCAGGGCGTTGTTGTACATCTCTTCTGCGAATGCGAACTCCCTGCGGCTGAAGAAGTCATTTCCCATGTTGTAGTACAAAAGGTCCTTGTAGGTGCTTGCAACGTTCAGACCCCGCTTGAGGATGTCGATGGCTTTCTGCGCGTCCCCGAGCTGCTGGTAAATGATCCCGAGGTAGAGGTAGATCTTTTCATTGGAAGGATCTTCATTCAGAGCGCTTTCGAGCAGGGGTTGGGCGTCCCGGGGCTTGTTCTGAACAAACAGCGCCTCGCCCTTGTCGAAGAAGGCCGAGACGCCGAAGACTGCCGCGCAGGAAAGGAGGAGGAAGCCGGCCAGGGTCAATCGCTTCATCATCTGCATGTCCCCTTAAAAGTATACCTCGTCGCGCGGCGCGCGTCGCCCATGACGCGAAAATACGCGGTGTACCCTCGTTTCTATCGTCGGTACGGGGTGAAGGAGCTTGACCGTTTTCAGCGGCCGAGGGCGGAGTACTGCCCGCCGCGATCAGCGCTCCTGAGGAGTCAGATGGTCCTGCGCGGCAGCCTGCATGCGTTCATTGATAAAGTCGACGGTGTCGGCGATCTTCTGAATTTTTTCCCCCGCATCATCGGGGACCGAGATGCCAAAAGTTGATTCGATTTCGTACACGATTTCGGCAATGTCCAGGGAATCCAGCCCAAGGTCGAATTTGAGATGTTTTTCGGGACTTAGCGCTGCTCGTTCAATCGAGGTGTGCTTCGACAGGATTTCG
>CAYTGX010000036.1:0-44873 GCA_964437385.1 uncultured Spirochaetaceae bacterium
TACGAGGACAGGAAAGGCAGCCCCTGGCTCGTTTTCTGCCACGAATGGCCCCAGGTTCAGGACGGCCAGATTGCGGCCGCCCGCCTCAGCGGCGACCTTTCCAGGCTCGAGGGAGACCCTCTCATATTGTTCAGGGCGTCTGAAGCTCCGTGAAAGTTTACCGATGACCGGTCGCCCTGGCTGTACACCGAACCGCAGCCGGCAATAGGATGGGCACGGATAACCGACGGCCCGTTCCTCTACAGGGCCGAGAACGGCGAATTGCTGATGCTGTGGTCCAGCTTTTCGAACACCGGATATGCGATCGGCTACGCGAGGTCGGTGTCGGGCGATATTCAGGGACCCTGGGTCCAGGAGAAGGAACCCCTCTTTTCCCAGGATGGCGGGCACGGCATGATGTTCAGGACCTTCGAAGGGAAGCTCATGTTGACCATCCATTCGCCGAATATCACCCACAAGGAGCACCTGCTCCTTTTCGAGATGGAAGACAGGAATGGCAGGTTGAATATCACAAATGAAATTACGGGGAACTGGCTCCCGAACCGCTATTTCGCAGACGGAAGGGACAAGGGGCAGAAGCCCCCCCACACCCCGCAGGGCTGAGCCGGGGGGAGGGGTATTCATATATAGGGTCTTTAGCTTATTATGCCTCGGAGGGCAGGCATGGAAACTGGAATACTAGGGCGCACGGGTCTGAAGGTCACACGCTTTTCAGCCGGAGGGCATTTCACCTTCGGTCCGTCTTCTCATGAAGATATTCCACGGCGCATAGTGGAGCTGAACCACCTGCTCGATATCGGTGTGAAGTATCTCGATGTACAATGGGAGCCCGAGGAAGAGGCCACTGCTGAAGTCATGAAAACGCGGAAGCACGAGTTCACAGTGGCATGGCCGCTTCATGGCGTGACAAAACTCGGCGGGGATCTGACCGCGGCGTATATCGTGGACTACTGCAGGGATCACAGGTCCCGCTACAAGCTTCAGCATGTGGATATCCTGCTCTGGATAGGATTAGAGCTGCATAAGGAGACCGAAGAGCACGTCATGGACGCCGTACGCTCTGCCGTTGCCACTCTCAAGGCTGACGGGTTCTGCGACTTTTTCGGCTTTTCATGCCACCATTCGCCGGAAATGGCCCTGCACGCAATTACGAACTACAAGGATTTTGAAGTGATGATGGTGCCGTATTGCGCCCTGCATCCGGCTGCCGGCAACGGACTCTTCAAAGCGGCACGGTCCAAGGGCGTGGGAACCGTGGCAATGAAGACCTTCGGCGGAGGGGGCGGATTCTTCAACAATGTATGGTCGGGTCAGTTCACACATCCGTCCACGGATATCTGGCACCACAGTGAGAGACCGTACCAGGCTGCAATCCGATGGGCGTTCAGAAACAGGGACGTGGATTGTTTTGTCCCCGGCATGCACTCCGTGGCGCAGATGGATCAGCTCTATGCGGCAATCGGCAGGGAATATTGCAAGGAAGATGAAGAAATCCTGCAGACCATGAAAAAGGTAATGGACGAAACGCACGCCGATTGTCAGATGAGAAAAGAAGGCGTCCGTCCCGACAGTTGGGGTTGACAAGCCTCATTCCTTCTTTGCGCCTGAAGATCAACAATTTCGCGTTTCTGCAATACGTGTTTTACACCGGCTGGGCGTGCTATTCCCCTTTCATCACGGTGTTCCTGCTCGATAAGAAAGTCAATGCAACGACAATCGGGACGATCCTGGCCGTCAATTCGATGATTTCCATAATTGCCCAGCCGGGATGGGGCATGGTCAGCGATCGTGTGCGGTCAGTCAAAAGAGTGTTCATGGCCCTGCTCTTTGCGTCAGCGTTGTTGATATTTTTCCTGCCCTTTTTTCATACTACACTTGCGTTCGTTTTTATCTTTCCATTCATCATGCTGTTCCTGAGTCCTCTCCAGCCCTTGATGGACAATTGGGTCATTCAGGGCATCAAGCGCCAGGCGGGCACCGCATATGGCAGCTCCCGGCTCTGGGGTTCCATCGGATTTGCAGTGATGGCCGTCATAATGGGAAAAGTGATCAGCATTTTTCCGGTCAACGTGACCTTCTTTGTTTTTGCGGCAATTGCCGTTCTGACTCTGCTGCTCTGCACGGGTATTCCCAATCCCGCGGGCTCCGTCGGCGGTCATTCTGTTCCTGCGGGTACCGGCAGTGAGTCGTCAAAATCCATCCTTCGGTCACTCTTGAAAAACTATCTGTATGTTACTTTTATCGTATTGTCATGCGTGTTCAACATCTTTGTAGTTCCCATGGTGAACTTCCTCCCGAAGTTCCTGGAACATATCGGCGGCAGCACTACACTCTATGGATGGGCAATTGCAGTTGGCGCAATGAGCGAAGTTCCTGTTCTGTACTTTTCAAGAAGGCTTATCGCAAAGTTCAGACCTCTGACACTCATCATGACGGCTTTTGTTTTTTTCATCATACGGCTGAGCCTTTATTCCCTGTACAGCTCCCCTGCGGTGGTCCTTCTGGCGCAGTCCATGCAGGGCCTTTCCTATGGCCTTTTTCTTGCGGGAAGCCTCTACTACATGGATCTCCTGGCACCGAGGGGAACGAAGGCTACGGCGGTTACGCTGGGCAGTGCCCTGTACTACGGGCTCAGCGGGATTGTCGGAAACTACATGAGCGGAAGAATTATCGACAGCTACGGGATCGTTCTCCTGTACAGGATTGGCTTTTTTGCCTGCATTGCAGTTCTCCTGCTGTTCCTGGGGTCAGTACTGTACGGGAGAAAGCTGACACAAGAAGAGCCTCGTCCTCAGAGCGCCCCATAGATGACGTTTCGAAGACGCGGCTGGTGACGAGCCTCGAAATTCGGCATCATCTGCTGGGCATAGACGGCTGACAGTTCCTCCCGTGGATCGACCAGGAGCCAGGTGCCGGCCAGGCCGCTCCAGCCGAACTCTCCGAGGGATCCGTTGCATCCCCCGGCGGCCGGATCCATCATGACACGCACCCCGAGCCCGTATCCGTATCCCGCCAGATAGTCCCAGTTGTAATCGGCGAGCTGTTTCGGCCCGAGATGGTTGGTGGACATGAGTTGAATCGTCTTCCGTCCCAGTATCTGCCTGCCCTGGAATCGGCCTCCACAGGCCAGCATCTGGCCGAAACGGTTCAGATCTCCAATCGTGGACAAAAGCCCGCCTCCGCCGGACTCCATGATGGCGTCGGGCTGATAGTGCGCATCCATGCTGGTCTTCTTCGTCAGCAAACCCTCCGGAGAGCGGTCGTACAGGCTGCACATCCTTCCCTTTTTGTCTTCCGGCATGCGAAAGGATGTGTCGTTCATGCCCAACGGATGGAAGATTTCCTCCTGCATGAATCTGCCGAGGGTCTTACCGGAGAGAACTTCGATCAAGGCGCCAAGCACGTCATGGCTCAGGCCATACATCCAGCCGGTTCCTGGTTCAAAAGCAAGCGGCACGTCGGCCAAAGCCCTCGAGAAGGCGCGCACATCATATTTCGTGCCTCTGCGCTCCTTCTCATCCAGGTCGCGCTGGAGTGCGCCGGTCCGGCGGGCGGTTTCCGATGAATCCCCGGGATAGCACAAGCCGGATGTCATTGTAAAAAGGTCTTTGATCCGGATCGGACTTTTCGCCGGAGCAGCTGCGCTGCTGCCGGCCGTGGCGCGATACACCCGCGGTTCCTTGAACTCAGGCAGGTAGTCGCCCAGCAGATCATTGAGGAGGAATGTCCCCCGCTCGTACAGAATCAAGGCCGCTGTGCAGGTGATCGGCTTCGTATTGGAAAAGATCCGGTATATCGTGTCAGGTGAAGCCGCCCTCTTCGATTCGATATCTGCAAAACCCATATACCTCTCGTACAACACGTCGCCCCGCCGTGCGATGACGCAGGCGCAGCCGGGCGGCCCTTTTTCCACGAAACCCTCGAGCAGCGGTGTAAGCCTGTCCAGGTTGCCCATGGATTCCCTCCAGTTTCCTGCACGAAAGCCGTCAATCGCCTGATCATAAGCAAATGAACGGATCACATCCAGCTCCGCCCGGCATTTCGGCGGTCACCGTGTACACACACCGCGTCTTCCCATGCATACTGCGGACATGAGCACGCACGCACCGTTCGAGCCATTCAAACCGGGCACGGTCACTCTGCGCGACGCCTTCTTCGGCAGAAAGATCGACGCCAACAGGGCATACCTGCTTGCTTTGAAAAGCGCTGACCTGCTGCAGAACTTCTACCTGGAGGCCGGTCTGTGGACCACGCCGGACAGGCCGGAGAGCTGTCACTGGGGCTGGGAATCCCCGACGTGTCAACTCCGCGGGCACTTCCTCGGGCATTGGCTTTCCGCGGCTGCGCGGCGCTGCAGCGCGGCCGAGGATCCCGAGCTGAAAGGCAAAGCCGATTTCATCGTGTCGGAGATCGGCCGATGTCAGGAGGAAAACGGCGGCCGGTGGGCAGGGTCCACGCCTGAAAAGTACATGGACTGGATCGCGCGGGGCAAGACTGTGTGGGCACCGCAGTACGTGCACCACAAGACCTTCATGGGACTGCTCGACATGGCGATGCTGACCGGAAGCGACCAGGCCTTGGGCATCGCCGATCGGTGGGCAGACTGGTTCCACGAGTGGAGCGGCCGATTCGATCGGGACCGGATGGACGCCATCCTCGATGTCGAAACCGGCGGAATGCTCGAGGTATGGGCCGATCTCCTTGCCCTGACGGGATCGGCCAAGTACCGCGACCTGATGGAGCGGTACGATCGGCGGAGGCTCTTCGATCCCCTCCTGGAAGGGAAGGACGTCCTCACGAACATGCACGCCAACACGACCATTCCCGAGATCATGGGCGCTGCCCGGGCCTTCGAGGTGACAGGAGACGCCCGGTACAAGCGCATCGTCGAGGCCTACTGGAAACTGGCGGTGACCGAGCGGGGCGTGTTTGCCACGGGCGGTCAGACCTCGGGGGAGATATGGACGCCGCTTCAGGCGCAGTCTGCCCGCATGGGAGCGCGCAACCAGGAACACTGCGTGGTCTACAACATGATGCGCCTGGCCGAGCGTCTCCTGCGGTGGACGGGAAGCCCCGAGTACGCCGATTACTGGGAGCGGAATCTCTACAACGGAATCGCGGCCCAGGGCCACTGGGAGGAGTTTCACCAGAACCAGGTTTCGGTGAACCGCTATCCCGGCCGGGAGCTGATCGCATATTTCCTCCCGCTGGAGCAGGGCGCGCGCAAACGCTGGGGTTCTGCGACGGAGCACTTCTGGTGCTGCCATGGCACCCTCGTACAGGCCAACGCGTCTCACACCGAGGGCATCTACTACACGACGCGGGAGGGAATCGCCGTGGCCCAATACCTCGGGTCACGGGCGGTCATGGATGAGCTGCCGGGCGCGGGCAAAGGCAGGGTCGAGATCTCACAGGAGATCGGGCAGCAGCTGGATTCGGTTCATACACCGAACAGCATCGCGGCGCGGATCCACCTGACGTGCGCACAGCCGACGGAGCTCACGCTCCTGCTGCGGCTCCCGTGGTGGCTCGCCGGCAACGCGCGGATCCGCGTCAACGGCACGACAGTCGAACACCGCGGCGGACCATCGTCATTTCTCGGCGTCCGTCGCGCATGGTCGCAGGACACCGTGGACATCGTGCTGCCCCGCTCCCTTTCCACGTGGCCGCTGCCCGACCGCGCGGACACGGTGGCGATCATGGACGGCCCCGTGGTGCTGGCCGGACTCTGCGGCGGGGATCGCGTTCTCTACGGAGACAGGGAGAAACCCGAAACCTTCCTGGCTGAAGACGATGCGCGGGATTGGACGCTCTGGAAACGCCATTTCCGGACCACCGGACAGGGTGAGTCAATCCGTTTCGTGCCCCTTCACGAAATAGGCCGCGAGCAATACACCGTGTATTTCCCGGTGGAAAAGCCCCGGACGGCACGTGACTGAGACCTGGTCCCGTTCGCAGGATGTGCGCCGTCTGATCGACTATTCCGCGTCACACCAGGGAATGGTCTGCGGGCCTTCCGGAAGCACGCAGATCCCTGTCTGCATTCCGTACTTCTTCCTCAGCGACTTCACCGTTTCCTCGATCGAGATGCAGGGTTGCAGCTTGGCCTGCACAATCTGCGCGGGGGTCAGCCCGCCGGCAAAAACAAACACGTCCGCCTTCTTCACCAGGAGAGCCAGGATGTGGGCCTGCCATTGGTCGTCCATCTGGAATCCCTCTGACCGGATACGTCCGAGCAATTCGTCCGCATCACGGGATTCCGCCAGGAGCCTTCCAAAAGACCCGTGGTCAGGGATTCCGTCCCAGCACTCGGCAGCCACTATGAGGGAGCCCCCCGGCCGGGTGATCCGGGCAGCGGCGCTCATGCCCTTGACGGCCTGGTAGAGATTGAGGTCCAGCGGATAGCCCGAGTTTGACGTGAGAACAATGTCGAAAAGGGAGGGGACTCTCACCATGCAGGCGGCACGGACAAAATCCGTTCCCGCCTTGTACGCCTGGCGCAGGTCACCGGAAAAACACCGCGTCAGCTCCTTGTTCCGGTTGAGGGTCACGTTCACCAGGAAGTCAGTTGTGACAAACGAAGCGGCTTCCTCCACCTCTTCCCTGATGGGGTTCCCTTCAAGAACCGCCCACTGCGCCCCGGGGTGATCGATATTGAGGGCATTATGATTGCGCATCACCGTATCCAGGCGGGCCATTCCGGGCATGAGCGCCTTTGCGCCGCCGGAAAAACCGGCGAAGAAGTGCGGCTCGATGAATCCAGTGAGGATTTTGAAGGAGCATGAGACGAAGTCCCTCTGGATCATCACGTCGTTGCCGTTTCGGGTCGTCCCGACCTTCACGTGCTCATTTTCAGCCCTCGCATTGTTCTGAATGATCCTGTGGGAGGCCGCGACTTCCTTTCCCAGCATGCCGATGAGCTCCTGCTCCGTATTGCGTCGATGCGTCCCGGTCGCGCAGAAAAGCGTGATCTGATCATCCGGCACGCCCGCTGAATGAAGCTCTTCGAGGATGGCGGGAATGATCAGGTGGTTCGGCGTGGGCCGTGTAAGGTCGTTGAAGACTATCCCGACCGAATCACCGGGTGTGACGCTCCTGCGGAGAGGCGGCGTTCCAATCGGATTCCGAAGAGAGGTGATGATTTCACTCATTGCGTCTGACGATGCAGGAACGAAGCGGGGCTGCAGGACCGTCACCGGAGGGGTATCCGGAAGAACTACTTCAAGGCCTTTCTTTCCGTATGCGAGCGTGACTTTCACACCCGGTGTGCCAGCTCATTGAACAAATCGATATCAAAATCTTTCAGCGCAAATATCCCTGAAATATGATTTACCGTCACCCAGGGCAGCGCGCCGCGATGCCGGGCTTCACCCCTGTACGATGAAATACCCCAGTGTTCCTGTTGAGCGCCGGGCTCGTACAGATCATACATGCGGCCCGGCAGGGCTACCATGTTCTTGGTATTGTGCAGCAGGATGCGCGCGATGTCCTTGTAATGTTCATCCCTGGTGTACGTGTACAGCCGTGCATATTCGTCGACATCTCCGGCCATCCACTGATCCACGCCGCTTCCCTGGCTGTTGATCTTGTTCACACCAACTGTGGGCACACCTTTTTTCCAATGCAGGGTTTCATCGGCTTCATCATCCGGCATGGGAACATCCCAGGCATAAATCCATGTTTCCGCATAGTCAGCGGCAGCCCTCGCGCGCTGAAGCCATTTCAGCTCTTTGGTTGCCTCGTAAAGGGCAAGATAACCCTCAAGGGACAGGGTTCCCGCCTCCTTATCGAGGACGTTGTTATTGTCGATGGTGCCGCCTACAAACTGATCGTCTGATTCATAATTGTGCCAGCAAAACTCTCCGGTCCTCTTTGCTGCGGTCAGGAAAGGGTCGGTGCCATGGGCAGTCCAGAATACTTTCCCGCCCGTCACTTCACTGAGCTTCGTCAAAAATGCCATTGCGTTGTAGCTCGATTGATAGTTGTCGTCATATATCTTATCCGTGCCCGGGTACCACGAGCGGGGAAAGCTCCCGTCGGGTTTCTGCTGTTTCAGGAGCCACTCACCGAATTCCGTGCACCAGCGGAACCACTCGTAGTGCTCCTTTCCCCGTTTCAGCTCCCATTGGTAGGCATTGAGAACCCATCTCATGTCATCGGTGAACTCCCTGAGGTACATCCTTCCATTGCAGCAGGGCACGTGATTGGGAGCAGGGTTGGTGAGCGTGGGTTTTCCGGTTTCGATATTGAAGCCTGAGCCGCTGGGCGGTGACACAGTCACATGGCGAATCATCGAATCGATAATATCGATTCCCAGCTGGTGATTCTCTTTCCCACGGGTTGTCGTGTCATCGTACGAAGCCCGGATGAGCATTGCAGCGCCTTCAAGGTCTTTTCCGACAAAGCCCATCACCGCATCCCGGTCGCGCAGCCCCGCATCACCGAAGTTCCTGCCTGTCACCATCGATGTCCAGAACGGGATGCCGACCCTGTCGTCATATTTCAAGACAAGTCCGGCCAGGTGGTCGACCAGGGATTTCTGAACGACATCCATGTCATGGTAATTCGTCGCAGGGGCCATTTTTCCCCAGCACCAGCGCCATGTCGAAGTGTAAAAGTCATGATAGGTTTCGTCACTGCCAAAACGAAATGAAATACTGTATTCGTGTATGAACCCGTGCCGGACAGGATGATACCGCTGCCTGGATTCCTCCGACCCGGGAAACCAGTATGCCAGCGATATGCCGCCGTCCGAAAGTTCGTTGGCCCCGAGGGCACCAAATCGAATCCGGTCGTCAATCAAGGTTGTTTTTGTGTCGTGTGTTTCCGCAACCGTCGTGTTGCAGCGCGGCCGCAGATTCACCAGAGCAGCGGATGTTCCATCCCGGAAATAGATGCCGCATAGGGGGATTGTAAAATCATCTTCCCGGGCATTGAACGAGCCGGCCAGGTAGTTGGTCATGCCTGCCGGGGCAAAATCATACTGGTAATCGGGGCTGCCGTACGTCATCCCGGGGGCAAACAGTTTCACATCCGGATAGGTCAGGCCTTTCAACGTGTCGAAAGATATCTTTGAATAAAACCCGCCGTGCGCATTTCCGGACACGGTCACCTTCCGATTCACGGTTATTATTGCCGACGATCGGGTCCAGATGTCTTCGAACTGGAATGTCAGCCCCGGTGCCGGGGATAGTGCCCCTTTTCCTGAAAACCCATCTGCTGTTTTATCGAAGGATTTGTATCCGCATGAGAGAAACCTTCTCTCGGCTTCGCTCTCATAGAATTGAATCTGAAGTGGGGCGGCCTGCTCCAGTGTTGCCAGTCCGGGATTTTCTATCCTGATGCCCCATTCATTCATAGTCGAAGAATGAATTGCCATCAATTCAGGCATGCGTGCAGCGTTTCCCATGGTCGGACAGGTTCACACTCTTTCCGGCATTTGTCAAGATTTCCCGTTCACGGGATCGGTCAGCTTATCGCGGTCTTGTACTGTTCAGGCCGCGCGTCCATAGTACGGTCGGAGCACACATGGGAACGGTCGAGAAGGACGGGGCGCTCGTGTGGACCTATGATTCGGAAACGCTCCGGATCGAAGCCTGGGGCCCGCACGCCCTGCGGGTGCGGGCCACGCGCAATGCGCAGATCGCCCATGGGAGGTTACTGGGCGCTCATCCCGCCTGAGAAGACGGCCCCGACGGTCAGCGTGGACGGAGACGACGGCGCCGTCACGAACGGTGAGATCACTGCGCGCCTCCACCACGCGGGCCGCGTCAGCTTTTTCAATGCGCGGGGAGAGATCGTCCTCGAGGAGCGCTGGAGGGACCGGGGCAGGGCCGGGGATCCTTACTATGCCACCCGGGTCCCTGGACGCGAGTTCCGCCCGCTTGCCGGCGGGGGCTGGCGCATCGCCGCACGGTTCGAGGCGCGTGACGGTGAGAAGCTGTACGGCATGGGACAGTACCAGGACGGCCGCTGGGATCTCAAGGGAAGCGTTCTGGAGCTGGCGCAGCGCAATTCGCAGGCCAGTGTGCCCTTTCTCCTGTCCCGGGCCGGCTATGGCCTTCTGTGGAACAACCCCGGCATAGGCCGCGCCACATTCGCCGCGAACATGACGGAGTACGTGGCCGAGGTCTCCGGGCAGCTCGACTACTGGGTCACTGTCGGGGACACCCCGGCGCTCATCGAGGAGCGCTATGCGCGAGCCACGGGAACGGTGCCGATGATGCCGGACTTCGCCATGGGTTTCTGGCAATGCAAGCTGCGCTACAGGACGCAGGAAGAGCTGCTCGCCGTGGCACGCGAATACGCGCGCCGGGGGCTGCCTCTCTCGGTCATTGTCTGCGACTTCTTCCACTGGCCCCTGCAGGGCGAATGGTGTTTCGATCCGCGTCATTGGCCCGACCCCGACGGGATGGTGAAAGAGCTGAAGGCGCTGGGCATCGAGTGCATGGTGTCGGTCTGGCCGACCGTGGACAAGAGAAGCAGCCATTTCCCCCACATGCTCGAAAACGGGTATCTCGTGCGCGCCGAGCGCGGCATCCGCACCACCATGGATTTCATGGGTTCCACCGTCTTCTTCGATCCCACGAATCCGGCTGCGCGAACCTACGTGTGGGACGTCGTGAAGCGCAACTACTGGGACAAAGGCATCCGGATCTTCTGGCTGGACGAGGCAGAGCCGGAGTACTCGGTCTACGACTTCGATCACTACCGCTATCACACAGGCAGCGTCATGGAAGTGGGCAACGTTTACCCGGTCGAATACGCCAGGACTTTTTTCGACGGCATGCGCGCGGAGGGAACAGAGGGCGTCATCAACCTCCTGCGCTGCGCGTGGGCAGGCAGCCAGCGTCTGGGCGCTCTGGTGTGGTCGGGAGACATCGACACGACCTGGGAGTCTTTCCGCAACCAGCTTGCCGCGGGCCTGAATATGGGGCTTGCCGGCATCCCCTGGTGGACCACGGATATCGGCGGGTTCGGCGGCGGGGATCCCGACGACCCCGCGTACCGCGAGCTGTTTGTGCGGTGGTTCCAGTGGGGCGCTTTCTGTCCCGTGTTCCGGCTCCACGGCTTCCGCGTGGCGAAGACACCCGGGTATGCAGTGGTGCATGGGGCCGGCGACGTGAGCGACGACGTGTTCTCAGGGGGACCCAACGAGGTGTGGAGCTACGGAGAGGAGGCATACGAAATATTGAAAAAGTACCTCTTCCTCCGAGAGCGCCTCCGCCCGTATGTGAAAGGCCTCATGGAGGAAGCCCACACGAAGGGAACACCTGTCATGCGGCCCCTCTTCTATGATTTTCCCGCTGACGCAAGGGCCGGGCAGGTGGAGGATCAATACATGTTCGGACCGGACCTCCTCGTCGCACCCGTGCTGCGTCCCGGGGTTCGCGCGCGTTCGGTCTACCTCCCCGAGGGAACGCGGTGGAGGGACGCCGGGACCGGCATGGTGTGGGAAGGGGGAAGCGTGGCGGAAACCGCGGCTCCGCTGGAAACCATGCCCCTCTTTACCAGGCTGGGCGCGAATGTGGAGAACGCGCTGCCGTTCGCTGAGCAGCTTCCGAAAGCATGAGAAAGGCCTGTGCTTCGGCAGACGTACCGACAGTGTTGAAATACGGTGCGCCGCAGGCTCCCTGGACAAACCCTTCATCATCGACCTTGCCGAAGGCAGCGTGCCTCATGCTGTCGGCAAATCGCAGGTATCTTCGGTCCAGAAAACCGTCACCGACTGCGCTGTAGACGGCAAAGCTGAGCATAAGAGCTGCGGTGGTTTCAACAAAGGTCGAACGGTCATCCATCACGTCATGGAAAAGGCCATCCTCCCTTTGGAACCCGCCGCAGGTATCCACGAGCTCCTGCAGACGATCCTGCAGATCTTCCTTCTCATCTCTCATCGAATCCGGAAGGTACCGAAGCGTCCTGGCCAGCGCGCAGGCAACCCAGCCCTGTGCGCCGCCCCAGAATGCGGCTTTTTCAAATGCCTTCTTTTCATCGTCCCAATATTGGGAGTACAGCTTCGCGGCCGTGTTGTAGTGGATTTTCCTGAACCCCTCGATCTGCTTCAAAGCCTCCTGAGGGTAGCCCGCCTTTGTCAGGAACGGGGCGATGTGGTACACACCGTCGATCAATGTCTTTCTCAGATGGGGGTTGTGGTACAACAATCCTTCATCTGTCCGCGGCGCCTTGTTCAGGAACCAGTCTGCCAGTTTGTCTGCGGCCGTCTTGTACTTCTCGTCACCTGTCAGCTCATAGGCGTACAGTATCGGTATGCCGTTTGCCCCCGGATCCACTGAATCATATTCCTCAAAAGTCACGGCAGGCTTGCCGTTCACCTGCCTGTGTACGGCCTCCCGGGCAAGCAGCAGTCCCGTTTCCCTGTCGCCGTATTCCAGGAAGGCCTGTGCGGCAACGCCCTGTTCCCAGGACATTCTCTGCATGGAAAGAAGTATCCGTTTCGCTCTTGCAACCTTCCTGCTGTAGTCCATGGCGCGAGACTCCCTGCTACTGTCCCGTCATGATGCCGGACGGGGTATAGGCCCTGGAAACAAGAAAGGGCTTCAGTCTGAGCAGCAATATCAATAGACCGGGACAACAGAATGCCGCCGAAAGAAGCAGCGTCAGTTCCGGGGAAAACCTGTCAGCAAGGTATCCCCCGATATTCGCGAAAAGAACTATGGGGATGAGCTTGATGATCGAACTCAGCGAAAGATAGCTGTGACGGCTCTCCATGTCACCGAACCTGAGCACGGTGGCAAAATCGATGAAGAGCAGGGAGAATGCGATACCGTTGAGGAAGAAGGCAGCGAGATAGAGGTAGACATTCCTGCCCAGGACGGTGAGCACGGGTATAAGGATCAAGGCTGAAACGAGAACCACGAAAGCCTTGAAAACACCCGCCTTTTCGCAGAACCTGCCCATGAGAAATGAAAAGAACGCCCCTGAGCACATTGTCAGGACGCCGAGAATACCGGCGAACCTGTCGGCCCCGTACAAGCTCTTGAATCTCTCGATGCCCAGATTCGTATAAATTCCTCCGATGGACAGGTTACCGGCAATGAATACGATGAACAGGAGATACCATCGGTAGTTCCTGTCTTTCAACGGCTGCAGAAAATCATTCTTCCGGCGGCCCGGCGCGTCGCGGTTTTCCGCCGCGTCGTAAGGGGCCTCCTTTATCATGAGGTGACAGACTATGCTTCCCATGTTGCCGACGAAGGTAATGAGGAACAATACCAGGAAGTTGGCGGGGAACAGGAGACTTCCGAGAATGAACACCGAGAGGAAGCTCGTTGCGAATCCGAACAGCCTGCCCACAGCATCCCGTATGCCCATGGCGTTTGAAAACTTTTCAGGCAGGAGGGCCCGTCCCAGGAACTCCTGCCAGAACAGGGTGTTCGAACCGCTGAGCAGATTGTAGATGAGATAGCTGGCAAAAAACAAAGGCACCACCAGGGCGGCGTTGCCGCTGAAATGCGCAACCACGAGCACGATGGAAATCCAGAAGACCCTCTGCACCGTTCCGACTATGATGACCGCTTTCTTTTTTCTGTTCAGTCTGCGGGAAATGAAGCTCATGAGAAGGGGCATGATGGCATTCGTAAAGGCCCCGATGAATACAGGCATGTTGAGAATGATCTGGCTGTTGGTGTAGTGCTTGAGAAATACGACGATGATGACGCTCGGCAGCGAGCAGGTGAACGCGATCTGGAAAAAGCAGGCATCCGCGGTATTCCACCAGGAATTGTGGCGGTGATTCCTGCTCAGTTCGGTCATGAAAGCTCTATTGGGCATCCCGGAAAAAACCCTCCCCTGCTTGTCCGGCGAAATGGAGCTCAGCAGGGGATGGAACCCGTTGAGCTCCCGCACTATCCGCCCGTGGTCATTTCGGGGAAATCCCCGCCTTGTCCAGCCGCTTCTTGGCTTCGGCATAGATCTCGGGGCTCAGCGGGCCGCGCATGACGGCCTGCACGTTCTCCTGCAGGTGCTCCGGCTTCAATGTCCCGGCGATGATGGTGTGCGCGTGCGGGTGGGCCAGGACAAAGCGCAGCAGAAAGGCCGAGCGGCTCTCCCCCGGGCCGCGCAGGTCGTCCAGACCGGCTTTCTCGAACCCGGCCCAGCGGTCCTGCGCGCCCAGGCCCACGCCGGGCTCCCCGCGCGCCACGCCGCCGCGGATGATGGTGCCGATGCCCGCTTCCGCCGCCCTGGCGATCCAATTCTCGTGGTCCCGCTCCAGCGCCGAATACGGGATCTCGAAGACGTCGTACACGCCTTTGCCGAGGTAGACGGGCAGGTGCGGAAGTGTGGTCGAGATGCAGACATGCCGCACCTTGCCCTGCTGCTTCATTTCCTGCAGCGCATCCGCGAGGCGTCCCTTGTCGTTTTCTTCAACCGTGGGGTTGTGAAGAAGCATGATATCCACGTAATCGGTTTTCATGCGCTGAAGGCTTTCATGCAGCCCGCGGAACAGGTTGTCGCGCGTCCACACGTGCGGGGTGTCGTCGGTATTCTCGTCTTTCCGCGTCACTGCGCAGCCGCATTTCGTGGCCAGGTAGTACTCGCCGCGCCGCTTGGAAATGAATTTGCCGATGAACTCTTCGCTGCGCCCGTAGTCGTTCGCCGTGTCGATGAAATTGATGCCCGCGTCAAGCACCGCGTTCAGGATGGTCTGCGCCTGCTCTTCGGTGACCGGGCGGCCGTTCCAGATGCGCGACCCGCGCACTTCCATTGCCCCGAATCCCAGCCGGGTCACCTTCAGCCCGGTCCGGCCCAGCGTCGCCTTGGGAATCTGATTCATTGTACCCCCCTTGCCGTCGTGTCTGGCCGTCCGCCATGCGGTCGGCCGCGTGGTCAAAAAGATACTCGCACTTCCGCCGCATTGACAGCTTTTGCGTGCAGCGAATCTCCGCCTTTCGCCCCGCTGACTTTCACGCTGCGCTCCAGGCCCGGGGGCAGGTCGAAATGGTTGTCCTCCAGCCGCAGTCCCGCTGCCCCGGGGACTTCGAGACACACCTGGCGGGCGAAGACATCCGTGGCCACTGTGATCCGGTCTCCACGCACAGAGACTTTCAGGGCGGCTTTGGGCAGGTGAAGGTAGCGCTCGCCCGTCAGGATGCAGGTTGCCGCCTGGTCCTTGAAGCGTGCCTGCAGGAATTCCTTCCTCAAACTGATCACCCCGAGCGGAGTTGCGTCCAGGCACCGCCGCGCTTCGCCGGGCGTCAGTGCCACGTCGGCGGAAAGCTCCCCCATCACGGTGCCGTCGAAGCGCAGGTGGCGCAGGAGCAGCTGGCCCTCCACCGGTTCGGGCGTGTCGTTGACCACCCAGGCCGCGATGGCGTCCTGGGTGCGCTCGAAGCACACAAGCAGCGGCGCATAGGCGCGCCGGAGGAAATCGTAGGCGATCTTCGTTTCCAGGTAGTAGTCGACGACCGCGAAGTAGATTATCGGCCAGGAGTCGTTCAGCCGCCATATCATCACTCCGCCGCAGCGCCGCCCGCCCGGGGCAGCGCCATCCGGAGTCCCCCGTCGGTAGCGCTCGATGCGCCGCTGCAGGTATTCACCGTGCGCGGTCCCCAGCACGCGGATCAGCTCCTCGGCGGAATCCGCATCGCAGAACTCCTCCACCGCTGCCACTTCGTCCCATGTAATCGCCGTGTTGCGGTACTCCCACATCGGCGGCCAGCCGGGCTGGCCGGGGACGCGGACGGCCGCGTCGAAGCCCTTCGGCCACAGTTCCTCCGGGCTGAGAAAGCGCCGCATGCTGGCGAGCGAGGGTGTGCTGGACCGGCCTATCTCGGAAACGAACAGCGGCACCGAAGCCTGCGGTGAGAACATGGAGAAGCTGTAGTCGTGCATGTCCCCTTCCAGCGGCCAGTTGGGAACGCGGCCCAGGGCCGGCGAGCTGGGATGATAGATTCGGTCGGGATCGAGCCTGGCGACCACCTGGGGCAGCACCTGCTCGAACAGGTCGCGGCCGCGCTCGGCCTGCGTGCGGAAGGCGAAATCCCAGGCCATCATGTTCTCGTTGCCGCCGCACCACAGGAAGATACAGGGGTGGTTGCGCAGGCGGCGGACTGTTTCCTCCGCCTCCTCGCGATAGGCATCCATATGTCCCGGGAGCCACGTGGGGTGCATGCCGTAACCGAACATGAAGTCCTGCCAGACCAGAAGCCCGCGCCGGTCGCACGCGTCGTAAAACGAATCGGCGTGGATCTCCCCGTCCGCCCATACGCGGAGCACGTTCATATTGGCATGCTCCGCCAGGTCCAGCAGCGGCGCGCAGCGCTCCTCGGGCCAGACGTGTGTCATCCCTTCCAGCGGCACCATGCAGGCGCCCATCAGGAAGATGCGCGTGCCATTCACCTCGAAGGCGAAACGGTGTTCGCCGCTGGCCTCGTCGTGCAGAATGAGCGTGACGCGGCGCAGGCCGAAGGGAATGCTGCGCCGATCCCGCAGATCCCCGCCTGACGAAAGGGACAGGGCGAGCGTATAGAGCGCCGCCTCGCCGTGCGCGCGCGGCCACCAGAGGCGCGGTCTGGGGACAGTGAAGCGGAAGTCCCGGGCGGACGGCTCGAGGGCTCCCTCCGCAACCGGCACGCCGTCCGGGTCCGACACCGACCAGGAAATCGCCCAGGGCTGGCCGCGCGCCTCCACCTGCACCTCGACCTCGGCGCTGCCGAGATCCTCCGCAAGCCGGGGCCGTACCCACGCGTCGTCTATCCACGCCCGATCCGGGATGTCCAGGAAGATATCGGCAAAGACTCCGACCTTCGGGAAATACGGGTGGGCTCCCAGGTAGTTCGAGAAGTCGCTCATCGACTTGCGGATATACTGCCGCTGGTCGATCCCCGCGACCTTGCCGTGGAGCTCTTCCTCGGCCCGTGCATACGCCATCGGCGAAGAAAAGATGATCAACAGGACATTTTTCCCGCCCGCCGGTTTCAGGCGCTGGCTCACCTCCGCCGCGTGGCGACGGTTCATGTCCTTGTACCTGCCGATGCAGTCGCCGTTGAGATACACGGCCGCCACCGTATCCAATCCGTCCATGCGGAGGAAAACGGGCCCCGTGTGTTCCGGCGAGTTAAAGGCCGTGGCATAGGCCCAGTCCTTCTCACCCACCCAGGTGCAGGCCGCTGCATTTTTGCTCACGCGCGGATCGGGGATGTCGCCGCGGGCGAACAGGACGTCATGAACCTGGGCAGGCATCTCCGCGGGCATCCAGGCGCCATCCGGGTGAAGGGCCGCCTGCGAAAGGGCGGCGACGTCCGCCGTGGAAGCCTCTACCTGCCTGATCAGCCAACCCTGCCTGAGAACCTGCCGGTTTCGCATGTTGCTCCGATCGCACCGCGGTATCTTGCACGCCACTCCGCGCAGTTTCGCGGATTCTGGGCGCCGCGGTTCCGCGCCGGGTAATTTATCAGACCCCTGCGGTTTCGACTACGGAGGCTTTTCTGGTCATGCCGGCCTCTTTGAATATGTTTGGGGCTGGGGCGGGCCGCAGCTCGCCGTTGCTGCGGCTTACACCGTCCGTGGCCACGGAAATGGCCGCGAGTGCAACATGCGTGCAATTGAAAAACAATCCGCAGGGACCAGGGGGAACCTGCATGATTCAGCAGGCGCCGCAGAAAAATATTGCGCACTGCCCCGCCATGAGATTATGATCCCTGTGGCGGGCTGCGGAATCATCGGCTCGCCCCATTCATAGACTTCCGTGATCCGTGTTCGCCGCGACGATGTCGGAGAGTTCCGTCTGAATCATTCCGGCGTCAACGCGAATCCTGCAACAGAAGGGAGTCCACATCATGCACTTCGACACTGGAAACACGGGCTTCATGCTCATTGCCGCGAGCCTGGTCATGCTGATGACCCCGGGGCTTGCATTTTTCTACGGCGGCCTGGTGGGCCGGAAGAACGTCCTCACCATCATGATCCAGAGCTTCCTTTCCCTGGCCGTGGTGGACGTCATCTGGTTCGCATTCGGCTACTCGCTGTGCTTCTCCGGAGGAGCCGGGTCCGTCATCGGAGACCTCAGGATGGCATTCCTCAACGGGGTCGACTTGAACACCCCGTTTGCCGACGGCCAGATCCCCCTCTTTGCATTCATCGTCTACCAGATGATGTTCGCCATCATCACACCGGCGCTCATCACGGGCGCCTTTGCCAACAGGGTCCGGTTCACCGCGTACTTTATCTTTCTCATTGTCTGGCTCATCTTTGTCTACTTCCCGCTCGTGCACATGGTCTGGGGTAACGGACTGCTGGCGCAATGGGGCGTGCGCGATTTTGCAGGCGGGATCGTTGTCCACGCCTCGGCGGGATTCGCCGCGCTGGCTTCCGTGTTCTTCGTCGGGCCAAGACGTGTGAAGGACCGCGGCCCTCACAGCATACCGCTGGTGGCACTGGGAACCGGCCTCCTGTGGTTCGGGTGGTACGGCTTCAATGCGGGCAGCGAGCTCCGCGTGGACCAGATCACCGGGCTCGCCTTCCTGAACACGGATCTCGCTGCCTCCTTTGCCGCGGTGACGTGGTTGACTCTGGCCTGGATCTTCGAGAAAAAACCCAAGTTCCTCGGTTTGCTCACCGGGTCAATTGCCGGCCTCGCTTGCATTACGCCCGCAGCGGGCTTCATCACGCCGGGTGCGGCCATACTCATTGGCATACTCTCCGGCTGCGTCTGCTACACGGCCATCACATTCAAGAACAGGGTGCACCTGGATGACGCGCTGGACGTGTGGGGAGTCCACGGAGTCGGCGGACTGCTCGGCATTCTCTGCCTGGGTGTGTTTGGCAGCGCTGCAGTGAACGCGTCAGGCTTTGATGGCGCCCTTCGCGGCGGCTGGACTTTCCTCGGTAAGCAGGCCGCGGCAGGGTTCGGCGCAGCCGCCTATGCATTTCTTTTCACCTACGCCGCCCTGTGGGTGATCAACAAGATCACGCGCGTTCACGTCGCGGAAAATGAGGAAGAGAAAGGCCTCGACTCGGCGCAGCTCGGAGAGAACGCCTACCTGTAAGAGAAGTACGGTCACGCGAAGAAGCTGAAAAGCGGGCGCGACGATGCCGCGTGCCCGCCGCATTTCAGCCCCGGCAGTGTCTGCTCACATGAAGTCGCTGTTCTCTGTCTGAGTTGTCCATCCTATCCGCGAGGCGCTCAGCGATGCAGACCCCGTGAAACGTGGGCAGGCCCCGATCTTTCATGCACAGAGGCGGCTGCTCTCCACTGGACGCTGCGGAAGGGATTCCTGATCTCCGCGAAGCGTTTTTCGAGGTGCGTGTAGAAGGAACTGCAGGCGTTCACGATCGATCTCACACTGTTGGGAGCGCGCAGCTTTGGCTTCCCCGATGAATCCTTCATCTTCTCCTCCCTCACGCATCTGATGAACTCGGCGGCGAGGTCGGGCGTGACATCAGTGGGCGCCAGGGATCTGCGCGCCAGCCAATCCTCGAAGATGCTAAGCGATCCCTTGTATGAGCTCTGGGTGTTCACGGAGGGCTGCACGGAAATGAAAAACTTCAGCTCGGCCTGATAATCAAATCCTCTCAGTTGCATGCCGCACCTCCCGACGGTGCACTATTGAATAGCAGGCAGCTGTCCGCACGACGCTCGCAGCTGCCTGCCGCGCACCGAGGTACATTCACTTTCTATTGCGGGGCTCCGTAGCGGTTGCGGAGCTCCAGGTTCACGACCAGCACGTTGACAAGCTTCTCCCCTGCCAGGCCGCCGAGGGGCGCCTGTGCATGCTTCTGCAGGATCTGCTCGACTTCCGCCTTCACGTCTGCAGGCTTCCGCTTCAGATCTGTAGCCCAGGTAGACGATACCCTGTCGAGCTGGTACTCGGCGTTCCGGAGTGTGATATCGGGATCCAGCCCTGAGGCCGAAGTCGTCACATAATCGCCGGGGACGTTCTCCAGGTCGGCGCCCGGGTGATCCTGGCGCCACATGTCGAAGAAGAAGGACTGGATGTCGCTCCCCGCCGTCACCGGCTTGATCGTCGTCACGTCCTTGCCGCTTTTGTCCTTCTCGGTAACCGCGGAGGGAAACGCCCCCGGGTGCTCCTCGGAAAAGCTCGTAAAGAACACGATGGCCAGATCGGCGGCCTGGGGCTTCGGAGTGCCGGGATTGTCCTTGATGAATTGTGCAACGACCGCTGGGTGTGTCTTGGACCAGGCATCCACGAATGCGGCGTGTGTGGGGTCGGAGGTGACCCAGCCCTGCACAACCGAATTGTGCATCCCCGCCCACTGCTCCACGATATGCGGAGTGCCCTGGTAGACATCCTTCACCAACCAGCTCTCCAGGTCGGGGCCTACGGGCTGGCCGGCCTTCGCGCCGCTGTGATACGTCACGATCGGACCCAGCATCTGCGCAACTCGGTTTCGAAGCGCGTAGTTGGATGGCGCCAACGCCGAAGAGGCTGATGCGGATGCGTCATAGCCTGCCCCTGCCGCCGACGGCCGCGGCCAGAAGTACTCGTTCTTTGTGAATGGCTGGGCGATCAGCTTCGATCCCACCACTTTCCCGTCAGGCCCGGTCAGCAGGCTTCCGTTGGCCTGGAACGGGAACAGGAGCTGCCCAGTGGCAAGCAGCGCCGCCGGATAGATTATGCAGCAGATGCCCACTGCAAACCCCAGAAGTAAAAGACTCTTTGTCAAATAGCGCGACATATTCGCTTTCTCCTTACGCGGCGGGTCTCAGCCCACCAGGTGCAGCGCGGTCATGACCAGGTCGATCAACTTGATCCCCACGAATGGCAGGATCACCCCACCCAGGCCCCAGATGAAAAGGTTTCTGCGCAGAAGGGCCTCTGCGCTTGCCACACGGTAGCGCACCCCCTTCAGGGCAACAGGTATGAGGGCGGGGATGATCAGCGCGTTAAAGATTACGGCCGAGAGGATGGCCGAAGTCGGCGAGTGCAGGTGCATGATGTCCAGTGCCTTCAGCCACGGGAGGGTGCCGGCGAACAGGGCAGGGATGATTGCAAAGTACTTGGCCACGTCGTTTGCGATCGAGAAGGTGGTCAGAGCCCCCCGGGTGATGAGAAGCTGTTTTCCGATCTCCACGACCTCGATGAGCTTGGTGGGATCGCTGTCCAGGTCCACCATGTTGGCCGCTTCCTTGGCAGCCTGGGTGCCTGCGTTCATCGCAAGGGCGACGTCCGCCTGGGCAAGCGCAGGAGCGTCATTCGTACCGTCTCCCATCATCGCCACAAGTTTCCCGTCGGCCTGCTCCTTTCGGATGTATTCAAGCTTGGCTACGGGAGTGGCCTGCGCAAGGAAGTCATCCACTCCGGCCTGCGCGGCAATGGCCGCCGCGGTCAGCGGATTGTCCCCGGTGATCATGACGCTCCTCAGGCCCATCTTGCGCAGATGATCGAAACGCTCCTTCATATTCGGCTTGAGAATATCTTCCAGGGCAATCACCCCTGCCACCGTGGGACCGTCTGCCACTACCAGCGGGGTCGCCCCCTTGGTGGCAACGCTGCTCACCACGTTCTGAAGCTGGGCAGGAACTGTGCCTCCCTGGCTCTCCACGAACTGCGCGATTGCGTCGGAGGCTCCTTTACGGATCTGCCGCCCACCGGCAAGATCCACTCCGCTCATGCGCGTGTAGGCGCTGAATGGCACGAAGATGGCGTCCTTCGGCGCCTGTCGCGGGGTCGGGTCGTATTTTTCGCACAGCTTCACGATGCTCTTGCCTTCAGGGGTCTCATCAGCCGCTGAGGCCAGACCGGAAAGCCGCGCAACCTCCTCCACCTTGAACTTCCCCACCGGCAAGAAGCTCGTCGCGCGCCGGGCGCCAAGGGTGATGGTTCCCGTCTTGTCCAGGAGAACCACGAGATCTGACTGAAGTTCGACAAGTGCTGGTCGCCTGAGTAATGTTGAAGATCGGTGTTCGTCATGAAAGACGCGACGCTGTTGAAAATTGTGCTTGGCGCCAGCATGGTTTTGTGGTCGGGGTTCAGCGGCGTCCACTTCTGAAGCGCCAGGACGAGGAAGCCCCAAACAAACAGAACGGTGTTGAAAATCAGGAGCGAAGCAATGTACTGCTTCCAGTTCTGCGGACCGCTGTCCAGGCGTCTCTCGAACCATCTGAAAACCGCGACGGGTCGATACGTGCCGTCCATAATCCATGCCATGTAGCGGCTCAGGGGAATCGCGATCACGGTCGCAGAAACAAGAAGCGCGAAAGGAAGAAACCAGGTTTGAACAAACATTGCATTCCCTCCGTTTATTGGCTAATTCGCTTGATTTGCTGCTGCGGACTCAGAACCGCTCTGGTCTGATCAGCGCAACAACCAGGTAGATGAAAAGGAAAGCCGACACGGCAGCCGTCAGATAGATCATGATTCGCACTCCTTGTGTGTTTCATATTTTCTCGCAGGCCCGGACAAACAAGAGACAGATCGCCATGAGCAGCAGACCTGTGAGAAACATCGCCGGAATCCAGAACAAAAGATCCATTCGCGCCTCCTCAACGGTCACAAACAATCCGTTGAGGTAGAAAGTAGTTTACGGGGTCATTAAGAAAGTGCTAAATCTTGCCGTGAGGCTGCTAAGAATCCATTGAAAATGGCGACGGCGGCTCGTTCGACGATCTTTCTGCGCGCACTGCTATTCTTGTCATGTCCTTAACGCAAATCGCCCAAACCTTAGCACCTTCTAAATATCCGCCGCGTACCCGCCGGACTACCTTGATTTCATGCGTGTTCAATTGATCACGGAGCTCGCGACCGTTTTCCGAACCCCCCTGACGACCATCAAGGGCTCGGTAACGGCGCTCATGGAACCCACCATCGGGGAAAACCGCGAAGCCCGATCGGCCCTTCTGGCGGAGACCTTGACCGCAGTCGATGGGCTGGACTCTCTCGTGGAGAATCTCCTCGTCATGAACCGCCTGGATTCAGGGATGCTCAAGCCGAATAAATCCAGGAATGATGTTGTCGACCTGTTGTCCGTGGTCGCAGATGCACTGCGTAGCCAGTCCCTCGACCATCCGTTGACGATCGTGGTCGACGAGGATGTTCCCCTCATATCCGTGGATTTCATGCTCATGGTGCAGGCGCTCAGCAACATCCTCCAGAACGTAGCGAAGCACACGCCGCCGGGTACTCGAGTCGAGCTCGGTGTGGAAAGAAAGGACCGCGCGCTCAAGATCACGGTCGCGGACAAAGGCCCTGGTGTGCCCCCAGAAGAGATCCCCAATCTTTTTGGCAGATTCTTTCGTGGAGAGAACGCGGCCAACGGGTCTGTCGGTCTTGGACTTTCGATCTGCAAGGGAATTGTCGAAGCGCACGGCGGGAGTATTGCCGCCTTTAACAACCGCAAGGGAGGGCTCTCCGTATCGATCTTCCTTCCGGAGTGCATCGCAGGCGACGAGAGGAGGGACTCTCCGTGACAGCGGTGCTGGTCATCGATGACGAGCCGCAGATCCGACGTTTTCTCCATGTGAGCCTGGAGAAGCAGGGGTACTCGGTTCACGAAGCGGCAAATGCCTCCGATAGCCTGCAAATGGCCGCGGAGCAGAAGCCCGACATCATCCTCCTGGACCTGGGCTTGCCCGACCGCGACGGTGCCGATGTCCTCGCTGAGCTGCGCACGTGGTCGTCTGTCCCTGTCATCATCCTCTCGGTCCGCAACGCAGAGGAGGAGATTGCCAAACTCCTGGAGACCGGGGCGGACGACTACCTTGTCAAGCCGTTCAACACGGGAGAGCTGATTGCGCGGATAAAGGTCAGCATCAGGAACAGGCTGCCGCAGGAGCCGCACATACCCTTCATTTCAGGCCGTCTCGCGGTCGACCTTCTTGACCGAGAGGTAGCCGTGGACGGGGAGGAGGTCAGGCTCACCCCCACCGAGTATGAGCTTGTCCGCGTGCTGGTCCAAAACGCAGGCCATGTGGTAACCCATGGCCTGCTCCTGCGGGAGGTGTGGGGCTCGCAGGTGCAGAAAGAAACCAACTACGTGCATGTCTACATCACAGGCCTTCGCAAGAAGATCGAAAGGAACCCTCAAATGCCTGAGCTCATTCTCACCCAACCGGGCGTGGGCTACCGGCTCATGATCCTGCCTGCGGTCACTCCATCCGGCGAGGCAGACGGATCAAGAAAGACCCACCAGGCGTAAGCTCCAGTGTCAGATGGCCTCGACGCCCCGCCGCCGAACGAGCCTGGTACCCAATCCCGCGTTCCTGACACCGGATATTAGCGGAATCGAGAAAAGTCCGCAGATGCTGGACCTCATTCTCACCCCGCCGGGCGTTGGCTTTTGAGACGATTGCCTGAGCGGTACGCTCTTGGCCAGACGGCACGGATACTCCGTGCATGGCATGCCATTTTTTCCTGTTCGTTCGCTCCGTTATCAGTAAGCCTGGCCTGAGTTTTGCATATGCAGACATGTGCGCCGTGCAAACGAGCCCCGTGAAACCTGCGCTCCAACTGCAATTTCGCCCGGTGACGGAGGAAACAATTGCCGACCTTTCGGTCTTCTTGCAAAGATGTCCCGGGTTTCGAGAGTGCTCGTGCATGAAATGGCGCCTTCGCAGTGCTGACTTCAAGCGCACAACAATGGAAGAACGCCCGAGCGGCTTGATGTCGCTTGTGGCACGTGGCACGCCCGTAGGAATCCTGGCCTACGCGAATGCTGTCCCTTCGGGTGGTACTCCATCGCACCTCGGATCAGCTACCGTGCGCTCAAGAAAAGCACTGAGCGCGGCCGCATCGACGATGCGCGCGTGTGGTCCGTGGTCTGTTTCTTTGTGGACAGCCGCTGGCGTAGGAAGGGGATAAGTCTCCGCCTTCTGCGCGCCGCCGTCGAATACGCGCGGATGTCCGGGGCAAAGATCGTCGAAGGCTACCCCGCGGATCCCGGCGCGCGGCATCAGCTGCAGATGGGTTCGCTTTCGACTTTCAGGAAAGCCGGCTTCCGCGATGTCACCCCGCCGGGAAGCAGGCGGCGCACCGTGCAGAATGTCATCGGATAATCAAAGGCGCACATAGCAATAAAGCTACATATATGTACCTGGTATTCGCAATTTCTACATTTTTGTATTTCCTTCACAGTCAATCGGAATCGCGTGGTTCTTTCCGTATCTTTTTTTCCCATAAACATTAAGAAAACATTAAGAAACGGCCAAAAGGCATTAAGAAAACATTAAGAAAGGACTAATTAATCTCAAGAGACCGCTAAGAAAGATCCATGGATTGGCATGGATATTGCTAATCAGTTGCTTATTCATTTCGCGGCCGTCCAGAACTCGTGAGGGCACCGGGGAATGGAGAAGCCGCATACGCGGCTGGGGATCGGAGATCCTCAACCTTGTCGTAAAGGAGTCACGTCATGGCTGATATTACAATGGGCTCCCCCCTGGTGAAACCCAAACTGGGAATGGTGGGCGCCAGCATGAATGCGATGGCGCTTATCGCACCGGGGGCATTCCTCTGGATCACCTACCAGCTCCAGGCGGCAGCCACCGCGCCAAACGGCGCATCGGTGGCCGCAGACATCTGGTCGGGCATCGTGGTCGCGCTCGTGCTCGCTTTTCTCACCGCGATCTCGTACTCCCAGCTCGCGAAGCTGTACCCCGAGGCGGGCTTTGCCGGCGCAGTGTATTTTGCGGAAAAGGCCTTTCTCGAAAGCTCGGGCGCCAAGAGAAGCGCGCCGAACTCCGTGGCGCGTATGGCAAAGCTCAGCACGGGCTGGGCGGCACACCTTTTCTACTGGGTCTATCCGGGAGTCATGGTCGCCTTCATGGCGACCCTGATCGGGTACATATATAACCAGTTCACGGGAAAAAGCCTTTCCGTCCTCGAGCTTACCCTGATAGGCGTCATCTTCTCGATCGTAACGGGTTACATCGCCTATCGGGGGATCACCGGCTCGACGTTCACGTCGATCGTTATCAACGTGATTCAATGGGGCTCGCTCCTCATCTTCAGCGCTTTTGCAATCTACTATCGCCTGCACAATCCGCAGGGCACGACTGCATGGACCTTCACCGGTGCCTGGGACGTGGTCAAGCCCCATACGCTGAACGGAGTCCTGATCCAGTCGACGATTGCCATCCTGATTCTTGTAGGCTTCGAGAGCTCCACATCGCTCTCTGCGGAAACGAAGAATGCGAAAAGGACGATACCCAGGGCAATCATTATTTCCTTGATCGTCCAGGGGCTCCTTGCGTACCTGATAGAGTACTTCGCCACCGGTACCATGATCAGCGACAAGCTGACCGGCGTCGTTGACGGCAAGACGGTTACCGGCATGGATGCGGCAGCGGCGTCCGGGGCGCCAATCGGAGATCTGGCGCAGCTGATCGGAAACTCCGTGCTGCATGGAATCGGCTTCGGGCTGATGATCAGCATCGCCCTCACCGTGGCCATCGCAGTGATCGGCACGACGCTGAGCTGTATGAACACGGCAATGAGGATCTCCGGCGGCATGGCTGCGGATCAGGAGCTGCCTTCCATGATGGGTTTCATCCACAAGAAGTTCGCCATCCCGCACGTGGCACTCATCGCGCTGATCATGGTGAGCTCCGTCATCGGTGCAATCGGGGTGCGCTCCGTGGTGGGTCTGACGGGCATCACCCTTGCATCCAACCTTGGCACCTTCGTGCTCTATGGGCTGACTTGCACGTGGACGATCGTGGCCTACAGGAAGAGAGCCGACCATAATGTCCTTCTGCACGACGTCGTCCCCGCCCTTGGGGTCCTGGCCAACCTCGTCATGCTGATTGCAATCGTCTACCTGTATGTCATCGGGAACGCCGACTCCAAGAACGAGGCATACATCATGTTCGTCATTGCCGGCGGCTGGCTGATTGTTTCGATTGCATATGTCGGTGTCACGAGCATGAGAAAGTCCTACAGCATGAAGATGATCTCCGCCATGATACGGCCCGAGTCACTGAGCGTCCTTATGCAGGTGCTCAAGGACGAGGAACTGATCCTGGGTATGACGGTGACGAAGATCAAGGGATTCGGCCGGCAGCAGGGCAAAGCGCCAGGAGACGGTAACGGAGGCGACCCGGACCTGCAATTCACCAGCGACAAGATCACCCTTATCCCGAAGGTCCGCGTGGATCTCGTGGTCAATGACTGGGACGTACCCAAAGTGATGGAAGTCATGCGGGAAGCGTTGTTCACAGGGAAGGTGGGAGACGGAAAGATCTTCGTCATGAATGCATCGGACGCGATGAGGATCCGCACAGGAGAGAAGGGAGTATTGGCAGTATGAAAAGGATAGAAGCGATTGTTCGACCCACAAAGGTGAACGAGGTGTATGCCGCGCTGGAGCTCGTGGGCCATCCGGGCATGATGGTCTCGGAGATCGAAGGCCACGGAAAGACAAAGGGAATCGAGCAGCAGGTGCGCGGAAAGACATACAGGGTGGATTTCATCACGAAAGCGCGTATCGAGCTGGTCGTAGAAGACGCCGAGGTGAATGACATCGTGTCGGCCATCCAGAAGGCGGCCTTCACCGGTCAAATCGGGGACGGAAAGATATTCATCCATCCCCTTGATGATGCCGTTCGGGTGAGAACCGCGGAAAGGGGGGTTTCCGCTATCCGATAGACGTTCGGCCGAGGCGCTCGCGGGAGCCTTTCTCTCGCGGGCGCCGCTCTTTTTGGGTTCGACTGCCAGAGTTCGAGAGAAAGGAGACAGTCAATGACGAAAGAAATAAGGGCGATCATTCGGGAGGATGCGCTGCAGGCTGTGAAAGACAGCCTTCGCGCAATCGGCATCGTGGGCATGAACATTTTCGACATCCGAGGTCACGGCAGGCAGGGAGGGGTCGACCAGTCGTGGCGGGTCGCCAGCTCCAAGATGGACCTGCTGCCGAAGATCCAGGTCAACATCGTCCTGAGCGAGCACAATGTGGAGAAAACGATCGAGGCGATTGTCAAATCTGCGCGGACCGGCAAAGAGGGCGACGGCATCATTTTCATCTACCCTGTAGAGGACGTCGTCCGGATCCGCACCGGAGAGCGCGGTCATGACGCCTTGATGTACCCGGACGATATCGATGCGAGAAAAGTGAAGAAGTAAGATCATCAGGGACGGTGCCAGTGTGCGGTGGACTCGCTCGCGAACGCGAGTGTCCGCCGCACATCCGCCGCGTGTCATGCGCGCCTTGCCGCTGTGTGCGCCAGCGCACAGAAGTGCTTTGCACTGCCCGTCTATTCTTGTTTATGGATCAACATCCACGCAACCCATTGACAAAGCGGCACTGGGTCTTCAAGCCAGAGGATTGCTTCCTTCTCAGTTCCGAAGCCCCGCCATCGGCTGATTGGTCCGATCCGCAGACCTTTGGCCCGGCTGCCCGAAGAAATCTGCGGGCGCACCTGGCGCGCGTCATGAAGACCCAGATTCTTTGCTGCATCGATCATCCCCACTGCAGGTTCGCCGTGCTCTGTTCCATTCATTCAGCAGGGCTTACGCTCCGCACTCTGTCCATGCCAACGCCGTCCCTGTTCGTCACGCAGGGGGGAACCGCGTAGCGTGAACGGCCTCGGGCAGGGGCCGGGCAGATAGAAAGATTGCCTCATCCGAAAAGGAGAAACACATGAAGGGAAATGCCAAACTCATCCAGACGCTGAATGCCCTCCTGGCCGACGAGCTGACCGCAATCAGCCAGTACATGGTGCACTCAGGCATGTGCGAGAATTGGGGCTACAACAAGCTGCATGACGACTTCCAGAAGCGGGCCATTGATGAGATGAAGCATGCGGAGAAGCTCATCGGGAGGGTCCTGTTCCTGGAAGCTACGCCGGTGGTTTCAAACCTGTTGGCCATGCACATCGGCGCTGAAGTGCCTGTGCAGCTTGCAAACGATCATGAAGCCGAGGAACGCGCAATCAAGGGATACAACGCGGCAATCGTTGTCGCGGGAGAGGCGGCGGATTTTGCCACGCGGGAACTGCTGGAGGAAATACTCCAGGACGAGGACCGGCACATCGACAAGATCGAGGCGCTGCAGGACCAGGTACGGCAAATGACCATCGGAGTGTTTCTCAGCACCCAGGTGGGATAGTCAGAACCCTGAAACAGGCTGGACCCCAGGAGGCAATACATGAGCACGTTTACCACGAAGGACGGTACGCAGATCTACTACAAGGACTGGGGCAGCGGACAGCCGGTCGTCTTCAGCCATGGCTGGCCGCTCTCCGCGGATGCCTTTGAAGACCAGATGTTTTTTCTGGCTTCCCGCGGATACCGCTGCATCGCCCATGATCGCCGGGGCCACGGGAGATCAGGTCAATCCTGGACCGGCAACGACATGGACACCTATGCCGACGATCTCGCCGCGATGGTGGACACTCTCGGCCTGAGCAGCGCGGTCCATGTCGGCCACTCCACGGGAGGGGGCGAAGTAGCCCGCTACATAAGGCGGCACGGCGCAAAACGGGTCGCCAAAGCCGTGCTGATCGGCTCCGTCACACCCTTGATGGTGAAGACGCCCGCCAATCCCGGCGGCTTGCCGATCGAAGTGTTCGACCGAATCCGCGCCGGCGTCCTTTCTGACCGCTCGGGTTTCTTCAAGGATCTCACTTTGGCATTCTACGGCTATAACAGGCCTGGTGCGAAAATCTCGGAAGGCATCCGCGAGTCATTCTGGCTCCAGGGGATGACGGCCGGCTTCCCCGCCTCTTATTTCTGCATCAAGGCGTTTTCCGAGACGGATTTCACCGAGGATCTCAAAAAGTTCGATATGCCGACATTGATCCTCCATGGTGACGACGACCAGATCGTCCCGATCGGGGATTCGGCTCTTCTTTCTTCGAAGATCATCAGGAAGGCGACGCTCAAGGTGATCGAGGGCGCGCCGCACGGCATGTGCACGACGCTCAAGGACCGGATCAACGAAGAGTTGCTTGCTTTCATCAAGACCTGAGACCCGGCATGCCCCTAGTTGAACGTCACTGAATAGTCGAGGGGCTTGTCCAGAACAAGGAGCCTCAACAGGGGGATGCGAAATACGACGGCATCACCGGTGATTTCCCCGCCGGACTGGGACAGGATCTGACCTTCCGGCTCCAGCGTCAGCGTGATATATGATTTTTTCAACAGCGGCGGCGCATCATCCCCGATGGAAAAGCGGACCATTTCCATATACTCGTCGTCGGTGGTCGTATCGTTCGCCTGGGGTCCGAACGCGGCGAACGCGGGGCTTGCGAGCAGGGGGAACGTGCGCGCAAGCTGGGGATAATTGCTCCGGTCAAGGTGCAGGCGGATGGTCTTCTTTCCGTCCGATTCGCTGTACGCAAAGGCTGCAGTGTTCTTCAAAGACTCGTCCTGTGCGAAGAGATTCTGGATCGAATTGAACGTGAGCTCGAGGTCCATCGAGTCGTTGGATGGGGTGACCGCCCTTGTCACGGTGATTCCCGGCCGGGATTCGAAATCCTTCCTCATGGACTCCGCATCGAAGAATGCCCCGCCGGGCCCCAGGGCCGGCTTGTCCGAAACTTCGGAGAGCCGGGCTACGTAGTCATGCAGGAGCCGGGCTACCTCCACGTGCATGGCCAGGGTGCCCGAACCGTCGGACTTGATCACGATGGTCTGCTTCATTGAACAGGACATGCAAAGGACGGCCATGAGAACAGCCGCACCGCACTGCACACGAGCGCTTCGCGAAGTCATGCGGCCACGTTAGAGTCTGCGGCGGACAGCGTCAAGCAGGCGGTGGCATTCGTGACCGGCTTGTCCGCACCCCGGCAAACCATTAGTATCCGTGCGATGCCCACCGTGCATATCGAACCAATGGGGAAGTCCTTTGTCGCAGCAAAGGGATCGATTCTTCGCGACATTCTGACAAGGGAAGGGATCCTGCTCGACTACCCCTGCGGAGGAAAGGGCAGTTGTCGAAAATGCCGGGTCACGGTAGATCCTCGCCCTGCATCGGGCAAGGGGGCCCTGAAGGAAAGCGAAACCGCGGACGGGATTCGTCTTGCCTGCCAGCTCGCCCTGTTCGCAGATTGCACCGTGACTGTCCCGCAGGAGCGGCTCCTCCGATATGCCGCCGGGCATGAATGGGGAGACGCCGATATCCGGGCCGCAATCGGGGGCGCCTCCGCGCTGCGCAGGGTGAAGGTGCGCCTTGCGGAGCCGTCCCTGGATGACCAGCGCGCGGACTGGGAAAGACTCGCGGCAGGGCTGAAGGAACAGGGCATCACCGCGCAGCTCCCCGACACCGCATCCCTGGACAAGCTCCCCCAGGCTCTGCGAAAGACCGACTGGACGATCGAGACGCTTTGCGAGGGGCAGGAGTTTCTCTGGCTCACCTCCGGCCCGGGTCGACGAAGCTGCGGTTTCGGCATCGACCTTGGCACGACCACGGTGGACATCGCCCTTGTGGACCTGGAAACCGGCGAGCTGCTGGCCCGGAAAACCCTTCTCAACAGCCAGGTGGCATTCGGCGCGGATGTGATCTCACGCGCCATGAGCTTTCACGATGACCCCTGGCCGGTGCGCCAGGCCGCGCTGCATACCATCGAAGAAGGCGCCAGGGAAATCCTTTCGCAGACCGGGGTCCTTCCGGATGAGGTCCTGAGAACCATGGTCGTGGGAAACCCCATCATGATCCATATCCTGAACGGGATCGACCCGTACCAGCTCACCCGCGTTCCGTACGCGCCCGTGACCTGCCGGTCACTGCGCGGCATGCCGAGGGATTTCGACTGGACATTCCAGGAGCATGGTTTCGTGGAAACCCTCCCGCTCGTCTCCGCCTATGTCGGCGCGGACACGATCGGCATGATCATCGCCCTCGGCCTGGGGCGCGAGGACACGACCACGCTTTCCATCGACATAGGCACCAACGGCGAGATGGTGCTCGCCCGCGGAGGGGAGCTCATCACCACCTCCACTGCCGCGGGGCCCGCGTTTGAAGGGGCGCAGATCTCCTGCGGAATGCGTGCCCTGGAGGGGGCCATTCACGACGTGCTGATCGCCGCGGACGGAAGCCTCACGGTCCAGGTGATCGGCGCAGGGGCGCCCCGGGGAATTTGCGGCACGGGGCTGGTCTCGGGCATTGCCCGGCTCCTGGAGCGCGGGGTCGTCGATTCGACGGGCAGGCTTCTTGCAGGGAAAGAGATCGATGATCAGAGGCTTCGCGGCCGGGTGTTTTCACCGGGAAACGAGCTCGCCTTTGCGCTGTCCGACGATCGATCCGTGTATATCTCCCAGGGCGATATCCGCACGATGCAGCTCGCAAAGGGAGCTGTGCGCACGGGAATAGAGACGCTCCTGGATGTGACGGGAGTGGCCATCGGGTCCCTTGATGCGCTTCGCCTGGCGGGGAACTTCGGCTCCGGGCTGGACCCGCGCGCGGCAATGCGCATCGGCTTGATACCCGAAATGGACCCCGGCAAAGTCGAGGTAGTCGGGAATGCCGCCCTGCGGGGCGCTGTGATGGCCCTTCTCTCGCGGGAGGCACGGGACATGGCGGAGCGCGCGGCGCTACAGGCGAAGTTTATCGAGCTGGGAGCAAGACCCGAGTTTCAGACACGATTCATGGAATCTATGCTTTTTTAGACTTCATTCCCTGAAGGAATCCAGACCTGGACGGGCACGTGAACCAGCGTCCCGTTATCTTTCGCGCCTTTTCTTCCAGCATCTTGTCGATGAAAGCGGCGTACTCCTCCGGCTGTGCGCCACCGGACTGAAATCCATTGATCACGATTCCGGGGTCTGCGTTGGCCGTGAGCAGGGAGGAGGAAAGACCGCGGAAGCATTCGCGCATGCCGTTCTCCAGGGGGGATGAGCTGGCGCCCATGCTCACCATGCACAGCACGCCGGTGTGCCGCCCGAGGAAATGCGCAAGCGCTTCCCGGGCCAGAAAAACCGGTCCCTTGGCATCATCGAATGCTCTCTCTATTTCCACGCTCGACATGTCGTGAAGCGTGGGATGCGTGCCGCAGGGAGGCTCGAGAATCAGGACCTCGTCCACGGCATCGAACATGTTCACAACGTTGAGAAGCACTGTGCGGGCGGACAAGGGGGACCTTCGGTTCCAGGGGACAGTGGACGGCGACCTGTCCGCGGGGGCACGACCTGCGCCGCTCTCCGCCGCCGCAGCTGCCGCCCCTGTCTGTGGAGACAGCGCCGACACTATCTTCACGACAGACAGGCCGCGCGCGGACAGAAGGCGCGTCAGCGCCGCTCCAAGCTGGGAATCCCCTTCCGTGACGAGCACCGTTCTTGGCATTCCAATCATCCTATCGTGACTGCACTGCGCGGTCAATGCGCGAATCGAGCCATGCAGGTACTGCGGCCGGGCGCTGCCGTGCGAGTTGTTTTCCCCGGCCACCGTATTCGGTGGCATTTTCCGCCCCGGCCACCGTATTCGGTGGCATTTTCCGCCCCGGCCACCGTATTCGGTGGCATTTTCCGCCCGCCTTGCATTGCCCTCCGCGGCTGTTCGCTGGTAGATTCAGGGCAGAAGGAGCCGCGCGCATGAGGATCGCTTGCGGGCAGATCAACCCGTTGATCGGGGATTTCAAGGGCAACTGCGAGAAAGTGCTCTCCTTTGCGGGAAGAGCAAAGGAGGCCGGATGCAGCCTCGTCGTGTTTCCCGAGCTGTGCCTCTGCGGCTACCCGCCCATGGACCTCCTGGAGTACGAGCTGTTCGTGGAGGAGAACCTGAAGGCGGTCCGCCAGCTGCAGAGCGCCGCGCCGAAGGGGATCGGCATTGTCGTGGGGTACGTGGACAGGAACAGGGGCCGGCCCGGCAAGGCGCTGGTCAATGCCGTCTCACTCCTGGTGGACGGCAGGATCATTCACACACAGGCAAAGACACTCCTTCCCACCTATGACGTGTTCGACGAGGCGCGCTGGTTCGAGCCAGCCGCTGCACGCTCCATCGTGGCCTTCCAGGGAGAGAACCTGGGCATCGCCATCTGCGAAGACATATGGTGGGAAGGCGAGACCGCGCCCGGGCTGCGGTACCCGGTGGATCCGGTGACGGAGCTCCTGGACGCCGGGGCGACCCTCATCCTTTCACCATCCGCCTCTCCCTTTCACGCCGGCAAGCCCCGGATCCGGCTGGATCTCCTGTCGCGCATCGGCAAGACGTCCGGGGTGCCCGTGGTCTACGTCAACACGGTCGGTGCCAACGACAACATCATCTTCGACGGTCAGTCCATGGTGACGTCGAAGGACGGAACGCTCGTGTTCATGGGCAAGGCATTCGAGGAAGAGCTTGCCGTTGTGGACACTGATACGGCAGGCCCCGAAGTGCCGCTCCCCCAGGACCGGTACGCGCAGATCGAAGGAGCGCTCGTCCTGGGCATAAGGGACTACGTGCGCAAGTGCGGATTCACCCGCGTGCACCTCGGTCTCTCAGGGGGGATAGATTCCGCGCTGGTGGCCGTGCTGGCCGTGAAGGCGCTTGGGGCGGAGCGGGTGGATGTCTTCGGCCTGCCATCACGCTACTCCTCGACAGGCAGCGTGGAGGACGCGCGGACGCTGGCCGCCAATCTTGGCCTCACCCTCAGGCTGATGTCCATAGAGGACATATTCGGCTCGTTCCTCCGCACTCTGGAGCCGGTCTTCGAGGGGAAGAAGCCCGATATCACCGAGGAGAACGTCCAGGCCCGGATACGCGGTACCCTCCTCATGGCGTTCTCCAACAAGCTCAACTCTCTTCTTCTTACCACGGGCAACAAGTCGGAGCTTGCCACGGGCTACTGCACACTGTACGGGGACATGAGCGGCGGTCTGGCAGTGATCGGGGATCTGCTGAAAGTCGAGGTGTACGGTCTTGCCAGGGCAATCAATGCGCGGGAACACCTCATCCCCGACTCGATCATCGACAAGGCACCCTCGGCCGAGCTGCGGCCCGGCCAGAAAGACCAGGATTCGCTCCCGCCTTACGAGACCCTCGACGCGATTCTGGAGCAGTTTCTTGTGCAGAACAAGTCCGCCGCGGATATTGCCTCCTGCGGATTCGATCCCGCCCTGGTGCGTTCCGTGATCGGGATGGTGGAGAAGGCCGAGTACAAGAGGCGGCAGGCGCCGCCGGTGCTCAAGGTGTCACCGAAAGCGTTCGGCACCGGCCGCCGCATACCGATCGCGCGGAAGCTTACCTAGCCCGCACCGCCCGAAAGGCGGTATCCACGTGCGGGTCCGGCTGTCTTTTGCTTGCCGTCGCCCTACACGCTCCTTAGCCCCCGACTACCCCCGAAAAGAGAAAGCCGTGATCCACGGCGGCGGCAGCCGTCTTCCCTGACTCCCCCACGAATGTCACCGATCCCTCCTGGAACCGCGCGGACCGCGCGTGACCGAAACCCTTCGGTATGCGCGTCATTCCCTGGATATAGTTGACCGCAGTGGGCCGGGCGGGGGACAGCTTGCGCGCCGTCGGGATCCCCTTCTCGTTGAGGTCGTTCTTCCTGACGGACGCAGCCAGCCCCATGGCAAAATAGCCGCACACGTCCTCGAGTCCCAGGGCGCAGTTGCGGCCTTTCCAGGGTTCGGAGTGACGTCCATGGTTCTCCATCCAGAAAAGTGTCGACGGCTGGACCGCCGGATCCTTCAACGTGAACCACAGCCACCCCTCAGCAGGATTGACCGCCGCGACCCACGCGGGGCCGCGTGTCTGCTTGTTGTACACCTGGACAAGGTCACAGAAGCCCCGGCGCCGCGGGAACGAGGCGCACGAGTCGAACGGCATCTCCTTCCAGACAGTAGGGACCTTGTCGAGACTGCGAAACTCCGCCCCGGCAAAAAGAGCGCTGTACTCGCCGTCGCTCACAAAAGTACCAGGCGGCCGGGGGCTCACCCGTCCGAACTGCACGGGGCTGGTGGAGAGGAGCAGGGCATCCGGCGTATCGCCGCCGGCGAGCGTGGCGTGGTGCCCCAGTGACGTGCGCACGTCGTATCCCTCCAGCAGGTGGCGGATGTAGACCACGTTCTGGCCGGGGACCAGGCTGATGGTCTTGGTAATCCGTCCCTTGAGAATCGATGTATCCATTGTGAGGGTGAGCCGGGTCAGGGCATCGGACTGCTGGAGGCTGCCCGCGCGCCAGGTCCCTGTTGCCGGCTCGCCGTGAGTTGTATGCGCCACGCCCTTCAGGGCGCTGTCCCCTCCGAACGGCATGCAGAAGAAATCTCCGCGAAGGGGCCCGAGCACAGGGGGCTGCACCGTCTTTCCTTCTCCCTGCCACGGGCTCACGTAGTAAGGCTGAACGGGAGAGCCGCCCTTGCGGAAAAAAGTGACAGGGGCCATGTGGCCGCCCTTCAGTGTCAGCGCAATTCGTACTGAATCGTTCTCGATCACCCACGAGGGTTCTGCTGAGATGATTTCTATCCTGGGCTCCATGCGGCACCTCCTGTGCATCCCCATCATATGCGGCGCGCCCCGCGCCGTCGAGAGAGGGTTTCCTAGGGGCGTGTAGGGCGATGGCAAGCAAAAGACAGTCGGGCCCGCACGTGGGTACCGCCCTTCGGGCGGTGCGCGCTAGGCCCGGGGGAACTCGGACGCCACCCCCAGGCCTGCAAGGATCTCACTCGAAAGACGCCTCGAGTCGACCGGACCAAGTTTTCCCGGGGAGGCATCCGGCTTGCCTTCGAGGTCCCACCTGGTGTGCTGGAACCAGGCAGTCCCGAGAGGGGCCATTCTCGCCCCCTCGAGGCACAGGCGCGCACAACCTTTCAGAAAGGATTTCAGACTGGAATCTGTCGTCAACGCCCCGAGTTTCAACAGCAGGAGCGCGCTCTCATTGCCGGCGAATATGATTCTCTGCCGCGTAAAGGAGTCCACCAGGCAGCCGCTGCAGCCGGCTTCAGGCAGCTCCTCCCCTGCGTGCGGGTGAACGCGTATCCACGGAAGAAGAATCGAGGAAAAAAGACGCACGCTTTCCGCCGCGCGGGCGCGCGCGGCGGCAGTCCCGGTGACCGGAAGCTCGGCAGGCTTGTATCCCAGCTCCCGCATCTCCACGAACAACCTCGTCACGAGCAGGGCACCGGCTGCGTCCGGGCCCCTTCCATCCCGCGAGCCGGGGGGATGAAACGCGTCCCAGGGCGCCTCGGAAAATCGTTTCACCAGGAGGGCGAGGGCCTTCCTGTACCTGTCCTTGCCCGTCTTCCGAAACAGCCGGGCCATCGGGAAGAACAGCTCGAGCCCGCCCAGGCCCTGAGCAGGTCCGGAGACAGGAGTCCGCTCACCCGGAACGTGGAGGCTTCCCGGCATGCTGAGCCTCGCCTTCTCGTCCAGGAAAAACTCGACGAACCTGAGGCCCGCAAGGAAGTACTTCTCGTGAGGCAGACCATCCTGCGCCAAGTCCTCCGCAAGAAGAAAGAGGAGCTCGGCAATACGCGATGACTGGCCCACTGAGAGAAGAGTCTGACTTGCGTGGCCGCGCACGCCGCTCCATCGCCCTGTCTCCAGGTTGCAGCTTTCATAGAAGAGGCCTGACGGAATCTGTCCTTTCAAGGCGAAATCGGCGAGCCGCAGCGCCAGCTCCTGCAGACGGGCATCCAGCGGGAAAAGCCTGCGCATCGCGACTGCCAGCCCCAGCCCGGCCCCGGCTGAAAGCCATGGACTGCCGGGAACCTCCCGCATTCCCGCCACGCCTGGCGCCTCGCAGAGATGTGTCGAAAGGGCCGTCTGCAGGGACTGGCCCAGTACGCCCGGGTCCGCGGATCTTGCTTCGGTGCGGGCCTGTGGAGCGGGCATCAGCCGTTTGTAGACGGCCTCCGCGCCCTTCACGTGGATGTCCTCCCGGGCGGAAAAAGCAAGAAACAGCTCATGGCTCCTGTCGAGACTTCCGGGGGACTCTATGAGCCGCTCCGCAGCTTCCTCCTTATGGGAGGGAACCGGGCCGGTGCGGCTGGCAGGTTCTTCCTGCCCCGGGAATCGAACCTCCACGCGCAGCCGGGAAGGCTCGTCTTCGATCTCCGTGGTGCTGATCCCGATCCCTGAAGGCGAGCCCTCGCAGGCCGCCGCCCGGGAAAAGAGGAGCACGGCCTTCCTTCCCATGGAAAGAAAGAGCGCCGCGGGGTAGGCGGTTTTTTCTCCAAGGAAAGAGACAGGAACTGCGGGAAGTCCTTCCTGGGCGTGAACCCCGGGAAAAAGGGACCTGGTGTCGGCAGGCGCGTCGAACTCCACGTCGATCGAGAGGTGACCGGTGCCGGGGGTTTTCACCGACCACGTACGGTGCAGGCTGATGCCGGCGGCATCCGACGTGATGCGGTCCCTGATCTCCCCGAACAGAAAGAAGGCGCGCACTTCCCAGGGGCCATGTCCTTCCCCTGTGCCGCGGCCGCCCTTTGCGCTCGTTGTCAGCACGATGCTCGCCGCCTGCCGCTCCTGCC
The DNA here is from genome assembly GCA_964437385.1 of uncultured Spirochaetaceae bacterium. GTDB lineage: Bacteria > Spirochaetota > Spirochaetia > SZUA-6 > Fen-1364 > Fen-1364. Next base: position 38,304 of record CAYTGX010000036.1, read on the forward strand.
CGTTCCAGAAAAACCTGTAGGGGACATGGAAAGGGATTCCGGAGTCCGGCTGGATGCGGATCGTGCGCAGATCGTTCTGATTGACCTTCATGTACGGGATATCCTGCGGGAGGATAGTAGCGCGCGGCAGGGGCGGTGACAACCTCACCGCGGAATCGGTGTGCCCTGGGAGAGCTACCCCCCCGACGCGAACTCAGGATACAAGGTCATCCCGCCATCGATGTAGAGAGTCGTTCCCTGCACGTAGTCCGAATCATCCGAGGCCAGCCATACCGCTGCGCGGCCCACGTCTTCCGGCTCTCCGATGCGCCCGCTGGGGATGTGGTCGAGGAGGATCCGCTTGTACTCCGCGGGGGTGGTGAGCTTCTCCACGTTCATGGGCGTGCGAATGGCGCCGGGTGAGAGGGAGTTCACCCGGATCTTCAACGGGGCGAGCTCCTGGGCGATGCTCTTCATCAGCAGCATGACGCCGCCCTTCGCGGCCGCGTAGTTCACGTGGCCCGCCCAGGGGATCATGTCGTGCACGGAGCTGATGCAGATGATCTTGCCCATGGCGCGGGAGACCGACGGATCGATCCCCTGGCGCTTGAACGCGCGCACCGCCTCCCGGGCGCAGAGAAACTGCCCGGTCAGGTTCGTGTCGATCACTGCCTGCCATTCCTGGAGAGTCATCCGGTCGAAGGGCGCGTTGCGCTGGAAGCCCGCGTTGTTGATCAGGATGTCGATACGGCCGAGCTCGCCGGTCATACGGCGGAACATTTCCAGGACTTCAGTCTCACGGGACACGTCCGCCTTGACGACCAATGCGGTACGGCCCGCGGCCCGGACCTCGGCGGCGGTGTGTTCGGCGCCCTCCCGGTCACTGCTGTAGTTCAGCAGGACATCAGCGCCGGCCTGCGCCAGTGAAACGGCGATTCCCGCTCCGAGCCCTTTGCTCGCACCGGTCACCAGGGCCTTCTGACCGGTCAGGACGGGGTGGATCGGACGCTGCGGAGCTTCGTTCGGTGGCGCATAACCCGCGTGATCGTGTGCCATGTCGTTTCTCCTTGACAGGGATTATATATAATATATCATCTTGTAAATCTTTGGAAGAGGAACGAATCCGAGGGATACCGCGGCGCCGGGACGCATCGAGGAGGCTGCATGAAGAAGGTCAAAGTCGGAGTCATCGGCACCGGTTTCATCGGGCCTGCCCACATCGAGGCACTTCGCCGTCTGCCGGGTGTCGAGGTGGCAGCGCTTGCGGATGCAGGGGAGAAGGCCGCGCGGGCCAAGGCGGATGAGCTCGGTGTGGAGAAGTCATTCGGGGACTATCGGGATCTCCTGAAGGAAAAGGAGATCGACCTCGTCCACATCTGCACGCCAAACCACCTTCACTACCAGATGACGAAAGATGCCCTTGCCGCGGGCAAGCACGTGGTGTGCGAGAAGCCGCTTGCCACTGACTCCGGCGAGGGCCGGGAGCTGGTCGCCCTGGCGGACAAGTCAGGCCTGGTGTGCGCGGTGCATTTCAACATCAGGTACTACCCCCTGATGGCCCATGCGCGCGCGATGATCGGCAAAGGGGAGATCGGCGACATCTTCACCGTGCAGGGATCCTACCTCCAGGATTGGCTTTTCTACGACACGGACTACAACTGGCGCCTGGAGCCTGCCCTGTCCGGAAAATCCCGGGCCGTCGCGGATATCGGGTCCCACTGGATGGACCTCGTCGAGCACGTCACCGGCAGCCACATCGCGGAGGTCAACGCAGATTTCGCCACGTTCCACAAGACCCGCAAAAAGCCGCTGAAACCGGTGGAAACCTACGCCGGCAAGCTGCTGAAACCGGAGGACTACGCGGCGGTGCCGATCAGCACGGAGGACTACGCCACGGTCATGCTGCGATTCCCGGGTGGGGCCCGCGGGGTGCTCACCGTCAGCCAGGTGTCCGCGGGGAGAAAGAACCGGGTCTACTTCGAAATCGACGGATCGAAGAAGTCGATCGCCTGGGAGTCGGAACTGCCCAGCCAGATGTGGATCGGAAGAAGGGACGGACCGAACGAGCTGCTCCTGCGAGACCCCTCCCTGGTGCACCCCGAGTCCCGTGAGCTCATCAACTTCCCCGGCGGGCACAATGAGGGTTTCCCCGACACCTCCAAGCAGATGTTCAAGCAGGTGATCGCGGCCGTGCGCGCGGGGGGCAGGGATCCTGCGCCGCAATACCCTACTTTCAAAGACGGCCTGCGCGAGCTGCTCCTGTGCGACGCCATTCTCGAAAGCAGCAAGGCCGGCGTCTGGGTCAAAGTAAAGGAGGCATGACGATGATCAAGCTGGGATTCGTGAGCGCGGTTGTGGCGGATTTGAGCTTCGAGGAAACGGTAGACCTCGCCGCGGCGCAGGGGTTCGACTGCGTGGAAATGCTCTGCTGGCCAGTGGGCAAGGCGGAGCGCCGCTACGCGGGGGTCACGCACATCGACGTGGCCAACCTCGACGCAAAGAAGGCGGCGGAGATCCGCAGCTACTGTGAAAAGAAGAAAGTGGGCATCTCGGGGCTCGGGTACTATCCCAATCCGCTGGAGGACAGCCCCCAGGCCCCCGTATTCAGAGACCACTTCCTGAAGGTCCTGGACGCAGCGGCGCTGCTCGGCCTCGACGTGGCCAACACGTTCATCGGCCGGGACCAGCGCAAGAGCCTCGAGGAGAACTTTGCCTTGTTCGAGAAGATCTGGCCTCCCATCGTGGCGCACGCGGAAAAGCGGAGGATCCGGATCGGCATTGAGAACTGCCCGATGCTCTTCTCCAGGGACGAGTGGCCCGGGGGCAAGAACATGGCGATAAGTCCCGCGGTGTGGAGAAGGATGTTCCAGATCATCCCGTCGGCGAGCTTCGGCCTGAACTACGATCCGTCCCACATGGTCTGGCAGCAGATGGACTATATCCGCCCGATCCATGAGTTCAAGGACCGGATCTTCCACGTGCATATCAAGGACGCGAAGATCCTTCCCGATCGTCTTGCAGAGGTGGGAATACTGGCCACGCCCCTGGAGTACCACGCGCCCAAGCTTCCGGGGCTGGGAGACGTGAACTGGGGCAGGTTCTTCTCTGCCCTCACCGACATTCGCTACAATGGGTCCGCCTGCATCGAGGTGGAAGACAGGGCATTCGAGGATTCCCTGGCCAGCCGCACGTCCGCCCTGTCGCAGAGTCGAAACTTCGTCAAGCAGTTCCTTCCCTGACCCGCGTATCGAGGCCCGGCTCCGCGTTTTTTCTTGACAAATATCATATATGATATATGATATTGGAATCCTTTATGAGCAAAACTCGTCCTGTGGCCGCCAGCCGGTACTCCCTCAGTGAGCAGGTGAGAAACCACGTCCTCAGCATGATTGCCGTCGGTGACCTGGCCCCCGGTGACCGGATCGTGGAAGCACGGATCGCCAACGAGCTGAATGTCAGCTCCATACCGGTTCGGGAGGCTATCCGGGAGCTCGTGGCCAAGCGCGTGCTGGAGTACGTGGTCCACAAGGGTGCGCGGGTCCGCGAGGTCAGCATGGCGGAAACCGTTGATGCCCTGCAGGTCAAGGCCGTGCTGGAAGCTCTTGCCGCGCGCCTGGCGGGCGCCCGGCTGGAGCAATGCACGGCGCAGCTTCGTGAATACGTGAAGCCGATGAGGGGATTCCTGGCACGGCACGATTTCGTGAAGTTCCAGGACAGGAATCAGAGCTTTCACCGGGCCATCGTGGAAGCTTCCCGAAACCCGATACTTCTGACCCTGTGGGACACGCTTGCCTTCGAGGTGCGCACCCGCTTCATCATGGATCACCTGAAAGTCGTCGACCCTGACCAGCTCACCGGCGAGCACGAGATCGTGCTGGGCGCAATCGAGGAAGGTGACGCGGAGAGGGTGGCGGAGCTTCTCATGACCCATTCGCACCATCTCATCGAGGGTTTGAAGAGCCAGATCGCGGGCACCGCCACGGCTGGCAGCCGCGCCTGAAGATATCTCGGGAAAGACAAGGAGAGAGACATGAGCGAAGCCAGGTATCCGAAAATGTTCACTCCAATCCGTATTGGCAATTTCGAAGTGCCGAACCGGATCGTCCACGTGCCCACTGACATCTCTTCGGCGAACGCCGACGGCTCGGTGAACCAGCGGGTAATCACCTACCACGAAGAGATCGCGAAGGGCGGATGCGGCTTCATCATTGCAGGCGCGTCGACACCGGACCGGCTGACAGGCCGTCCCACGGTGACCTGCCTCGCCGTGGACGAGGATCCCCTGATTCCGGGACTGGCCGAGATGGCGGAAGCCATGCACCGGCACGGGGCCAAGTGCGCCGTGCAGGTCCAGCACCCCGGGCGCCAGGCCGCCTGGCCGCGCGTGGACCTGATCTCCGCTACGGACATGGTGGCGGACATACCGGCCTCAGCCGGGCACGAGGTGGTCTACGCCAACGCGGAGGCCAAGGGCAAGTCCGTGCGGGATATGACCGGCGTGGAGATCTACGACCTCATCGACAAGTTCGCCGAGGCCGCCTGGCGGCTCCAGCAGGCCGGGTTCGACTCGGTGGAGCTGCACGGGGCGCACGGCTATCTCATCGCGCAGTTCATGAGCGCCTACGTGAACAAGAGGAACGACCGGTTCGGCGGCAGCTTCAACGCGCGCATGCGCTTCCTCCTGGAGATCGTGCACGCCATCCAGTACAAATGCGGCAGGGACTACCCCATCGGCGTACGGTACTCGGGGGAAGAGTATATCGAGGGCGGCCGCACGCTCGAAGAAAGCGTCAGGGTGGCGAAGCTCCTGGAAGAGCACGGCGTGGCCTACCTGGACATCAGCGCGGGCATATTCGAGGTCCCCGGCCCTGTCATGGACCCGATGTACTACACCCAGGGCTGGAACACCTACACCGCGGAGGAGATCAAGAAGAACGTGAAGATCCCGGTGATCACCAGCCACTCGCTGCGGGACCCGGACTATTGCGAGCGGCTGCTGGCGGAGGGCAAGGCCGACATGGTCGGCTTCTCCCGGCAGATGATCGCCGACCCCTATTGGGCCAACAAGGCAAAGGCCGGCAAGAAAGAAGAGATCCGCAAATGCATCTCCTGCCTGGTCGGCTGCTGGCAGGAATCCCTGATGATCAAGCGTCACATGCGCTGCGCCATCAATCCTGCCATCGGTGACGAGCGCTTCATCAACTTCGGACCTGCTGACCGGAAGGTCACCGTGGCGATCGTGGGCGGCGGGCCCGCGGGCCTGGAGGCGGCGAGGATCGCCGCTCTGCGCGGCCACAAGGCCACGATCTTCGAAAAGACAAACGAGCTCGGAGGGGCTATTCTCAATTGCTGCAATGTCTTCGGCAAGAACAAGATGCGCTGGTACGCCGACTGGGTCCGCCAGCAGGTGGCCAAGCTGGGCGTCGAGGTGAAATATGAGAGCGTGCCGAAGCCGGAAGACCTTTCGAAGTTCGATGTCGTTCTGGTTGCGCATGGCGGCACGGTGGCGCATCCCGACATCAAGGGCATTGACTCCCCCTGCGTTGTCACATTCGAAGACGTCCTGCGCTGCAAGAACAAGAACTGTGAGTTCTGGCCCAGGGGCGGCAAGGCTGCGCCCGCTGAGGTCGGTGACACCGTGCTGATCTGGGGAGACCACTATGGCGCGGTGGACGCCGCCGAGAAGCTCGGCACGGAAGGAAAAAAGATCTACCTCGTGACGGAGCACAGGGAGTTCGGAGCCTGGGTGGAGCCCTGCCACAGGGACGTGATGATAAAGCGCTTCAAGGGCGGCCAGGGGGAAGCGCTGACGAGCAGGACATTTGCCCACCCCGTGACCTACATCAACGACTCGACCGTCCTGGAGATCAGAAAGGACGGAGAAGTGGTGCTGGTGAACGGGAAGTTCGAACGCTCGACGCTCAAAGTTGATCACGTCGTGCTGGCCAACGTCGTGGCGGATGACCGCCTGTACCAGAGCTGCAAGGCGGCGGGTCTCCTGGTGACAAAGATCGGAGACGCGAAGAAAGTCCGCAACCTGCGCGGCGCGGTCACGGACGGGGCGAATGTGGCACTCACCCTGGATAAGGACGTGCAATGTAATGCGAACGCGGAGATCGTGGCGAATCTCCCGACAGGCATCTCGCTGTAAAAGGGGTTTCTCTGGGGGATTTCCTGCGGGAGGACCTCGCAGGAAAACCCGCAGAAAGTCTTCTCATGGAAAGGGGGTGGGATGGCAGTTTCTTTTCGTGGCGAAATAGAAAAAGTCCGCAGGCATCAAAACTCCAAGGAGGAATCTGTATGAAGAGCAGACTTTTCAAGCTTATCTGCATCGCCTCGATCCTGCTGGTGGCATTCAGCATCAGCCTGAGCGCGGCGCCCAAGCTGCCGGTTGTCGGCATCTCCTCGGGCTCGTCGGGTACGTCCTGGCGAAACATCATGATCGATGCCCTGAACTCGGTCGGCAACGAGTACAAGAGCGCGGGCAAGATCAAGGACTTCAAGCTCGTGAACAATGTCACGAACGGTGACGCCACCGAGCAGGCCAACATCATCCGCGACTTCATCTCCCAGGGCGTCAACATCATCATG